>JAFGIP010000115.1 GCA_016929525.1 Bacteroidales bacterium
ATTGGCCAACCATTTTAAATCAATTAACAATTATATTTGAAAATAGAATTTAAAGGGATGACACACTTAAATGAACACTCCCTAATTTCATCTCCTGATTTAAAGTGTATCACAGCTGCTTTATTTCTGCATTTAGTTTTAGTATTTATTTAAGAAATAGACAAAAACCATTGATGTTATTTCCGGGGTATCGAATTCCCGTTTGGAACGGTGCAAATACTCAGGTTGATAATAAGGTATACTTTCTCATTCAAGAGTGATTAACTTGTCTTCGATCATGGTTTAAGTAGCTCAAATAGTCGGTACCATAGTACCTTAGCTTTTCAAAATGCCAATTGATCGTTTGATCGGAATCAGAAAAACACGATATTTCCGGTTCCCCGTTACCTGAATTTACCGAAGTGATTGAAATTTGTTTATTTGTTCCTGCATGACGGGTTATGTTTAAATAGGACTGTTGCTTTCTGGCGGATCTAATTATTTCCGATTTTTCACACTAAAATCATTTATACCCGGTAATAATTCCTATCCATTCAATAAATCCTTCCGGATCGTAGTCTGCGCAGTGTCCTCCATCCCAGAACAGCCAAATATTAACATCATTGTTAAGGTTCTGTAGTTTCGTTGTAAGATTGATCATAACAGTTTGTGAAGTATGATTATCACTTGTCCCATTTCGTAACCACCAGTGATAAACTATATTACTGTTTTCATGCTGAATAAAATACAGAGCATTCATCATATTTATTATAGTTACCAATTGTTCGTCAACCTTTGCATATTTATTACCAGAATCATATTGAACGCTAAAGTCAGTAAAGTGTCTTGCATCTGTGGTATCATTACCAAACAATATCGGTTCGGGTTGTCGCATATTAAAATCATCAAAAGCTGGAATTCCTTTCATTCTTCCAATATGAGTGACATAATCCTTAAAAGTATAATTTACCTGATTATCCTGCCAGACAATCCAGCTGTTCTTTTTAAGATATTCTTTTTGTATGCTATCGGGCAGATCTTTTAGATATTTATTAGCTGACGGAATCAGATAATATTTTAACAGATAATCCTGATAATTATAGGCATCAATAATTCCAAAGTCTCCTTTACCTCTTAGCTTTAGTGAAAATTGATATCCGACATATGCTTCCTTTAATTGTTTTGAGAGACTCTGGTCCACTAATCCTGATCTAAGAGGGATTTCACCAAACATCCATTCGTAAGCCATATCAGCATGATCCAAATCGGTTATCGGACTGTAACAGGCAGCTGCAAAGATATTGTCAGATGCATCAGCTGATCCAATTTCTTTTAAATAATTGTCGAACAATTCATTATTACCAGATGTGCCAAGAATTGCTGATAGTGCACCACCTGCACTGCACCCCACAGAAACAATCCATTCCGTATTCCCGGGTATAATTCCTTTGTTATAACGAACATATCGAACTGCTGCCTTCAGGTCAACAATGGCAGCAGGTGCTTTACCATAATATTTGCCATCAGGAAACCTGTTATCGCGTCCACGACATCCGGGTGAAACTACAACATAACCTGCTGAAAGAGCCAAATTTGCACGATCATTTGGTTTCTGTGATTTAGCATTGTTTACTGATAAAAATCCTCCTGCTTCAATATCAAATAATATAGGTGCGTTGGAAGCATCAATTTTCTTATCATTTACTTTTACAGGAACATACACATTCAAACTTTGGAAATCTTCATCAACAGGATTTATCACATAAGGAATATGCAAATATGATCGATAAGTTATTTTCTTCTGTCCATCGGAAGTTTTTACAGTCGTGGTTCTGACAGAGAAATTATTCACAGGAAATATTAAGGTTTTTTGATCATGAGCTCCGGATATTTCACTTACAATAAAATACGCAATCAAGAGTCCTATAAAATATTTTTTAAGAAATAATTTAACCATAGACACTCTATTTATTTTTGATAAAAAACATCATCAAAAAAAGCTTTCATTTTAGCCGCATACGGAACCCCGTATTTAGCAAATATTTTTTTAGTCAACGGATCCGGCTTCCAGTCGAAGAAAGCATGATCAGCTCCTTCTACGAGAATATATTCAACTCTCTGACCGGCAGCTTTTAAAGCATCGGCATATTCCTGTACCATTTCATGTGTAATTAATTCATCTTCAGTACCGCGCAATAACAAATGGGGTATTTGTCTTTCACCCGGATCGGGTATATTGCTTGCCGGAGCAATGGCATCAGCCCAGTATATGCTATCTTTCACACCTTTATATACATGTCGCTTTACATCCCCGCTTTTAAATACCCCGTAACTGGGAGCAGCAACCTTAACAGCATTACCAATTTCACTTTTTATCCGGGCAACTGTTTTTCCTTTTGGAATATACGTCGGCATAAATTCATATACTCCCGGTATTTTATCAAATCCCCGGTCTCCTATCATATTGGTCATATTAGCTGCTGAAGCACATAAATGTCCGCCTGCGCTATCGCCTGTTATCGCTATGCGTGTCGGATCGCCGCCATATTTCTTCGCATTTTCCTGAATATGGACAATGGCCCCGTAAACATCTCCAATGAGATCTGCAATTGTATTGGGAATACTATCACCATCAAGTTTTCCCATCCAACGATAATCGATACTGCATACTATATAATCGCCGGTTTTAGCCAGTTCCCAGGCAAGCCCGCGCATAATATCTTCATTGTTAAATCTCCAGCCACCGCCATGGACTATTATAACAATTGGAAGATTTTTAGCGCCTTTGGGAGCAAAAACATCGTATTTTAATTCTTTAACACCTGGCTTTGCATATACAATATTGTGTTTGACAGTTAGATTTTCCAATGCTTCTTTTTCAATAAAAGATGCTCCCACATGCTTATCCTGGTCTACAATCACCTTAAATACATTACTTGTTGTTGACTCATAAAACCTATCCCGCTTATCGGCCAAGGTATAATAACAGGCATCAAATAAATAACCACTATCCGGTGTTGCAGTAATTGTAACCACTGTGCCAGCCGGATATTTGCCATTTTCCGGAAGCTCAGGTTCTAAAATAATTGATCCGTTGATCGTTTGATCTGCTATTATCTTAAATTCAGTTATTGAAGACATATTATCATTCTGACCATTACATAAATTGTTTAAGATAAGTACTATAAATATGGTTTGGACTTTTAAGGCTTTAATAAATAAGTTCATAATTCAATTATTTACTTTAGGATTAACCTTTAAGATAGTTAAATCGTGATTATCTTCCTGTTTTTCATTTATTTTTTCCATAGGTAAATCATAACTGTCTTATCAATAAAAAATTGAGCCCTCTGTTAAAGATTATAGCAGAGAACTCAATTGTAATATCTCTAATCTGCTGACCAGTTAATTAACCATTAATTTAAAATTAGATTGTCTGTTATCATTATTAATGTTAACTACATACAATCCTGATTCAAATTCTGAAATATCCAGTTTGTGCATCGTTCCAGCGGATACTGTTCCGGATTTTATCAGTTGACCTGTTACGGAGTATATATTATATTGAACAGAATAACCTTCAGCATTTAACAAATCAAATGTAACGTAATCGTTTGCCGGATTCGGGAATACTGAAACAGATTGTTCATACGTATTTAACTGTTGTGTAGATACGAATACTTCTCCAAAATTATCACTGGCAAACCGGATTGTCTTAGGAAGACATTCTGTCCAAAAAAGCCAATCATGAACGCCGGGTCTTTCAATATACGTATGTTCAATTTCATTTGTACTCAGGAAATCATGCCAATCAACATTCACATTATATAAATGATCTTCGGTTCCTATTTCCATGGTATATGGTGGCAATGCCTGTTTTTCTTCGGTTGTCAGATCATTTATCATCGCCTCCAGGTCAATACCTTCTCTAACACCAAGAGCCCCACTCATGCAATAAGCTGAACTATACATATCTGCACCGTACTTAATCCAGTAGTAGGTTGTCCCCCAGCCTCCCATTGACAGACCTGCCACGGCACGGCTTTGATTATTGTTACCAACACGAAACGAGTCTTGTACGGTAGGAATAAGCTCATTATACATGTAACTTTCCCACTGTTTGCCATTATCGATATACCATGAATCTAATCCATCGGGCATTATTACGAGCATTTCTTTGGCACCATTAGCAATTTCCTTATTCAGCGTATCAGCTGCATGGGCATTATTGGCCCAATCATAATACCTGCCTCCTAACCCATGGAACAGATATAGCACTGGGTACAGCGAAGACGGATTTTCTTCGTACGACGGCGGAAGATACACGTTATAGTGCATATTCCCGCCAATACTATTGCTGTAAAAAGAATAGTGATTTATTATTCCTTGTGCAAAAGAGCTTTGAATATTGCACAAAACAACAGCGATAATGAATAAAAAAGTATTTTTTTTCATCTTGTTGTGGATTTAGTAATATTAATACTTATGCACATGTCATATACATTTAATTGTTATGTGTTTAACAGATATATTTATGTCTCTTAATTTATTCTTTGAAAAAGAAGCCCCTGTTGTTTAACTTTTTTTATTGTATCTGTAAATATATTCCCTGTCCCATTACCACTTGATGTTTATTTACTATATACATACTGTTACAAGTATAAATTTCCAGTTAAAAAAAGAAATCTGCTCAAAGTCAAAAAAGTGAGAAAAATTATTTCTCTAATAATTTTCATTTTAAGGTTAGTAAGCAATTAAACATTTGAACCGGAAAATGAAAATTGTGTCAGGCTGTAAATGTAAACCTTACTATGAGCAAAGCCTGAAACGATAATAAAAGTGTAGAATAATTCTGTATGTGAGTAATGTAAGTAAAAGAATTACAACTGATTATAAATTTTGCCATGTAGGGGGATCGGAAAGATTATACAGGTTTAATTTTCATAACTTCTTCTTCAAACTTATCAGGTAATACAAGTGCTTTCTTTTTAAGTTTAGTCTTATAATTATAGATTGTACTAAGGGAATATCCTAATATCCTGGAAATCTTTCTATGGTCGTTGATCCCCAGTCGGATAAGTGCAAATATTCTCAGGTCGGTAGTCAGATATTCATTTTCATTTATGATAATCCTTTCTTCGCTCTTCAGCAAAGCATTGAATTGTTCAACAAAATCAGGAAAAAGTCTGAGAAATACCTTATCAAAACCGGTGAAAAGATCTTCCCTTTCTTTATACGGATTAATATTATTGATTACCATTTCAATATCATTAATCCTTCCTGCCAACAGTTTTCTGAGAATTGTTTTCTTAAATTTCTCAATTCGGTCGATATATTCGGAATTACTATTGAAATAATACCCAATATATTCATCCTTTATCTTGTTCGATTCCATCAGTTTGTTATTTATTTCACTGATATTTCTTTTTGCACTGACCAACTGCCTTAATTGTTTGAAAGTGATAAAAAGAAAAATTACCACCAGTATTGCAAGTATAGTCGTGGCTAAAGAGTAACGAATAAATAGTCTTTTTTGGTTCTCCGTAGTAATTAGCCTATTTTCCTCTATAATAGGTAAAATGGCAGATATTTGTTTTTTTCGCAGATTAGAGTTATAAAATAAAGCGTCATCCATTGCAAGCTTTATTAAAAAATATGCATCCTTGGGATACCCTTCCTCGTACAGCAGTTCCGCAAGTGTTAATGCTGCCATGGTTTCTTTAGTCGACGATCTGATATCTGCCTTAACAGCTTCAGCCAACATCGAAATAGCTTTATCGGTTTCACCAGCACGCTGGTAAACATAGGCTAAACTTGAGGATGCCATTGCATAAAGATGGTCATCCATTTTGTGTCCGTGAATCAGTTCTTCAAGGGTTGTTTGTGCAGTCCTGATGGCCCCATTCTCAATAAACCTAATGCTATAATAATATAAATAGCGATTTGAATCAGAATGGTAAACATTTACCGTAGAATCGATATACCTGTTCTTTATTTTGTCGTATTTGGCTGTATAGTACCAATTGCTATGATAACATATCAGATCCAGATGTGCTCGTCCCATTAATAAATAATAATCCTTTAAAAGTGTATCGGGCAAAACGGAACTTTGCAATGTCTCAAGTGTATCAAAAGCTTCTTTGAACAGACCCGATGAAATAAGAATAAATCCGAAGTTCAGTTTAGAAAGAGATATCTTTTGGTCATCATTAAGTTTATAAGCAATTTTCTGCGCTTTGACGGCATAGTTAAACGCCGAATCGTAAACAAAACTTCTGAATTCATTAAAAAGATCCTGGTATATATCAAATTGCACATGCAGATTATTTGCATACTGTTTATCAAGAAGTACATTCCTCAGAGAATCTACCTTCCGGTACTTCATTTTTACATAGTACTCTTTATTGGATTCTTCTTCTTTAATCTCCCTGATTAATAAACTGATATCTGTATTTGGGAACAGAACTAAACAAAAGAATGAAAATGCATGGATTAATAATATTCGTTTCACTTGAATTAATTTAAATTGACAGTAGCTGTAGTTAAATACCAATAATGAATTGTATAAAATTTAAGGTAGAAGAAAAAAGCGATGAGGAAATCCCATCGCTTTTCTTCAATCCCGCAGCAAGTTTATCGTATAAAGAATTTGTCTATCAGCACATAATAAGAACCCGCTACCTTAACAATATAGAATCCTCTTGACAAATCGTTAACATCTATTTGATGAGTACCGATACCATTCAGTTCAACAATTTTTTGAATTGCTCCATACTTGTTATAAATGGTAACAGTAAAGTCTTCAACCTCACCTTCAATCCTGAGATTAAGTATTCCGTCACGAACAATAGTCGGATATAATGTAATGCTGAACGGGCGAATTTCAATTCCGGTTTCCAGTATTTCACTATACTCAGATTCATTGTTAAAAGAAACTGCTTTTACACGGTACAAGTATATAAATCCAGGCAATACCTTATCATCAATAAAGCTGGTGGTATTATCAGGTAAGTTTGCAATTTCTACATATTCAGATGTATAACTATAAAATGACACTGCTTTTTCCAGAATATATCCGGTTTCATTTCCGGAGTTATCTTCCCAACTTAATTCAAGTTCATGTAAAGACAGTTGCTCTGCTGTTAAACCGGAAGGTGCTGCAAGCGGTGTATAAGCCTCAGCAACATTACTATAATCCGAATCCGGTTCATAAGCACTTGCAGCCTTTAACCGATAGTAATATGTAAGACCATCACCAACAGAATTATCCGTATATTCTGTTACATTATTATTCAGGAAGGCAACAACTACAAAATCAGAAACAGGATTATCAGAACGTTCCAGAATGTAACCCAGTTCACTCAATGTATTGTCGTCCCATGTAAGGCTAACTGAGAAGCTTGAGGTTCCGGTAACCGTCAGATTAGTCGGAGTCTCCAGTGAACCCTGAGAAACGCTGACATAGATATCTGTTCCGCCAGGTCCCTTACCTTCTGCCGAACCATCAGCATTACGAAATACCATAGCCAGATAATAAACAGGAACCTCAGGCGCCAGTCCGTAATAATCTCTCGGAACCATGGTAATTTCCCATTTATCCGTTTCATCTGCAACAGGTGTCATCTGACCAATACCATCATTCTGACCCCAGTTGCCTATTATATTGGACCATGGTAAACCAATTGGAAATTCAGATTCTGTAAGAACCACACCTGAATGCATATAAACACTTGTTTCACCCGTTAATCCGGCTGTACCGGCAGGATCGGCTTCCGCGGCATCGAAAATTATTCGTATGGTACTGTCAGCAGTAAATACTTCGGGTTCTACAGTTACAACCTGTTGTCCCTGTTGAACATCAATATATATATCACCGCCTTCCCTGCTCTTACCGACATTATTTCCTTCAGCATCCCTGAAGACCATAGCCAACCGGTAAACATTCTGATCTGCTGCAACGCCGAAATATTCGCGTGGTGTAAACGATATTATCCATTTATCCGGATCTCCCTGAACGGGAGTCATCTCTCCTACTCCGTCATCCTGTCCCCAGTTGCCTACAACATTTTCCCATGCAGTTCCATCGGGACCGCTAAGAACAATACCGGCATGCATATAAACCTTGTCGGCACCAACAAGTCCGTCTGTACCTCCCGGATCTGCCTGCGTAGCGTCAAAAATTATTTTAATGCGATGATCCGCTGTGAAGTAACCCGGTTCAACACTAACAACCGGTGAAAAAACATTTATCAGATCCGGTTCGGGAAAGTCGACTGCCTGATCGAGGTAAATATGGAATTCACCCGGGTAAAGATTAATTTCCGCATCGGTATTGGTAACCGATACCGCATCACCTGAAAAGTAATCGTACCAGATTCCGGTATGTTGGAAATCAGGATCAATGCTTCCGGGTGTTACGCCGAAATTCCCAACGATCGTTACATTCATATCCTCATGGGCAATATTTATTTTACGCTCTTTACCGGACGGTGTCCATGAGAAAGTACCTTCCTCAAAAACTTCGTCGTATTCATTCACCAAATTGATAATGGCTGCTGTTGCTTTGTAAAGTTTCTGCCGTTCGGTATCCAGGTGATAATTCAGACCGTCAGCAGGATCATACGGATTAGGTTTTTCACCGAGACGTCCATTGTAATTAATAGAAATATCGTATCCCACTTCTCCAAATTGCCATAGCATACGCGGTCCGGGAGTTGTATAGAAAAATGCAGAAGCAAGTTTAATGCGTTCCAATGCTATAGATACATCTTTTATATTGTATTCTGCGCTTTCCTGACCATCGTTATAGGCATGCACCATAAGCCTCTCTTCATCGTGACTTTCCATATAGGACACCAGGTTTTTATTGTTCCAACCGCGGGCATAGGCAAGGCTATAGTCCAGGTTGATACCTGTATTACCATTAACTGCATTGGCATAACTATTATTCATATTACCCCATAAGATCATTCCATTGTCTGCCAGAACCATTTCTTCATCGTTATCACTCAAATGTTCAAGTATTACATAAGTATTCGGATCGGTTTCCCATATTGCCTCAGCCATTCGAGTCAGAATATCTACCCTCGACTGGTCGTAATGTCCCCATGCCGTTACATCGGCAGGATCCTTACCTTCATTTTGGGTTAATCCTTTTGAAAGATCAAATCGAAAACCGTCAAATTCGTATTCTTCAACCCAATAATTATTCACTTTATCGATATAGTCTTTGGTATACTGACTTTCATGGTTAAAGTCGTTTCCGACATTATACGGGTGTGTTGCAACCGGATTGAACCACGGATTATCTGCAGCCGGTCGGTTATTTGTCTCATCCCAGTACATCATAACCATCGGACTTTGATTAAACTGATGGTTAAGCACTATATCAAGTATTACGACAAAACCTTCTTCGTGAGCTTTATCTATAAATGCTTTAAGGTCATTTTTCGTTCCGTAATATTTATCGGGGGCAAATAGATATATAGGATTGTATCCCCAGCTGCTATTAGCTTCAAATTCCATAACCGGCATTAATTCAATGGCATTAACACCCAGTTGTTTCAAATAATTCAGCGTGTCCGCGAGTTCTATATACCTGTGTGTACCAGTGAAATCCCTTACGAGTAATTCGTATACAACAAGGTCCTCAACATCGGGCCTGCCGCCAACCGGTTCCGGGTACTGGAATACATACGGCGTTTGATTGGTTTGCAGAACAGTTGCAATGCCATTTTCGGTATCGGTATATTCAATTAACCCGGGATATACTTCTTCAGGTATATCTGCATCGAATTCAGGGTCAAGAACTTTATCGGCAAACGGATCACCTATTTTTATATCTCCGTCTACCCAATACTGATAAATATATTCCTGGCCCGGTGCAAGCCCGTTTATTTCAAGCCAGAATCTTTCTCCGTCAGGATCCAGTTTCATTTGGTAAAGGCTGTTGGGTTCCCATCCTGTGAAATCACCAACTACATAAACAAATTCTTTACAGGGTGCCAGTAACATAAGCGTTGCCCTGGTGGCATCAGCCGGATCATAGGTAATACCTTCTTCAATACCTGCAGGTACTTCTTCTATCACATTAGGCATACGCAATACCAGGTTATAATCTTCTTCGACCGATACAGCTTCACTGTTAATTAGACCTTCAATTCGTAGTGTCACAACACCTGGTGCGGCCGGAATATAATCATAGCTTATTTGTGAAGTATTGCTTACGGTAGCTACAGAAACAAATCCGCTTCCGTCATCTATAAACATCTCCATGGATGCAGCCTCATGGAAAGAATTTGCAGAAAATGTAATGCTTTCACCAGTTTGATAGAAAACATCATGGTTTAATGGATCCGCTATCAGAATAATATTACCGGGATCTATATCAACATATATATTTCCGCCATCGTAGTCTCTTCCTGCCAATGTTCCGTCTTCATTACGAAATACCATTCCCAAACGGAAAATATTTTCTGAGGCCGGAACACCATAATAATCTCTGATGCTCGGAGAAAGTGTAATTTGCCATTTATCTGTTTCACCTTCAACCGGTATCATTTCGCCGGCACCATCGTCATATCCCCAGATTCCGACAACGTATTCAAAATCGGTTCCTCCCGGAGTGGTAACAACACCGGAGTGCATATAAACTTGTGATGCCCCGACTAATTCGGATGAACCTTTTGTTGCATCGTAAATAACGGTTACTTCCTGATCAGGGGTTGGATATTCCGGGATTAGTGTAACAATTGTATAAATCAGAGATTCTTCGAAATTATAATTTCCCGTAACATCGTTAAATGAAATATCATACGCACCGGCCGGAACAGTTATATTTGGACCATCCTGGACTCCTGTTCCCGACGGGAATTCTGTACTTCCCCAGTTCACAGTCCAACTATCATTTGTACGGAATTTCAGTTCGCCATCGTTGAGTACAACACCACCGAGTGTCCAAAGATGTTCATCTGTGTCATCCCTGTCCATGGGGGTTGAAGCATTCCAACCCAATACGGTTGCACTGCCAATGATACCTACTGTTGTATAAACCTCGGGGGATAAAAGTTCAAAATTATAGTTCCCTGTCAGACTGTTAAAATCAATTGCATAATAACCTGCAGTTGAAATAACCAGGTTGGGGCCATTACGCACTGCTGTACCTGTCGGAAAATCACTTCCGCCCCAGTTAACATCCCAGCTATCATTCGCACGGAATTTAATTTCTCCGGCAGAAAGAAGTATGGTAAGATCCCATTGACCGGGGTCACCCGGATCTGTCAGATTCATTGGAGTTGAGGCATCCCAACCCAGGGGAGTTGCGGATCCGATAATTCCAACCGTTTCATACGTAACAGTAGATTCAAATGTAAATACACCGGTCAGATCGTTGAAACTTATGTTATAATTACTGGCCGGTATAGGTATATTTGCGCCATTTAAATATGCTATACCCGCAGGAAAATCAGTACTTCCCCAATTCACATCCCAGCTGTCGTCAGCACGGAATTTCAGTTCTCCATCCACCAGGTCAACATTATCCAGTGTCCATAAATGAAGATCAACGGCATCCTGTACCATCGGAGTTGAGGCATCCCATCCCAGGGGAGTTGCCGAACCGATTATGCCGACTGTTGTGTAAACTGCTGTTGAAGTAATATTATACCGGCCCGTAACATCGTTGAATGTAATGTTATAACTGCTGGCCGGTACCGGAATATTTGGACCGTTAAGGTAAGCAATACCCGATGGGAAATCAGTGTTCCCCCAATTCACATCCCAGGAATCATTGGCTCTGAATTTCAGTTCACCGGCTATTAATTCAACATCATCCAACGTCCATATATGCGGATCAACGGCATCCTGTACCATCGGAGTTGAGGCATCCCAGCCCAGAGGAGTTGCCGAACCGATTATTCCAACAGTTGTATAAACTGTCGGACTCAACAGAGCAAAGGAATATTCTCCCGTTTGACTATTAAAATCAATTGTATAATATCCCTCTGTTGGAATAGCAATGTTAGGTCCATCAGGAACTGCTATACCGATTGGATAATCACTTCCGCCCCAGTTAACATCCCAACTGTTATTCGCCCGAAACTTAACTTCTCCGGCGGTAAGCCGTAAGGTAAGATCCCACTGATCCGGATCACCCGGGTCTGTCAGATTCATCGGAGTTGAAGCATCCCAACCCAGGGGAGTGGATGAACCGATCAGTCCAATTGTTTCATAGGTTTGTGCATAACACAACTGCGTTATACCTAAAAGCAAAATAAGCTTTATTAACTTGAAAGGTTCTAAGTTTTTCATTTTAGGTTAGTTTATAGGTCATTAAGTAAAAACAGCTATCGGGTAAAATCCTCTGAATACCCGCAATATGCAAGTATTACAAGAAATTTGTATTAGTTAAATTTCTCATATAATAAAAAAAGGATAGATTAATTAATTAAGGTCAGTAGTAGAACTGTGTAATATTTAATTTGCCAACATCAAATGTAAAGCTACTACTAATGAAATGCTATAAAAGGGATATGCAGAGTAGACAAATGCGATGTATTTCAAATGTAAGTACCTGAAAAGCTGTAATATACATTTTTCAGGAAGTAGAATGATAGTAAATGCTATATAGGCCTGATCTTCATTACTTCTTCTTCAAATTTATCGTGCGGCACTATTGCTTTCTTTCTGAGCTTTGTCTTATAATTATAAATAGTGTTAACTGAATAATCCAATATCTTTGATATCTTCTCATGATCGTCAATTCCGATTCTTATAAGTGCAAATATTCTAAGTTCAGTGGTCAGGTACTCATTCTCTTTGATTATTATCCTGTCTTCCTCTTTCAGCAATGCGTTAAACTGATCGACGAAATCGGGAAACAGCCTGAGAAAGACCTTATCAAAACCTGTAAAGAGTTCTTCTCTTTCTTTATGGGGATTTATGTTATTAATTATCACCTCAATATCTTCAATTCTTTTTGTCACCAGTTTCCTGAGAATTGCTTTCTTGAATTTTTCAATTCTGTCGATATACTCTGAATTGCTATTGAAATAATAACCTATATACTCATCCTTTATTTTATTCGATTCCATCAGTTTACTGTTGATATCGCTGATGTTTTTCTTTGCACGTACCAACTGTCTTAACTGCCTGAATGTGATGAAAAGAAAAATTACTACAAGTATCGAAAGTATAGTAGTAGCAACCGAATAACGGAATAACAGTCTTTTTTGATTTTCTGCAGTATTAAGCTGATTGCCTTCGATTACAGGCATAATGGAAGATATTTGTTTTTTACGCAGATTGGAATTATAGAAAGACGCATCGTCCATGGCCAGCTTAATTAAAAAGTATGCTTCTTTGGTATGCCCCTCCTCATATAAAAGCTCTGCCAGTTTAAATGCAGCCATGGTTTCTTTGGTACAAGACCTGATATCTGCCTTAACTGCTTCAATCAGCATTGAAATTGATGCATCGGTCTCACCCGTGCACAGGTACACATATGCCAGACTTGAGGCTGCCATTGCATAAAGATGATCGTCTAGCTTATAACTGCCGATCAATTCTTCAAGAGTTGTCTGTGCAGACCTGATGTTCCCGTTCTCGATATATCTGAGCCCGGAATAGTATAAATAGTATTGTGGGTCTGACTGATATGCGTTTACCGTAGAATCGATATACCTGTTTTTTATTATATCGTATTTGGTTACATAAAACTGACTGGCGTCATATCCTATCAGATCGAGATATGCACGTTCCATTAATGAATAGTAATCCCTTAAAAGTGTATCGGGTAAAACTGTATTTTGTAATGTTTTAAGTGTATCAAAAGCTTCTTTGAACATACCCGATGAGATAAGAATAAAACCGAAGTTCAGTTTAGAGAGATATATCTTATGATCGTCATTAAGTTCATAGGCAATTCCCTGTGCTTTCATGGCATAGCTAAATGCCGAATCGTAGATGAAACTTTTATATTCATTATACAGATCCTGGTAAATTTCAAATTGCAAATGAAGGTTATTCATATACCTTTCGTCATTTAACAATTTCCTTAAGGAATCGATATTCTGGTATTTGGCATCTATGTAAATATCTTTTTTAGACACTTCCTCTTTAAGTTCATGAAATAACTGATTGATATTAGTTGCCGGGAAAGCTGTTATATATAGAAATAAGAGTACCTGAATTACAAAAGTACGTTTCATTAGCGATTGAATTAGTTCCGGATGTTTCTGATAACAATGTTACAAGAAAATATTGAAAAAAGTAAGGCGTTATTTATTATCGTAGTTATATTTTATTTCAGGTTGTTTATTAATATTCAGATTTTTTATAATCGGAAACAGGATTTCCATAATATTTATTATTTTAAAATTTTTAATCCTTGTTTGTATCAATTTAAAAAGCATTGATGAGATTTTTCCGTTTTCTTCTATGAAAATATTAATTTCTTCATCAATAATTTCAGAACGGATAGTTCATAACTCAACTTCCAGACATCTAAATCTTCAAATTTCCGTACCATATTTTTTTGATTATTATTAAATAATGTTTTCGTCCGCCGGTCTCCGGTCTCCATCATTATTTATTATTGAGAAGCAAGACGATTACAGGTTCATTTTTTTCTTATGTCTCCGCAAAACACAATTTTCGGTTTCAAAATCAAACTCAAATGCTCTCCTTCACCCGTTTTGCCTGACCCTGCAGGTTTTTCACCCTTACTGCGGACATTTTGGTCCTTCCTTCGGGTTTTTGACCCTCCGCTGCAGGAAGGTGTAATTTCTCTGCATGAAGGCATTTTTTCCTGCTCAGATGCCATAAAAAGTTGCAGTGAATCCGTTTGGGACTATTAATGCAAATGCAGGAGACATATAATTAGTGTTTCTGCAAACGTTTTCAATGTTTTAAATATTTTAATTTTTTCTTTCTTTACATTCGAAAAACTGATTTGCATATATTTGTCGCGAATCAGTACGAATAAGAAAAATTAAACGTCTTTTTTCATCTTAAATGATGGGTATTACAGGAAATGAACAGTTATATTATTGCCTGCTAACCTATGCCAGTTTACACTAACTATAATAAAATTGGAATATGCTCCCGGATAGTACTTTCAGAACTCCTGCTCTACCCTGCTGTTATTGCTTTTTACCCGAAGAAATGAAATATTAATTAATTCAGTATACTTTAAACTTAAACTACATTATTCATAACACTTATTACAATGATAAAGAAACCTCGATTAAGTTTTTGGCAGCTTTGGAATATGAGCTTTGGATACGTTGGTATTCAGTTCGGATTTGCGCTGCAGAATGCAAACGTAAGCCGTATTTTTGAAACGCTGGGTGCTAAGGTAGAGAATATCCCCATATTGTGGATCGCCGCACCGGTATCCGGTTTGCTTATTCAACCCATTATCGGACATTTGAGCGATAAAACATGGAATCGTCTGGGACGTCGTAAGCCTTATTTTTTATTGGGTGCCATCTTATCGTCAATGGCTTTGCTGGTAATGCCAAACTCACCTTTCCTTTGGTTTGCTGCAGGAATGCTGTGGATTATGGATGCCTCCATCAATATGAGTATGCAGCCCTTCAGGGCTTTTATCGGAGATATGCTGCCGGAGGACCAGCATACAACAGGTTTTGCCGTCCAGACATTCTTTATTGGAGTTAGCTCAGTCATCGCTTCTGCACTGCCATACATATTTACCAACTGGTTTCATATTGCCAATACGGCACCGGAAGGAGTGATACCTCCATCTGTTAAATGGTCTTTCTATTTGGGTGGTATTGTATTTTTACTTGCCGTGTTATGGACCATATATTCAACCAAAGAATATTCACCCGAAGAGCAGGCTGCATTTAATGCAGACCAGGAAAATAGTGATTCTGCAAAAGAAGGAGCAGATATATCGATCAAAGCATTGGAATACCATATTCAGGGGGCCGTCCTGATAATTATAGGGGCTGTATTAACATATTTGATTCAAAGATATGACTGGGATCAGGCTCTTTATATTTTGGCTTTCGGACTTCCGATATATGGTGTGTTTCAAATGTTTGCTGCCATGCTGAATGCGAAACGGAAAAACAGCGGTTTCGTTGAGGTAATTTACGACCTGAAAAACATGCCACAAACAATGAAGATACTTGCAGTGGTTTCAACTTTTACGTGGTTTGCATTATTCTCAATGTTCATCTACACAACCTCTGCTGTGACTAGTTTCCATTACGGAAATACCGATACACAATCAGTTATATATAATGAAGGTGCTAACTGGGTTGGAATCCTTTTCGGTGTTTATAATGGCGTTGCTGCAGTAATAGCATTTTTACTACCCGTAATTGCAAAAAAAATGGGACGTGTACTTACCTATGCAATAAGCCTGGTTATTGGCGGTGTTGGTTTTATTTCAATGTACCTGTTCAAAGATCCTGATATGCTTATTGTTTCAATGATTGCTATTGGAATTGCCTGGGCAGCACTTTTAACGTTTCCTTATGCTATTCTTAGTAATATTTTACCCTATAAAAAGATGGGGGTATACATGGGTATATTCAACTTCTTTGTTGTAATACCCCAGATATTGGCAGCTGCCATATTAGGACTACTGGTTCGGACCGTATTTGATGGACAGACCATATACACAATTGTACTGGGTGGTGTGGCTATGATAATTGCAGGTGTTGTTACCCTGTTTGTAAAAGATAAAGTGAATCGGTAGAAATATAAGCTTGAAACTGAAAGCCGGAAGTTTTATAATTGACTGCTTCCGGCTATCAGCTTCAGAATTCAGACTAAATAAAAAACTAAAGCTTAAATAAAAATGCCTGACAAAAACAATCTTTGGAAAGTAAACACAAACAAGTTTGACAACGAGAAAGAAAGTATAATGCGTAATGGTAACCTTTACCAGATATCGAACGGATATATGGGTTACCGTGGAACACTCGATGAATTTGGCCGCGATGAACTGGTTGGAATTACTGTTGCCGGAATATTCGATAAAGTAGGTGATGAATGGCGCGAACCGGTTAATGCTCCAAACGGAGGTTATACAATTATAAAAGTCGATGGTAAAAAGATATCTGCCCTTGAAACTGATATTGTTAAACATGAACAAACACTGGACATTACCAATGCAACTTTCGAAAGAAAAACTGTTTTTAAAGAGGGCAGTAAAAAAATAAACATCAGCTCAAAACGATTTTTAAGTATTGATAAGCCAAACCTTGGTGCCATTGAGTACTCCTTCAGCACTGATAAAGATGCCAAAATAGTTGTTGAAACAGGAATTGACTATAACATATGGGATCTGAGCGGAAAGCACCTGGTAAATGAAAAAGCATCGAAAAAAGGAAATGTGCTTTTGTATGATTCGGTAACGAATGAATTAAAGAAACAGGTATGCGTGGCCGAGTTAACCGATTTCAAAGGTTTAAAAGAAGAACATGTTATCAAGAGCAATTACAACCTCAGAAAATTCTCGATAAATGCCGAAGCAGGAAAGACCTATAAATTAACCAAGAATTTCGCGGTATTCAAAGACGGCGATACACCTGGTAATTTAATTGATGCAGCAGTTAAAACCGTTGAGGAAGCAAAGTCTGCCGGTTTCTCAGGCTGTCTGAAAGTACATGATGAACTGTGGAAAAAACGCTGGGAGCAGTGTGATGTAATTATCGAAGGCGACGACGAAGCTCAGCTGGCACTCCGGTACAGTATCTTCCAGTTGCTTATCGTTGCTCCGGTAAAAGGCAGTGCCAATTCAATACCTGCACGTGCCTTGTCCGGACAGGTATATAAAGGAGCTATATTCTGGGATACGGAAATGTTCATGTTCCCGTTCTTTGTTTACACCTATCCTGAAGTTGCTGTTGAACTATTGCGTTATCGTATCCAGACTCTTGATGGTGCGAGGCGTAAAGCCAAAACAGAGGGACCCGGCTTCCGCGGTGCGTACTATGCGTGGGAAAGCCAGGAATCCGGTGACGATGCATGTACATATTTCAATATTGGTGATCCGCATACCGGTAGATTGCTGCGCACACACTTCCGCGACAAACAGGTACATATCAGCGGTGACATTGCTATTGCCATGTGGGAATATTTTAAGCTTACAGGTGATGATTCACTGCTGCTTGAAGGTGGTGCGGAAGTCATTCTTGAATGTGCCCGCTTCTATTATTCCTATGCTTATTTCAAAAAAGATAAGAACAGGTATGAGATCCTTGATGTGATAGGACCGGATGAATATCATGAGCGGGTGAATAACAATGCATTTACCAATAAGGTTGCAAAGGTAACCTTCGAGATTGCCCTCGAAGTAGTTAACTATTTCAAAGAAAAACACCCGGATGCATTGAAAAAGCTGCTGGAAAAAATTGATATTGCCCATGAGATACCTCAGTTCGAAGAAGCTTATAAACTTTTATATGTGCCTCAACCCGATCCTGAAACAAAAGTTATAGAACAGTTCGATACATACTATAAGCTGGAAGAAGTATCGGTAGAAGAAGTAAAGAAAAGAACGGTACATCCGAACGAATACCTGGGTGCCGGACAGGGAGTTGCGGTACCAACAAAGGTTATCAAACAAGCCGATGTTATCATGATGCTCAACCTGTTTAAAGACAGGTTCCCTGTTGATATTAAAAAAGCCAATTGGGAATATTACGAACCACGCACCGAACATGGTTCAAGTCTTAGCGCATGCGCCTATGCACTGGTTGCCGCTGATGTAGGTAAAATAGACTGGGCTTATAAATATTTCCTGAAAACTGCAAGGCTCGATATTGAAGCCAAATACAAAGTATATGTCGGAACTATTTTCATGGGCGGTTCACATCCCGCAGCAAATGGTGGTGCATGGATGGCTGCAATATTCGGATTCGGAGGTGTAAAAGCCAATAAAGAAAAAGTCACTATAAACCCAAGATTGTATAGTAAATGGAAGAAGTTATCTTTCAACCTCTCCTTTAAACAGGATTCATTTGCCGTAAATATAGATAAGAAGAAAGTAGTTGTTGTGGCAAATAAAAACAATGCTGACAGCAGAGCATTCTCTGTAGCAAACAAAGAATTATCATGCAAACCCGGTGAGACAATTGAAATTAAGTACTAGATGCATATTAATAATTACTAAATAATCACTAAACACTAAAACATAATAGCATGTCGCATAAAAATTATGGCTTATCAGCAAAAAATACCTTGATCCTGCGGGCCATATGTCTGATTATGTCACTATTAACATTTACCGGACTATTTGCCCAGGATGAGCTTAAGAACCGTCCTGAACTCGGTTTGCCGCTGTCTGACAGAAAACTGGTAATTGCTCATAACATGACCGATATTATCCGGTTCAAAAACCACGATCTGGAAGACAGTTGCGATCCTGAGTATTACCCGCCCGAAGGAAATATTACCGAACCTCTGGGAGGAATGGTACAAGTCAGTGTTATCGCGGACCGATATTATAAAGATTCAACCCTGGAACAGACTGTTGAGTTTGAGATAAGAACTGCAATGAAATGCGGAATAGATGGATTCCAGTTTTACTACCCTTTAAGAAAGCGGGGACCCGATGATGAAATCATTAAAGCATATTTCAGGGTTGCGAAAAAGAAAAATCTTGATTTCAGGTTTACATTGTGTCCTTCACACCCAGGCGGTTTAACAGAAGAGTTAAAAATTGAAGAATATGCCAGGCGCATGAATAAGATATTTGATGAAGTTGGACATGACAACCCGCATTGGCTGCGTACCCCCGACGGACGGTTGATCCTTTACCTTTGGTACGGAGAACAAATTGTCGATATTCCCCATGATCTGAACGGCTATTCGCCAAAATATTATGTTGCACGCGCCTACCAGAGGCTTGGAGAAGCTGTTGGGGAAAACTTTGCATGCGTATATTCATTCAATTATGATATAAGCGACCAGGAACTTGCTGATGTTCTCGACTATTTCCCCGCTGCATGGATGTGGACAGTACCATATACCGGAGAAAGTTATATTGGGAGAAAAATAGCTGACGCATGCAAAGAAAAAGGCAGGACCTTTACAGGTTCTACATTTGCATCTTTCTATACTTCAAAATTATTACCTCCGGGTACATGGGATATGTTTCACTATGCAAAGGATGCAGTTGACGCAGGTATCAATAATGTAGAGCGCCGCGGAATTATAACCGGTCTGTCATACAATTACAGGAAACTGCTGGAATTCGCCATTGAAGAAGACGTGCCCATTATAAATATTATTACGTGGAACGATTACCCTGAAGGTCATCATCTTGCTCCGGAGGTAAATCATAACTATGGTTTCTCTGTGTTGCTGAATTATTATATAAGTATATGGAAAAATGAACCCTCTCCCTATGCCGATCGCGATGTGGCCATTACTTTTTTTAAAAAATACAATCATAATATTAAACCCGATCCATTCTATATCCCTATTGTAAACCTTGCATATGCATTACCAGAAGAGTATGAAGACTCAGTCGAAGTGGTGACCATTCTTACAGAGCCTGCTCAGGTGAGTATTAACGGCACAACCAAAGATGTTAAATCAGGAATTGTCTCTACCAGGTTTGATCAGAAACCGGGTAAAGTACATGTTACAGTAAAACATAACGATGTTACAACAGTTGATTTTGTTGCCCCCGAATGGATTACCGACAAACCATATCGCACCGACAGGTTAATTTATTCGTTCTCCAGTGAATTTTCGAGATATCATTATTCAATATTCGGTAATCTGCCGCCTGTTTATTCCAGGGAGTACGACCTGGAAAAGAACGAAATAAAACTCGATTTGTCTTTTCTGGAAAAGAAGTAGAAATAATCTGATATAATAACATAAAGAAAAACTTAATATCGATGATAAAGGGAATAATATTCGATTTAGACGGGGTAATAGTATCGACTGATGAGTATCATTATCAGGGATGGCAGCAACTTGCCGATGAAGAAGGTATTGAATTCAATCGCGAAATAAATGAAAGGTTGAGAGGTGTAAGCCGAATGGAAAGTCTCGGAATCCTGCTTGAAAAAGCTACTAAAGAATATTCCGAAGAGGAAAAGATTGAAATGGCAACACGTAAGAATAATATCTACAGGAATTTATTAAAAAATATAACGCCTGCCGATATACTGCCCGGGGTTATGGATTTATTAAACGAGCTGAAGAAGAAAGGAATAAAGATGGCAATTGGATCTTCCAGCAAGAATACCCCGGTTATTCTAGAACGTATCCGGATGGATACATTTTTTGATGCAGTTGCCGATGGCAATGATATCAGAAACAGCAAACCCGATCCTGAAGTGTTCTTACTGGCAGCAACCAGATTATCGATCCCTGCTGAAGAATGCCTTGTAGTGGAAGATGCCGAAGCCGGAGTCAGTGCAGCGCTTAATGCCAGAATGAAAGTCTTGGCGGTAGGTTCAGCTTCAAAAGATAAAAGGGCACACCTCAGAGCCGCTGACCTGACTGAAGTCACAGCAGAAGAATTACTGATGATGAACTAAAAGAGTGCACCAGACAAGTAAAAAACAGAGTATTTGAGACCTTTTTGAAACATTCGTTTTATAAACCTGCTATTTATTATAGTAAAAAATCTCACTAAACTTAAATTTTATAATCTTTTCTGTGGGACAGTCTTAAAAGTATAAGTTTTGTCCCCAAAGCTCTAAAACACTGAATCTACACAAAATGTAGAAGGCTAGAAATTAGAATTTTGTAAAAATTTGTGTCCCGAAATTTTTCGGGATGGTGTTCCGATAGTTATCGGAATTGTGGCATAAAGCTAATTTTAATCCTTTCAGATAGTCCCTTTTTCTTTAAAGTTTTTGTAGCTAAATTCTAAATTTTATAATAACCTTCTGGCTTAATTAATAACAGCTGAGATTTCAGTTTCAGACCATTTTAATAAGCTATATACACGATTATTGCGGAAGTTGTTGACAGCAGCTTATTTTTATTTATTTGAAAATTGTTTATCTTTAAAAGAGTGCATCTACTATTTATATCCAACTTATTAATATTTTAGATGGATGAAGTTTCCAAGTATCTTGCATTTTTATTATCGGATAGATTTAATGACTGTTTATAAATCGATAATAAGATGTATTTGAAATTGATAATATCAGATGAACAATTTAATAACCAGAAAACAAATGAATAGGATATCATTATTAATAGTGTCTGCATTTATTGCATTAACTGGTTATTCACAGGAAGTGGTTCCGAATGAAATAAAGGTACATCACCTCAACAGGGAACTTTCACATAATACACCATCAACTATTTATCAGGACAGCAAGGGATTTATATGGTTCGGTACTTTCGACGGTTTAAACCGTTACGATGGATTAAACATGGTTGTTTACAAGTATGAAGGAACAGATACAACTTCACTGACAAATTCACGTATTCAGGAACTTGTTGAAGATACCGTCGGAAATATTTGGGTAGCCACAGATGAAGGTGTCAGCAGATTCAACAGAGAAACCCATACTTTTACAAGATTCTACAATGATCCGAATAATCCGCATACGGTGCCTTCCGGGAATATAATTGATATTATTGTAACTTCTAAAGGTGAGATATGGGCAGTTGGAGAAGAAGCTTGCAGGTACAATGCCAAAAAGAACAACTTTACACGATATAAGTTCCGTGAACTTAATACCGGTGAACAGCGTTCCGCAATTTATAACCACCTTTACGAAGACAGAAGAGGAAGAATATGGTGTACATATTTTAAAGAGATATACTATTACTCCCCTGAACAGGATAAACTGGTATTATTTTACAACGGTTACGAAAGACCACTGATAGAAAAGCCCTGGCATTTTCTGGAAATGAACCAGGTTGATGATAACAGTTTCTGGATCACAACGGATAATGCCGGTGTTATTGTACAAAATCTGTATCGCACCAATAATCTTCAAACCTATTCCTATTTTATGAACGTTGATAACGATGAGCTTATCAATGTTAACCTGTTAAAGCTGTATAAAGACAAATCGCAGAAAATTTGGGTTTGTGCTGAAAACCAGGGTGTATATGTATTCTCACCTGAAAGAAAAATGATACACCGATTCTTTGCTGACCCAAACCAGGACAACACAATTGGATTTAACTCTGTATGGTCTATTTACCAGGATGACGCAGGCAGATACTGGCTTGGTGAATGGGACGCAGGAGCCGATGTAATTGATCCGTATTTCAGCAAATTCGAACATTTTCAGTATCAGAAAGGTCAGAACAGCATATCAAACAATGCTGTAAGGGATATTCTCGAAGATAATTACGGGAATTTATGGATAGCCACAGACGGTGGAGGGCTGAACTATTTCAACAGAAGTACGGGTGAATTCAAAGTATTTAAACACGATCCGGAGGACACAACAAGTCTGAGTGCAAATGCTACCTTACCGCTTAGCTGGGACAACAATGGAAATATCTGGATAGGAACATGGAATGGTGGTATCAACATTTTTAATCCGGAAACTGAACAATTCAGGCGCTTAACACCCGCAAATAGTGGCTTAAGTTCTCTCAATGTATTTGACATTGCATACGACGGAAAAGAAAATATGTTTTTTGCAACATACGGAGGCGGGTTATGCACCTATAATATGGTAACCGACGAATGGCAAACTTACATGCATGATCCTGAAAATATAAATAGTGTTTCAAGCGATTACATCTTCAGTATTCTGCTCGACCATAGCAATAACTTATGGATTGGTTGTACAAACGCACTTAACTTTCTTACTCCTGCCCCTCGCGGTAAAGAAGAATTTATCCATTATTACCATAATAACAACGACAACAGCAGTTTAAGCTCAAACTCAATTGTAACTATTTATGAAGATCCACTTAACAGAATATGGGTAGGTACACAGGCCGGACTGAATATGTTTAATCCCGAAGAAGGTGATTTCTTTACATACACAAAAGAAGAAGGAATGTTAAATGACAATGTAAACTGCATTGTTTATAATACTAAAGAAGATTACTGGATCGGTACAAACAGGGGGCTCATCCGGTTCAATCCTGTCGATACTTCTTTTCGTGCTTATGGCCTTTCAGATGGAATACAAGGCTACCAATACAGCAGAGGATCTGCTATTCAGCTGAAAACAGGTGAAATGGTTTTTGGAGGTACTGTGGGTTTTAACATATTCAACCCCGACAGTGTTTTCGATAATCCTCATAAACCGAAAGTGCTGATTACTGACTTCAAGATATTCAATAAATCGGTTCCAATAGGTAAGAATTCAGTACTTAAAAAACATATCAGCGAAACCAGCTACATAAAGCTTTCCTATAAACAGGCAGTTTTTACGTTTAATTTTATTGCACTTAACTATACCCATCCTGAACAAAATCAGTATGCATACATAATGGAAGGCTTCGAGGACGACTGGAATGAAGTAGGTAATCAGACCAATGCAACATATACCAATTTAAGCGCGGGGGAATATGTTTTCAGGATTAAAGCTTCAAATAACGACGGATTATGGAACGAAGAGGGGGCATCAATAACCATTAAAATTACTCCACCATTCTGGAAGACATGGTGGTTTATTTCCATAATAGTATTGCTGGTAATTTATGCTGTATACCTTTTCATAAAGTATCGTGAGAAGCAGGCTGAAAAAGATAAACAGATCCTTGAACAGAAAATTAAAGAGGGAGAAGCAATTGTAGAAAAACAAAAACAGGAAGTTGAAAACCAGAAAGAAGAAATAAGACAAAGAGAAGAAAGAGAAAAGGCTATTCGATTCCAAACCACAGGTCTTGCTAAATTCTCTGCTATACTCTCTGAAAATAAAGACGATTACGAAAAATTATGGTCAGTTGTAATAACTGAACTGGTAAAATATGTTGAAGCTAATCAGGGTGTTATCTACATTTTAAATGATGACAGTGAAGATGTCACTGAACATTACCTGAAACTGGAAGGAGCTTATGCATGCGATGCAAAAAGATTAAAACAACGAATCTTTAAGTTAGATGAAGGTTACGTTGGGGCTTGCTTCAAAGACGGTCATGTTATAGAAGTAGACAATGTACCTGCAACCTATACTAAGATATCTTCAGGTCTCGGTGCAAAACCTCCAACATATTTAATTCTTGTTCCGGTTATTCAGGATGAAATTAAAAATGGAGTTATTGAGATGGCTGCTTTTATTAAATTAGAACCCTATAAAGTTGAATTTCTTAACCTGATTTCAAAGAACATCTGTTCATATATTGCTATCATGAAATCGACTGAAAAATCAAGAATGGCAGTTGAACGTTCAAATATGCAGGCAGAAGAACTTCAGGCACAAGAGGAAGAATTGCGGCAGAATCTTGAAGAAATGAAAACAACTCAGGACGATCTGCAAAGGCAGCTGGCACATAATAAGAAAATGGAAGAAGAGATCAAAATTGAAAAAGGACTGCTTGATTCACTCCTCGAAAATTTACCGGATTATATATACTTTAAAGATATCAACAGTAAGTTTATTAAAATAAGTAAATCAATGCTTCCACTGTTTCCGGTGGATACACTGAAAGAAATGATTGGTAAATCTGATTTTGATTTTCATCCAAAGGAGAAAGCCCAGGAATTTTACAATGAGGAACAGAAA
Source organism: Bacteroidales bacterium (assembly GCA_016929525.1). GTDB lineage: Bacteria > Bacteroidota > Bacteroidia > Bacteroidales > UBA10428 > UBA10428. The sequence goes on from JAFGIP010000115.1 coordinate 25,635, forward strand.
ATCATTAAAACACAAAATGCCATTGTCGACAAAATCGATTACCAGGTTACTGAGAATGGCGTTGAACAATGGGTCTCTGTTACTAAGATGCCACTCTACGACGCAAGCGGCAACTGTGTTGGCACATTTGGTATTACCAAGGATGTTACAGATATCAAAAAGTTGGAAATAAAGGCAACTGAAAAAGCCAAAGAACTTAAGGATATTAAAAAGAAATACGACGAGCTGAAAAAGAAACTCGATAAGAAATAAATTATTCCTGAATCAATCCATAATTAGAAATAAGTTTTTTATTTGAAGTAAAATACCGATCTTTTAGATTAGCATTTTTTTCACTTCGCTTTATGTACCAAAAGCTATTGAAATTAACGCATTATTAGTAACTTAATATAGAAATTGTATTTAACTAACGTAAGGAAGGGTGTGACAACACAATTTTTTTTTCGGTTAAAAATCTGTTAAATGCCTTTTAAAAAGGAAAGGAATATTAGTACTTATTTATCAAGGTCAACCAATCGTTATAATTAGGCTGAGAATAATAATAAATGAATAAGGTTTTTTTTCTAATATTATTTACTGTTTCAAATGTTTCTGCTATATCAAACGAAGTAGCTGTAAATGAAATTAAAGTATACCATATTAATCAGAGATTATCTCAGAATACACCAACTGTAATTTTTAAGGACAGCAAGGGCTTAATGTGGTTTGGCACATTCGATGGTTTAAATCAGTATGATGGTTTGAATATTAATGTATACAGATACTTTGCTGATGATACTGCTTCTCTTACAAACTCACAAATTCAGGATATAGTTGAAGATACACTCGGGAGACTGTGGATTGCCACCAATAATGGTATAAGTGTTTACAACAGTGAAACAGATAATTTTATCAGATACTATAATTCTCCGGATGATCCCAATAGTGTTCCCCCAAATAGTATAATCGATCTGATCGTTGATTCAAAAGGTGATATATGGGGTGTTGGTGACGAGGTATTCCGGTACAATCCGAAGGAAGATAATTTTACCCGATATAGATTCGGGGATCTGCTTACAGAGCATTTGACAACTATTTTCAATAACCTGTATGAAGATAACAGAGGGAGGATATGGTGCCTTTATTTCAAGGAAATTTATTATTACTCACCTGAAGAAAACAAACTCATTTTATTTTACGATGGAAATAAAAACCCTTTAAATAATAAAAGCTGGAAATTCATTGAGATGATCCAGATAAACAATGAAGAGTTCTGGATTACAACTGACAACGCCGGAATTATTATTGCCGATCTGTATAAAACAAATGTTCTTAAAACTTATAACGGTTTTAAAAATATTCATGAAGGGGAGCTGAACAGTGTTAACCTGTTAAAGATATACAGGGATAAATCGCAGAAAATTTGGATCAGTGCCGAAAACCAGGGATTATATGTTTTTAATAAACATAATGAGTTGGTATACCACTTTGTAAGTGACCCTGATCGCGATTTTACAATCGGATTTAATTCAGTATGGTCAATTTATGAAGATAGTGAAGGAAGATACTGGCTAGGATCATGGGATGCCGGTGTTGATGTTATTGATCTTTATTACAGCAAGTTTGAGCATTATCAATACCTCAAAGGTTTGAACAGTTTATCAAACAATGCTGTAAGAGACATTGTAGAAGATAAAAATGGAAATTTATGGATTTCAACTGATGGCGGCGGAATAAACCATTTTAACAGGAAAACTGGTCGATTTAAGGTCTATAAGCACGATCCTGATAATCTAAAGAGCATAAGTTCTAATGCAGCATTACCAATGGCCTGGGATAATAATGGGAATTTATGGATCGGCACCTGGAATGGTGGTGTAAATATTTTTAATCCTCAAACAGAAGAATTCAAAAGATTAAATCCGAACAACAGCGGACTGAGCTCGTTAAATGTATTCGACATAGTATTTGACGATAAAAGCAAGATGTATTTTGCAACCTATGGCGGAGGTTTATGTATATATGATATTGAAAGCGATCATTGGCATACCTATATTAACGATACGGAAAATGAAAAATCAATATCAAATGATTATACATTCAGCATTCTGCTCGACAGTAAAAACAATATCTGGATTGGCTGTGCAAACGGACTAAATTACCTGTCGCTTTCACCTCCGGGGAATGATGAATTCATTCATTATTTTCATGATCCCGATGATAAAAGTACCATGAGTTCTAACTATATAGTGGCTATTTATGAGGATCCCTTTGAAAGGATTTGGATAGGCACACAGGGGGGGCTTAATTTATTTAATCCTGAAGACAGCAGCTTCATTTCATATCTTAAAGCCGATGGATTATCCAATGATAACATTAACAGCATCATTTGCAAAAATAAAGAGGAATACTGGTTGGGAACCAATAGTGGACTTGTACGTTTCAATCCGGTAAATTTAACCTTCCGCAACTATGGTATTTCCGATGGTATTCAGGGCTATCAGTACAGTCGTGGAGCAGCCAGAAAGTTAAGATCAGACGAAATGGTGTTTGGAGGTATAAACGGTTTTAATATTTTTCATCCTGACAGCGTTTACGATAATCCAAACAAACCAACGGTGATATTTACCGATTTTAAAATATTCAACAGGTCGGTAAAAATTGGCGAAGAAGGATCGCCACTTAAAAAACATATCAGCGAAACAGAATATATAAGACTTACCTATAAACAAAATGTATTTACTTTCAATTTTGTTGCCCTGAATTACACACATCCCGAACAAAATCAATATGCATATATGATGGAAGGGTTCGAAAATGAATGGAATTATGTAGAAAATCAAACCAATGCAACTTATACGAACCTTAGTGCCGGTGAATATGTATTCCGCGTTAAAGCCTCAAATAATGACGGGATCTGGAATAATGAAGGTGCATCTGTTACGCTGAGAATAACTCCTCCATTTTGGAAAACATGGTTTTTCAGAATATCTGCAGTAGTGCTGATAGCATTTATTGTATTCTCATATTTTGCAATTCGTATGCAAACCATAAAAAGGAATAATATCATCCTGGAAAGAACTGTTACTGAAAGAACACAGGAATTAAGCAAAAAGAACAAGCTTTTGCTCCAGCAGACAGATGAACTTAATGAGGTTAACACTATTCTGGAAGAACGTCAGCAGCAAATAGAGGAACAGGCGCAGGAACTCTTTACTCAGAAAGAAAAATTAGAAGAAATTAATGTTGAACTGAACGAGGTAAATGCAACTAAAGATAAGTTCTTTTCTATTATTGCCCACGATATTAAAAATCCGTTTGGTACTGTAATGGGTTTCGTCGAGTTAATGCAGAGAAATTTTGGGAAATGGACTGATGAAAAAAAGGTCCAGATTATTGATGTGCTGTACGATTCAACACAAAATGTCTACAACTTACTTGAAAATTTACTGCAGTGGTCAAGGTCGCAGAGAAATGTTATCGAATTCAAACCAAAAAAGGTCAGTCTGAAAGATATGACTTTTACAGTATTTTCGATTTTTAAACACGCTGCCGACGATAAAAAGATAAAATTAAACCTTGATATAGAAGAAGATATTTCAATCTACGCAGATGAAAGTATGCTTAATACGATTTTACGAAACCTTGTAAGCAATGCAATTAAATTTACACCGAAAGGCGGAAGCGTCACAATTTCAGCAGTAAGAGAAAAGAATAATGTTTTATTTAAAATAAAAGATAGTGGTGTGGGAATGGATGAAGTAAGATTAAAAAAACTTTTCCGCATCGATTCACACCAGTCTACTGAAGGAACCAACAAAGAAAAAGGAACCGGACTTGGCCTTATATTGACAAAAGAATTTGTTTTGAAACACAGAGGAGAAATTTGGGTGGAAAGTGAAGTTGGCAAAGGATCTGTCTTTAATTTCAGACTACCGGAGCAAGAAAAAACAGAGGGATGATTTAGTATCCGATAATATCAAAAGGTATATCAACATTTTCGCTGAACTCTTCTCCCAAATCAAGCATATCTTCATCATCCTCTTCATAGTACCAGATCACCTGAACTTTATTACCGGCCTCACTTATTTCCTCAAGCTTGATAAGTATATCCTGAACAAGCTTTGAAGTAGCAGTATTAAAGTAAATGTATTTGAATACGAATTCTGTATAGTCATTAGGAGAATCCTTATAATCTTCCAGCCAATCGAGTACCGGTTGGTAAAAGCTGATAACATCTTCCGGTAAAGACCTGCCCGATATCTCAAATACGTCATTATCGGGATCAAGCAGCACTTTTGGAGTATCATTTGTTGCCCTGATATCGAGAGCTTCCATAATATACAGTTTTGGTCTCTACAGTAAAGATTACGTTAAATTATAAAATATGTTTTAACAGTTCAATGTTTTTATCAACATTATGTGATAGCCAGTTTAAATCCGCAATTACTACATTTCCCGTCTGATTTAATGCCTGTAGTATTTATATGATAACCATGTCTTAATATGGCAATGTTTCCGCATACGGGGCAAATGGTATTCTGGTAATTATTTTCCGGATAATTGCCCATATACACAAAACTCAGCTTTTCACTAGCACAATCAGCCATTTCGGTAAGTAACTTTCCGGAAGTAGCATCTTTGTTCATTCTATATTTCGGAAAGTACCTTGAGATATGCAAAGGAACATTTGATCCTAAATGATTATATATCCAGTCGATCATTTGTTCAAACTGTTGAATATCATCATTTAATCCGGGAACCACAAGTGTTGTAACTTCAAGATGTTTTTTACCTTTAACAATTGTCTCAAGTGTATTAAATACTTCCTGAAGTCCGCCGCCGGTAAAGCGTTTATGCTGTTCCTCATTGAATACTTTCAGATCGATATTGAAAGCATCAATCCATTCCAGTAAATCTTCCAGAGGTTTCTTATTAATATAACCATTCGAAACCATTACATTTTTTAAACCATGCTTTTTAGTTTCAATGGCAACATCTTTCATATATTCAAACCACACTACAGGTTCATTATAAGTAAAAGCTAAACCAATATTTATCGGACTTTTATGAACCATTTTAATAATATCGTTAACCGTTATACTGAGTAAACGCGGAAATTCATTCACCCCCGACTGTGAAATCTCATAATTCTGACAACAGCCACATTTAAAATTACAACCCAGTCCACCTATTGAAAGGATCTCTTTACCAGGATAAAAATGATATAACGGTTTTTTCTCAACCGGATCGAAATGAACAGCAGACAGCTTGTTATAAACGTCGGCATACAATGTGCCTCCTATATTGGTCCGTACTTTACAAATACCAGCTTTACCATCTGATATCAGACAATTATGAGGGCATAAGTTACATTTAACTTTATTGTTCTCTGATTTTGTATAATAACTGGCTTCTTTTAAAGACATATCATTGAATTAAATTTCACTGGATGCTTCCCTCTGAACAATAGCTGCTAACAACACCCCGGACTTATATTAAAAATCTTTACAGAGTCCATGTAAGATTTCAAACTTAAACTCAGAAATAAGTTGTGCAATTTATAAAAAGATGATCTAATTATATATAACAGATTTAGGGTTATTTCTGTTAAACAATCTGATTACAATTATACTTACCGTCTCAACACGCCAGGCTGAGATTACTATATATTAAGATCAGTATTTGTAAAATATTAGATTTGAGCTGCTTAATCCAGTTTATATTCTGCAGCAAATTCTTCCGAAATATAGTTGTCATATCTCTCACAAACGTGAGTTGCGAATTCAACGGCATTTTGGATTATTTCACTCCAGACTTCAATACTGAGATTAGGAATATCTTTAAAACGAATATTGTTCTTGAAAAGTGAATATACTATCCCGGCATTAAAATTATCACCGGCGCCTATTGTACTTTTTGTAGCTATTTTCTTTACCGGAAATGTCTGAGCATATTTCAGTGTTCTCAGATATACACCTTTTGTAAACGAGGTATAAAGCAAACAAGGGGGTTTATCGCTAAAATTATTGTATGTATCATTTGCATCGCGGGCACCAAATATAAATGAGAAATCTTCATGTGATCCACGCACAATTGTTGCATATGAAAGATTCTCCAATATCATTGGTTTTAAATTGGGTAAGTCATGAAGATGCTGCTTTCTGAAATTTGGGTCGTAAATTATAATAGCTTTTTTCTTTTTTGCCTCTCTTATAAAATGTATCAGCTTCTTTCTTACTTCAGGTGTAATAGCATAGAAAGAACCAAACAAAACTATATCATCCTGATGAATATGCGGAAAATCGATATTTAACCTTTTTTCCGGATAAATCTTATAAAAGTCGTAACTCGCATCATTATTTTCATTAAGGAATGCCAATGCAAGAGCTGACTGACCATCGTAATAACGATAAACAAATTCAGTTGATACATTATTATCCTTCAGGAAATTATCAATGAAATTACCAACTTCGTCCAAACCATATTCTCCGATAAAATATACCGGTAAGTTCAGTCGTCCGAGACTAACTGATGTATTCAGACAAGCCCCGCCTGCCTTGGCTGTAAATGGTTGATTTTCCTTAATAAGTATGTCAAGTACAGTTTCTCCAATAGTATAGATCTTACGCATCCTGATACTCTTTAACCAATTTCAATATTTCCTTAAATTCATCTGTACCTGCTTCACGGCATAATTCAAAAAGCATTGATTCGCTTGTAGTAATTACCGATCCCACATCTCTCATCCTCCACACGGCAACTTTTTTATCAGTCTCACGGGAAGATCCAATACAATCTTCAACAATTACCGGATTAAAATTATTATATAATAAATCGAGTGTGGTTTGTAGGATACATATATGAGCTTCGAGACCAATGATAATAACATTCCTTTTACCAATTCTGTTTAAAACCCTTATAAAAGCAGGTTCTCTGTAACAGCTGAAAGTCACTTTCTCGATATATGAAAAATTACCAATGGCCTGATTTATTACCTCTACAGTGGATCCCAGCCCTTTTGTATTTTGTTGGGTAACTACAATGGGAACCTGCATTACCTTTAAGCCTTTAATTAATTTCAGGGAATTCTTTAATATCTCATCATGCTGATGTATTGAAGGCAGAAGTTTCTCCTGTATATCAATGACAACTCCGATGGTATTTTCGCGGTTAATCCTCATATATTATAATCGAGCGCAAATGTAATTATTAACTTAAGTAATTCAGAATTAAAAGAGAAAAAATTGTGAATACCTGCAAATTAATTCATTTTCTTTTCTGAATAAAGCTTATTTTGTACCTGAAATTTAGTTATTTAATTTATAGTATCGGCATAATTTATTACCAATCTGCCTGTATACTATTGTTAAGTAAGTTATAATGAAATTCAATCTCAATCTTAAAATCATTCATCTTATCTGATAAATAAATTCTCTTAAAATGAGATTATGTGAATAACTCTATAAGATAATGTTTATTTTCAAAATTTCAAAACTCTTTTAACTATATCTTCCTAAGAGACAATGGAATTGATAAGCCAGACTAGCGCTGTTTAATAATTTTCTCTGGATTTTGCACCAAGATATCCTCCATGATGACGTTTAGCATAGTCTCCAGCTGTGAAACCTATTTTCTTCATCATTAAAACAACCAGTATATCTCCGATAACTGTCATAGTGGTCGTAGAAGTTGTAGGAGTAAGACCTAACGGACAAACCTCGTCAGGGTTTCCTGTATTTATTACCACATCTGCTATTGTGCCCAATGGACTTTCAGTATTCCCCGTCAGTACAACAACTGGGATTTCACTATAAAGATTACGGCATAGTTTAAAAAGTTCTAATATCTCCCTTGTTTTACCGGAATTTGAAACAAGCAACATCACGTCATTCTTTTGTATGATACCCAAATCGCCATGCTGTGCATCGCTTGGATGTAAAAAAACTGCCGGACTTCCTGTTGAACTGAATGTTGTCGCTATATTAATGGCAATTTGTCCTGCCTTACCCATACCGCTGGCAATTAGTTTTCCTCCATTCCTGTGAATTGATTTGTATAAAATACCAATAACTTTTTCATAATTATCGGTTACAGGAATATTTTTAATTGCGACTGCCTCTGAATTTAGTATCTGACGAATTTCGTCCTTCATGTTGTTTTTTTTTCAAATATATATGCATTATATCGCTTATTAAAATTTTATTTTAAGCATGGTGTAAATTCAAACGTCCGTTTTAATATTTATTTTTACCCCTGAAAAGTACTACGGACTAATTAACTAAGGGTAACCATGAAAAACTTTATAAACATAATCCTTATTTCTGTTTTAATTACTGTTTCCTGTTCTTATGAGAAAAAAATTACTGCCAAAAACATTGTGTTATCACCATTATACTCTTCGGGAATGATAATTGAAACCTCCCCGGTCTTAATAATATACGGAAATGCTGATCCAAATTCCAGTTTAGCTGTTCGAATTGAAGATTATGTGAAGATTATCAAATCGGATGATGGTGGTCAATGGCGCGTAGAATTTCCGGAAATATTATATAAAACCCCATTCTCAATAGTGATACAGGGGAAAGATACAACTATTACTCTAAACAACGTACTCTCCGGTAAATTATATGCAGTTATAGGAGATGCCTACTCAGGTATACTGGATAATCAGGACAGTATCTTATGTACATTGCGAAAACAAGATCATCAGCCCAGAGTAAGAATATTCCGGTTCACAACGAGTAATCTTAAAAGTACGAAGAGGAATATACTTCCAGGAAAATGGTTGCCTGCAGATGTGGCAATGCAAATATCTAAAACCTGTGCAACTCTCAGAGCACTGATTGAAATTATTGGTGAAAGCAATATCCCGATTGGATTAATTGATATGACCTGGCCGGCAACTTCCCTTGATTCATGGATCGAATCAGCAAGGAATAATTTTGATTCATGTTGTACTGAAAATATTCACACTGACTCTGTTTTTATGCAAAATATACAGACCCTCCGTTCTATCCTGATTATGAAAGACACCTGCCGGAATGGTATAGAACAGGGTGCATTAAAGTTGTGGTATAATGATATCAACTGGAAAACAACTGATTTACCGGTAATATTTACAAATGAGAAAAGTACCGGTGACTTTGGCTTCATATACTTACGCAGAAAACTATATTTCCCGGAAAAATATTTACCAAACAGATTTGAAATTGGTATTGGTCATATAAACGGCGAGGCTGAATTCTATTTTAATGAAAACAAAGTTGAATCATTCATGGATGAGTCAGGTTTAAGAAAAATTATAATTGCGGACAGCATTGTAAAACCTTTTACCAATATTCTTGCGATCCGGTTTATTAAAAAAACCAATATTGCAGGTATTTATGGAAATAATTTTTATTGCATCAGTGCAGATACGTCCTATAATATCAAAATTGATAAAGGATGGAAATATAAATCTGATTTTGAAGAAGAATTTCCGGAATATTATTTCGTTGAAAAAGAACCTTCTTATGCATATGAATATATTTTAAAACCGTTAAATAATATTCCTGTTAACAAAATATTCTGGTATGGCAGTAGTAAAATGACAGATGACACCACCAATATCAGAAACAAACTGATAGAAATATTTAAAAGTATAAGAAATGCTGATCAGATGATTGTGGTATCGAATAAACCTGTACCATCCGATACTCTCTTTTATGGTAAATCAATAAATCGCTATAATACAGTTCTGAAAGAAGTTACTGATAGTCTTAATATAATATATTATCAGTCTGAATAATAAAAGGATTTAAAAAGTAAAAGCTACCTTCCGATATGTAAGCAGTGCTGTAAAACTTACAGAAAACCAGACGAAAGGCAGCTTTTCGATCTTTTATATTGTATTAATCAAAGAAGTCAATATTAACTCCGAGGTGAATAAAAAACATTCCGGGATTTAGTTTTAAACCACGCAGCTCAGTGCTATTAGTTGTGTTCAGTTCCTGACTAAGTATGAAATCATGGTTCAGGATATCACGAATCAGTTTTTCATATTTAATACCAACAGTAAACCAAAATATTCTGAGTTCCCCTCCTGCAATTACTCCCAGGTTGTTTTTAATTATTTCTTCGTGCAGAACATAAACATAATCATCGTCGATGCTACTGCGTCTTGCACGAATGTTTCGTTCGTAGAATAAACCAGTATTCACAGAGAATAAAAACCTGCCGGGTTTTTGTCCAAACTGAAACTGGTTAATTGCAGCAAATCTCCATGCATTCCTCTTGATATATGCATTTGTTGAGTAATGCATCATACTGAGATTATCAGGTACCAGAAATGATGAGTAGTTCTTGAACGGAATAGTGTCGGTTCTGTAACCAATCATTAGTTTAACAGCATTATTACCTGACTGATTATGAAAACGAATAAACCCATTATGAGTAATTGTCCTTATTGATTGTCTGTAATCAGGACATTCCTGGTTATACCAGCTACCACCCAGATCGAGTTGATATCCAATTCCACTGCCCTGCGAGTAGGAAAGTTCTATAAACCCGGATAACAATATGATAAATATACATCTTCTCATAGCTACAGGATTTTATTCAACTTCCAGATTTCTAATTCTCACATTATCCCGTCCAACATCTCTGCTCACATCCTTGCTGTAAACCCATTCAAGTGAATGTGTCCCGGGATCGAATGACATACTATATATTACCCAACCCGATTCTCCGCTTATATCTCCAAGTTTATCTTCACCATTGGCAGAAAACCTGAAGATATCATACCCCTCTTCAGAGCTCACATTATATTCGAATGACAGAACTGCCGGTTCTGAATTAATTAATCGTATTCGCATAGTTGTTTGCTCCTGGTGCGTAATATCAGGACTTTCATAAGTAGTCTCATCAATCATTGGCCATACACTATCCATCTCAAAACTGTTATACTGATAATCATCCAGTTCATTTACAGTTACGGATAATGCATATGTGATTGTTTTTGTTTTGGTCCTTGCGAAATTTATAAGCAGAAGAGAATCAGCCGAACTGGGAACAGGGTAATTTTCCGAAGTCCTGCCGGGATCTATTGTCAGTCCAAGATATTGTTCCTGCAATGAAAATAGGCCAAGCCTTTCTTCAGTATTGTTGGTAATTCTAATCAGTCTGTGATCTGTTCCGGATCGTAATACAGCTGTTTCGTTTTCAACAATATCAACACCCGGAAATTGTATCAGTGTCGTCCCTGACAGATCTCTCACTGTTATTGAATATTTATCAACGGGAATGAGAAATGTAGACTCATTGTTAGAAGGTATTACTGATAAACCCTGAGTCGATCCATCTACAATTACTATATCTTCAATAAGATTACTATTGGCATAAACATTAACAACAAAATCGTTTTCATTCTTTACTGTTAACTCGCCAAACTTACCGATCGTACTATAGATTACCGGAATATCAATACTAGCTTCCTCGTGAAATCCGTTGATCACAACATCATTTAACTCTTCCCACCCTATTTCAATTATCTCTCCTGATGATGAATTCGGATCGGAATACCAGTAATAGAAATATAAATAGTGGACACCATAATCTACACTAACTTTCTTATCCACAATACCTGGTTGCAACGAGGCTAACTTTGCTCCGTTCTTGCTATCCAGGAATACATCTACCTGATAAATAACTTCCAGTCCGTACTCATCAATACTTGGGTAAGTGAGTAACAATGTCCCCGAACCATTATAATTATCAGAACCCGTAATCAGCCAGTTTGCCCTTTCTGCAACCAGTGTAGTATTAGACAAGGCAACACTCCACTGACGGTATACCAGATCAATATCAGGATTAAGATAATCCGGTACGTCATCAGCTTTCCATATTTGCAGAAGACAAACTGATAATCCCTGATTTTCAATATTTAGAATGAAATTATCAGCATCAGCCGGAATACAGGATTGATATGCGAAATCTTTGTAGAGATAAAGTTCTTCACCAGTCTGGTTATTAATTACCAGATTTCCTTCCAAATCGGGTTGACACTCATGATTATTTTGGGGGTCTACTCCATATTCACAAGAACCATCATCTATATCGGCTGTAAAATCATAGTTCAAAGCACGATAATCTGTACAACCATATCTTTCTACCTCACATTGATTGAATAACATGGCAGTTGCTGCAAATATTATTAAAGAAAATAACTTAGTGGTTCTCATATTTTCTAATTTATAGAGTACAACTAAAACATCTTAAGCCGGTGCAAACACTTGAACAATGTTTGACAATGTTCACAAAGAAGAAGTAAATCTTCTTTGTGAACCTGTCTAAGAATTTTAGAATTCCTCCTGAATTAAATCAAATCACTTATTCCGCTGGCTCATCTGGCTCAACAGGTTGTTCAGTGTCCGCAATTCCATCGACTATCCAATCAACCGTTTCTTCAGCAACTACAGTTATTGTTTCTGTTTCTACCACAGTACCATTGGTAATGTGTTTTGCAGAAAGAATATAATCTGTTTCAATAGCTTCCTCTTCGTATATTGGAAGTATGAATGTATATGTTCCATCGTTATCAATTGTAGATAGATTTCGTGCAATACCGCCTTCAAGGTAACATACGTCCTCTATAAGTTTGTCTCCGGCATATATCTGAACCGGATAACTCATACGGTTTGTTATTCTTACATTACCATACTTAGTACCTGTATTTTGTAATGCACCCAGATGAGGAACAATCACAGTTACATCTTTCCTGCTTTCATTCAGAACAAGCCAGATTGGTTCTTCACTTCCATTAATCATTTCCGTTTCGATCCAACCGAGTTCTTCAAATCCCTGAGCATCATTTTGGTCTGAGAACCAGTACAGATAGTGAAGTGTATAATTACCATAGTCAACACCAACTTTCTTATACTGCTGTCCGGGCATCATTGTCATTATTTTAGCTCCGGTACGACTATTCAGATATATGTCTACAAATTCGTCAGTACCACCGTAGTATGAAAAATTAATTGTTGCCACAGTTGTATACTGCGAAGCTCCGCTTATATGCCATGTAGCCCGATCTTCAACATCGGTTGAATTGGCTAAAGGAACAAGCCATTTTTTAAACACCTTATCTAAGGGAGGATTATTAGGATCGTCTTTTACGTCTTCCCAAAGATAAAGGACTAATTCAACTGTCCCTTCATTAGGATTTGGAATATTTACCAGGTAATCAGTGGCAGAAGCAGGAATTCTCTTAACGATGTACTCGTCTTTATAAAGTACTAATCGTTCATTAGAGTTGTTGATAATTAATAAATTACCAGCAGCATCAGGTTCATCGGGCACGAAATCCCGCGGAGGTTCATCTTGAAATAGTTCACATGAAGATGCGAGTATTAAAGATACAAACGTTAATAAGAATAGATTTCTTTTCATTTCTATCAGTTTAAATTTTACCATAATATTAATTTTAAAATAGATATGAACTTTATGATAATAAACCATAAAAAGCTTATAAATAAGCATATAGAATTGTAAATGATATTTACAACAGAAAGGTCGTTGCATATGCAGATTGTTATCATACGCTAATAGGTCTCGGGGTTGTTTGACCCAAAAATGATACCAAGTGGAAACATAACAGGTTTAGCGGGTTGAATCATGTATGAATTTTTTCACTAACCATCAAGGACAAACAATGCAATTGAGGGTTGCATGTTTTTAGAAAAAAGATGTATTAATTAAGAAATTAGAAGTGGATAAACTCAGGTGATTTTTAAAAAGAAAAAGTCTGATCAAACATTTTCAACTGCTTTGGAGAATTCAATAGAAAGAATTTCATTTGCCTGCTGAGTGATTAGATATTACATAATTCTTTAAACTCAATGTTTAACCTATAATTGCTCCATTCCTCCGCTGTTCCATTGTTCAGTTAACTAAGATAAAGTATAAATAGTAAGCAATTTTTATTTAATCAACCACTATAATTACTAATACGATTTATCATTCAAAACATTAAGAAGAAATTTCTCTTTCCTTTGATGTTTTTCAATTGCCAGATCAATCAGTCTTTCTATTAATTCCGGGAAAGGGATACCTGTAAGATCAAGCAGTTTCGGATACATACTTATTTTCGTAAAACCCGGCAATGTATTGATCTCGTTCAGTACAAGACTATTATCTTCTTTAAGGAACATATCGACCCGGGCCATTCCTGAACATGACAGAACTTTGTAGGCTTTCTTTGCTAAATTTTGTATTTCATTCAGGATATTCTCAGATAGTTTTGCAGGCATTTCAAGTTTTGCTCCTTCTGCATCAATATATTTAGCTTCATATGAATAAAATGAATTTTTTGGAATTACTTCTCCGGCAATTGAAGCAATAAGCTCATCATTACCAAGTACAGAGCATTCAATCTCACGACCAACAATGGCTTCTTCAATCAGAACCCGTTCATCAAAATGTAGTGATTTTTTTATTGAATCTCCAAGTTCTTTTGCATCTGACGACTTGTATACACCAACCGATGAACCTGAGCAGGCAGGTTTAACAAATACCGGAAAGCCAAACTTTTGCTCTGCCTCTTTAATAAGAACGCTTATCTCAGATTTATTATCTGCAACTATATGCCTGGCAACATTAATCCCCTCATTAATCAGGAGTTTTTTTGCAACCAGCTTATCCATTCCTACTGCCGAACCTAATACATCGGCTCCCACACACGGAATATTCAACATAGACATAAATCCCTGTAATGATCCGTCTTCTCCGAATGTGCCATGTATTATTGGAAATACAACATCAAGTCTGGCAACAAGACTGTGATCGGATAATTTTAAAATCTGATTTGAAATTCCCTTAGGAATTAATGCAATTTTTTGTTCATCATTAATATGGAGTTTAATATTTGCCGGATCATCTTTATTGTCAAGGTAAAATGACTCATCAGCCAGAAACCAGTCACCCTCCTTATCAATTGCTAATAAAAAAAGATTATATTTCTCTCTGTTTACATTTTCGGCGATTGACTTTGCAGACTGTAAAGAGACCTCATGTTCCCCGGAACGACCCCCAAATATTAAACCCAGGTTAATTTTCATTATTTTCAGTTTTTCTGAAAATGCAAATTAAGTAAAATAGTGGATCAATCATACCAGGGTTTATACCGGATTACGAACAACTGACTAATTATTTTTTTATAACTGATGTTTCATATCCTTATAGGCAGCTTCCATCAGTAAAAAGAATGCTTGTCCTTCGGTTGCTCTTCCCGGTTTGATAAAGAATGGTGCTCCGCAAACATCCTGCACATATCCGTGTTTATCTACTTTAACATGTGCTGCTTTACGCATTTTTTCAGCCACTTCAAAATACTTATATTCCAGATATCCATAATTTATTCCCCTGAATATGGTATATGCCAGCATTTGTGAAAGATTTGTCTCAACAAATGTATCAGGCTTATCAATAACATTATGAAAAAGGTAATCATGACGTATATATTTCAGACAACCATCCAGAACCTGCTTAATGAACAGTACGAGTTCATCCCGTTCCTCATTCATTTCCTCCGGAAAAGCATGTGCTACTCTCAGCATTCCCGCGGCAGCCCATCCATTGCCAACACCCCAGAAATCTTTATTCACAAATTTATTTTCTTCATCATGCCATCTGTGAGAAAATAGTTGATATTCTTCGTTCCATAGTATTTTCCGAATCCCTCTGATTTGTTTTAATGCTTCATGATGATATCCGGCAACCGATAAAAAAGGAGGTGCCATATAAAGTGAATCAACCCAAAATTCCGGAGAATTAAGCGTATGATATATTATGCCATCGGCAGAACGCGGTGCACTTTCAATTAAGTACTCAACCATCTTATCCGCCGAAGTTTTGAGTTTCGGATCATTAAACCATTCTGCAGCTTTCAATACAGCTTCACCCGACGCTGCAGGATCAGTAACTCCATTATCAGTATAGAGAACTGAAAGCCTTCCATCTTCCTGCTGACGAAGTACTGCTTCCTTAGCCATAAGATATACCATCTCTGTATCTCCCAATTCGAGAAATGCTTGAAGAGCAACTCCCTGCTCCCATGATGCCCTTTGCATTGAAAGCATGGCTTTCTTTACCTTTACAATAATCTCAGTATCAGAATCTGTTCTATCCGATTGAGATTGTGTTGCCTTTGTCGGGTGGATTGGAATGGCCAGAGCGCCGCCAATAAGCGAAGATTTAATAATGAAGTTCCTGCGTTTCATAGGTTGCAATATTATATACGGTTAGTACTCAATAATTTTTAAAAATCTCACAATACCGACACTCCCTTATCCAGAGAATTTATCAGAGTTATTTCCTCTTCATTCAGCTCAAAATCAAAAAATTCTGCGTTTGAAATAATTCTTTCCTTTTTTGAAGATTTGGGAATGGTTATAATATCTCTTTGCAGGTTCCAGCGAAGGACTACCTGTATCGGAGACTTGTTGTACTTCCTGGCAATGGAAACTATCTCCGGTATTTGTGAAACCCTTCCTCGCATTATTGGAGCCCAGGCTTCGAAAACAATATCATTTGCCTGGCAAAACTTCACCAGATCGTTCTGCTGGTAATAAGGATGAAATTCTACCTGGTTAATCATCGGTTTTATTTTTGAGTTGTTTATTAATTCAGTGAGATGATATTGCCGAAAATTACTTACACCTATTGCCTTGACCAAACCTTCGCTATATAATTCCTCTATAGCCTGCCATGTTTCAAAAAATAAATTACTGACCGGCCAGTGTATCAGATAGAGGTCTATATATTCGACCCGCAAATATTCAAGACTTCTCTGAAAAGCATCTTTTGTTCTTTGATACCCCTGGTCTGTATTCCAGACTTTCGTAGTGATAAATACTTCCTCTCTTGGTATTGTGCTATCTGCAACAGCTTTTCCAACACTTTTTTCATTATAATAGAGTGTAGCTGTATCAATTAGCCTGTATCCTGCTTCAAGAGCATAAGTTACGGCATTATATGTTTCAGTACCTTCACTTGCATTATAAACACCAAGCCCGAAATAGGGTATCTCCACTCCGTTTAAAAGCTTAAAAGTTCCTTTAATGTCTGTTATTTTCATTTTATTATCAAATAAACGTATTTGACATATTTTCTGTAATATTAACAACCGGAAATACAAAAATATAATAATGCCGCAACGAGACTACCTATTACTGCAAATAGAATTTATGTCTAAAGCAATTGCAGAAATAGTAAAAAGAATTTTAGGGATAAAATCAGGGATTATCGACGAAAATATCGAACAAGCACTTGATGAAATGCTATTAGTTAATCTGTCTACCTCTTTTGATGAAGTTGTCAATACACCCCCGGAAGAAATCAAGAATTTTTTAATTGATAAGCAAGCACTCCACGAATACAATGTTGAAGAATTTGTGGATATGCTGACCCTGTATTCTGAAATTGAGAATGATGCTGTTAAGAGGACTGCCTTATTAAAAAATGCACTTGAATTACTAAAATGGTACGATAAAAAAAGTAAAGTATATTCGTTTGAACGCCAGGCAAAAATAAGTCATCTGGAAGAAAAAGTTAATATTTCTTCATAAAACAAACTGAACGGCATTACATCTTAAATTAATGTTGATAAAATTCAGTGTATTTAGTGGCATTTTGTATTTTAGTGTTTCGCAGCTTTCAACCGCCAATTCACCAAAACACAAAATTCTTAAACTTGCTGCTTCAGCTCCATTATGGCTTCTCCAAGTCTTTTAATTCCCGTTTCAATTGCAGCCTCATTGGAGCATGAAAAATTAAGCCGCAGCGTTGAATAACGATCCCTGCCATCAGTATAAAAAGGGTTTCCCGGCACAAATGCAACTTTCCTTTTAATGGCCAGGTTAAAGAGATCCATCGACGAAAGTCCTTCAGGTAAGGTAATCCAGAGAAACATGCCCCCGTCAGGTTTTGTATAATCACAGCCGTCAGGCAAATATTCCTGAATGCATTCGACCATTTTATTTCGCTGTCTTCCATATACTTCAGTTATTTTAGAAATGTGATCATCGATGTTATAATCTGTCAGATACTGATACAAAACTCTTTGGGTAAAATAATTTGTATGCAGATCGGCAGCCTGCTTGGCGATCAATAGTTTATCAATGATCTCCTGCGGTGCCACAATCCAACCCATCCTGAATGATGGAACTACTGTTTTAGAAAATGTACCTAATAGGATAGTACGATGTGGATACATTTTATAAAAATTATTAGTCGACTGTCCATTAAAACGAAGATCAGAATAAGGTGTATCTTCTACGAGAAGAAAATTCTTACTTTCTGCAATATCTGCTACCTCATTTCTTATTGTTTCAGAATAACTAATACCGGAAGGATTCTGAAAATCGGGTACGGCATATAATAATTTTATATCCCTGCAATCCGACTCACTTCGCAAAACAAATGTATCAATTCCGTTTTCATATAAAGGAATAGGGACAAATTCAGGTTTGTATACTGAAAAAGCCTGAATTGCCCCAAGGTAACCGGGTTTCTCAATTACAATATTATCGCTCTGATCTATTAATACTTTGCCAACCAGATCCAGACCCTGTTGTGAACCCGAAGTTATCAATATCTGATCAGGGGAGATTTTAATATTCAGTTTATCATAATACCGGTTCGCTATATACTCCCGCAGTGGCAGATATCCTTCTGAATTACTATACTGAAAAATATCCTTTCCACCAATAGCAAATACTTTTTGCGTTGATTCCTGAAGTTCCTTAACGGGAAATATATCCCTGTTAGGAAGCCCGCCGGCAAAAGAGATAATATCGTTGCAGATGGCTACTTTAAGTATTTCCCTTATGAAAGATCTTGGAATTCCATGCATGCGATCTGAGAAGAACTTACTATACTTTAGTTCTTTAAATAGTAAATTGTTGTGTAAGTTTTGATACATATTATATTGATTTATGGTTAATAATCAAAAGCAAAAGCCCCTGAGAAAATCTCCACAGGGGCTTTGTCATTATCAATTAAATCTATAGCGATCCCTATGGAGAAAATATTTCTTCCACAATCACACAAATCGCAATCAGATTATTCTTTTTTGTCATGAAATATCAATTAAAAACCCCTGCCGGCTTCACCAACAGGGGTTTGTATTTTTGTTTAACAGATTTTTTCTTCCTGAGGTGTTAAGCAATCATAAACATACAACAATAATATCACCGGCCGGAATACCAACCGAAACTGACGATGTTGCATGCGAATGACTGTTTAACATATCGCTCTTAATTAAGCAACAAATGTATGCATATTTCCGGAAATAAATTCACATGCTTTTTAAAATAAAATATTTTCTTTGTAATTGTGAATGCAGTTGACAAGAATGAATAAGGCTCTTCCTTAATATATTTACAATATAAACAACCCAACTCTGCCCGACAATTAAAATGTTGTTTAAATTCAAATTGCGTTTTTTAATTAATGATGAAATTGAAAACAAAGCTGCTAATCATTTTTGCATTACTTGAATCAACATTATGTCTGGCTGTTAATGACAGTGTAACAATTCACAAAAGAACCTATAATGCAACCAGAACGGATATAAGCCCTGTCATTGACGGAGACTTATCCGATTCTTGCTGGTCACTGGGTGAATGGCAGGGAGAATTTTTACAACAAAGACCTTACGATGGAAAAAAGGCGACTTATCCAACAGAAGTAAAGGTATTATATAACAACGACTATCTTTTTGTGGCAATTCGTTGTTATGACTCCGAGCCCGAAAAAATAAATAAAATCTGTATGGCAAGAGATCAGTGGGGTGGTGACATAACGGGAATTGCTTTCGATAGTTATTTTGATAAAAAAACTGCATTTGAATTCAATATTTCAGCCGCGGGACAGCAAATCGATCTTAAACATGGAAGTGATAATAAGATTGATTTAAACTGGAACTCTGTATGGGAAGGAGAAACAGCAATTGAAGACTCTGCATGGACTGCAGAAATGCGAATACCTTTCAGTCAGTTACGATATGCTAATCAGGAAGAACATATCTGGGGGATGCATGTCTGGAGAAATGTATACCGCCTTGGAGAAGACAGCCAGTGGGACAGAATCCCGCTTCACTCATCCGGAAGAGTACATCTTTTTGGTGAAATTCATGATATTAAAAATATCCGTTCTTCCCGCCAGATAGAATTTTTACCTTATATATCCGGTAAGTACATTCCGGAAAGAGGCGACCTGGTTAATGATTACGGAAGTGCACATGTTTTATTTGGAAATATCGGGTTAGACACAAAAATAGGTTTGTCTTCCAACTTCATTCTGGATGCTACCATAAATCCTGATTTCGGACAGGTCGAGGCCGATCCTTCAGTGCTTAATCTTACCGCATATGAAACATTCTTTAAAGAAAAGAGACCTTTCTTTCTTGAGGGGAATGATATCTTTGATTACAATTTAGGTGAAGACAGACTTTATTATACCAGAAGAATTGGTCAGGGCCCTCCATTTGTTCCTGATATTGAAGAAGATCATTATATACAAACTCCTGAGAATTCAACAATTCTTGGTGCAGCAAAAATCACCGGTAAAACCCTGAACGGTTTATCAGTTGGCATAATGGAAAGTGTTACTGCAGAAGAGTCTTCAACGGTTTATACTGCTGAAAAAAAAGTTGATACAATCGTAGCTCCAACTACCAATTATTTTGTAGCGAGAGTCATTAAAGAAAAAAATGAAGCAAATACTGTTATTGGAGGAATATTTACATCGTCATACAAAAATATTGCTGGAACCGGGCTTGAAACTTTAACGAACAGGGAAGCCTATACGGGAGGAATTGATTTTGTACAGAATTGGAAGCAAAAAACTTATTTTATCGAAAGTAAAATCATGGCCAGTCATATAAAAGGAACTGCCGAATCGATCAGTGAGCTTCAGGAATCGTCGGTTCACCAATTTCAGAGACCTGATGCAGCACATGTTCATTTCGATTCTACACGCACAACTTTAACCGGAACAGGAGGATATATCTGGGGAGGTAAAAAAGCAGGTTCATGGTTATTTTCAGAAAGCATCACCTGGCGGTCACCGCAATTCAATTTGAATGATATAGGCTACCTCAGACAAGCTGATTATATTGTTCAAAATTCAAATGTAACCTTTAGAAATGCCAACCCGGGTAATCTGTTTCGCGAATATGAAATCTCACTCGACCAGTCAACTTCATACAGCTTTGGCGGTGAACTGGCAGATGCCCAGATACAAATGAATTTTGAAAATACATTTGTTAATCAATGGGGCAGCAGCTTATATTTAAATACTGCCTTTTCTTCATTTGAGAGCCGGGAGTTAAGGGGAGGACCTGCTTTACGTGTAAACAGTGGTAATGAATTAGGAATTCATATGGAAACTAACCGCTCAAAAGATATCTATATATTAGGAGGAGTACATTACGGTTTTAAACATGGAGAACCATCCGATTTTACAGTTGCACACATTGAATTTGTGTGGCATCCGTTTAATAAGATTATAATTGCTCCCTTTGTTTTATATAGTATGAACAATAACGAATATCAATATATTACTACTACAGAAGAAGATCCGGAGATACGATATCTAGTTGGAAGTTTGAAACAGAAAACACTTGAGTTTACTTTGAGAGCTGAATGGTTTTTTAAGCCACGGATATCATTAAGATTTTATGGGAGTCCCTATTTTTCAAATGGCAGATACTCCGATTTCTATAGAGTTGAAGATGCCGGAGCTTTTAAAACATCTGAGAGATTTCACAGATATACCGAAACAAGTTATTCCCCTGAAGATAATACCTGGACAGTTACAGAAACTGATAATGACAATTATAGTTTTTCCTTTGAAAATCCGGATTTTACATTTGGACAGTTTCGCACAAACCTGGTATTCAGATGGGAATACAGGCTGGGTTCTGTTTTATACCTGGTCTGGTCGCATGATAATTCAGTTTCTGAAGAAATTTACAGTTCTTCATTTTCTGACAACCTGAATTTTCTTGGAAAACATACAGGGAAGAATGTTTTTCTTATTAAATTGAGTTATTGGTTCTCAACATAATAAATAATATAAGGTCCATGATATGAAAAAGACAATCATTTTATTGACAGTTGTATTAATACCGATATTAATATACACACAGGACATAGCGGTTAATCAGGTTGGTTATATTGCCAGTCAAATTAAATTCGCGATTGTAACGGCATCTGCATCAGGAAGTTTTAATGTTGTTGATGATAATACCGGTGAAGTGAAATTTACTGCAGAGCTTGGTCCGTCAAGATACTGGAATTATTCGGGACAAAATGTTAAAGTTGCTGATTTCAGTAATTTTAATCAGTTGGGAACTTATCATATTGAAACAGATAATGGAAATTTTAGATCATACAAATTTAAAATTTCTAATAACCCTTACAAGGAACTGGCAAAGGATGCCTTACACTTCTACTATCTGTCGCGGGTAAGTATGCCGCTTGAAGAGAAGTATGCAGGTAAGTATGCACGTGCAGCCGGTCATCCGGATACAACAGTAATTATACATAAAACTGCAGCCGGACCTAACCGACCGGCAGGTAGTACAATATCTTCGCCAGGTGGTTGGTATGATGCTGGTGATTACAATAAATATGTAGTAAATTCAGGAATTTCTACTTATACTTTATTGGCAATTGCTGAGCATTTCGAGTATTATGCGCTGAATTTTAAGTTAAATATTCCTGAAAATGAAAATGGTATGGCTGATATAGTCGACGAAGCTATTTACAATCTCCGCTGGATGCTTTCTATGCAGGATCCTGCCGACGGCGGAGTTTATCATAAATGCACACATCTGAATTTTTCAGATACCATTACACCGGCTGAAGCTGCTAAAACACCGCGTTATGTTACTATGAAAACTACTGCTGCAGCACTGAATTTAGCAGCTGTTACCTCACAAGCAAGTCGAATTATTGAAACTTATGTACCACAAGACTATCCGGAATTAGCTGACTCATGTCTAAATGCAGCAAAACTCGCATATGAATGGGCTATAAAAAATCCTGATATATTATATGTTCAGCCCAAGGATATTACTACCGGACAATATCCGGACACAAGTGTTGCAGATGAATTTCAATGGGCAGCCATAGAACTTTATATTACCACAGGTGATATAGAATATCTGAAAAAATCGAATTACCTTGAAGGTGGAGTAAGCGTGCCTAAGTGGGACGTTGTTTATCCTCTTGGTCTTATCTCGCTGGTAAGAAATATACAAAGCAGTTCCAGTGATGTTGATATAGAGAAGGTAGAACAAAAAATAATCGATTATGCAGATAAACTGTTCAGTATATATGATACTTCAGCATATAAAGTAGCAGCTACAGAATTTGTATGGGGAAGTAACAGTGATGTTGCCAACGACGGACTAATGGCATTACAGGCTTATCATATTACAAATGAAAAAAAATATCTGAACGCTGCTATTTCAGCCCTTGATTATTTACTGGGTCGTAACCCGACAAATTACTGCTTTGTAACCGGATATGGAAGTAAATCGCCTATGCACCCGCACGATCGTAAATCAGTATCTGATAATGTTAAAGAGCCAATACCCGGAATGCTTGTTGGCGGACCAAATCCTTACAATGCTAATGACTGTGGAAAAGATAAGTACCCATCATTACTTCCCGCATTGGCATATCTTGATGATTTCTGCAGTTATTCAACGAATGAGATCACAATTAACTGGAATGCTCCGCTTGCATACTTATGCTGTGCATTCAGTGAAATCATGTTATCAGGTGAATAAAGCCAAAATAAACAAATAACTTTCAACAAAATAAAATATGAATTTAAAGGTTTCAGGTAAATTAAAATTAGGTGAAAAGATTGGCTATGCGTTAGGCGATACGGCAGCTAATATAACGTGGCGATCACTCACAACATTTCTTATGGTTTTTTATACCGACGTTTTTGGTATCCCTGCAGCGGCTGCCGGAGTAATATTATTAGTTGCCAGATCAACAGACGGGATTACAGATGTAATAATGGGAATGATAGCTGACAGAACTAAATCGAAATATGGGAAATTCCGACCCTGGATATTATGGACCGCGATCCCTTTAGGTATTATTATGGTGCTTACATTCACAACACCTAATCTAAGTGTGAAAGGTAAAATAATATATGCCTATGCAACATACATTTTACTAACCCTTATATATACACTCAATAATGTGCCTTACTCTGCACTTATGGGGGTAATGACAGGCGATCATGAAGAAAGAACAAGTATTTCTTCGTTTCGATTTGCCGGAGCTTTTCTGGGCGGAATAATTACACAAGGATTTTTAATCTATCTGGTTGAATTTCTAGGTGGAGGAAATGAAAATCGTGGCTATCAATATTCTATGTATTTGTTTGCAGGTTTGTTGGTTTTATTTTTATTTATCACTTTTTACTCTACGAAAGAAAGAGTTCAGCCACCTAAATCCCAAAACACAAATATCCTGAAAGATCTCCGTGACCTGCTTACAAATAAGCCCTGGATAATTATTCTTGTAATCGGCTTGCTTTTTCAAATTTTCAATGCGATAAAGCAAGGTGTTACGGTCTATTATTTCGAGAGATTTCTTGGTAATAAACCTCTTGCAGCAGTTTATATGGTAGTACTGTTGCTTGCTTCAATGGCCGCCGCACTTTTAACTACTCCAATGGCTAAGATGGTTGGGAAAAAGAATTTATTTATTTATGCACTGCTGTTCTCCGGTCTAACAACGGGCATGATACATTTTGCTACATTTGATGATATTGGATTTATATTTACCATGGGTACACTGGCTGAATTTGGAGCCGGTATTATGCCGGTACTATTTTTTGCCATGTTGGGAGATGCAGCAGATTTTTCGGAGTTTAAGAATAACAGACGCGCAACTGGTTTGTTCTATTCAGCAGGAACGCTGTCGTTAAAATTTGGCGGAGGAGTAGGCGGTGCTATTATCGGATTCGTTTTGGCTCACTATGGTTATAATGCCGAAGTTCAATTAACAATTGATAGCGCTATCCCGGGAATAAAAATTCTTATGAGTTGGATCCCTGCAATTTTTACCGGCATCGGAGTTTTAATCATGTTATTCTATCCCTTATCAAAATCGAAGATGGAAGAAATTGGAACAGAACTTAAGCACCGCAGAAGGAAAGAATAACAAAACTTAAATAATTAGAGTACAGTTACGATCATCAATAATTAATAAAAAACCCGGGAGATTCCCGGGTTTTTAATTTTTAATAAAATTTTATGATTAGTAATCCGGATTTTGTTCAAAATCAAAATCACCATAGTTTACAATTTCATCATAAGGAATCGGGAAAAGTCCGTTAGTTGATACACCAGGCCTTCCGGTAGAATAACTTAAAGACAATTCATAATCACCGGTAAGTTCTTCTGCAGCATCTCCCCAGCGAACAAGGTCGAAATACCTGTCGCCTTCAAGACACAGTTCAAGCTGACGCTCTTTTTTGATATCTTCAAATAAAGCATCTTCCGAAGAACTAACAAGATCAAGATCAACACGTTCTCTTACTTCATTCAGATAATCACGTGCAGGTCCGTCCTGATTACTTCTATTATATGCTTCTGCAAGCATTAATAATACATCGGCATAACGCATAGCTACAACGTTCATAGCTACCTGAGTATCGCTTAATCTGTAACCAACTTTTGTACAGTGCTTATTATCCCAATAGCCGGTGACAGAGTTCTGCCAGATAGTTTCAAGCGGAGGATTAGCTGTATCACATTGATACTGCAAAGTATCTGTTGAAATTGTAGAGACATATTTCCTGATATCATCGCCCATGTCATCGAAAGCCTGAACAAGTTTTTGTGTTGGCTGGTTAAAGCCCCAACCTGAGTAATGTATACCATCGGGAAATTCGCGTATAACATTTGTGAATGCTCTTGGTGAAGACAATGTTGCTATAGCATTTCCATTGTTCAGCCTGTTATCCCAACTTTGATTTCCCTGTGTTGTAAAATTAATTTCAAATACAGATTCAATACCGTGTGTATTGCCCGGATCAAAAATATCAGCATAGTTAGCCTCAAGATCATATTGTCCTGATTCAACTATATCCTCAAGTACATCTATTGCCTCACTGTATTTTTCCCGATATAAATACACCTTACCCAACAGCATTTGTGCCGAACCCAGGGTTGCATAACCATTAGTAGGATCATTCTGATTAACTCTTACATCTAATCCGTAACCGCCACCTGTCATATCAATGGCAGTAGTAAGATACCTTTCAATGGCATCCCAGGTTTCAGCAAGAGTTGCCCGGCTGTATTTACTGTCAATACTTGGAATATCATCAACAATGGGTAACTTTCCAAACATTCTTACCATATTAAAATAGGCAAAGCCCTTCAGGAAGTATGCATTTGCAATTCCCTTTGAACCAGAAACAGATTCCGGGTTAGCATAAATAATAATTGGATTACATCTTGTATTCATTCTCCACATCACGGTCCAGAATGTTTCCAGGTTCTGGTCGTCATCTTCAATAGCTGTTGTTATAAACAGGTCGGCAACCTGGTAACCTCTTTGGTCTGACTCATTTTCACCACCTGCAACAGCATCGTCAGATGTAACACTTCCCCATAAGAAAGTACTACCTCCCCAGATAATGTGCTGCAAAGGGTCATAAGCACCATTCAGAGCCTGAATGATCTGCTCGTCCGTTTGGTAAAAAGTTGCATCCAACTCCCTGCCGTCAGGCAGGATAGTTAAATCATCTTCGTTGCAGGAATTTAATATTAAAAGCCCGCATAATACTGTTATTATATTTTTGATTTTCATAAAATTCAAAATTTTATTGGGTGAATCTAATTAAAACGTTACTACTACACCAAATGTATGGATCTTGGTTGTCGGATAGTTACCCAAATCCACACCAAGTAAACTTGGCTGATTTGTATCATGATTTCCAACTTCAGGATCGAGACCCGGATATTTAGTGAAAGTTAAAAGATTGGTTCCGGTATAGAATATTCTTAAACTTGCTATAGCAACTTTACTTGTTAAGCTATTAGGCAGAGTATACGCTAATGTCAGGTTTTTCAGACGTAAATAATCCCCATCAAATACATTTAATGAACTTATCTGGTGGTTTTTGTTTGCATCACGAAGTGTTGCTCTCGGTATAGTATTCGATGTTCCGGGGCCTGTCCACCTGTCTTCATACCAAACACTCATCCTGTTTGTCCTGTAATCATCGGTACGGAATGTTGCCCAGAATATCTGGTTTCCTGTCACACCCTGGAAAAATGCACTTAATTCTATCCCTTTGTATTCTACTCCCAGCGTAAAACCAAACATCCAGTCAGGCATAGACTTTCCAATATTTTTCCTGTCAGCACCAGAAATCACGCCGTCATCATCAAGGTCAGCCCAGATCACATCACCTGGTATTGCCCTGGGTTGAATAGGAGATGTATTACCGAGGGAGTCAGTATAAGTATATGCATCAATTTCTGCCTGGTTTTGAAAAATACCCAGAGCCTGATAACCATAAAAATACCAAACAGGTTCGCCGATGCCATACCATGTTGGTGCTCCTAACTGCCCGATATTCTGACCTTCCTTACCTTGTTCCACACCATAATCTATGACTTTATTCTTGATATAAGATGCGTTAACCGAGATATTGTACTTCAGATCTGCAAAATTTCCTCTGTATCCAAGATCAAATTCCCAACCTTTATTTTCCACTTCACCACTATTTATTTTCGCTGTTCCTTCAAGTCCGTTTACTAAAGGCTGGTCTGCTTTATCTGCCAGCTGGTCTGTAGTTGTTCTTTTATACCAGTCAACAGAAAAAGTAAGAGCATTTCTAAAGAAACCAAAGTCTGCACCAATGTCAGTTTGTACGTTAGTTTCCCAAAGTAACGCTGCATTACCCGGAGTACCAGGATATTTACCTTCCAAAAGGTTTCCTTCCGGAGTACCGTCAACATAATCTACTATATCCAAAGTTGACATATAGGGGAAACCAGTTAAAGCTTGCGTACTACCATTCTTACCCCAGCTGGCTCTCAACTTTAAGTTGCTGACAAATGCCAATGGTGCCAAAGAAGAAAAGAAATCTTCACGATGTACATTCCATCCAACAGAAAATGCCGGGAAAGTCCCCCATTTTTTCTTAGGACCAAATTTTGAAGAACCGTCACGACGTACACTACCCTGTAGCAGATATCTTTCATTGTAATTATACATAAACCTGCCAAAGTAAGATGCTTTTAATTCGATATCTTGTGGTTGACCAGGATACCATCCGGTAACATGACTATACAATATATCTGAATTATCATTTCCCCCCAATTCAGGGTATGCATAATATGAATCACCATAAGGAATATCATACCCTTTGATCCAGTTCCATATATATTTATAATTCTCATAACTCTGCCCAATCATTAATTCTACATAATGGTTGCCAAACTGGTTACTGAATGTAACAAAGTTTTCAATACCGTATTTGTACCATCTGTCCCATTGAACCTCAGCGTTGGTAAGCGAGTCGGCAGGAACTTTATCTGATACACCATACATTGTTTTTCCATTGAAACGCCTTCCAACCTGGTATGCATAATCTGTATATATTCTTGTGGTAAGATTTGCCCATTTTACCGGCTTAAGATTTGCATGAAAATCGGCTACTATTTTATCCTGAGTTTGTTTTCTATTTGTATAATGAATTTTTGCAGCGGGATTCCACATTTCTGCTGCAGAAAGACTGGATATACTATAATAATTACCATCTCCATCCTGTACCATAGCCTGAAGAATTTCTGGTTGAGCATAAAAATCAGGCATTTCAGAAGTGTCTCTCCAGACCACAGGAACAGTAGGATCGTAGCGTGTTGCGGAAGTAACAATACCACCATACTGCTCAACAGCATCCAGAGGTTTAAATACCTTACGTGTATACGAGGCATTTACGCCAACTGAGAACCAGGGTTTAACTTCTGTTTCAATGTTGCTCCGGAAAGTATAGCGGGTCATATTGTTCTTTGGACCACCAACAATACCATCCTGATCCAGATAACTGGTACTAAGGTAATATGTTGTTTTTTCACTTCCTCCCGAAAAGCTAAGTTGATGTTCTACCATAGGAGCAACCTCAAAAATTTCATCGACCCAGTTTGTACCGTTTGAAACATCAAGATCCAGAAACACTGAAGAATCTCTGTTGTGCTCCCAACGGGTTGCTTCAATGAAATAATTACGGTATTCGCTTGCATTCATTACTTTTGGTAAATCTGCGGCCTGTTGTAAGCCATAAGAATATCTGTACTGAAGTTGCCCTTCACCTTTTTTACCTTTTTTGGTTGTTATCATTACAACACCATTACCACCTTCTGCACCATAAATTGCAGAAGATGCGGCATCTTTCAATACCTCGACAGACTCAATGTCATTCGGGTTTAAATACTCAAGACCGCCGGTTCTAACTCCGTCAACCAAATATATTGGTTCGTTTTTTTCGTTAGATGCATTACCTCTTACCTTAATTGTAAGGCCGCCACCGGGTTCACCTGAGTTTTGCGCAATATAAACACCGGAAGTTTTCCCTTGCAGTGCCTGTTCAAAACGAGTAGCTGTCGCTTTTGAAAGCTCTTCAGAGCTTACCTTTGCAATTGAACCGGTCACAAGACTCTTCTTTTGAGTACCATAACCAATTACAACTACTTCATCTACTGTAAGTAAATCCACTGCCAGGGTTACATCAATACTGGTCTGCCCTGCAACAGGGATTTCTTCGGTTAAGTAACCGACATAGGAGAATATCAGAACGGGTTCTTCCACTCCTTCAACCGAAAGGGTATAATTACCATCGAGATCAGTGGTAACACCAGTGGTTGTTCCCTTAATTTGTACAGTTGCCCCAGGAAGAGGTAATCCGTCATCACCGGACACTGTACCTGAAACCGTACCTTGCTGTGCAAGTGTAAATGCACTGAATATCATCAGTGCACTGGTTAATAAAATTAAATGTTTCCTCATAATGTATTAGAAGATTAGGGTTAATAATAATAATAGGCTTATTATAAATGGCTCAAAAATAGCCTCTGAAGTATATAATCTATCATAGTGTAATACATCAAGAACTCAACATAAACACATCAAGAACTCATCACGAACTTATTAAATAATTGGTAATTAAGCAATAATAGGTCGACCAAAAATTGCTTTTCTTTATTCGAAACTCATCAGTGATCAATTTGATATACTTTATGTTAGGGTTTATTATGTAGTAAATTTTAAAAAAATGAAATTAATTAATTTTTTCAGAAAGTCATTAAAAGCCTTTAAAATCGGCAACTCATGGTTAAAATCTCTCTTTATAAGATCATTTAAAACTACAAATTAATTCAATTTTTAAAAACTAAAAGCCTTTTTTTACAAAAATGTAATAGTTATGTAATTCTACTCTATTACGGAAATCATAAAATTCTTAATACGCAAATACACTTTTACAATAATTATCCCTGAAATCTTACTGAATTAATTCCATTCTCATGACTATTTCATCCAGGTCTTTATCAGTAATGCATTCTCCGTTTACAATCAAATCCGACATATCTCTGTTTGGAATAACGTATTTATTGTACATCGGTCTGACCTGACTAATATATTGATTCAGAACAGATTTAAAGCTTCGGTCGCGGGATTCAATATCACGTATGATTCTTCTGCAGAGACAAATATCTGACGGGGTGTCAATAAAAACTTTCAAATCAAAAATCTCTGCGAGTCTATTTGAGTTATAGAGAAATAAACCCTCAACGATTATTATTTTACCAGGAATAATAACCGACTTGTAGATTTCACGTCTGTGAGTGGTAAAATTATAGGCAGGTGCATGGATTGTATTACCATTTTTCAAATCAGTGATATCAGAAATAAAAAGCTCTGTGTCAATGCTTTCAGGCTGATCGTAATTAACATCTGCCGGATTTATTCCGGATGCAGGAAAATCGATATAATAATTATCCATAGAAATTATGGAACAGTATTCCTCCCCGATTCTATTACATAGTTTATGGGCTAATGTGGTTTTTCCACTTGCAGATCCGCCGCAAATACCGACAACTTCAGACATTGTCGTTAGTATTATTTAAGAATATCAATATATAATTTTATCCTAAATCTATAAATAGGAATTAAGAAAATATTACCACTTATAGGTAATGCCTATTCCAAATATCTCCTTAAATTGAACACGGGGCTCCTCATCTTTCGGATTTTTATACTTTTCGTCATAGATGAGATGAGTATTCAAATTCACAGAAATAGCCTTAAATAATTTTAAGGTTGCAAGTATCTCCCAACTTATGTGAGGAATATTAGTTATATCGGTATAACTATAAAAAACATCGAGTTTTGACTGGAGATTAAAATCTTTGGTAATATCCTGCTGAAATTTAATCTTTATAATAGCACCCAGTTCTATTTTACTTTGTTCACCTTTTTTCAATGAATATCTTTCAGCAAGATCTACATTATTTACATAGGTCAGCTTTAAATTGGCAGGGGAAATAAATGCAGAAAGTGATTTATATGGTTTATAATCCATACCTATTGCAAAGTTTAAATATAACGGGGCAATAAAATTTGATATTTCAATAATGGTATCAGGATCAGAATAATCTTTTCCGGCATCAAACTGACTTTTCATATTAAATACTGCTGAATAATTCCATGTATTCGAAGCCTGATACCCGAATTTTGAATTCAGTTCAAAAAGATCATCATTCTTTCTGTAATCAGTGCTTTCGGTATATGTTAAACCGTATGCCAGGTCAAGCGTATTTTCCCAGGAGACCTTTTTCTCAGAATAATTCAAAAAAAGTTGAGCCCTGCCGTTAAAGGAGTGCATATTTTCTCCACCGGCTGCCCAATTTGCATAATGAGACTGCGATAAAGTAAAAGCTACAGTACCACCACATTTCCATGCCGTATCTTTTAACGGTTCCTTCGCATTCAGACTATCCTGTGAAAAAACACCCTGAACTGAAAATGTAATTATTAATAAGGTAAGGTTAAGAAATCGTTTCATAATCTTTTATTATTAGAATTTTATTTTTACACTGTTAGCATCAAAATAAAGAAAACAATAAATAAAGTCGCGTACTCATACTAATCATCTATTTGATAACAACTTGTCCAGAATGAGTGCTGATTTTTCAACAAAGCGAGGGCACACTGTTTTAAAGGTGTTATCTGCCCTAAGTTTCTCCAGTTCTTCCGGATTGCTTACATCTGCCTCTAAAAGACCCTTACAGTCGATAGTACCAAACTCTTTCTTAAATTCATTATTAAACTCATCAATTTTGTTTCTTAATGTATCTTTGGAAACAGCTGTGATTTCTTTTTTGGCGTATTTCAGACCGAGAACCAGATATGCAGCTGTAACAGCACCGCAGGTTTTTCCCGCATAATTTAATCCTGCGCCAAATCCCGAGGTCAGTTTGATAGCTGTTGTCCTGTCCAGCCCAAGCTCATCAGAAAAACTTGACAATATTGATTGAGCGCAGTTTAAACCGCCTATAAATTCCTGAACAGCATATTCTGACTTTTTCATTTTATAACTTCTAATTTACTGATTTAAAATATCAACTGTATTACAAGCGACAACACCTGCTGTTTCAGTTCTAAGCCTGCTTTCACTTAAACTTACAGGTATAAATCCCTTGCTTAGTGCTAACTTAATCTCTTTATCAGAAAAGTCGCCTTCCGGTCCAATCAGGATAATAACATCTTCACCTTTCTTATAAACATCTTTCAGTCTTTGCTTTGGCTGATTATGGCAATGTGCAATATATCCTCCTTTTACTGAAGAATTATTTTGCATGAACTTATTAAAAGATACCATTGGATTTAGCTTAGGTAAGCAAGCTTTTATCGACTGTTTTAATGCTGCAATTATTACCCTCTCAAGACGTTCATTTTTGATTTGTTTACGCTCGGAATGCTCTGTAAATATCGGGGTAATCTCGTCAATACCTATTTCTGTGGATTTTTCCAGAAACCATTCAAAACGATCTGTATTTTTTGTAGGGGCAATAACAATATGCAAATAATAATTTCTTTTCTGATAATTTTGAATTGTATCAATAACATTTAACTCAGCTCCATTCGGGTCGATATTAACAAATTCAGCAATATAAAGATCACCTTTACCATTAGTCAGATAAACGCATGTGCCAACTTTATATCTCAGCACCCTGACACAATGTTTTGTTTCTTCCTTGCCTAGTTTATATCTTTTCCCCTTCAGGTCCGGGGCATAGAATAATTGCATAAAAAACTCATCTTTGCATCAAAGATAATCATTCAGCTGTTTGATGAAACGAATAGGATTACTTTCTGATACACACGGATACCTCGACAAACAAATTTTATCACATTTGGAAGTATGCGATGAAATATGGCATGCCGGAGATATAGGAACAATAACAGTACTGGAACAGTTGGAAAATCTAAAACCTCTACGTGCTGTTTACGGCAATATCGATGGGCATGAGATACGTGCAGCAGTGCCCGAAACGCAAAGATTTATTATTGAAAATGTTGATGTACTTATAAAGCATATCGGAGGATACCCCGGGAGGTATGATCGATCTGTATTTCCTGTAATCTTAAATAATCCGCCACAGCTTTTCATATCAGGACATTCCCACATTCTGAAGGTAATGCCTGATCATAAATTCAACCTTCTTCACATTAATCCCGGAGCTGCCGGTAAAATGGGACTGCATAAAGTACGCACACTTGTCAGATTTAGTGTTGACAAAAAAAATATAACTGATCTTGAAGTCGTGGAATTACATCAAAAAAACTACTAACTATTCGTCATCTGGTGTACTAATACCATCCAC
This sequence comes from Bacteroidales bacterium, assembly GCA_016929525.1. Classification (GTDB taxonomy): domain Bacteria; phylum Bacteroidota; class Bacteroidia; order Bacteroidales; family UBA10428; genus UBA10428. The sequence goes on from JAFGIP010000115.1 coordinate 59,590, forward strand.
TGCATCTTTCCATCTCCGGTAAAAATTATTCTTTTTCCTATCGGTTGATATCATATAAATATATGATGTCTCTCCACGTGAAACTTTCTTTTTCCGCTCCTTGGTCTTCATATTCATAATAGTCTCTGTATATTCCCTATTATGAGATAAAGTTTGCATTACGCCTCTTGTATAGCCAAAATAATAATAAGTTCTTCGATCAAATTCCAGGTAGAAATCAAAAATATCACCGCTTCTTTTTATCTGAAGTTCCATAAATCCGTCTACTCTTTTATTGATTTGCACATCCCCGATACTTCCGATTCCTATTTTTCCGACTGAGCGATATGAATTGGTCATGTCGTTCCACTGTAATTTAAGCTCATTAAATACAATAGTATGTCTTAGTTCCGGAGGAATTTGTTTTATCGTTCCAAATAAAGAAAGTTCATCTTTCAATTTCTGAGCTGTCTCGACACCAATAACAGCGTTTAAGGTTTTATTTAAAACAGCACTGTTCAGGTTAACGGGTTCAAGATTAGGAACACTGTCTATTTCAGCAGCCATTAGTTGGAGCATAGGATCAGACAGGTAAAAATCGACCATCAAAATCATATCAAGTGTTGTTTCATTTTCAGGAATGTCATGACGGGTATTGCCATATGCGAACAATTTAACCTGCCCCAGATCCTGTCCCAGATCAATATTACCTTCACCATATAGTTTGCATTCTTCGCGATGTAAACTCAGGTAATCTTCGGGTAAGGTGAAATCGTGTATCTTCTCCTCAGATCCAATTTTAAATAAGTGTTGGGCTTTATCGTAATACATATAACCATTGGAAGACACCATTGCCCTGTCGCTATAACTCTTATGCATTGAAATAAATGAAGGATAGATATGTACTGAATCATAATAAATGTACATACCCGAATAGACCTTATTCCTGTTAATATCAACTGCCTCTTCAGGTATCGGAATATATATATCATCCGGATCGATCCTGGTTGTAAAATACAACCACTCGGGCACGGGATTTTCACAGTTGTGCTCAATTTTAACACCTCCTTTAAATGTAAGTAAAGAATCATCGGCAAAAAGCGATGCTTTCCCCAGGAACTGATAAACCGGACTTAATTTAAAATTAGCCTCCTCATATATATCTCCGTTTGCAACAGTGTGTAAACCGGTATCGACCTTAATTTCACTCAAATGAATATTTTGAATTTTATCGTTTTCATCAACGTAATCATAATTACCAAAACCTGAATAATAGTTCTTCCCCTCAATGTGTAGAGTTGCTGAATGAATTGTATGTAATTTAGTAATCTTGTTGGTACGTATTCTTGCATCCTCAAGGGTACGCATTTTTGCATCACGTTCAACCGTGACTTCACCCTGGTTTGGATAAATCCTTGAGTCGGCTACTTCAATAAATTTTACTCCTTTGGCATTGATGTAGTTATTTTCATAATCGTAATAAGCCAGGGGAGAAACAAAATTGAGTGAATCCTGATCGTGATGTAAAGAAATGTATCGAGGTCCTTCAGGTTCAACATCTTCGTAAGTATAATCTACTTCCACCTCACCAGCTTGAGAGCCCATAGCAAGTTCATGTTTCATCATATCCCAGATAAAATAATCGATATAACTTACATATTTATTATCAGGGAAATTTACCAGGCTAAAATCTTCGTTTGATCTGAACCACCCCTTCTGTTGCTGGTAATTAATATGTGCATTAATATTTTCACTAATTACTGTATATCCTTCAGTATTTAATGATTTTAGGAAGAAATCGGCTGTGTCGGAAAAAATATCGTATGCCTTATAAGTAAAAAGATCTGAGTGCAGATCTGAATTTTTAAGATCCATTTTACCTCCACCTGATAATCCAGTTGGCTGAAGCAATAAATTTCCGTTTAATTTAGTGCTATCGTTGAAAAGTGTAAAGTCTGTCGTAGTTTTATTGGCATACATTTCATCTGCATAAGGTAACCAATGTATATAATTATCTAGAGAATAAACCATTGGGAACTGAGTTTCAGTAGTCTTTAAGGCAATATCAAACTTTGCCGACTGGGTATTCATTGAATCGGGAAAGAAGTTGAAATCATTAGATAATGTGGTTGAAGTAAGATATTCCAGTTTTCCGTCTCCCTTTAAACCTTTATTCGAAAGCCATATTTCATTATCATAAGCACCCTTCCCCTGGTAAATCGGATAACCTTCCGGCGGGGTTTTATGCCTGAAACCTAATGAGTTATCAGGTTGTAATGTGAGTTCTTTCTCAAAAGTAGGGAATATTCCTGCTGAAACAAATTCACCCTTAAACAGAAGATCTCGATAGTTAAAATTATCCAGGCTATCCATCACAAACGGGTACACCTCAAAGAAAAAATCGTTTGCTTCATATACCCCGCCCTGAATATTGTCCTGCTCGTAAAAAACATAAGAATTCTCTTTACTTATAAATATCGGGTATTCCGGGTTACTTTTTCTTCCCGACTTATTATCTGCCTCATCAATTAAAATTTCGCCGGTTATATACTGAAGCTGATTTTTAACATGTTCTGAAATTGGAAGTCCATAATTATCTTTCTGTCCGGTAAGAAATTCTATATGCAATGAATCGACGTTCTGAAGATTGACCTTGAAAGAATCATAGCTAAAAAAGAAATTGCTACCATAAAAGGTGAGTAATCCTGCTTCTACAACACCATCGAACTGGAAATTCCGATTATTTTTTAATATGATCCTGTTGTATTTCGGATAAATAATAACATTCTGTGAATCGCTTACCTGAATTTGGGGTATACCATTTATAATCAGATCATCGGTCCTGATATTATAGACAGCATTTTCGAGTGGTGCTTCCACTCTTGATTCAAATCCTATAACGTCATAATCGATTCTGTTTATACTTGCGTCAAGGTAATCGTATAGCCTGGGTTTTAGCCTTATGGTTCCATTGTTAACATCATAAAATACAAAACCATTGAAAGCCATACGCATAGCCATCTGTTGTACCTGATGTAATGGCATACTTAAATAATCGGCAAATGCATCAACAGGGAATTCATCACTACCATACAACTCGCCGAATTTTTTCAAAGTAACCAATGGATGTGCCTGATCCATCATCATCATTGCAATGAACTTTTCATAATTAAAATAATTTACCGACTCAAAATATGCAGTTCCAATTGCTGCCCCTCTTGGTGCAGTAAAATTCATAACATCCTCATCCATTTTCCATGAAAGCTGATCAAAATTCATATCTACCTTGTGATATGAATTGAAATACGGACTTCTTGATGAGTAATTATCCGTTTTTAAAAGAGTAAGCTCCCTGTTAGCTACACGGTATGTAAAAAATAAATCGGGATGGTAAATGGAATCTTTTTTTAAAAGTATTGTTACGATCGTTCTTTGACTTGAAACCCTGTCGCTTCTGAAACCAAAATATTTCGATGCCGCAGTCAGGACTAATGTGTCATTTCTGAATATTTTAAGTTTTGCTAATTTATCCAATGTTCCCGTACCAACAAGTTTAGCACCCTGCATTGAAAGTCCACCTTCGTAATCTATATTTTCATACATATCAGTAATAGCAAATTCCTTGGTATAAGAATCGAACTGAGGATAGGTTGCCCGTTCAGGAGAAATATTGTATTTTACTTTATCGTGTAATACACCTTTTAAAGGCTCATCGAAATATAATTTATTGGTAAACTCAACATCTTCCGCATAATACTCAGACTTTTTAAGTTCGATCGTATATTCCTTAATAATTGCAAAAACCTCATCTCTGATATATCCACCTCTCTCCCATGTAACAAGTCCTCCTTCTCCTTTCCAGACATACTCAGCCGGATATACTGTTCCCTTTGTATTAAATAAATGCATGCTGTCGCGTTTTGCATAACATATTAAATCGACATCTTCAAATTCTACCCTTAACTGTTTTTTATTCAAAATTTTATAATTCTTATCAGAAGCTCTCCATGCTGTTGCATTTGATTCATATATCAGGTTCTTACGCAATAAAATATCAGTAAACTCCAATATATTTTTTATCTCCTGTGTTTTTGTCTTTTTATTCTTAAGTACTTTTTCAAGTCCTTCTATCCAGTTTTCATAATTTTCAGGATCTGTACTGAAATATTTAAAAGCAAGCTGACCAGAGATAAAACTCACAAAATGCGGATAAGGTCTGGCATTGTGTTCAATCATCAACTGACTAAGATTGATAATATTCTGTTGCTCCTCTTCGGTAAACAGGCTATCGGTTTCCCATGCCTTAAGGAATTCATTTAATATGGGTTCATGAATATCAGAAATGCTTTGCATATATCCATCAAGTTCGTCATGATAAGCCGATTTATCACCTGAAAAGGTCCCCTGAGCGAAAGAATTCCATGAATTAACAAAGACTATTAAGAAAATTGTCAGATGAGCTAACTGTCGAGGAAGTTTCATTCTTTTTTTGAATTCTTGATTTTTAAAATAGCATCTAAAGCGCAGTGATTGAGATTTATTTAAAATTACTCAATTCCGATCAAACATCATCATTGTCCATTGGTCTAAACTACGCAATATGTTCTTATTGAAACCGAACGAATTAAATATTTTTTTCAGTTCAGCAGTATCTGTTTTTAAAAACCCACTAATCATAAGCATGCCACCGGAAGATAAACATCCTGCATACACATCAGCCTGATCCTTAAGAATGTTTTTATTAATATTTGCCAGAATAATATCAAAATTTTCAAGTGGTATTACTTCCTTACCACCATGAATAACTCGAATATCATTGATGTTATTCAGCATAATATTTTCATTGGCATTATTAAAAGCCCATTCGTCGATATCGATCATGGTAACTTCAGATGATCCCATCATTCGGGCAAGTATTCCAAGAACTCCGGTTCCGCAACCCATATCAAGAACATTCTTCTGCTTAAAATCAACTTCAAACATTTGTTTGATCATTAGTTGTGTGGTTTGATGATGTCCTGTACCAAAAGACATTTTTGGTTCAATGGTTATCTGATATTTAAAATCAGTAAATTCTGGATGAAAAGGTGCTCGAATTGCACACATATCATCAATAAGAACCGGTTCAAGGCTTCTTTCCCAGATAGCATTCCAGTTTTGATCGGGAACATCTTTTACTGTCCAGATTAACTCAACATTCATATCTTTCATGGCATTTGTAATATCCTGCATGATCTTGTCACTATATTTCTCATCGGAGATAAAACCGCTAATTTGCTTATCCTCTTCATTAACACCTTCAAAACCCATATTATCGAGATAAGCTATTAAAATATCTTTTTGATATTCCGCATCGGAGCCAAAGAAAAAACACACTTCTTTGAAGAGCATACTGTTTTTTTATAAAATTCGATAAAAAAAAACGATCACAAAATTTCTTTGTGATCGTTTTATACACAAAACTTGTAATGTATTTTTAAAATGCAGTTACTATTCCCATAAAATCATCTGCGTTAAGAGAAGCTCCTCCAATAAGGCCGCCGTCAACATCGGGATTTGAGAATAATTCTTTTGCATTAGAAGGTTTACAGCTTCCACCATAAATAACAGAAGTATTTTCTGCAATTTCACTTCCATATTTTGCTGCAATATGGTCACGAATGACTTTATGAATTTCCTGAGCTTGCTCCGCAGTAGCAGTTTTGCCGGTTCCTATAGCCCATACCGGTTCATATGCAATAACAATCTTGCTGAATTCAGGCGCAGAAAGGTTAAATAAGCCCTCATTCATCTGTTTTTTCACAACATCAAAATGCTTACCTGCTTCTCTTTCTTTCAATACTTCGCCAACACAAAATATCGGGGTAAGATTGTTTTCAAGGACTATTTTAACTTTGTCAGCTAAAAGACTATCAGTTTCTCCATAATAGCTTCTTCTTTCCGAGTGACCAAGAATAACATAATCGGCTCCTGCTGATTTAACCATAGCTGCTGAAACCTCTCCGGTATATGCTCCGCTTTGATGATCGGAACAGTTCTGTGCTCCCAAATAAAGAGTTTCTTTAGAAATTTGTCTTTTTACTTCTGTAAGATGCACAAACGGAGTACAAAGTATAACGGTAACATCGCTTCCGCTTACTTTATCATTAACTCCTTTTGCAAGCTCAATACCTTCCTGCACTGTTGTATTCATTTTCCAGTTGCCGGCAACTATTTTTTTTCTCATGATCGATATTTAGTTAAAATTTACATTTTATTTAAAGCAGCACGAAAATAGAAAATTCTGTCATAAGCTCACAGATAAACAAGAATTTATACAAATTACAGACAATAGAAATCAAATCTTCCATTCTTTTTATTTAAGAAAGCCCCTGAAAGAATAAAATCACTATAAGGTAGATTATACCTGCAAATATTACCTGAACAAAGAAGTTCTGCTAATTGATATTAGAAATACCAGAGCTGCATCAGTTATAGTAAATGATTGGTAAACCTATTAATTTCTATAAGTCCTTACTAAAGGATTTCAGATATCTTGTAAAAACCAACAACAAAAATACTATACTAGTAATCAGGAGACTGAATTCTGCATTCCTTTTCTTTTGAACCTGAAGGATTGAAAATGACATCGGATTCTGTTCAAAAATCTTCTCATCAGGCAGGTTTCGGTAATGCCATTTACCAAGGATATTGCCTTCCTTGACCAGCATAAGTCCGGGGTTACTTCTTATAATAGTCTTTAAAGTAATATCATCCGTTGTATAATAATTATAGCTGAACTTCAAATCTTTCATTTGATCAATGATATGAAAAGGAGTTGCAGTCATCCCGTAAACTTTATGTCCATTTGCCATTGCTTTAACAGCAAAATCATTTACGGCAATCAATCCTTTCTTTGATGATTTTTCCAGGTGATTAACAACTACCAGGAATGAGTAACCGGTATCACTTAATATATCTTCCGTAATATCGTATCCCTCTTTGCTTGTCAGGGTAAAATCGTGAATCGGTGGCTCATACCCTTCCCGAATCAATATATTTTTTGTTTCAACCCATTTCCATGTTGTATCGTTCCAGGGAGCAACTTTCGAATCGAGTTTAAACTCTTCTTGAACACCATCTTTTTCATAAACCAAAACTGTTTTATATTCATCGGTTGGCATACCTTCGGGTATTTTCATAGAATAAGGAATATTCGCACCTATCCTGTATGGCCTGAAATCGATAAATGGTAAATTCCTGTAACAATAAATCGAAAGTAACATACCGGAGACTGCCAGTAATCCAACGGCGATCCATTCTGTTCTTATTTTATATAAAGGTTCATATTCAGATCTTTGCCAAAACACAACAAGTGTAGGTATTAGGAATATTAAATTTTTAAAGAAAGTCTGCCAGTTTGTAAGAATAATTGCATCACCAAAGCAACCACAGTCGGTTACCGGATTTGTTATCGCGACAATTAATGTAAGAATTGTAAAAAATAACATAAACAGCATAAGTGCCCAAGCCGCCGCTTTCATTCTTAATTTTAAAAGAAGGGTTAATCCTATCATTAACTCAGCCGTGCTAAGTAAAATCGCTAATACCAACGAAAGAGGCATGAGAAAACCGAATCCGAATGCCTCAAAGTAGTCACTAAATTTATAAGTTGATCCAAGAGGATCAATTGCTTTCACAAATCCTGAAAATATAAATACAGGTGCAATAATTAATCGTGCAACATTTCGTAATATCTTCATCATTTATTTAATGAAATTTTTTGTTCTATTTTTCCAATAAGCAGTTTTGAAATTATTTCAGAAGTCAACATATTACCATTATTATCTGAACAATCAATCATTTCAAAGTCTTCATTTCCCCGGACCTGCCATATATATATTTCTCTGACTTTTTGTTGAAGAACCAGATCCGATTCATGAATATCATCGGCACCGTTCAGATAGTCTCTGTCGTTTCCATTTCTTGCATTTATCAGGTTACTGCGAGTGAACTCAAAAGGGACATTTAAAAATATATTTAAATCGGGCACAGGTATTTTGTTGTAGGTATATTCCAGATGTTTAATCCATTTAGCAAGCTTATCGCGTTCAGTCTGATCTTCAATTTTTGCACACTGAAAAGCGATATTGGAATACAGATATCTGTCGGCAATAACCATATAATTCTGTTCCATCCAATCTTCCAGCAAGGCGGCTGCATCTTTTCTGTCACCGGCATATAGCATTGCCACAATATAAGGATCGACATTATTTATATCGCCAAGCTCACCTCTTAAAAATCTGCTTATTAATTCACCCCATATTGGAGAATCGGTTCTTGGAAAGTGAATAAATTTTGTTTTAAGATCGCGTTTTTCAAGGTATTCCTTTACGTATCTGATCTGTGTCGATTTTCCGGAACCATCTAAACCTTCGATAACTATAAACTGCATTGGGTGATCATGTAAATGAAAAGTATTCTGAAAATATTAATTGTAGCTAATGATTAACTTTACATACTTCATATTCAAGTAAAATAAGATGTCTAAAGATACAATATTTGAAAAAAAAACATTGATCAACTGCCGGGGAAAATATCTCGATTTGAGTATACCCCGCATTATGGGAATTTTAAATATTACACCCGACTCATTTTACGATGGAGGTAAATACACAACAGAAAAAGAAATATCAAACCATGTAAAAACAATGGTTGAACAGGGTAGCGATATAATTGATGTTGGAGCATATTCGTCACGGCCGGGAGCTTCAGAAATAAGAACGGAAGAAGAATATAGAAGATTAAAAATTGCATTGACCCAGATAAGAAAAGACTATCCAGAAATAATAATATCTGTTGACACTTTCAGATCGGAAATTGTAAAAACAGTAGTAAAAGAATTTAATGTTGATATTATTAACGACATATCCGGTGGAGAACTTGATGCCAAAATGATTGAAACAGTTGTTGAATTAAAGGTTCCGTATATTGTTATGCATATGCCGGGAACACCGCGAACAATGCAAAAAAAGACCCAATACAAAGATATTGTCAGGGAAATAATTGAATGGCTGGGGGCAAAGACTGAAATGTTAAAACTACGAGGTATAAATGACCTTATCATCGACCCGGGATTTGGATTTGGGAAAACTCCTGAGCAGAACTATCAGCTTCTTTACCATCTATACGCATTTCAATTGCTGGAATTACCTGTTTTAGTGGGGTTAAGCCGAAAATCAATGATTTATAAATTTCTGAATACAAGCCCAAATGATGCACTGAATGCAACAAGTGCACTTAATATGTTGGCACTTACTAAAGGAGCCTCAATACTTAGGGTTCATGATGTAAAAGAAGCTAAGGAAATAACCATGCTCTTTCACAAAACAAAAACGGAAGGTATGAACTATCTTAACTAATAAGGTTAATGATTATCTTTATGTTAGAATAAGTATATACAATGCTGCAGCTTTTTATTCAAATTCGCATAATCGATATAATTGATATATTGCTGGTTGCCTATCTGATGTACCAAGTATATCTGCTGATACGTGGTACTGTTGCCTTCAATATTTTTGTCGCAGTCATTGGAATCTGGGTTCTTTACATCATTGTTAACAACCTCAAGATGAAATTATTATCCTCTATACTGGGGGCCATAATCGGCGGTGGTGCAATTGCATTAATTATTTTATTTCAACAGGAGATCAGGCGATTTATGACTTATGTCGGAAGCCGATATTTTTCCAACAGAAGTTTTTCAATACAGAATCTTTTTAACCGCAGCAGCAGTATCCTTGAGAAAGTAAAAATAGAATCTATCCATAAAGCATGTCTCAACTTAGCGGAATCATACACAGGTGCTTTAATAGTTGTGGCCCGCAAATCTTCACTGAATCCATATGCCGAAACGGGAGATCTCATTAATGCTAATACGTCAAGCAGGTTACTGGAAAGTATATTTTTAAAGAATGGACCGTTGCACGACGGTGCAGCAATTATTGAAAATAACACCATCGTTTCTGCTCGTTGTGTTCTTCCATTCACGAATAAGACGGAACTTCCTCCACTATATGGTATGCGACACAGAGCCGGACTGGGAATTAGTGAACAGACCGATGCCTTTGTAATTATTGTTTCGGAAGAACGTGGTGAAATATCCGTTGCAGATCACGGACAACTTATTACAGGACTTGGACAACAAGAATTATGGCATATATTGAAGAAAACTTTTGGGTAATAAATTCTTACTATGAATCTTAAAGAATTTCTGGAATTTAAACTGATCAATACTGAGAAATTTCAGGTGACTGTTTATCACTTAATGCTGTTAGCGTTAATTTTTATCATCACAAGGATTATTTTATATGTCATTCACCGAATTTTCCGCAGGCAGGAACAAAAAAAGTCCATTGAGCTAGGAACGTCACGTGCCATTTATCAGATAATTAAATATATACTCTGGATACTTGCCATTGTTATAGCCCTGGATACCATTGGACTAAAGATAACCTTCTTTCTTGCCAGTTCTGCTGCATTACTGGTTGGGCTTGGTCTTGGGCTGCAACAAATATTTCAGGATTTTATTTCAGGAATTACACTTCTCATAGAAGGCACACTTAAAGTTGGCGATATTATCCAAACTGCCAATGAGGAAGTTGGTCGTGTAAAAGAGATCAATATTCGAACATCTAAGCTTGAAACATGAGATAATATTATTTTAATAGTCCCAAATTCTAATCTTATCAATAGTAAAGTAATCAACTGGAGTCACCATGAAAAGAAAACCCGTTTCAAAGTAAAAGTTGGAGTTGCCTATGGATCAGATGTGCAACTGGTTAAGAAAGTGTTATTGGAATGTGCATCCAGTCATCAACAGATATTTAAAAATCCTCCTCCTTTTGTAAGGTTTATTGATTTCGGAAATTCGTCTCTCGATTTTGAACTATTATTCTATACAACTGAAACTTTCCGGGTTGAAGATACTAAAAGCGATATAAGGTATGCTATTGATGAGGCGTTCAGGAAAAATAAAATCAAAATCCCTTTCCCTCAAAGAGATGTTCATATAATGAAAGATTAAATTTTTTAAGAAAGTAATCAGTCCTGATCTTTGTTTTTCCTTTTAATAATTTTAGCTTTCGATTCTTCCCTGTTTAGTAAACGCTCAATATTCTTCTGATGTGTTAGCACCAATAAAATTGAGACAATCATCGAAAATACAACCAGAGAAGAAATTGTTGATTTAAAAACAAAAATGATAAGAATCGGAAAAGATATACCGGCAATCATTGAACTGAGCGATACATAGCGTGTTGTTAAAAACACCACAACAAAGATACCGATGCATATTAGCGTTGGTTGCGGTTGTATAGCCAGGAGAAGACCGAGAAGTGTTGCTACACCTTTACCACCTTTAAATCCTACATATGCCGGAAAGATATGCCCCAATACAGCCGCAGCACCAAGTATCAGTTGAAAATTAATAAAGTCTTCTGTACCTGGTATATACACTTTTGTTACCCTTAAAAGAGTAACTGCAACATATCCTTTTAAAACATCAAACAAAAATACGGGTAACCCGGCTCTCCATCCCAGAACTCTAACCGTATTTGTAAAGCCCGCGTTTCCACTCCCGTGATCGCGAACATCTATATTGTAAAAATGTTTTCCAATCCAGACCGATGATGGTATTGAACCTAAAAGATAGGCTGAAATGATAAGTAAAATCTTAATTATCAATGACATAGTCAAAGAACAAATAGTTATGGCGCTACAAATTTATAGTAAAATATTAATTATAAAAATTATATTGGTTACAATTTGAAAGCAATAAAAAATGAAAGCCCCCAAATTACTGAAATGGAGACTTTTAATATCGAATTTGAAGTTATCAACATCAGAGTTTTGGTCCGGCAGCAACCAAAGCTTTACCTTCATCGTTGTCGGTATATTTCTCAAAATTCTTAACAAACTTTGATGCCAGATCTTTTGCGTGTGCATCCCATTCAGAAGGATCGGTGTATGTATCTCTCGGATCCAGAATATTTGGATCAACTCCTTCCAGAGCAGTTGGAACTTCTAGATTAAAGATCGGTATTGTCTTAGTTGGAGCTTTTTCAATTGAGCCATCCAGGATTCTGTCGATGATAGCACGTGTATCTTTTATCGAAATACGTTTACCTGTTCCATTCCAACCGGTATTTACCAGGTATGCTGTTGCACCATGTGCTTCCATCTTTCTAACAAGTTCTTCTCCGTATTTTGTTGGGTGAAGAGAGAGGAAAGCTGCGCCAAAACAAGCAGAAAATGTTGGCTGTGGTTCTATTACTCCTCTTTCGGTACCTGCTAATTTAGCAGTAAATCCTGATAAGAAATGGTATTTAGTCTGATCAGGTGTAAGCTTTGAAACCGGAGGCATTACACCAAATGCGTCAGCCGTAAGGAAAATAACCTTTTTCGCATGACCCGCTTTTGATACAGGTTTTATAATATTCTCAATATGATAAATCGGGTATGATACACGAGTATTCTCAGTTACAGATGCGTCATCGAAATCAATTTTCCCATTTTTATCAACAGTAACATTTTCAAGCAGTGCATCGCGTTTAATGGCATTGTAAATATCGGGTTCGCTTTCTTTATCCAGGCGAATTGTTTTTGCATAACATCCCCCTTCAAAGTTAAAAACTCCGCCATCGTCCCATCCATGTTCATCATCGCCAATAAGCGCTCGTTTTGGATCGGTTGAAAGTGTGGTTTTACCTGTACCTGAAAGGCCAAAGAAAATAGCTACATCACCATCTTTCCCAACATTGGCACTGCAATGCATCGCAGCTATACCTCTTAATGGAAGATAGTAATTCATCATGGCGAACATACCCTTCTTCATTTCGCCACCATACCAGCTGCCTCCAAGCACGTGCATTCTTTCTGTTAAATTAAACACTGTAAATACATTGGAATTCAAGCCATGTTCTTTCCATTTTGGATTTGTAATTTTAGAACCATTCAGAGAAACAAAATCAGGTTTACCATAATTTTCAAGTTCCTCCTCTGTTGGTCTTATGAACATGTTCTTCACAAAATGTGCCTGCCAGGCAACTTCTACAATAAAACGTATTTTCAGTCTTGTATCCGGATTTGCCCCGAGAAAAGTATCCATAACATATAATCTTTTCCCGGATAATTGTTTGGTGACTATATCTTTAAGTTCCTTCCAGACTTCAGTTGTTGTTGGTTTATTATCGTTAGGGGACTTATCTGATGTCCACCAGATAATATCCCTGGTAGTATTATCTTTAACAATAAATTTATCTTTTGGTGACCGACCAGTGAATATACCAGTCATTACATTTACAGCACCAAGTTCTGTTATAACTCCCTTTTCAAAACCTTCAAGTTCAGGTTTTAATTCTTCTTCGTATAACTGGTCATACGTCGGATTATGAATTATTTCCTTAACATCTTTAATACCATATATTTCCAATTCGTTTGGCTTTAGCATTTTTAATAGTTTTAATGTTTATAATCAATTATCAGTCAAACTTTTTTACTTATTTTTTAGCGGCACCAAAGATAGGAAAAAAAACATTGAAGAACTGCATAGCTAAACTCTGGAATATCAGACATATTTTAGTTAATATTCCTTTAGGAATTTGGCTCTTAAGCACAACGGGAAGACAGGATTAATATTATCAAGCTTCTTCGATATGTTAAATAATTGTTATTTTTTACTCAAGATCATGAATTACCAGACCGCTTCTTAGTTTCGGCTCAAACCACGTAGTTTTTGGTGGCATAATATTATCTGTATCGGCAATTCGCATAAGCTGTTCCATCGATACCGGATATAACGCAAAAGCTACTTTTATCTCACCACTGTCAACTCTTTTTACAAGTTCTTCCAACCCACGAATTCCACCCACAAAATCAATTCTGTCAGAATTTCTTAAGTCTTTAATATCAAGTAAAGGTTCGAGGATATATTTCGAAAGTACTGTGACGTCAAGACATTCTATGGGATCAGAATCATCATATGTTCCCGGTTTGGCTTTCAGTAAATACCATTTTTTACTCAGATACATCGAGAACTCGTGAACAATTGAGGGTTTCAGGATTTCCGCTGATTCCGTTATAATATCGAAATGATGGGCAACTTTGTCTATAAAATCTTTTTCAGATAATCCATTCAAGTCTTTCACAACACGGTTGTAATCGATAATGGTCAGCTGGCTTGCCGGAAAATGTACTGCCAAAAAATAATTATACTCCTCATCACCTGTATGTTGAGGATTCTGCCTTTTTCTTTCTTCACCAACATGAGCTGCTGCCGCAGTCCGGTGATGGCCATCTGCAACATAAGTATACTTAATCTCCTTTCTGAATATTCTTTCAATCTCTTTTATATCTTCTTCACTGTCTATTATCCATAGAGTATGCCCAACGCCATCGGGTGTTTTGAAATTGTAAACCGGATCTGCTTTTATGATTCTGCTTACAATCTCATTTATTCCCTTGTTATCCGGATATGCAAAAAAAACAGGTTCTGCATTGAAATTTGTGGTACGGATATGATTCTTTCTGTCTTCTTCTTTAACAGGTCTCGTTAATTCATGCTTTTTAATAATGTTATTCAGATAATCCTCAACGCTTGCGCAACCCACTAATCCAAACTGTGTCTTGCCCCACATGCTTTGTGCATATATATAATACGATTCAGACTTTTCCTGAAAAAATATCTTTTTCTCAATGAGTTTATTAAGGTTCTCCTTCCCTTTTTCATAAACTGCATTATCGTAATGATCAATATCCTCCGGGAGGTCAATCTCTGGTTTAACAACATGCAGAAATGTATGCGGGTTATCTTTTGCTTCCTCTCGGGCTTCATCGGAATTTAGTACATCGTACGGTCTGGAGGCAATACGATCAACCAACTCCTTCACAGGGCGAAATCCCCTGAAGGGTTTAACAATAGCCATAAATAATAGAATAGGTTTTAATAAATAATAATTTAATTGACTTTATATGTGGTATCACCATTTTTCAGGAATCCAATAATTTGTCGAGCGGCAGCCAAACCTGCATTTATATTTGCTTCAGCTGTTTGTGCTCCCATTTTTTTAGGTGTCCAGAAAAAGCGGCCTTCATATTTTGCAGCAATTTCATCCATGCAATCGGGAGCTATATCAGTGATATACCTGAAATCCGGTCTTTCAGCAAACATTTTCAACAGTGAATCTTCATCAATGATCTCCTTACGAGCTGTATTTACAATTGTCGCACCTTCAGACATTAAGGACATCAGGTCGTAATTGATAATTTTTTTTGTTTCGTCATTTGCAGGGAGATTAACCGCAACATACTGACATTTTTTATATAAATCCTTTACATTGTCTTCGAACTTTACACCATCATTCTCAATCTCAATTTTATCTATGAACGGGTCGTGGGCATGTATTTCCATTCCCAAACCTTTGCCAATGTGTCCCATTATTTTACCTATATGTCCATAAGCGTGGAGCCCAAAAGTTTTACCCCTTAATTCAGTTCCGGCCTTTCCATTGAAACCATTTCTGTTCAGATAAATCATCATACCCAACCCCAATTCGGCAACTGCATTTGAATTCTGACCAGGTGTATTCATTACTACAATTCCTTTTGAGCTTGAAGCCTGAAGATCAATATTGTCATATCCGGCCCCTGCCCTGACCACTATTTTAAGATTTTTAGCAGCATCAATTACTTTGCTGTCAACAATATCGCTTCTGACAATCAGAGCTTCAACATCGAAAACTGCATCTATAAGTTCATCCTGATTTGCATATTTTTCCAGGAGTACCATCTCAAATCCTGCGTCTTCGCAAATTTTGGCTATACCTTTCGTTGCCACTGGTGCAAAAGGTTTTACAGTTGCTACAAGTACTTTAGTCATATTAATATTTTTTATATACCGGTTTCAAATTCTTTCATTGCATCAATAAGAGCTTTTACACTCTCAATCGGTTGGGCATTATAAATAGATGCCCGGAATCCGCCAACAGATCGGTGTCCTTTAACTCCAACCATTCCCTTCGATTGTGTAAATTCAAGAAATTCGGTTTCTTTTTCTTTATATTCATCCGCCATAACAAAAGTTACATTCATTAATGACCGATCTTCAGCATCAGGTACATTCGATTTGAACATTTTATTTCTGTCAATTTCATCATAAAGAATATTTGCCTTTTCAATATTCATTTTCTGAATTCCTTCAACTCCACCCTGCTGTTTAACCCACTTCATCGTTTGGAGACTGGCATATATCGCCATACAGGAAGGTGTATTATAAAGCGATTCCTTCTCAATATGAATATTATAATCGAGCATGGATGGTATTGCTCGGTCTACTTTACCAAGAATGTCTTTCCTGATAATGGCAAAAGCAACTCCTGCCGGACCAATATTCTTTTGTGCACCTCCGTAAATAATAGCATATTTGGACACATCCACCGGTCTGCTCAATATATCTGAAGAAGCATCAGCTACCAGAGGAACAGGAGAATCAATATCTTTTTTTAATTCGGTACCAAATATGGTGTTATTGGTAGTAATATGGAAGTAATCTGCATCTTTAGGGACTGTATAATCTTTTGGAATGTAAGTATAATTTTTATCCTTCGATGAAGCTACGATCTCTACTTCCCCGAAATACTTTGCTTCTTTTATTGCTTTCGAGGACCATGAACCAGTATCAAGATAAGCGGCTTTCTTCTGTAAAAGATTATAAGGAACCATGCAGAACTGTAAACTTGCTCCACCCTGCAGGAAAATTATGGCATGTGACGACGGAACCTGCAACAATTCACGCATTACTGACTCAGCTTCTTTAATAATGGCATCAAAATCTTTCGACCGATGCGATATTTCCATCACAGATAAACCTGATCCGTTAAGATCTAAAACCGCCTTCGCGGTTTGTTCAAGTGCATACTTCGGAAGTATCGATGGTCCGGCGTTAAAATTGTGTTTTTTCATTTCTGCATATTTTAAAAGAAATATTTTTTTTAATTAACCATTCAGACTTGGTTTATTTGCAGTTGTATTACAAATAGATCGAAATGGACTGTCTGGCAAGGGTTTTTTGATTTAGTTGTTAATTAAATAACAAATAAAATAGTGGGTTAAATGTACAAAAATATCTGAAGGATAAAAGATTCCGTTAGAAAATATATTTCTACAACTTACTAACAGGTTATGTTTAATATTTTTTTTGAGATCAATATTAAATTCATTGTTTCTTTCTGCTATAGTATTTTGTAAATTAACTCAATCAAATCTTAGCCAAATTTAAAACTATTATGGAAAAACTATTTCAGCTAAAGAAAGCCGGGAGTACGGTTAAGCAGGAGATAGTAGCCGGCATTACAACATTTATGACTTTAGCATACATACTTGCCGTGAATCCGGATATTCTGTGTGCAACTGGTATGGATAAAGGGGCTGTTTTCACTGCAACTATATTGGCATCGGTTGTGGGTATACTTCTGATGGCTTTCCTGGCCAATCTCCCCTTTGCCATGGCTCCGGGTATGGGACTTAATGCATTTTTTGCCTATACAGTTGTCCTTGGAATGGGATATACGTGGCAGACTGCTCTTGCCGCTGTTTTCCTTGAAGGAATCATTTTCATTATTCTAACAGCATTAAATATCCGGGAGGCTATTGTCAATTCAATTCCAATAAGTATTAAACATGCGATTTCTGTTGGAATAGGTTTATTTATTGCACTGATAGGTTTGAAAAATGCAGGTATTGTTGTCAGTAATGATAATACCATGGTTAGTTTAGGTAATCTTGATGATCCGGCCGTATGGATATCATTTGCGGGTTTGCTTATTATTAGTGTTTTACTTGTACTCAAGATTAAAGGAGCAATACTGACAGGAATGGTTGCAGCTACACTGCTAGGAATTCCTTTTCACATAACAACTGTTCCTCAGGATGGAATAATTAGTCTTCCTCCATCTCTTGGTCCGACTTTTATGAAATTTGATTTCAATTCACTTCTGGAACCTGACATTCTTGTTGTGCTTTTTACATTTCTTTTTGTTGATATGTTCGATACGGTAGGAACATTAATAGGAGTTAGCAGTAAAGCAAACATGCTCGACGAAAAGGGAAATGTACCAAGGGCAAAACAAGCCCTTTTCGCCGATGCATTTGGTACTACCGTTGGCGCTTTGTTTGGAACAAGTACAGTAACAACATATGTTGAAAGCGCTGCCGGTGTATCTGAAGGAGGCAGAACCGGGTTAACTGCCCTGGTTGTTGCCATTATGTTCTTACTGGCATTATTTTTTGCGCCGGTATTTTTAATGATACCCGGAGCTGCAACAGCACCTGCGCTGGTGATTGTCGGCATGCTTATGATCTCACCCATCTCAAAAATTGACCTGGAAAATTATATCGATGCAATTCCGGTTTTTCTTACGATAATAATGATGCCGCTTACATTCAGTATAAGCGAAGGAATAGTATTTGGCATATTAAGCTATGTGCTAATCCGCATATTAAGTGGTAAGTTCAAAAAAATGTCACCAGTATTGATCATACTGGCTGTACTTTTTATTTTAAAATTTATTCTTTCGTAAAAAATCAACCAGAGACCGGAACCAGGTAATTTTCTTTTAAAACGGGAATTTTTTTAGTGATATCGAAAGTATGACAATACCCGATAACATCGTCAAGCTTATTTTTCTTTAACCTGTGCCGCTGAGCTACCTTATCGATATACCCAATAAGGTCTTTCTTTGCTATATTCCAAAGATCTATTGCCGCCAGTGTTGAATCGCAGATCGATTCAAATCCTTTATTTTGAAGAACTGCCTCTGCAAGTGCTCCTGCAAATAAAGTATCTTCAAGGTTAAATTTTCTTTTCCACCCGGCACATAAAATAATCAGATCACGATCCTCTTTAATGATATGCTCAACCAGTGCTCCATGATTAAGGTATGATCCGATGAGCACCTGGTAGCTATGCGCCGCCATCATAATAGTATTTGTACCGTTAGTTGTGCTATAGACAATTTCTTTGTCTCTGACCCTTTCCGGGGTAAAATTAAACGGTGAGTTTCCAAAATCTGCAAATTCTCGCACTATTCCATCTCTTTCGGCAGCTACCATATAACCCTTTTTTTTGTATGCTTTGGCTTCTTCAAGTGTGGCAACCGGTAATATTTTTTTTACACCGTTCATAAACGCAGTACAGATTGCCGATGTTGCCCTCAATACATCAACAACAACTACAATTGCATTATCGCTTTTAAAAGTATCATAAACTGCTGGCGTTAAACAAACCTCGACAGATTTTTTCCTCATGTAATTTTATTTTATAAAAGGAGGTTTAACAACACAGGCCTTCAGGCTTTTATTTCTGACCGATATAAATATTTCACTTTGCGGATCGGAGAATTCCTTTTGGATATATCCCATTCCAATTCCCTTTTTACTGATGGGAGACATTGTTCCTGATGTTACATTCCCAATAACTTTATTATCCTTATCCAATATCTCATAGTCTTTTCTTGGAATGCCCCTGTCTACCATTTCAAACCCTATTAATCTTCGTTTTGTCCCCTGTTCTTTTTCTGAGATCAATAAGGCTTTATCAATAAAATCTTCTTTTTTATTTGTTTTCACAATCCAGCCAAGTCCCGCTTCTATCGGAGATGTTGATTCGTCGATATCGTTCCCGTACAGACAATAACCCATTTCAAGACGTAAAGTATCCCGTGCTGCAAGTCCCGCCGGCAATATACCATACTCGTTACCGATTTCCATCAATTTATCCCATAATTTAGGAGCATCTTCGTTTCTGCAATATAATTCAAAACCTCCTGCTCCGGTATATCCGGTAGCCGATATTATGACATTATTTATTGCAGCAACACTATCAACAACAAAGTTGAAATTCTTTATATTATCTGAACTGAAATTTACCAAAGAATTCAATATGTCAGACGCTTTCGGCCCCTGTAATGCAATTAGAGACATTTGATAGGAAATATCCTCGATTTTTGCATCAAATGAATTATGATACATTATCCAGGCCAAATCTTTTTCTTTGTTAGAAGCATTTACTACCAGCATATATCTTTCAATATCGTGTTTAAAGATGATAATGTCATCAATTATTCCCCCTTTACCATTAGGCATGCAGGTATACTGAGCCTGTCCGTCGATCAGCTTACTAACATCATTTGTCGTTACATACTGTAACAGATCTTTTGCCTGTTTTCCATTTACGATAAACTCACCCATATGAGAGGCATCAAATAGTCCTGCAGCATTTCTAACAGCTAAATGCTCTTTAGTGATTCCGGAATATTCAAGTGGCATATTAAAACCTGCAAATTCAACCATGCGGGCACCCAGATCAATATGTTTTTGGGTTAAGGCTGTATTCTTCATAATATTTTTTAACGGTAAAGTGCAAAAGTAAAAATAATGTGAAAAGTAAATAATGATAACTTACATAATAACCATGATCAATAAATTTTTAGTAAGACATGTATGAAAATAAGTAATCTTCTTATACCGAATATCCTGATTTCAGTTTAATTTATTTAATGCGGAGAATTTATTCTTCTTGTAACGACCTTGATATCTTTTGTTCTAATTCAATAAATCTGGTTATATCTTCTATTATCATGATAATATACTTTTCACGTTCGAAGTAAAACAATCTGGTTGAAAATTGTAAATGCTTTTCCACCTTTCGATTATTATTATCGAAGAAAGGTTTTGAAATGTGTTCTTTGTAAACCACTTCATCATTTAAATATGATTTAAGTGCTGAGGCTTTTAAATCGCAGTAATTACATTTGGAAGTCGTGCCACACTCTTTATTTTCTTCTATCTGATATGCACAACCTATTGCTTCGCCACATTTTCTGTATAGCAGATTTTCATTTTTTTTGTTTGAAAATATTGTTTTTAAAGCATCGTTAAAGGCCCTTAGGTTCAAATCTTTATCTAGCAATAAAACACAGCTGTTTATATTATTCAGTACTATGTTAAGAAAATCAACGGATCCTTTGAGTACATTAAAGCCTACGTTTGTATTAGCTATTTCTGAATTCATAACAATAACGCTTTGGTACACAATTAAAGTTAACGAAAACTTAGATTAAAAGCGATCCTTTTAACAGATAAAATATAATATCCTGCCAGGGTAAAAAATTATAATTATTCCGCTTTGAGTAACATTTAGCCATGCAGTCTGAATATCTTATTTAATATTTAATAAACGGGATAGAAGAATGCGCAGGGTGATAATACAAGATATTTTACTATTTGCTTAATACTTTGAACTCTACTCTCCTGTTCTGTGCTCTGCCTTCAGCTGTATTGTTCGGGGCAATGGGCTGGGAATATGCGTATCCTTTGTATTCTAACCTGCTTTCAGGAATGCCCTTATTAACCAAATAATTTACAACAGCCCTGGCCCTATCGTTAGAGAGTTTTGTATTAGTTTTCAGTCCGCCGACATTATCAGTATGACCGGAAATCTCAAGTCGGATTGTTTCATTGTTTTCGAGCAGTTTTACTACATTATCAAGGCTGGTATATGATTCCGGTTTAAGATTAGATTTTCCTGTTTCGAAATAAATATTTTTCAGAATAACCTTGGCTCCGACTTCAATGCGGTCAAGTAAGAAATTCTTAATAACAACCTCATCGAATGTTTTATAGGTCAGATCGACCATATCCAGATATAACAGATAACCCTTTGCCACAATCTCAACTCCATATGGTTTTGCTTCGGGTACTTTTATTGAATAATTCCCTGTTTCATCGGAAATTCCCAGAGCAGCAACCTGACTTTTCTCACGATCGATAAGCTCGATTTTTGCAACAACAGGTTTTTGATTTTCAGAATCGTTGATGAAACCACGCATAAGAATTGTAGTATCTACAGCAAGTTTTTTTGTCGGCACAAAGTAAATATTATCATAAGGTACTTTTGCACCTGCAATAAGATCGTCAACATCGCCGGCCAGCATATCTTTTTCAGAACCGAGGAAAATGATTTTATAAATATCCATCCCGCCAAGCCCCGATTCACGATTCGATGAGTAAAAGGCGGTTTTCCCGTCAGGATGTTCAATATAAAAAACATCATCGTTTGGAGTATTGATCGGATAGCCTAAATTTTCCGGTTTAGACCATAAGCCCACTTTACTCAGTGTGCTTTTAAAAACATCGTATCCCCCCATTGAGTTGTGCCCTCTCGAGCTGAAATAAAGAACACTATCTCCCGGGCCAAGACTTACTCCTAATTCATCATAGAAAGTATTAATTACGTTTCCTGCATTTTCAGGTTTATTCCATTTACCCTTTTCATTCTTTCTTACAATATAAATATCGTTACCACCGTAACCATATTTTGTAGTGCTGGATATAAAATACAGGGCGGATTCATCAGAGGAAATGCACATCGAAACTTCCCGGTGTTTTGAATTGAATTTAGAAAGCGATTTTGGTTTTGTCCATTTATCTTTTTTATACTCACAAACAAACAAATCGCCGCTATTTGAACCACCTTTATAAATATAGATTTTTTTCTGATCGGGAGAAACCCCGATAACAGCGACATTTGTCTGGTTGGTCTTACCTGTTATTTTATCATCCAGCCTTCTGGCACGAATCCAGCTTCCTTTAATCAGTTCCGAATAATAGATGTCTTCGAAATATTTATTATCAATTACGCTCTTATCGCTTTTCTTTGAATATTTCCTTCGTGTTGTAAAATACATCATATTACCATCGGAAGCAATTATTGGCCCGTATTCATCGAAAACAGAGTTGATACCCTTGCCTAAATTATTAATAACAACGCGTTTCGGATTGGCAGCTAACAATTTCCCGTTTTTACACTGCTGAATATATAAATCTACTTGTGATTGATATATAGGTCTCCTCTTTGGATGAATCTCATTAATAAAATAGTTATATTCTTCAATGGCTTTATCAAACTCCAGAATCTGATGATATGCCATACCCAGCATCAGATGAATATCAAAATTAACTGCAGGGTTAATGTTATAAGCCTTTTCAATATATTTGATCGATTCAAACTTGTTATCTGTAAAGAGATAACATCTTCCGATCATGTAGTTAAGTTCTGCATTATCAGAATTATATCCATATGCTTTCAGATAACTCTCCCTGGCTTCACGATAAGAGCCCAAACCCAGTGTATAATGATAATTTCCTTCTTTAACGGCAGCCCATGCATCTTTAAATCCGTACTCCTGTTTTTTGAATTCTTTTTTCTTTATTTTCAGAGGATTAACCTGACTGAAAATTAAAGTAGTTGAAAATAATAATGAAATAACAATAAACAGTATTCTGTAATATTTTGGGTTAAATATTTTCATTATTCCTTGCATTCTTTTAAATATTCATCAGCTTCTTCAATACCAAGTTCTGAAGCTCTCTGCCAATCGCTACAGGCCTCAGTTAGCATTCCCAGCATCTCAAGAGTTAATCCTCTGTTCAGATATGCCAATCCATATTCCGGGTTTGTCTCAAGTGATTGATTATACCAGTCAAGTGCTGCTTCATAATCTCCTGATTTAGCAGCAATATTTCCCAGATTACTCATCACTGTATATGAAATTGGATTCAAATCATAGGCTTTTTGAAAATCAGCCTTTGCTTCTTCAATTTTTCCGAGGATATACCTGGCACCACCTCTGTTGTTATATGCTACAAAATTGGTCGAGTCAACATTGATAGCAACAGTAAAGTCCTGTTCGGCTCCCTGAAAATCACCAATTTTCTTTTTTGTCGACCCCATATTTATGTATGACATAATAAGTTCAGGATCGTATGTTATTGCAAGACGATAGTCATATATCGCACCCTGATAATCACCAAGCAGGCGTTTTGCAGTTCCCCGGTCGTGGTAAGCTTTGGCATAATTTGCTTTTTGATCTATTGCAAGTGTAAAGTCAGCAATAGCGTCATTGTATCTTTTATCAAGCAAACTAAGAACGCCCCTGTAGTAATATACATGAGGCAATGCATACCGATTTTTTATAGCTTCAGTAAAATCATCACTATTAACACTGGAAGTATCCATTGTAAACCTGACATAGGCTTCAAAAAATGCGGCTTCTCCATTATCAGGATCGGCATATAAAGCCTGATGAAATTCATTCAAAGCATCCTCTTTCCGTTCTTTTGTATAATATATTTTGCCCCGTTCAATAAAAGCTTCAGCAAAATCAGGTTTAAGACTAAGAACACTATCCAGATAAAAAAGTGCACCATAATAGTCTTGTCTGTTTATTGCTTCAACCGCAGAATTATAAAGTCGTTCAGCTATACGCTGATATTTATATCCTTCATAATCGAATTGTTCATTTTGTGAAATTGCACGTATGGGGAATAGTACAATTAAACTTATTAATATCCATCTACCCATTTAAAAAAATTTATTCAGTCAGTCAATTATTTTATAGAATTGTATATCAGAAGAAATAATTTTAATAAAAGTAAAAAAATAAATAATTTAGAGGTGAATTAATTTATTCACATAGATAAACAAAGATTCATGAAAATAGATTTGACCTATCTAAAAAACATGTCAGCCGGAAACAAAGAACTTGTTTTGGAAATGATAGACATTTTTAAAGAACAGGTTACTGAATTTTCTGAATTGATGGACGACTACTACTCTAAAAAAGAATTTGAACTTCTTGGCAGATTGGCACATAAAGCAAAATCTTCGATATCGATAATGGGCTTAAATGACCTGGCAGTTGAACTTAAGAACTTTGAAAATCTTGCCAAAGCCGGTGAAAAAACTGAAACATTTCCAGGATTTATTGAAAAATTTAAAAAAGAAACTTCGGAGGCTATTGAAGAATTAGATGAAGTCGCAAAAAATCTTGATATTTACATATAAAATCTGCTCGTATGCTTAAGACTGAAAAAATTAACAATGTTATTGTTGTAAAATTTAATGATATCGATCGTTTTAATGCCCTGATAGTTGAGCCTGTTAAGGAACAGTTAAAAAGTCTTTTCAATAAACCCGATACAAAGCTTGCACTTAACCTTGAAGGCATAAAGTTTATCGACAGTTCCGGGTTTGGCGTTTTTTTATCAATTATGAAGACTGCCAATAATAACCACGGACAGTTTAAGATCTGCAATATAAAGAACGAGGTTCTTGAACTTTTCAAACTTTTACAATTGCACAATGTATTTGAGTTATACGAAACCCAGGATGAGTGTTTAAAAAGTTTTAACTAAGGCTGTTTCGTAAGACTATTTTCTCACCTTCGGCTTCCACAATAACTTTCTGCCCTGTTGAAATATTATTGGCCAATATTTCTTTTGAAAGCTGATTAAGTATCTCTTTTTGAATTATCCTCTTTACAGGCCGTGCCCCGAACTGAGGGTCAAAGCCTGCACGACTGATAAGATCAATAGCAGCTTCATTTACCTCGAGATCTACATCATTACTTATAAGTTTCTTTTGAACATTCTTAATTTGCAACCTGACAATATCTTTTACTTCATCACTGGTTAACGGAGTAAACATGATCAACTCATCTATCCTGTTCAGGAATTCAGGTCTGACGCTTCGCTGTAATAAAATAAAAATTTCTTTTCTCAGGTTTTCGAGTGCTTCTTCTCTGTTGCCTTCATTCAATTCTTTTAGTCTTTCCTGAATAAGATGTGAACCTATATTTGATGTCATTATCATAAGTGTATTCTTGAAATTAACAACACGACCTTTATTATCTGTTAATCTGCCATCGTCTAAAACCTGCAGAAGAATATTAAAAACATCCGGGTGTGCTTTTTCAATTTCATCAAGTAAAATAACGGAGTAAGGTTTTCTTCTCACAGCTTCGGTTAACTGTCCGCCTTCATCGTATCCGACATACCCCGGAGGTGCACCAATAAGTCGTGATACTGAATGTTTCTCCTGATATTCCGACATATCGATCCGGGTCATAAGGTTTTCTTCATTGAACATCACTTCTGCCAGTGCTTTAGCCAGTTCTGTTTTTCCAACACCGGTAGTCCCCAGAAAGATAAATGATCCTATAGGGCGGGATTCATCCTGCAGGCCTGCCCTGCTTCTGCGAACTGCATCCGATACTGCAGCAATGGCTTCATCCTGTCCAATAACTCTTTTATGCAATTCACTTTCGAGGTTTAAAAGTTTCTCACGCTCACCCTTAAGCATTTTATTAACAGGAATACCTGTCCATCTTGACACAATTTCAGCAATATCTTCAAAGGTAACCTCTTCTTTTATCAACTTTGTTTCTTTTTGCCTTTCAACCAGTTTCAACCTTAACTTCTCAATATTTGCTTCTGCATCCTTTATTTTACCATATCGAAGTTCAGCAACTTTACCATAATCTCCAGCTCTTTCGGCTTGTTCTGCCTCTAATTTATAATCCTCAATAACAATTTTATTTTTCTGGATCTCATCAATAATGTCTTTCTCAGCCTGCCATTTTGCTCTTAACTTATTTCGTTCATCACTCAGATTTGCAATTTCCAGACTAAGAGTATCTACTTTTTGCTTATTACCCTCTCTCTTAATTGCTTCCTTCTCAATTTCAAGTTGCTTAATCTTCCTTTCGAGTTCATCTATTTCCTGAGGCAGAGAATTCATTTCGATCCTCATCTTCGAAGCAGCTTCATCAATTAAATCAATAGCCTTATCAGGCAGAAAGCGATCTGTGATATACCTGTTCGATAATTCTACAGCTGCAATAATGGCTTCGTCCATAATCCTTACATTATGATGATTTTCATAACGCTCTTTTAAGCCACGAAGTATTGAAATAGCGCTAAGAACATCAGGTTCAGTTACCATGACTATCTGGAACCGGCGTTCGAGAGCTTTATCTTTCTCAAAGTATTTCTGATATTCATTTAAGGTTGTTGCTCCAATGGCTCTTAATTCCCCTCTTGCCAATGCCGGTTTAAGAATATTCGCAGCGTCCATGGCTCCTTCAGATTTACCGGCTCCGACCAATGTATGTATTTCATCAATAAAAAGAATAATTTCACCGTCAGATTTAATGACCTCTTTTACAACTGCTTTCAGGCGTTCCTCAAACTCACCCTTATACTTTGCTCCTGCAATCAGTGATCCCATATCTAAAGAGTAAACCTGTTTCGATTTCAAATTTTCCGGCACATCTCCTGCTACTATCCTATGCGCAAGTCCCTCTGCAATTGCAGTCTTTCCAACACCAGGTTCACCTATAAGTACGGGATTATTCTTAGTACGACGAGATATAATTTGTAATATCCTTCTGATTTCCTCATCGCGTCCAATAACGGGATCAAGTTTACCACTACGGGCGCTATCATTCAGGTTAATTGCATATCGATCCAATGCGTTATACGAATCTTCAGCAGACTGACTGTCGACTTTGGATCCTTTTCTGAGTTCTTCAATAGCTTTGCTTACTTCATTATTATTGAGACTATTATCTTTTAGTATTTGAGATACACTATCCTTACCATTTACAAGCGCTAGAAAAATATGTTCAACAGAAACATACTGGTCCCCACTTTTCTTTGCCAAGGCAAGAGCATATTGTAATGTACCGGATACCTTTGAAGATAAATAAGGTTCCCCTCCCTGAACTTTAGGGTATGATTCCAGTTCCTTATTGAGGATTGTATCAACTATCTGCGAATTAACACCTATCTTATTAAAAATAAACTCAACCACACTATTGCCTTTCTGAAGCAATGCCTTTAACAGGTGGCCATTTTCAACAGACTGGTTGCCATTTGACTGAGCCAGAAGTAACGCTTCCCGAATTACTTCCTGTGATTTTATAGTAAAATTATTAAGATTCATTGTTGTTATATTCTTAAATTCTGTTAACGAAATTCAAAAATTCAGCCAACACGATCCCGAACTTAATTCTAGTCATAAAGTCATGTTTTTTAGGTTGTTACGAGACTTTATGGCAGATTAGCAGGTAGGATAAATGAAATTTTTTCAGCCTATTGAACTAACTACAATTTATCTATAAAATAGTCGGTGATCATTTTAGTAAGATGTAACCTGTCTTTTCCAATAACATTATGTTCATGTGAGGGATACATAAAAAAGTCGACCTGTTTATTTTCCTTTATACAGTTCTCAATGTAAGTCAAACAGTTTTGTGGTACTACAACCCAGTCGAGAGCTCCCTGAATAATGAGTAAATCACCTTTAAGATCTGAAACATAATTGTTCAGGTTTGTTAGATCATATCCATCCGGATTCTCCTCCGGAGTATCCATATACCGTTCTCCATACATTACCTCATAATATTTCCAGTCAATTACCGGTCCTCCTGCAACACCAACCTTGAAAATCTCCGGGTGCCTTGTCATCAGCATGATAGTCATGTAGCCCCCATAGCTCCATCCATGAACACCTATTCTGCTTGTATCAATGAAGGGTATTTTATAAAGGAAATTTACTGCCTCCATATAATCTTCCACTTGTGGTATACCTGTCTGCCGGTGAATTACCTCTTCAAACTTTTTCCCTCTTCCCGAAGAACCTCTCGGATCTATCTGAAACGAAGCATAACCATGTTGAGCCATGTACTGCTGCAAATAATCAATGCGATCCATCCAGCTGTTCTGAATAAGTTGGAGATGCGGACCTCCATATACATAAAATAAAACCGGGTATTTCTTCTCTGGATCAAAATCGACAGGTTTTACAAATTTGTAATATAAGACAGTATTATCATCAGCCGAAAGTATAGTACCTGTTTCCACATCACCCAGCGTAAAATCCTTAACCGGGTTTTCTGCATTTACTAATTCCTTAATAATATTTCCGTTTATTTCATTAATCGTTACTTTCCTTGGAACATCCATACTGGCAAATTCATCAATAAATCCTGTCATTTGTCTATTAAATGTAATTTTATGTATACCTGCTTCTGTCGTTAACCGTATGACTTCCCCACTTTGAAAATTAAATTTATACAGGTGTTTTTCCAAGGGACTTTCTTTTGTTGATATGAAGAAAAAATTCTCATCTGTGCTGTCCAATCCAATAAGTTCTGTTACTTCCCAATCACCTTTGGTTAGCTGCTTAAGTTTCTTTTTGTCTTTCTGGTAACGGTAAACATGGTTATAACCGTCTCTGGAGCTTAAATAAAGAAAATCGTTTGTATTGCCAATAAAATTTATCGGGTATTGAGGTTCAACATAAGTATTCCTCGTTTCGGTAAATAATAATTCTATTTCTTCACCTGTTTTTACCGAATAACTTTTCAGCTCCATAGTATCCTGCCCGCGATTCAAATGTTGAATATAAATAAGATCTTCATCAGGTGACCATGAAATGTTTGTATGGTAATCATCCGGAACAGAGTTTATATTTAATTTAATCAACGCGCTATCAGTTAGTGCATATACCCACACTTCTGTTTTTTGACTGTTCATACCGGCCATAGGGTATTTAACTTCATTCAACTCAGCAATCCTTCCACTTATATCAACCAACGGATAATTGGTTACCTCAGATTCATCGTTGCGATAAAAAGCAAAATAATTTGAATTAGGGGACCAAAAATAAGCATCCTGAATACCGAATTCATTTCTGTAAACAATTTGTCCATTGGTAACACCCTGAGCCGAATCGTGTGTAATCTGCAGTTTATTTCCGTTTTTATCCTGGAACCAGACATTATTATCAACCGTATATACTACTTTATGTTTGCCCTTCTTATCAAAAGAAATGTTTTCAGCAGTTTCAGGCAGAAAATAAGTGTATTTGAGTTTTTTCAGATATGGATTGATAAAGTAGAACTGATTTAATTTACAAAATGCCAGTACACTATCGGAAATGAACAGGAGATAAGGTAAAGCTTTTAATGTGTCTAATTTGTTCTTCTTAAGGATATTATTACAGTCTTCAAGTGAAAATATTGTATCCTGAAATAAAGAATCACTGTAAATTTCCATTACATAATTATCATTGAGATAAATTAAATTGTTGGCAGAACCTCTCCACTGCAAACCATTAAGGTTCTCAGGTTTTAAAGAGGTATTTCTTCCAATCTCAATATCTACTATAGAAAAATACTGGCAATTAAGTACCTGGATACAGGCTGAACAGAAGATTGCGAAAATAAATTTCATAATCATTAAGAATATTTTAAAATAAAAGACTTCTAATTTATAATATCTTTTTTACTATTTATAATGACAAATATTATTATAGGCGTAACTATAATGTGATGTTTGCGTAGAATTCGAAGCACAACATAACCAACAAACCAACTCATTACTAATGAGTGAACAGATTTTAAAGGCCTTGATGGAATTATTCGCAATCATTGCAAGGCCGGAAGATAATAATACTGATGAGACGGATAGAAGAATTGTTGTAGAATCGTATCTGCAGCGAATCCTCAATCAGGAACTGGTAGATGGATACCTCAGTATATTCGATAGTTTTTTCCAAAGGCACCAAAAACTTGTTAATTCGCGTGGTGCTAAACGAATAGGTCCCGATTCGGTGAAAATCCTGAGAATATGCGATCAGATAAACCATGAACTTACTCACAAACAAAAACTTATTGTACTAATCCACCTTTTCGAGTTTGTATATTCTAACAATGCCGAGATATCAAACCAGGAATTCGAATTCATACAAACAGTTGCAGACTCTTTCCATATTGAAAAAGAAGAACATGACCTCATAAGGGATTATACAATTCACGATATAGGAGAAATCCCAAATTCAAACAAATTACTTATTGTTAGTAACAGCCAGGACTTTAGCCTGCCCGATACCAAACAGTGGTATTCAAAATATTTTAAAGGCGAACTATGGCTTTTCAAATCTTCATCCGCCAATATTTATTTTATAAGATACCTTGGCGATAATGAATTATATCTGAACGGTCAGCTTCTACAACCATATAAAGTATATGTATTCAATGCGGGTTCTTCAATACGTGATCATAATATAACCCCGATCTATTACAGCGACATTGTTACTCTCTTTCATGAAGAGCACCGGGAATCAAAAATTGTGTTCCATGCACAAGATATCAGGTATCAGTTTAAAAATGGCACTGTTGGTCTTCATACAATGAGTTTTATTAAAGAATCGGGAAGACTTGTGGGAATTATGGGATCGAGTGGTGCCGGTAAAACAACTTTATTAAACATATTAAACGGATCAGTTAAACCAACAAGCGGTAAAATTGAAATTAATGGTATTGATATAAATGAAAATAAAAGCAATATTGAAGGACTTATTGGTCATGTTTCGCAGGATGATTTGCTTATTGAAGAACTAACAGTATTTCAGAACCTGTATTATAATGCCAAACTATGTTTCAGCAACTATAATGAAGAACAGATCGTTGCCACGGTTGATCGTATGCTTCAAAATCTTGGACTTTACGAGATAAAGGATATACAGGTTGGTACACCACTTAATAAAATGATAAGCGGAGGTCAGCGTAAAAGGTTGAATATTGCTTTAGAGCTTATCAGAGAACCTGCTGTACTTTTCCTTGATGAACCTACATCAGGGTTATCCTCGCGTGATTCAGAAAATATAATGGACCTCCTGAAAGAATTGTCACTAAAAGGTAAGTTGGTTTTTGTTGTGATCCACCAGCCCTCATCAGATATTTTCAAAATGTTCGATGAATTATTAATTCTCGACACTGGTGGTTATCTGATATATGATGGAGACCCGATTGATTCAATCATATATTTCAAATCTAAGATTCACTACGCAAATTATAATGAAAGTGAATGCCATGTTTGTGGTAATGTAAATCCCGAGCAGATTTTCAATATTGTTGAATCGAACATACTTGACGAATACGGAAAATTTACCCAGCGCAGAAAATACTCCCCTAAGGAATGGAGTAAATATTACAAAGAACATGCTCGGCAACAGGAAACAAAAGTTGAAATACCATCTGAATTACCAAAAATATCTTTTAAAATACCCAATAAAATACGCCAGTTCTTTGTATTTGTTAAGCGCGATGTGTTAGCAAAACTGGCAAACAATCAGTACCTCATTATTAATTTCGTTGAGGCACCGTTTCTTGCATTCATTCTCTCATTCATCATTAAATATTACAATGAAAGTGAATCGAATGAGTTTGGGTATACACTGTTAGGTAACAGCAATTTACCGGTATACATATTCATGTCAGTAATTGTAGCCATTTTCATGGGACTCACAATTAGTGCAGAGGAAATAATAAAAGACAGGAAAATACTTAAACGTGAAGCATTCCTTAATTTAAGCTGGTCGAGTTATCTTATTTCTAAAATCATTGTACTTACCACGTTATCAGCAATTCAGGCTGCTCTGTTTGTTTTGGTAGGAAACAGCATAATGGAAATCAAGGGTATGTACCTTACATACTGGATCGTGCTTTTTAGTTGCTGGGTGAACGCAAATATTATGGGGCTTGTCATTTCCGACAGCTTTAAAACAGTGGTTACAATCTATATCCTGATCCCATTCCTGGTAATACCACAGATTATTCTAAGTGGTGTAATTGTAAAATACGAAAAGCTTAACCCAACGATATCTTCACCAAACAGCATACCTTTCTACGGAGAAATAATGACTGCAAGATGGGGATATGAAGCATTAGCTGTATATCAATTCACCGAGAACGAGTATATAAAACAATTCTACCCGTTAAATAAAATGATGAGTACAGCAGAATTTAAGAAATATTATTGGGTAAAAAACCTTGAGAACAAAA
Organism: Bacteroidales bacterium; assembly: GCA_016929525.1. Classification (GTDB taxonomy): domain Bacteria; phylum Bacteroidota; class Bacteroidia; order Bacteroidales; family UBA10428; genus UBA10428. Next base: position 92,355 of record JAFGIP010000115.1, read on the forward strand.
TCGATTATATCAGTAAATATTATCAGGACAAATCACACAGAAATAAGATCAACAATTATCTTGAACTTTTATACAATGAAATTGAGAATGAGCATAAATATAGCGGCAAGTATATAAAGTTCGATTATCTTGATAAGCTTAATATCAATGATATCAATCCAAAAATATTACAGGCTACAGTCGATCACATACGGCGAATAAACAAGTTCTACATAAAAGTATATAACGGAGCGAACGACGAAAGGGATAAAATAATTCGTTCATACCAAAGAACACCTGAAGATAAAGAGAAATTTATACAGATTAAAAGAGACTATCACAATGACCGGTTGGCAGAATTTGTTGAAAACAGCAACGAACCTGTAAGAATAATTGAATACAAAGGCAGACTGATCCAGAAACTTGATCCAATTTATCTTGACCCGCAGTCGAATTTCATTAAAGCCCATTTTTATGCACCACAGAAAAAGTTTTTCGGGGTTTATTATAAAACATTCTGGGTCAACACCATTGTTATTTGGCTAATGTCGTTACTGTTCTATTTTATATTGTACAAGAGAGGACTCAGAAAACTTCTTGATGCATTCGACAATCTCAGCAGAAAGTATAATGAAAATCCGGAAGAATAAAAAAGCCATCTTAAAAAGACAGCTTTTTTATATAGATTTTTTTACAATTTTCAATCTACGATTTCAATCATTTTAAAGGGCACCCGAATTATTGATTCATAATCTTCACCGGCCTCTAACATATCTTCATCGTCTTCTTCGTAATACCAGTTAATCTGTACTTCGTACTTATTTTTATGAATTGTTTCAAGTTTTTTGAAAACATCAAGAATACACTTTGATGAACTTGTATTGAAATACTCCAAATGCACATTAACCTGTGTTTTCGATGCCGGTGACTGTGCGTATTCTTCAAGCCAGTCAACCAATGGTTTATAGAATTCTATTGAATTTTCAGGGATTGAACGTCCTTTAATTTCAAGCACCCCTTTCGTTGAATCGAAATTTACATTTGGTGTTTTTGTTGTTCCTTCAATTATAAGTGCTTCCATGCTTTTGTATGTTGTATCATTTATACCAGAATAGTCAAATCAAAAAATACATATTTATCGTTATAAGGGTAAAAATTGTAAATCATCTTCTTACCTGTTTTCCTTGCAATGTCAACCAAACCTAAACCTCCGCCGCCTTTTGCCGAAATTTTCTGATGATTCAGTATGAATTTATACATATCCTTGAGTTCATCTTTCGTTAAGGCGTTGATTTTATCGATTTTTTCTTTTAAAAACTTGGTTTTTGATGAAACTACAAAATTTCCTGTAGTCACTTTATATTCGTGATCATTTGCTTTTTCTATAACAAGTATTCCAAATTTCGGATCGAGTTGTTCTTCAATACCATCGTGCCGTTCCTCTATGTGATGATAAAGATTTTGCAAGCTCTCAACGAGAACATTATACAGCTTTTTTCTGGTCTTACCTTCTTCGCTTCCCCGCTCCAGTTTCTCCTCAACGGCTTCTAGCACTTCATTGATCAATGCAGAGGTTATACTTCCTTTGTAAGCTAACAGAACATCTCCTTTGCTAATATCAGTGTAATATTCGTTTATATTAAAGCTCATACAAAGCTTGAGTTACCAGGTATCTTATTTTGAACTAAACAAATATAGAAAAAATCTTAAATGTAACACTTCAATTTAAGGGCACATAAACTTTATCTATATATTCGATGACCATATTTTAAATATACTATAATTTGTGAAAAGAAATAGTATTTATAATCAACAATTCGTAATGAAATCTGACAGGTCAACATTGTTCTTTAAAAAAAGAACACAACTGACCAATTATTTTATTAAATCAATACAAAGATACTATGCTCTTATTAATAGTATTAATAACAAAAAAATCTGATCCATTATTTTTTCTTATTCTGATATTTCCCCTTTTTACTACCTGCATAAATTTCATATTTCTGGTATTTACATTCCAGGGAACCATTATACAGTTTCAGCTTCTGACAAGGCCTCAATCCTACGTGTTTTAAAGCATCAAAATCGCTGCTTATAATCCATACATCTGTACCCGGAAAATTGGTCTTCATCGAATTACCTATCATCTGATAGAATTCGTTAATATTTGTCCTTTTCATTCTTTCACCATATGGAGGATTAAGAATCGCAACACCTTCCCCGTTAGGCAGATTATTATTTTCAAAGGCCATTTCTCTGATCTCAATATTTCTGGTAACTGAAGCTTGTCGGGCATTTGCCTTTGCTATGTTGACCGCACGCGTTGATATGTCGGTAGAATAAACTTTCCCATCCCACTTTTTCTCATGTATGTCATCGAAAATTTTATTCCAGAGCCCCCGCTCAAAGTCGGGGCTGTTTTCAAATGAAAAAGATTTTCTAAAAATTCCGGGAGGGATCTCCCGAGCGATCAGAGCTGCTTCTATTCCAACTGTTCCTGAACCACACATAGGGTCGAAGAAATCTGTTTCTCCTTTCCAGCCGGAAATCATAATAAGACCAGCCGCCAAAACTTCGTTCAGAGGTGCTGAAACTTCAGCAACGCGATAACCTCTTTTATGAAGCGAAATGCCTGAAGTGTCTAATGAAATTAATAGTTCATTATTTACCAGGTGGACATTAATCAGGATATCAGGATTTTCTCTGTTAACAACTGGGCGGCGTTTAAATTTTTCCCTGAACCTGTCGGCGATGGCATCCTTTGTCCTGAGCGAAACATAATGCGAATGGGTGAAAAATGAAGATTTCAGAAAAGTGTCGACAGCAATTGAATTACCCGGTTTCAGGTGCTTTTCCCACTCATATTCATGTACCCTTTCATAGAGTTCGTCCTGACTGTTGATCCTTACTTTAAATAAAGGCACCAGGATCCGCAATGCAGTTCTCAGATACAGATTTGTCTTATAAAGTATCGACTTATCGCCGTAAAACTTAACTGCTCTGTTAAGAATTTCTAATTTATTACCACCTATTTTCCTGATCTCTTTTGCCAGTATTTGCTCCAACCCGTAAAAAGTTTTAGCAACCATTTCAAACGATTGCCCGGCATTACTTTCCATTTTTATTTTTCAGTATTAAATAACCGTCTGTTTTTTTTATTGCATCCATGATCCTGTTTTCCCGTTTACCTTCAATATACAGGTAATTTAATCCGGCACCAATCAGTTCCTGTTCATACAAGTTGAAAAGTACTGTTCGCATTTCACCGCCATTTTCGCGAAGGGGGTCCGGTTTCCATGGTATATCTGGTTTACAAAGTAAATACAGATCATTCCTGGTTTTAGCAATTTCAGTATCAATCCATTCAGGATAATTATTGTAAACCAGATCGAACCAGAATTTAGTAATAATAAGGTATGTATCAACAAAAATCATTTCATACCTGGTATTACTGTATTTTTTCAAACTTTCGACCTGGTTAAGAGCAATATGTAAAACATCATTATAATTATAAGGCCTGTCAAGCAATTCCAGGTACTCTCTTGCATATTCATCAATGTAGGGTACACCATAATGTTCAGCCAGCGCTTTTGTTAAAACTGACTTACCTGTAGATTCGGGTCCGGTAAGGAAAATTCTTATCATACGCTGTTCTGTAATCTGAATTGTTTCTTCCATTCAATATATCCAATAACTGCCAGCGTTGCGTAAACAACAAAAAGCAGAACTGTCGGATAAAGTCCTTTGTAAATATATAGTCCTGCGGATACAGAGTCAATTACGATCCATACCAACCAGTGTTCGATTATTTTTCGTGCAAGCATCCATGTTGCAGTTATACTTGCTGATGTAGTAAATGAATCCCACAGAGCAATATCCGAATCGGTATATTTGTTTAAGATAAATGCAATTAGTATAAATAACAAAAGAGTGATAAAAAACAGGATAATACCCGTTCTTATTAAAAGAGTACTATACGGAAGTGTTCTTTTATCAATGTTTTCATCAAGCCGGCTCCAATGTATCCACCCGTATATACTTATGATGACATAATAAATATTAATGCCCATATCGGCATATATCTTCGAAATAAAAAACACGTAGACATAAAGCAATGACGTAATGAGACCAAAAAACCAAAGCAGAATATTACCTTTAACGGAATATACAAGATATAATAATCCTGAAATTGTAGCGAAAAGTTCGATGTAATGATCGAACAACCACTTCAGCAGGATATAGATAATCTCCTGAACAGAATTAAGATCGGTAAACATTATTGCAGTAATTTCCGGCTGTAATTATCCCAGTCAGACATTACCTCAACTGCTTTAAGAAAATTATCGTCAGTCTGGTTAATTACCTCATAAAATTCACTTGTTGTCCAAAGATCGCGTGCAACATATGCCTTGAGTGTAGTCGTAAATTTTTCAGACATCTCAGAACTAATATCTTCCGGCCTTTTCACACCTTCATCTTCAGCATATTCAACAAGTTCATAATACATGTTTTCAGTTACAAAATAATTTGAATTAAAAGCTGAAAAATCCGGATACTTTTTCTGAAGTTTTTGGCGGTTTTTATCTACATAGTTAAGAACAAACTGATTTAAGACCCCGGTACGGACCAACTCACGAAAATAATCCGAATAATAGGTAGTATCGAGAGGTATAAAAATATCCGGCATTATACCACCTCCGCCAAATACGGTTCTTTTATTCAGCAGTGTTTCATATCTTAGAGAATCCGGGAACTGGATACTATCCTTATGGACAAATTCGCCATGTTCATATCTTTCTACTATTTCCCTTTCATAAGTGTCATTCCCTTCACCGTAAGGCTTTTGTATCAATCTGCCCGAAGGTGTATAATATTTTGCAGTTGTCAATCGAACCATAGAGCCATCAAGCAGTTCAAGTTGACGTTGTACAAGACCTTTACCGAAAGACCGGCGCCCGATGATAATCCCCCTGTCCCAATCCTGAACTGCACCGGAAACGATTTCACTTGCCGATGCCGACCCTTCATCAATCAAAATCACCACATTTCCATTTTCAAAAAGGCCGGGTTTGGAAGCGAAGTACTCATTACGCGAACTATGCATTCCTTTGGTATATACTATTAGTTTTTCATCATCAAGAAACTGGTCGGAGAGAAGAACTGCTACATCAAGGTAACCACCTGCATTTCCTGTTAAATCAAGAATGAGGTTTTCGGCTCCTTTTCCAATAAGATCGATTGAGGCTTTATAAAACTCTTCTATAGTGGTCAGTGAAAATCTGTTGAGCTTAATATAACCAATATTGTTTTTGACTATGTAAGCTGCATCGAGACTGTTTATAGGAATTTTATCGCGTGTAATGGTAAATTCCTGTAAGCGAGGATAATTTCTCCTATAAACCGATACCCTGACTTTTGTGCCCTTATCACCCCTTAGAAGTGAAAAAACATCTTCATTGGTAAGTCCAATACCTGCTATATTCTTTCCATCGACTTTAATAATTCTGTCACCTGATAATATCCCGACTTTTTCCGAAGGCCCGCCGGGAATTGGAGTAATTACAAATAAAGTATCGTTAAGAATGTTAAAAGAAATTCCTATTCCCTCAAAATTGCCTTTCAAAGGTTCATTCATTTTTTGCACTTCTTCTTTCGAAATATATGTTGAATGAGGATCAAGATCAGAGAGATGCCATTTAATTGCCTCATCAACCAGCTGCTCAGTATTGATTGTATCTACATAATATTTGCTTAAATAATATATAAACTGCCCGTATTTGGCTGCTTCCTTGGTCGACTGGGCCTCAACAGGAATAAGATAGAAAAAATACAGAAAACAACTTACAACAAGACTCTTCAGAAAAATATTCATTATATGATATATTAAAAAGGAAAATCGATCTGCAATATATATGATAAAAGATAAACAATTCAAACTTAAAAATGGTTAAAATAATAATATCTATATAATTAATATGTAATACACAATATATCTATTCCCATTCAATTGTTGCAGGTGGTTTCGAGCTTATATCATAAACAACCCTGTTGACACCTTTAACCTGATTTATTATCCTGTTTGATATTGTTGATAAAAATTCATAGGGCAAGTGCGACCAGTCTGCGGTCATTCCGTCGGTGGAACCAACAGCCCTTAAAGCCACAACGTTTTCATAAGTTCTTTCATCGCCCATAACCCCGACCGACTGCACCGGTAAAAGTATTGCAGCTGCCTGCCACACATCGTCATACAGGTTAAATTCCTTCAGACCTTCGATATATATATAATCAACTTCCTGAAGAAGCTTTACCTTCTCAGCAGTCACCTCACCCAAAATACGTATTGCCAGACCCGGACCGGGGAAAGGATGTCTTCCCAGAATGATATCGTCTATCTCTAATGCTTTGCCTACTCTGCGCACCTCATCTTTAAAAAGAAGATTCAGAGGTTCAACAACTTTCAGGTGCATACGTTCCGGCAGCCCGCCTACATTATGGTGTGATTTTATTGTGGCTGACGGACCGTTTACCGAGACCGATTCGATAACATCAGGGTAGATTGTTCCCTGCGCCAGCCACTTCACATCCTTTATTTTATGTGCTTCTTTTTCAAATACCTCTATAAAATTTTTACCGATGCTTTTTCTTTTTGCTTCGGGTTCTGCCAATCCTTTAAGGTCGTTAAGAAAAATATCTCCTGCCCTTACACCTACCACATTAAGTCCCATATGCTTGTAGGAATCAAGTACTTTTTCGTATTCATCTTTACGAAGTACTCCATTATCAACAAAAATACATGTAAGATTTCGGCCTATGGCTCTGTGTAATAAAACAGCAGCAACCGATGAATCCACGCCGCCTGAAAGGCCTAAAACCACTTTATCATTTCCCAGTTTAGTCCTCAATTCTGTTATTGTAGTTTCAATAAACGAAGCAGGGGTCCAATTCTGTTTGCAACCGCAAATATCAACAACGAAATTCCTGAGAAGATGCAAGCCCTCTGTAGTATGATATACTTCCGGATGGAATTGTATTCCATATGTAGGCTCATTGGTAATCTGGTATGCTCCTACTTTTACATCATGAGTACTGCCAATAATCCGAAAGTTCTCCGGGAGATTTACAATAGTATCCCCATGTGACATCCATACCTGTGTTCCTTTGCTCATACCTTTTAACAGTTGCGCATCTTGATCGATAAACTCCAGGTTTGCACGGCCGTATTCACGATGTTTAGAAGGTAATACTTCCCCTCCACTTACTTGAGCAATAAATTGTGCTCCGTAACATATACCCAGAACAGGAAGTTTGCCTTTAATATTTGTTAAGTCCGGTACGGGATGTTCTTTATCACGCACCGAACAAGGACTTCCCGACAGAATAACTCCTTTTACATTTTCATCGACTACAGCTGACCTGTTGAACGGAACAATTTCACAATAGACATTTAATTCTCTCACCCTCCTGGCTATAAGCTGAGTGTACTGCGAACCAAAATCGAATATGATTATTTTCTCCTGTATTCCTGACATTTTCGAATTTATATTATCGCGCAAAGATAAAGATTAATGTAAAATGTAATAATATACAATGTAACAGTGTGAAATTCTGAAGGACTGATTGTTACACGAAGGATAACTATATTAAATAATAATGAAATTATGATTTACAAAATTAAATGTTCACTCAGATTAAATAGTATAAACCGATAAATCCTCAGCGGCCTCAGTATGTCTAAATATTTTTCTGGATTCGGGTAAAAATTCCTCATAGCTGTTGTAGCGGGTTGAGAAATGACCTATTAGAAGTTTTTTTACACCTGCCTTTTTTGCAATTGTCGCTGCCTGCACGGTTGTTGAATGACTCGTTGATTTTGCCAGTTTAGTATCACATTCTAGAAATGTTGCTTCATGGTAAAGTAAATCGACACCTTTAATGTATGATGTAATCTTTTCGTAAACCATGGTATCGGAACAATAAGCAAAAGAACGTGGTTTAGGTGGTACAATAGTCAGCTCTTTATTGCTTACTATTTCATCCTTTTCGGTTATCAGATCAGCGCCTTTTTTTATCTCGACAATTTGTTTTATTGATGGATTATATTTCTCAATTACTTCCTTTTTTATATTCAGTAGCCTTTTTTTTTCACGGAACAGATACCCGAAGGTTGGCACTTTATGTTTTAAAGGAAATGCAAAAACTTCAATCGCTTTATTCTCAAAAATAAGTTGCAACTGCCTTTTAACAACGGGGTGAATCTCAATTTCATAAGAATTTTCCGGAGCAAAGTGTTCCAGATAAAAAGCAATGATATATTTCAGATCGGAATGCCCGAAGATATGCATTGTAGTTTTTCTTCCCAGAAGATTCAATGTTGAAAGCAAACCGAACAATCCAAAAACATGATCGCCATGCAGGTGACTTATAAAGATATGATTCATGCGTCCGAATTTCACTTTCGCTTTACGAAGCTGAATCTGTGTGCCCTCGCCACAGTCGATCAAAAAAAAACGCTCATGTGCATTGAGCACCTGAGCGGCTGGAAATTTTGTCGACGTAGGAAGAGCAGAACTGCTTCCCAGTACCGTCAGTTCGAATGTCATATTCTGATCAGAACAATATTATTTACTAACCTCAGCAATTAAATCAACACCGTCGTCAACTGAATTGGTAATGTTTAATACAGTATCCAATTGTGAAATTGTTATTAAGCGTTCTACAGCATCGTTTAGTCCAGTGAGTACGAACGTTCCACTTGCATTCTTGCATAACCGGTTGGCAACGAGAATGGCACTCAGACCTGAAGAATCGCAATAACGACACTTGCTTAAATCAAGTATTATGTTTTTTTCTCCGTTGCCTGATATTAAAACCAGCTCCGATTTTAATGTCGGAGCTATATGGGTATCAAGCTTTTCTTCTAATACCTGAATTAAAGTGTGATTGTCACGCTTTTCTATCTTAAATTCCATATTGAAAAGTTTTTATAAATATATTACTTTTCGTCTGAATTTGAGGCTTTTTTACTATCCTGTTTCTCTGCATTCTCCATTTCTTTCTTTAAAGCAGCCAGATCACTTATGTCACCAAGTGTTGTTTTTTCAAGGTTTGACTTGATCTTTCTGGTTGCTTTTTTTGTAGCTGCTGCATGAGCTTTTTTACCGGCATCATCTGCAGCTTTTTTGTCATCCTCAAAGACTCTTGTATGTGAAAGTACAATTTTCTTTGCAGATTTTGAAAATTCTACCACTTTAAATAATAGTTTTTCATCGACTTTTGCAGCAGAACCATCTTCTTTCACGAGATGTTTTGGTGTTACAAATCCTTCAACACCGTACTGAAGGGCTACTAAAGCACCTTTGTCCAGCACCTCGGTAATGGTTCCTTCATGAACTGAGCCCACCGTAAAAAGTGTTTCAAATACATCCCACGGATTTTCTTCAAGCTGCTTATGTCCGAGACTCAGACGTCTGTTTTCTTTATCGATCTCGAGTACAACAACTTCAATATCATCGCCAATGTTAGTAAATTCAGCGGGATGTTTTATTTTCTTTGTCCATGATAAGTCAGAGATGTGAATTAATCCGTCAACTCCTTCTTCAATTTCCACAAATACACCGAAATTGGTAAAGTTTCGCACTTTGGCAGTATGCTTTGAATTGAGCGCATATTTCTCATCAATTTTCTCCCATGGATCGGTTTTAAGCTGTTTCATGCCCAGAGACATTTTGCGTTCTTCCCGGTCCAGAGTGAGTATTTGAGCTTCTATTTCATCACCTACATTAAGAAACTCCTGAGCACTTCTCAAGTGCTGCGACCATGACATTTCTGAAACATGGATAAGCCCCTCAACACCGGGAGCAATTTCAACAAATGCTCCATAATCGGCAAGTACAACAACTTTTCCTTTTACTTTATCGCCAACTTTAAGGTTTGTATCCAGTGAATCCCATGGATGTGGTGTAAGTTGTTTCAGACCTAAAGCAATACGTTTCTTATCATCATCGAAGTCGAGAATAACAACCTGTAGTTTCTGGTCGAGTTGAACAATTTCTTCAGGATGATTCACACGGCCCCATGAAAGGTCGGTAATATGAATTAGTCCGTCAACACCGCCAAGGTCGATGAACACGCCATAGGAAGTGATGTTCTTAACAGTACCTTCCAGTATCTGTCCTTTTTCGAGTTTGGCAATAATCTCTTTCTTCTGCTGTTCAAGTTCAGCTTCGATAAGAGCTTTGTGTGATACAACTACATTTTTAAATTCCTGGTTGATTTTAACAACCTTAAATTCCATTGTTTTACCAACATAAATATCGTAATCGCGAATAGGTTTAACATCTATTTGTGAACCTGGCAGAAATGCTTCGATTCCAAATACATCTACGATCATACCACCTTTTGTGCGACATTTAATATAACCATTGATAATTTCATCTTTTTCCAGCGATTCATTTACCCTGTCCCATGATTTCAAGGCACGGGCTTTCTTATGTGAAAGTACCAGCTGACCTTTTTTATCCTCCTGGCTTTCAACATAAACCTCAACTTCATCTCCGGGTTTTAAATTAGGGTTGTAACGAAATTCGTTCAAACTGACAACTCCTTCAGATTTGTAACCAATATTGATAACGACTTCGCGTTTATTCATTGAAATTACAGTACCGTCAACCACCTCATTTTCTGCGATAGTAGATAAAGTTTCATCGTAAAGCTTTATGAATTCATCTTTTTTGGTTGATGTATAAACATCATCCATCTGGCCGTATTCGTCCCAGTCAAAACCGGCATCGGATTCATTTTCGCTGCCCTCAGCGGATTTTTGTTTAACGACCTTTTTACCGGTTGATTTTGTTTCTGCTTTCTTTTCTTCTCTTTCGGTTTCCTCTTTTTGTTCAGCTTTAACCTCTTGATTTTCCTCAGTTGCAGCTTCTTCTTTCCTGCTTTTAACTTCCTCTTTGTCGGTTTTTACTTCTTCTTTCTTCTCAGCCTTTTTCTCTGTCTTTGCATTTTCGTCAGCTTCAGCTTCTTTATTCTCAGAGTTTGCTTTTTCATCAGCTTTTGTTTCTTTTTTCTTAGCCTTAGCTTTTTCATCGGCTTTGTCGTCCTTTTTATCAGCTTTGGCTTCTTCTTTTTTTACAGATTTAGCATCTTCCTTTTTCTCGGCTTTAGCATCTTTCTCTTTTACATTCTTTTCCTCTAACTGCTCACTTTCCGCACTGATATCTTCGTTAATTTCTTCTTTAGCAGCAGGTTCTTCTTTTTTTGTTTCCTGCTTTTCCAATTTAGTTTCTTCTGACGCTACTGGTTGTTCATTCTTTTCTTCAGTGGCTTCATTCTCAACAATCTCAGTTTTCTGAACTTGCTTTTCTATTTGTTTTTTTTCGTTTTCAGACATTTAATAATCAAATAATTAATAAGTTAGACATTATATCGTTAAAAAACAGGTTGCAAAATTAAAATTTTATTGTTTAAAAATGCTATAGTAGAGTTAAAAATTAAGAATAAAGCGAAATATCATAAGCTATACAGAGTAAATTGATAATGAAATTTTTGAATTATTTAGAAAAATTTTCATACTATTTTTTTTAATATAAAATACCCCTGCTATTTTTGGGTTCATTTATATAATAATAAATAATACATTTAGAAATAATCATTGATCTGGGTGGATTAATAAATATCAAGATTTTGTGAATTCAATAAAACCTTAAATTAAAAGAACAAACACATGAAAATAGCAATCGTTGGCACTGGTTATGTCGGACTGGTAACCGGAACATGTTTCGCTGAAACAGGTGTAGATGTAATATGCGTTGATATTGATGAAAAAAAGATTGAAAAACTGAATAAAGGTATTATTCCTATATATGAACCAGGTTTACAGGTAATGGTTGAACGCAATATTGAAAAAGGAAGGATTCAGTTCACGACAAGTCTGAAAGACAATATACGGGATTGTGAAGCAGTATTTATTGCTGTTGGCACTCCACCGGATGAAGATGGCAGCGCCGATTTAAAATATGTACTGGCCGTAGCTGCAGAAATTGGTATGTCAATGACTGATTACCTGGTTGCAGTCACAAAAAGTACTGTTCCAATTGAAACGTCAAATAAAGTAAAATCTGCAATACAAAGCGAGCTCGATAAACGGAATGAGAAAATTGAATTTGATGTGGCATCAAATCCTGAGTTCTTAAAAGAAGGTTCGGCTGTAGCAGATTTCCTTAAACCCGACAGGATAATCATAGGTATCGAATCGGATAGAGCAGAAAAAATAATGCGGCGCTTATACAAACCTTTTGTTCTGAATGGACACCCCATTATTCTTATGGATATTCTCTCTGCAGAAATGACAAAATATGCGGCTAATTCGATGCTGGCAACCAAAATCAGCTTTATGAATGATATTGCCAATCTGTGCGAAATAGTGGGTGCCGATGTAGATATGGTTAGAAAAGGACTGGGTAGTGATCCCAGGATAGGTAATAAATTCATTTATCCTGGTGTGGGATACGGGGGATCCTGTTTCCCGAAAGATGTAAAAGCATTGATAAGATCTTCTAAGGACAAGAACAATCCGTTAAGAATTCTTGAAGCTGTTGAGGCTGTCAATAATGATCAGAAAGAAGTTCTGTTCAAAAAAATAAAGAAGCACTTCAATAATAATGTCAAAGGACTGACAATTGGAATCTGGGGACTTTCTTTTAAACCCAATACAGATGATATGCGTGAGGCACCTTCAGTAGCGCTAATTGAAAGATTGCTTGAGGAAGGAGCCCATGTTAAGGTATATGATCCGGTTGCTATGAAAGAAGCAAAGCATAAACTGGGCGACAGAATCACTTACTGTGAAGATATGTATGAGGTAGCTGTTGACAGCGACGCTCTTGCCCTGGTTACAGAGTGGTCGGAATTCAGGATCCCGAAGTATAAGATATTAAATAAACTTCTGAAAAATAGGGTGATATTTGACGGGAGAAATATTTATGATCCTGCAGAAATGAAAGAAAATGGTTTTATATATTATGGTATAGGACGTAAATCACTTAACTAATTAAAATCCGGTTCAATCTGTTTAATTCGAATAACCCGGATATTCTGTTATGAAAAAGATTCTTGTTACAGGTGGCGCAGGTTTTTTAGGATCGCATTTATGCGAGAGGCTATTACAAGACAATAATGAAGTGATATGTCTGGATAACTATTTTACCGGTTCGAAAGGTAATATCATTCACATGGTTAGAAATCCTTATTTCGAACTCATACGCCACGATATTACTTCACCTTTCTACATTGAAGTTGAAGAGATCTATAATCTTGCATGTCCTGCATCGCCAATCCATTATCAGATAAATCCTATAAAAACTATTAAAACGTCGGTAATGGGTGCAATCAATATGCTTGGACTTGCAAAAAGAATAAAAGCTAAAATCTTACAGGCATCTACAAGCGAAGTATATGGAGATCCAATCGAACATCCGCAAACCGAGAATTATTGGGGACATGTTAATCCAATAGGAAACCGTTCCTGTTACGATGAAGGGAAACGATGTGCAGAAACTCTTTTTATGGATTATCATACACAGAATCAGGTTAAAATAAAAATTGCGCGGATCTTTAATTCATATGGCCCAAACATGCGGGCAGGTGATGGCCGTGTTGTATCGAACTTTATCTACCAGGCATTAAGAAATGAAGACTTAACTATTTATGGCGATGGTAAACAAACAAGAAGTTTCCAGTACATCGACGATCTGGTTGAAGGATTGATAAGATTGATGAATACGCACGATGGTATTATAGGGCCAATAAATATCGGGAACCCACGCGAATACACAATTCTTGAACTTGCTGAAACCATACTTCGGCTTACCGGTTCAAAATCGAAAATTGTTTTTGAACCATTGCCAGACAACGACCCCATAAGAAGAAGACCGGATATTACCAAGGCCAGAGAATTACTGAAATGGGAACCTAAAATTGGTTTGGAAGACGGACTGGAAAAAACCATTGCATACTTTAAGAAAACATATGAGCTATAAAATATGAAAGGAATAATACTTGCCGGTGGCTCCGGTACCCGTTTATACCCAATTACAGGAACTATTTCCAAACAAATCCTGCCCGTCTATGATAAACCCATGATCTATTATCCCCTTTCAGTCCTGATGTTAGCAGGAATAAGGGATATTCTTGTTATCAGCACTCCACAGGATATGCCATTATTCGAACGACTTTTAGGGAATGGCAATCAGTTTGGCATTCAGATTTCTTATAAAGAGCAACCATCACCTGACGGACTTGCGCAGGCATTTATTATCGGAGAAGAATTTATCCGGGAACAGAATGTATGTCTGATCCTTGGCGATAACATATTCTATGGTCACGGTTTCGGTAAAGAATTGCTTAAAGTTGCCGATCTTGAAGATGGTGCAGTTGTTTTCGGTTATTATGTCAACGACCCTGAACGCTATGGCGTTGTAGAATTTGACAGTTCAGGGAATGTGCTGAGTATTGAGGAAAAACCTTCTGATCCAAAATCAAACTATGCAGTTACGGGACTTTATTTTTATAATAACGATGTGGTTGAAAAAGCAAAATCGCTAAAACCATCAGCACGGAGAGAACTGGAAATTACTGACCTGAACAGGTTATACCTGAATGAATCCAGGCTTAAAGTAAAAGTACTCGGACGTGGAATGGCCTGGCTAGATACGGGCACTCACGAGAGCCTTGTCCAGGCATCGAACTATATCTATACGATCGAAAAACGCCAGGGGCTGAAAATTTCTTGCCCCGAAGAAATTGCTTATAAGAGAGGGTACATTGATAAGGAACAATTAATAAAACTGGCAAAGCCATTGGCTAAAAACCAGTATGGTGAATATTTAATGAAGCTGGCAGAAAGCAGGATTGTTACTCTTGATTGATATTTAAATCATTAGAATGCTCATTCCGGCCTAATAAAATGGAGAGCCCGAATCCAAATACAAAGTATTAATACTTCATGGATTCCTGATCCCTGCCTGCCTGTTTACTTACCGCAGGTAGGCAGGCAGGTTCGCTACGCTTCGTCAGGAATGAATATATTTGAGTTGATTAAAAATTTTCACAGGTAAAAAATGAAGATTACAAAGACACCCATAAAAGATTTGTACGTTCTGGAACCCCGGATTTTTGAAGATCCCCGGGGCTATTTCTTTGAAAGTTACAATAAAGCTAAACTGGCAAAATCAGGCATTAATTATAATTTCATTCAAGACAATCAGTCACGATCTGTTTATGGAGTTATTCGCGGTTTGCATTACCAGTTGGAGCCTAAGGCACAAACCAAACTGGTACGGGTAATACAGGGAAAAATATATGATGTTGCTGTTGATGTCAGAAAGGGTTCACCAACTTATGGTAAATGGTACGGATTGGAATTATCTGAAGAGAATAAGAAACAACTTATTGTACCAAAAGGATTTGCACATGGCTTTTCAGTATTAACTGAAACCGCAATTGTAATGTATAAGTGCGATGAGCTTTATGCTCCGGAAACAGATGCCGGTATTATCTGTAACGATCCGGAACTGGGAATAGACTGGGGTATACCTGAAGAAAAGATAATTATATCGGAGAAAGACAGCAAGTTGCCGGGAATTCGCAATGCGAAGAATAATTTTAAATATTAAAATTGATATTATACTTGCATTATAAATAAGTAGAAATAATAACACCCCCCCCACTGTCCTCCTTCCTCGCTTTCGCACCTTGTGCGCTAAAGCGCTTCAGCGCGCAAACGGATAGCTTCAGCGAAGCAAAGTCGAGAGGAAAATTAAAGAGGGTGGGTATTTAATAATTCGTTTTAATGAACACCATCTGGGTAACAGGATCGAAAGGACAATTGGGAACAGAATTACATTTGCAGCATAAAAAGCTGGATAATGTTCTCTTTCATTTTACAGATATACACGAACTGGATCTTACAAACAAACAGGCTGTTTTGGATTTTACCAAAAAGGAGAAACCTCAGATAATTATAAACTGTGCAGGGTATACTGCAGTGGATAAAGCCGAAGAAGAAAAAGAACTGGCCTTTCTGTTAAATAAAGATATCCCTGTCTACCTTAATGAAGCAGCCACAACCGTCGGTGCAACTTTAATCCACATTTCCACCGATTATGTTTATAATGGTAATTCGGAGATCCCTTATCAAGAAGATGACCCAACCGATCCGCAATCGGTATACGGAAAGAGTAAACTGGACGGTGAACTGGAAGTTTTAAAAAACCCTAAGAACCTGGTTATACGCACATCGTGGATGTATTCGGCTCATGGTAACAATTTTGTAAAAACCATGCTGCGACTTGGCAAAGAACGCAAAGAGCTTAATGTCGTCGCTGATCAGGTTGGTTGTCCCACTTCAGCAGCAGACCTGGCTGATGCACTTTTAAAAATATCCAAACAGATTCTGGAAGGAAAAAACAATACGGGTGGCATTTACCAATACTCCAACGAAGGACAGTGCAGTTGGTATGAATTCGCCAAAGCAATAATGGAAATTACCGGCATAAAGTGTACAATAAATCCGATTTCGACAGAGCAGTATCCTACGCCGGCTAAAAGACCGGCTTACAGTGTAATGAGTAAGGAGAAGATCTCAAAAGTTTTTGGACTGTATGTCCCGGAATGGAAGGTAAGTTTATTAAAATACTTCCAGACCTTAATCAGTAAAATGATATTCCCCTAAAAATTTAAAAAACACTGCTCATCATATAACTAAACAGGGTTTGATTTTATAAATGATTAACAAATCGATCTGTTATAAATAAACCCGGACAAATAATCCCGTGTCAAATAATACTTTGTCAGATTTTGCATCTTCTTCATCTTCATAACTCTCATAATGTATCTTATACTTATAGCTTGAAATTGCATACTGAAGACTAAGTTCTCCTCCGATACTGAAATTCTTAACCAGAAAGTATTCAAAACCTAATGATGGCCCAAATTTGAAAGCTATAAATGTATCTGTCATTGTATCATCTATATATATTCTTTCAAACTCAGCTTTGTCGTGCATGATTCTTCCCCCTAAATAAAAGCTTACCTTTTCGCGCTGAAACATCCAGAAAGCACCCAATCCTATTGAATAACCCAATGTCGTCTGTTCTTCTTCATCTATTTCTTCATTATCTTCATTTTCTTCAATTTTCAGTTTAAACCATATCAGTCCTGCTTCTGGCTCAAGTCTAAAGTGTTGTGTAATGTTTATTGACATTAGAAACGTTGTGTTGTAAGCACTGGCATAACCGGTATAATCAATTAAATCACCAATTTTATATTGCCCGGTGTGTATTCCAACTCAAATTTTTGAAAGGTTAAAGATGGTCTCATCCGTTTAAGATTTTAAACTCAAGGTTGCAGCGCTTAAAATAATTACCAAGACTACAAAAATGAATTTTGAATTTTTCATTGATCGGAATTGTAAGTTAATAAATAGTTTGGGTATGTAAATATCTTTTCTGTTTAACGATCTCAGGATTAACTCAGCTCTATAATAAAATTCTGTATACTATAAGATGTTATTGTATTTTTATTATTTCTTATTGAATTTCAGATATAATAAAATTTCCCATCCACATCCTTGTATCATGAAAGATTGTACCAAATAATATTACCTTGTAACTATTTTAAACGTAAAACATTACCAATAATTATAATGCTTTCACAAAAATACAATTAGTCCTTCTACATTTTTTTTACTTTTGCGTAACTTTTAAATGAGATTCTTGAATTTGAACAATTAATTATAAGATGGGAACAGAACAGTTACTCAATGAAGTAAAAGCAAAAGCACAGGTTTGGCTGGACGGCAATTACGATAAGCAAACAAAAACTCAGATAAAAGACCTTATCGATAATAATGAAAAAGAACTTATAGAAAGCTTTTATCGCGATCTGGAATTTGGTACCGGCGGTTTGCGCGGAATTATGGGTGTTGGCACCAACCGTATGAATATATATACTGTTGGTATGGCCACCCAGGGACTAAGCAATTATATAAAGAATAATTTTAAAAGCTTAAATCAGATTAAAGTAGTGGTCGGCCATGATTCAAGAAACAACAGCAGGTTATTCGCCGAAACCACTGCCAGGATATTTTCTGCGAATGGATTTAAGGTCTACCTGTTCAATACACTGAAACCAACCCCGGAACTGTCCTTTGCAATTCGTCATTTTGGCTGTCAGAGCGGAGTGGTGATTACTGCCTCGCACAACCCCAAAGAATACAACGGTTACAAAGCATACTGGGACGATGGTGGACAGATCATTGCCCCGCATGATAAGAACATCATCGACGAAGTGCAAAAAATAAAATCGGTTGATGAAGTGTTGTTCAACGGGAATGACTCACTTATTGAAATCATAAGTGATGAATTTGATGAGATCTATACCGATAAGATAAAAACCCTGTCATTGTCTCCCGAAATAATTGCAAAGCACAAAGACATGAAGATCGTTTACACCCCTATCCATGGTACAGGTGTTAAACTGGCCCCTATGTCACTCAGAAAATTTGGATTTACCAATGTTTACAATGTTCCCGAACAGGATGTGACTGATGGTAATTTCCCGACTGTCCTTTCACCAAATCCCGAAGAAACGGCAGCCCTTGCAATGGCCATCAAAAAGGCTGAAGAGATCAATGCTGAACTCGTGATGGCTACCGATCCTGATTCTGACCGTGTCGGGATAGCTGTAAAAGACAATTCTGGACAGTTTGTAATTCTTAATGGCAACCAGACTGCTGCTTTACTGATCAACTATCTGCTTACAAAATGGAACGATAAAGGTAAATTGAAAGGTAAGGAGTATATTGTTAAAACAATTGTTACCACAGAACTGCTTGCTGATATAGCCGATAAATATAAGGTAAAGCATTACGATGTATTAACTGGTTTTAAATATATTGCCGATATCATTAAAAGGAATGAAGGCAAAGCGACTTTCATCGGTGGCGGAGAAGAAAGCTACGGTTACCTTGCCGGAGAATTTGTACGCGATAAAGATGCCATTATTTCCTGCGCACTTATTGCCGAAGTAGCAGCGTGGGCGGAAGACCAGGGAAAATCGCTTTACGAAATGCTTATTGATATATACACAGAATTTGGATTTTACCTGGAGCATCTGATATCTGTAGTGAGAAAAGGGAAAGAAGGTGCCGAAGAAATACAGAAGATGATGAAAAACTATCGGGAAAACCCGCCTGCCGCTATCAATGAGTCACAAGTCGTGAAAATTGCCGATTACAAAAGCTGCGAGATGATAGATATACAAACAAGTACCATTTCGAAAATATATCTGCCAAAATCGAATGTGCTTCAGTTTTTTACCGAAGACGGATCAAAAATATCAGTACGCCCGTCCGGTACAGAGCCCAAAATCAAGTACTATTTTAGTGTAAAGGGGTTGTTGGCTAAACCTGAAGATTTTGAAAAGACACATGCATTATTAAAACTGCGCATAGACAATATAATGCAGGATTTGGGGGTGAAGTGAGGAAAAGAAGTTCCAGGGTCATTGAATGAAAGAAGGTATTTGGGAGTATTGGGCTGATGGGGTGAACATTATTACAGCATTCAATTATACCATTTCTTAAATGTTACAGAAAAGAACATATTAAAATTTCGCTCTACTAAACCATGATATTAAACACTCGACTATTATGAAATCTTACAAAAAGGAACTCTGGTTCAACACAACAAAGCGGCGTGAATTAATAAATATTACTCGCGATGTTCAGACGTGCCTCGCAGAAAGCGGAATTCAGGAAGGTCTTATCCTGGTAAATGCAATGCATATAACAGCAAGTGTTTTTATTAACGACGACGAGTCGGGATTGCATCACGATTTCGAAGTGTGGCTTGAAAAACTTGCTCCTGAAAAACCGTATGAACAATACCGCCATAACGGATATGAAGACAATGCAGATGCGCATTTAAAACGTACCGTAATGGGACGAGAAGTAGTGGTTGCAGTTACCGGTGGAAAGCTGGATTTCGGGCCGTGGGAACAAATCTTTTACGGGGAGTTTGACGGAAAACGACGGAAGCGGGTGTTGGTTAAAATTATTGGGGATTAGTTGGCTGCAATACGTAAACAATGATTATTTGATGGAGGATGGTTGAGTTTGATGTTGTATTTATTGTGTAACTGTTTAATTGTGTAACTGTTTAATTGTGTAACTGTTTAATTGTGTAATTGTTACATTAAATTAATGCCATAGGAATATTTATCAGAACATCACCTGAGGATCGTTGTCTGTTGATAGTATAATTCAGTGAGACTATTTCTTAAAATTATACTATGCCGGCTGATTGGTTCTATTTTAAAAGAAGAAATGCGTAGGAAATGCTTCAAGGGAGTGTTCATTTAAGTGTGTCATCCCTTTAAATTCTATTTTCAAATATAATTGTTAATTGATTTAAAATGGTTGGCCAATC
>JAFGIP010000116.1 GCA_016929525.1 Bacteroidales bacterium
CAAATTTTGTATTTTCTTCTGTTTTCATAATGAGTCAAGTAAATCATTTATCTTTTATACTTGACACACTTTTTTGAACAGTCTCGTCTGGGATTTTTCCTGGTTTAATGATGCGCAACAATGACACATTTTTACAAAACGAATAGACTGAGAGGGTATATTTTACGAGCCATATTAAGGATGCTTCGATTTAAATTTCTTCAGACATTCATTCTGTGCAACAATTAAACCTTTACGCAATAAACAGTTGCTACCGTCTAAATAATCAAATTCTCCTTACTTAAGGGAATTGGTTTTTGTATCGGGGAAAATGATTTTTGGACTAAAGCTTTTTGCTTCCTGATAATCCATTATGGCATAAGCGATTACAATAATGATATCTCCAACTGCTACTCTTCTTGCAGCAGGGCCGTTAAGGCAGACTTCACCGGAACCTTTTTTCCCCTTTATAACATAAGTTTCAATTCGCTCACCGTTATTGATGTTTACAATCTGCACTTTTTCATTTTCAATTATTCCGGAAGCTTCCATAAGTTCCTCGTCGATGGTAATACTACCAACGTAGTGCAGATTTGCTTCAGTTACAGTAACCTGGTGAATTTTCGATTTAACAACCTCAATCAACATAACGGCACAAAGTTACTAATTAATATCGATATTATCTATTAACCTGATATTACCAGCGTATACTGCAATGCAAGCTGTCAGTGGAATTTTTAAGGATATTTCCGATACAGGTTTAAGAGTATTCCGCTCTACTATTTCGTAATATTCCAGTTTTAGTAATTTGTTAGAATTTATAGTATTACGTACATATTCCTTAACCGATTTAACAGAATGATGGGATGTCAAATTATTAGAAGCCTCTTTGATTACTTTAAATATTAACGGGGCGGCATTTCGTTGTTCTTTTGTCAAAAGCGTGTTCCTTGAACTCATTGCCAGTCCGTTTTTCTCTCTGACAATTGGGCAGGCAACTATTTCAATATCATAATGGTTCATTTTTACAAGTTTTCTTATTATAGCTAACTGTTGAAAATCTTTTTGTCCGAAATATGCTTTGTCTGGTTCAACAGCTTCAAAAAGTTTAGACACAATTTTAGCTACACCATTAAAATGACCGGTACGGTGCACACCTTCCATGACTTGTTCCATTAAACCAAAATTAAATTCTCTCGTGTCAGGCACCGGATACATTTCTTTGTCATCCGGGATGAAAACAATATTGCATTTTTCTGAACTCAGTAGTTTGCAATCTCTTTCACTATCGCGAGGATAGCTCTTAAGATCATTCTTATTGTTGAATTGAGCAGGGTTTACATAAATGCTTACAACAGTAATATCATTTGATTGTTTGCATTTTCGTACAAGTGATAAATGACCCTCATGTAATGCACCCATTGTCGGAACAAATCCAATCGAAACGCCATTCTCTTTTTGTTGTAACAGTATGGCTTTAAGTTCTTTAATATGATGAACGATCTGCATAAATAAAGCGTTCAAATATAATTATTTTAGTATTTAACTGTTATGGGATAAATGAGGGATTGAAGCAATTTGATCAATGGCTAATTGTCCGATATGAATTTAGCATTAATTAACATAATATCCTTATTCTGTAGCCAAGAAGGATATAGATTTTTATCCCTTTGAATTTTTTTTTCGTAATTTTGCAGCGTATTTCGGAAATATTGAATACCAGATGGCTAAGAAAAAAGTTTTATTTATTTCACAAGAAATCACTCCATACCTTCCCGAAACTGAAATGTCGATAATAGGCCGAAATCTCCCTCAGGGCATACAGGAGAGGGGTAAAGAAATAAGAACATTTATGCCCCGATTCGGCTGTATAAATGAAAGAAGAAATCAGTTGCATGAAGTTATTCGCCTTTCTGGTATGAATCTTATTATCGACGATACGGATCATCCGCTTATTATAAAAGTTGCTTCTATTCAGACAGCACGTATGCAGGTTTATTTCATCGATAATGAAGATTTTTTTCAGAGAAAACATACACTTTTTGATGATGAAGGCAGGTACTTTAGTGATAATGATGAAAGGGCTATATTTTTTGCCAGGGGAGTGATGGAAACAGTTAAAAAATTACAGTGGTCACCTGATCTGATACATTGCCACGGTTGGTTTACAAGTCTTATTCCTTTATACATAAAGAAGTATTACCATGATGACCCTATGTTTATGGACTCTCAAATAATTACTTCTATTTATGATCAGGAGTTTAGCGGAAATCTCGATAACAGGTTAAAGGAAAAACTTACCTGGGATAAAATTGATTCCATTGATATCGAAGTAATTAATAACCCCAATTATATCAATATGCTGAAACTTGCTATCGACTTCTCCGACGGATTAATTTTTGGCAGTTCGGATATTAATAAAGAAGTTAAAGAATATGCCGAAAAATCGGGATTACCGTTATTGGAAAATCAGTCTGAAGAAACATACATAGATGCATATTCCAGTTTTTATAACAAAATTTTAAGCGAGGTAGTTAATGGAGCTAAATAATATTTTTTCAAGACAGTTTTTTGCAATATCACTTGTTGCAGTTTATTCTGTTTTACTTTTAACCTCCTGTTCAGAAGAGCCGATTGGAATCGAGAGAAGAGTTTTACCTGAAGAAGAAGGTATGGAAGTGTTCACAAGGACTTTCCCTGTAGAATTATTTAATATAGAATCAGAAGCTTTGGAAACATATTCCTTAGGATATAGTCCTTTAGGTAGTGTTAACGATCCAGTATTTGGAAGAATTAAAGCAGGTTTCCTTAGTGATTTTTTCCTTAAAGAGTTTCCGGATTTTGCGACAAGAGAAGACATTATTGTTGATACAGCTAATACTACTGATGAAATTGCTGTCGTTATTGATACTACTGAAATGGATACTACTACTTTTCAGGTGTCCAGTTTAGAGCTTAAACTTTATTTCAATGGTTATTTTGGAGATAATTCCAAAATTAATTTCAATGTCTACGAATTAATATCCAGAATTCCTGATGAAGAGCTTTCCGACTTCGAGATTACGGAAGACATGTATGAACCGGTTCCGCTGAATACTGTACAGCCTGAACCGGTTTATGATAAGGAAAATGGAAAATTATTATACTATCATGTAATATTTTCAGATGAATACGCAAAACGCTTGTTTAACAGGTTGTTTAATGATAGCACATTATTTCTTGAGAGGATATTCAGGGCTAATTTTCCCGGTTTTTATTTTGAAACGCAATTTCTGGATGAGGCAGGCGGAGGGATGATAAGGATTGACCACGAAAATTCAAGTCTGACATTATGGACCATTAAGAATGGGGAAGATTTTGTGGCAAATGAGTTTTATTTGGCTTTTCAGGAAATTGATGGTACAAGTCTAAATCTGTACAGTGCTGAATATAGTAATGAGATAAATGATATTCTGGGAGATACAGTAAATCTTCCAGAAAATGTGTACTTACAGGCACTGGCAGGTCCAAAAGCTTTGATGAAATTTCCTACTCTTGCTCAGTTCAAGGATTCACTAGATTTTCATTACATTATTAACAGAGCTGAACTTGTTCTTCCGGTAGGTGCTTCAGTTGCGGACATGAAGAGATATGATCCTCCAAAGTATCTGGGAGTACATGACATTATTAATGATAGTACAATTCTCGATGATGGAATAGGCACATCTTATTTCGGCGGGGAATTGGATAAAACTAAAATGGAATACTCTTTCGAACTCGGCAATCATGTGCATGATTTTTTAAGGGATGAGACAAATACAACAGGGGACAAATTGTTTTTATTTGCTGCCAGTATTCAACTTATTGATGAATATACAGCAATAAACGGGTATAGTCTTACTTCTCCGGGAAGAGTAATATTAAAAAATGCAGATTCGGACAATCCTCCATATTTAAGAATTATTTATTCAAAAATACCAGATTGATATGTGTGGTATAGTTGGTTACATTGGTGAACGTAATGCCTTACCTGTACTTATTAATGGATTAAAAAGACTTGAATACCGTGGTTATGATTCCGCAGGTGTAGCTGTTTTGGGTGAAAATTTACAAATCAGAAAATGTAAGGGTAAAGTAACCGATCTGGAAAAACATTTGGATAAGAGTCTCCAGTCCGGAACAGTTGGAATTGGTCATACAAGGTGGGCAACACACGGGGAGCCTAATGATGTAAATGCACACCCGCATGAGTCGCATCACGGTAAATTTGTTATTATCCATAATGGTATAATTGAAAATTATTCACGCCTACGCGACAGACTTATTGAACGTGACGTTAAATTTAAAAGTGAAACCGATACAGAAGTACTGGCAAATCTGATAGAATTTATTTACGAAAAGAGTGAAGTAGGAGCAGAATTAGCGGTAAGGCTGGCTTTATCGAAAGTAATCGGAGCATATGGTCTGGTTGTTATGTGTAAAGATGAACCGGATAAACTTATTGCTGCACGAAAAGGTAGTCCGCTGGTAATTGGCGTGGGAAATGAAGAATATTTTCTTGCTTCCGATGCAACACCTATTGTTGAGTATACAAAAAGTGTGATCTACCTTAATGATGGAGATGTAGCCATTATAAGAAAAGAGCAGTTAATACTTAAAACGCTGAAGAACGATGAGCAGGGACCAACAGTTCAACAGCTGAATATCGATATAGGTGAAATTGATAAGGGTGGTTATGAACACTTTATGCTAAAGGAAATTTTTGAGCAGCCAAAGTCAATTAACGACACCTTTCGGGGAAGGGTTCGTTCGGAAGAATCAGAAATACATCTTGGTGGATTATACAATGTTTTGCCAAAACTTATTGAAGCAGAAAGAATTATTATTATTGGATGCGGCACTTCATGGCATGCTGGTCTGGTAGGTGAGTATTTATTTGAGGACCTGGCCAGAATTTCTGTTGAAGTGGAATATGCTTCAGAATTTCGTTACAGAAATCCGATAATTAATCATGATGATGTTGTAATTGCAATTAGTCAGAGTGGTGAAACTGCGGATACACTGGCAGCAATCAGATTGGCAAAAGAAAGGGGGGCGATGGTTCTGGGGATCTGCAATGTGGTTGGTTCTTCTATTCCAAGAGAAACTGATGCCGGGGTTTACACACATGCCGGACCTGAAATTGGTGTTGCTTCTACCAAAGCTTTTACATGCCAGGTTACAGTTTTAGCTATGATGGCTATTATGATAAGCAGGAAGAAGGGCTTGATTACTGATGAAAGATACCGGGATATCATTCGAGAATTCACTGAAATACCAGGGAAAATAGAAAAAATATTAAGGCACAACCATGATATCAAGAAGGTTGCTGAGCTGTTTCAGAACGCTACTAATTCATTGTATCTGGGAAGGGGATATCTTTTCCCTGTTGCACTGGAAGGTGCATTAAAACTAAAGGAAATATCCTATATTCATGCTGAAGGATATCCGGCTGCTGAAATGAAACACGGACCAATAGCACTTATCGATACCAAAATGCCCGTGGTTGTTGTTGCGACAAAAGATTCTTCTTATGAAAAAATCGTAAGCAACATTCAGGAAGTCAAAGCCCGAAACGGAGTTGTTATTGCCGTTGTAACCGAAGGAGATACTGTTATAAAAAATATGGCCGATCATGTATTTGAAATCCCACAGGTTGATAACATATTTGCAGCTCTGCTTTCGGTAGTTCCTTTGCAGCTCTTTTCTTATTATATTGCTGTAATGCGTGGGTGCAATGTTGATCAGCCTAGGAACCTTGCTAAATCTGTTACAGTGGAATAAGAGGGTATTCTGCTATCGGTTTGAATACTGTTTACTGTAGTACAGTTCATATTCACCGGAAGTAATATTCTTTAACCAGTTACTATTTCCAAGGTACCAATCTACTGTCTTTTCAAGACCATCTTCAAATGTCACTGATGGTTTCCATCCAAGTTCTTTCTGAATTTTCGCCGAATCAATGGCATATCTCATATCGTGGCCTGCCCTGTCTTTTACAAATGTGATGAGCTTTTCTGATGTTCCGGGGTTTCGGTTCAGTTTTTTATCCATTATTCTGCATAATAACCTGACCAGGTCTATATTCTTCCATTCATTGTTACCTCCTATATTATAGGTCTCACCTGGAACTCCTTTGTGAAATATCTTATCGATAGCACTTGCATGGTCAATAACAAATAACCAGTCGCGAATATTTTCACCTTTTCCATAGACAGGAATAGGTTTATTGTTTTTAATATTATTTATTGCAAGGGGAATTAACTTTTCTGGAAACTGGTTCGGTCCATAGTTATTAGAACAATTTGAAACAATAACAGGCAGATTATAAGTATTATGATAAGCACGTACAATATGATCGCTACCTGCTTTGGATGCTGAGTAAGGACTCTGCGGGTCGTAAGCAGTGGTCTCGGTAAAATAACCGTCACTGCCTAATGAACCAAAAACCTCATCGGTTGAAATATGATAGAAAAGCTTTTCGTTATAATCATCTTTCCAAAATTTCCTGCAGGCATTCAGCAGGTTCACAGTACCAATTATATTGGTATATATGAATTCCATCGGGCTCTCAATAGATCTGTCAACATGTGACTCTGCTGCAAGGTGGATTACCCCGCTGACTTTATAATTTTGAAAAAGGGAATCAATCTGGGCGGCATTTACTATATCGATCTTCTCCAGGCTATAATTCTTTTGATTTTCAACATCTTTCAGGTTTTCGAGATTTCCTGCATAGGTAAGCTTATCGATATTGACAATATGATAGTCGGGATAATTTTTAACAAATTGCCTTACCACGTGTGAACCAATAAATCCGGCCCCACCGGTTATAACTATTGTTTTTTTCATACTCGCTTAGTCTATTTGTTATTCCTGACTTTTTTCTCCCATTCCCACGCCGAAAGCAGGATTTCTTTCAGCGGGGTATTTGCTTTCCATCCTAATTCATTGTTTGCAAAAGTAGTATCTGCCCATACTTTTTCTATGTCGCCTTCACGTCTGCCAACAATTTCGTAATTAACTTTTTCTCCCGTAACTTCTTCAAAGTTTTTTATTATTTCCATTACAGATATTCCTTTACCTGTTCCAAGATTGAAAACTTCAAACTTCTTTTTATTTTTTTCTTCAATTAATCGACGTACTGCAACCACATGTGCCTTTGCCAGATCGCAAACGTAAATATAATCACGTATTGCTGTTCCGTCAGGGGTATTATAATCATCACCAAAAACTCTTAATTTTTCTCTTAAGCCAGCAACTGTCTGGGTTACAAAAGGAACAAGGTTTAAAGGAACTCCTGTCGGCAATTCTCCGATATGAGCTGATTTGTGTGCCCCAATGGGGTTGAAATATCTTAATGAAATAGCTTTTAGGGAAGGATAGGCATATATTGCATCTGAAATAATTTCTTCAGAGACCTGCTTGGTATTCCCATATGGTGAAGCAGCTTTTTTGATCGGGGCTTTTTCTGTGACCGGAAGTTCATCGGGTTGACCATATACTGTGCAGGAAGAGGAAAAAACCATTCCTGCAACCGGATTCTTTTGCATTGCGAGTAGCAAATTTATAAGTGATTCAAAATTATTATGGTAATAATCGAGTGGTATCCGGACTGACTCACCAACTGCTTTTAGTGCAGCAAAATGAATGATAGCACTTATGGAATACTTTTTAAATAAATCGAAAACTTTTGTACGATCACAGAGATCAAACTTTTCAAATGCAGGTTCAATACCGGTAATTTTTTTAATGCCATCTAACACATCTATGCTGGAATTAGACAGGTTGTCGACAATGACAACTTCAAAACCGTGGTTGAGCAGTTCAACTGCAGTATGTGAACCGATATATCCGGTACCTCCGGTAACTAAAATTTTTTCAGACATTATATTTTTATTAGGATATTGTTTTCGAGTTTATACTTCATATTACCTTCCGGACAAAAAGCAAAACCATTGTCATCGAACGTAAGTTTGTGCCCGTATTCACTGACCCACCCGGTTTGTTTAGCGGGATTGCCAACAACCAGGGCATACGGAGGAACATCCTTTGTGACAACTGCCCCAGCACCGATCATAGCATATTCCCCAATAGTGTTGCCGCAAATTATCGTTGCATTGGCACCAATACTGGCCCCTTTTTTTACTCTTGTTTTAATATACTGATCACGACGTACAACAGCACTTCTTGGATTTATAATATTAGTAAAAACCATCGACGGACCAAGAAAAACATCATCCTCGCAAATAACTCCCGTATAAATTGAAACATTGTTTTGAACTTTAACATTACGTCCCAGTACAACTCCCGGTGATACGACGACATTCTGACCAAGATTGCAATTTTCTCCTAACTTGCTATTGTTCATAATATGGGTAAAATGCCAGATTTTTGTTCCTTCACCTATAGAACAACCTTCATCAATAACTGCTGTAGGATGTGCGAAATAATTGGCCATTTAATTAGATTTAAAAAATTCTCTGATGTGTGTACAAATGTATTCCTGTTGTTCAGTAGTAAGTTCTGTATGCATTGGCAGCGAAAGTACCTGTTTAGTTAACATGTCTGATACCGGGAAATTTCCTTCAGCCTTATATGCTTTTTGATTATGAATTCCTACCGGATAATAGATCATTGTCGGGATATTCTTTTTAGTAAGGTATTCCCGAAGTGCATCCCTTCTATCTGTTACTCTTATTGTATACTGATGAAACACATGGTCGGAATATTCGGGTATTGATGGTGTTATTACTGTATCGATATCTTTTAGTTTTTCTGCATAGTATTTTGCGGCCATTTGCCGGGCTTTACAATATACATCAAGATATTTTAGTTTAACATTTAAAACTGCTGCCTGTAATGTATCAAGACGTGAATTTACCCCCACTTCATCATTGTAATATTTGATCTTTGAACCGTGATTGGTGATACCTCTCATTTTATCAGCCAGGAATTCATTATTTGTAAAAATTGCGCCTCCGTCTCCAAAACACCCAAGGTTTTTTGACGGGAAAAATGAAGTACAGCCGATATCACTCAAAGTACCTGCTTTACCTGTTATCTTGTTATCATTATATGTTGATCCAATGGCTTGGGCCGTATCTTCTATAACAGCTATTTTATGTTCATTTGCGATTTTTAATATTTCTGACATGTTTGCGCATAATCCAAATAAATGAACCGGTATAATAGCTTTTGTCCTTGATGTAATTGCTCTTCCGATGCATTCTGTATCAATAGTAAAATTAACGGGATCAACATCAACCAAAACCGGTTTTAATCCGAGTAAAGCAATTACTTCAACTGAAGCTATAAAAGTAAAATCAGGACAAATTACCTCATCACCCGGTTCCAGGCCGAGAACCATTAATGCAATTTGTAAAGCATCCGTTCCATTGGCACACGGGATAACATACTTTACTTCAAGATATGTTTCGAGATTTTTTGAAAACTCCCTGACCTGAGGGCCATTAATGAAAGCGGTTGAGTTAACTACATCCTGAATAGCATGATCAATCTCATTTTTTATTCTGAGATACTGAGCATGCAAATCAACCATATGAATGTT
The DNA here is from genome assembly GCA_016929525.1 of Bacteroidales bacterium. GTDB lineage: Bacteria > Bacteroidota > Bacteroidia > Bacteroidales > UBA10428 > UBA10428. The sequence continues at coordinate 9,569 of JAFGIP010000116.1, forward strand.
TTTCATTAGGCAGGAGTTTTCAGCGAAAATAAAACATTAAGTAAAATGTTCCTATTTGATTCATTTAATCTTGTACATGGGAATATTACGTAAATATTTTCGGTTAATTGTATTAGCTGTGTTTATAATTAATTGCTTATAATAATTTTTATTTTTGTGGTCACACTTATTTTTAATCCGAAAATCAGAGAAGTTGGATATTTCCCATTTCATATACGAACTGATAATCAGGAATGAATGTGTAATCCTGAGAGGTGTTGGAGGTTTTGACACAACTTACAAGCATGCTAGTTTCGATGCAAAAAAGAAACAGATTATACCACCGAGTAAGGTAATCAGTTTCAAGCCCGATTGGATTAATGATAACGGAGTACTTGAAAATCACATTGTTGAATCTCTGAATATCTCTACCGAAAAGGCATCAGAATTAATAGATGATTTCGTTATAAAGTTGTTTGATGATTTAAAAGATAACGGAATTTCAAAAATTGAGGGCGTTGGAGTATTTAAAATGTCTTCGGATAGCATTCTTGAGTTCTGTGAAATTGAGGATGAAAATTACCTTGCCGATTCATTCGGCCTTGAATCGCTGCCAATTGATGCAGAGACTGGAGAAGATATTAAAATAGTAAGCAGGATTCCGTTAGAATATTCCTCGCATGGCAGAAAGCTTACAGGATGGTATGTTGCAATCGGGGTACTATTATTATTTGTTTCTGTAACCATTCTGATATTATTCTCTGTTGAAGGAGGAATTCCGATTTTCGGAGATTCAAAAAATAAGTCGAAGAAAAGTGATGAAATTATTGTATTTGGCAAACAAGATATTGAGAAAGATACTTTGATACAGGCAATTGAAAAGACACTAGACAGTAAGACAAGTACAAAAAACGCACTGGCACCGGATGAAAGTAAAAAGGATTTTTCTGTCATTTCATCGAATGTCTATTATTTGGTAGCCGGCAGTTTTAAAAGTTTAAAAAATGCCCAGATACTGAAAGAACAGTTACTTCGAAAAGGATTTACGCCAGAAATCATGCTTTCGGGTAATAATCAGTACAGAGTTGTAATCGGATCATTCCGGGAAAGAAAACCGGCAATTGCCGAGCTTCAAAGAATAAGGGTTCAGCTGGACCAATCAGTCTGGTTGCTGGAGAGCAGAGAACAAATATCTAACTGATTACACTGCCGTTTGATACTTTATCTCCCGGCATTATAAATTTAAGAGAGCCATCGGTGTCTTCTGCCATAAGTATCATACCCTGAGATTCAATTCCCTTTATATTTCTAGGTTCCAGATTGACTAAAATACTTACCTGCTTTCCAATAATCTCTTCTGCTTCGAAATATTCTGCAATACCTGAAACTACAGTTCTTTGGTCGATCCCGGTATCGATCTTCAGTTTCATGAGTTTTTTGGTCTTGGGTACTTTCTCTGCTTCAAGTATTGTTCCTATCCTGATATCATTTTTCATGAATTCATCGTAACTGATAAGATCTTTTTGCTGAGGAGCATTCGTTTCAGAACCTTCATTCATTTTTTTTGTACTGTTAAGTTTTTCAAGTTGTGCTTCAATAGCTGCGTCTTCTATTTTATCAAAAAGTAATCCCGGCTTTTTAATATGGTGCCCGGGTTTCAATATTTCATCGGAGCCAATGTCTGTCCAGTTTATCCTTTCGATATTAAGATATTCTCTTAGTTTACCGGCTGTATTTGGTAAGAACGGTTCAATAAGTGCTGAAAGATTTGCCGTAATCTGAAGTGAAATATAAATAATGGTTTTCACTCTCTCAGGGTCGGTTTTCTGAATTGCCCATGGCTCGGTATCAGCGAGGTACTTATTACCCAGTCTTGCAAGATCCATAGCATATTTCAGTGATTCACGAATACGGAAATTATCAAGACTATTTTCTACAGATTGCTTAATAACAGCGATTTCTGCTAGCGTTTTCTTATCAGAATTCAATAATTTACCGGGCTCGGGAATTAAGCCGTTGTAATATTTTTGGGTTAACACGAACGATCGGTTTACAAAATTTCCCAATATTGCTACCAGCTCATTATTATTTCGTGTCTGGAAATCTTTCCAGGTATAATCATTGTCTTTTGTTTCAGGGGCATTGGCACAAAGAACATATCGCAATACATCTTCTTTACCAGGGAATTCTTCGAGATACTCATGCAGCCATACAGCCCAGTTTCTCGAGGTTGAGATTTTATCACCTTCAAGATTAAGGAACTCATTGGCAGGGACATTTTCAGGCAGGATATAGGATCCTTCTGCTTTTAACATTGCAGGGAAAATAATACAGTGAAAAACAATATTGTCTTTTCCAATGAAGTGGATAAGCCTCGTTTCAGGATCTTTCCAATATTTTTCCCAGTCTTTTGTAAGCTCTTTGGTTGCTGATATATATCCGATCGGGGCGTCGAACCAGACATACAAAACCTTACCATCTGCACCTTCAACAGGAACCGGGATTCCCCATTCGAGGTCACGACTTACAGCACGGGGTTGTAAACCTGCATTAAGCCACGATTTGCATTGCCCGTATACATTAACCTTCCAATGTTTATTTTCTTTAAGGATCCAGTTTTTAAAAAAATCTTCGTATTTATCAAGGGGAAGGAACCAGTGTAAAGTGTCACGAAGTTCAGGAGTACTGCCCGATAAAGTTGATTTTGGATCTTTCAGATCAGTTGCATTAAGTGATGTTCCACAGCTCTCGCATTGATCTCCATAGGCAGATGCATTTCCGCAGATCGGACATATACCGGTAATGTAACGATCAGCTAAAAATTGTCCTGCTTCAGTATCAAAATATTGTTTTGTTGTCTTTTCCAGAAAGATACCTTTATCATACAACGTTTTAAAAAACCCTGAAGCAGTTTCATGATGCGTTTTATTTGAAGTACGCGAATAAATATTGAATGAAATACCAAAATCGGCAAAAGCCTTTTTATTCATTTCATGATATCGGTCAACAATTTCCTTCGGGTTCACTCCTTCCTGACGTGCTTTTATCGTTATAGGTACGCCGTGTTCATCTGAACCACAAACAAAAATTACATCGATACCTTTCAGCCTTAAATATCGTACATAAATATCGGCGGGTACATATACTCCGGCCAGATGACCAATATGTACAGGACCATTTGCATAAGGCAGTGCTGCGGTAATCAGGTATCTTTTATAATCTTTCATTATTGCTGATCAGTTTTTTATTATAAGCTACTTTCCTAGATTTGCAGGTAAGTATTTCCTTGGTTAAGGCTTCGCAAAGATATGGAAAACAACTATTTTAAGAAATACAAAGTTATTTTGCATTTATGAACGCAAATCTGTACCCGCCTGCACTTCAAAACGGAGATGAAATTCGGATAGTGGCACCAGCCAGTGTTGTGCAAAAATCATATATCGACAATACCACTAAAGTGCTTTCAGAACTTGGATATAATATTACTTTGGGTAAGAATGTATTTAAAATAAACCACCAGTTTGCAGGAAACGATGATGAAAGAACCGAAGATTTTCAGAATGCATTGGATGATTTAAATGTTAAGGCAATATTTTGTGCTCGCGGTGGATATGGATCAATACGGATAATAAATAAACTCAATTTTACAGTACTGAAAGAAAAACCAAAGTGGCTGGTAGGTTTTAGTGATATTACTGCTTTTCATTCTTACATGAATTGCCGGTTAAATTTACCCACTTTACATGCTCAAATGCCTGTTAATTTCAGTGATAAGTATTTCATGGAAAATCTGGGGCGATTAAATCAGATGTTAAATGGTATCAGACCCGTACTATTTATAAATCAAAGTAAATTAAACAGGCAAGGGAAGTCAGCAGGGGTGTTGATCGGGGGGAATCTGTCAATCTTGTATAGTTTGCAATCAACACCTTATGAGGTAGACACCAGAAATAAAATTCTTTTTATTGAAGATGTTGGGGAGCAGCTTTATCATTTGGACAGGATTATGCAAAATTTCAAACTGTCCGGTAAGCTGGATTCTTTGAAAGGACTTATTGTTGGTAGTTTTACTGATATGAAAGATAAAAAACGGCCTTTCGGGAAAACAGCTTATGAAATTATTCTCGATGCAGTTAAGAAATACAGGTTTCCTGTTGTTTTTGATTTTCCTGCAGGACATACACAGAACAATGTTCCTTTTATTCTTGGGTCTGAAGTAGAGCTTCATGTTCAAAAAAATAGGTCAACGGTAAAATATCTTTAAAAAGTTTATGGCAATACATAATGAAATTGGTGAAAAAGGTGAATTACTAGCTGCGGATTATCTGCGTAAAAAAAACTATAAAATCGTTGCAACAAACTGGAGGTACCAACACAAAGAAATAGATATCATTGCATATGATGGCAATATTCTGGTAATTGTTGAAGTAAAGCTTCGAAGCAGTAATTATTTTGGTGATCCGTCAGAGTCGGTAACGAAAAAGAAACAAAGGTTGTTAGTAAAAGCTGCCGATGCCTATGTTGATTCGCTGGATGAAGAGCCGGAAGTAAGATTTGATGTAATTTCAATAACTACCTCAGATGGAGAATTTGATATTGAACATATTGATGATGCATTTATTGCATGATTAAAGAAGACAGTAATTACTCGCTACTTTTATAAACGAAATGAACATCGAAGAAATCAGAGAATATTGTTTGTCGAAAAAGAAAGTTACAGAGAGTTTTCCTTTTGATGAAACTACCCTTGTATTCAAAGTGCTGGATAAAATGTTTGTTCTGCTGGATCTCGAAGATTTACAGTTGGGATTGAAGTGTGATCCCGAAAAGGTAGTTGAATTGAGGTCAAAATACGACTTTGTTATACCTGGTTACCATATGAATAAACTATACTGGAATACAATAGTCCTGGATGAGGATATTTCTTCATTATTACTAAAAGAGTGGATTGATCACTCTTATGATGAGGTTGTGAAGAAGTTGCCTGTAGTTAAACGATCTGAACTGGGATAGACCCTGTCAGGGGGGTATACCCTGACAGGGTATTTGTTATGTTTTTCAGAATAACCCTTCAACCGAAAGATACCTTTCTCCGGTATCGTAGCTAAAACCAAGTATAGTTGATCCTGCAGGAATTTCTTTAAGCTTCTTTGCTATGGCAGCCATTGTTGCTCCGGATGAAATACCCATAAACAGGCCTTCTTCTTTTGCTGCTTTCTGGGCATATTCAAATGCTTCTTCTTTAGTTATCTGAATGGTTCCATCTAAGACCTGTGTGTGTAAATTCAGTGGAATAAAACCAGCACCAATTCCCTGTATTGGGTGGGGACCAGGCTCGCCACCGCTTATTACAGGAGATGCTTCCGGTTCTACGGCAAAGACTTTCAGACCCGGAAATTTTTCTTTCAGAACTTCTGCTACCCCGGTGATATGTCCTCCCGTTCCTACACCGGTTACCAGATAATCAATACCTTCAGGAAAATCTGACAGGATTTCCTGAGCAGTAGCCGATTTATGTATGGCAATATTTGAAGGATTATCAAATTGCGAAGGCATCCATGCGTTGGGTGTTTCTTTTACCATCTGAGCAGCTTTGTCAATTGCTCCTTTCATTCCTTTTTCGCGCGGTGTAAGTTCGAATTCTGCGCCGAATGCAGCCATTATTTTTCTGCGTTCGACCGACATAGATTCAGGCATTACCAGTATAAGTCTGTATTTTTTAACAGCTACGACCATTGCAAGACCAATACCTGTGTTACCTGAAGTAGGTTCTATTATTACCGAATCCTTTTTAAGTTTTCCGTTCTTTTCAGCATCTTCGATCATTGAAAGCGCTATCCTGTCCTTTATGCTTCCACCGGGATTCGATCGTTCTAATTTCAACCATATATTATGATTACTGCCAAAAACACTATTAACCTTTAAATGTGGTGTGTTACCTATGGCTTCAAGAATTGAATTGAATTTCATTTTCTGTGATATTTTTTGATTTAAATAATTAACTAAATAACAAAATTGATAGGATCGTTTTTCATTTTACTATCACGAATTACTGTCTTGCTTTCGTGATATACAACACTGTACGGAGGCACACTCTTTGTAAGCCAGACATTACCCCCGATTACAGTATCATGACCGATAATCGTTTCTCCACCTAGAATTGAACTACCGGAATAAATGATAACATTATCTTCAATAGTAGGGTGACGTTTTTTTCCTCGCATGTTTTTATCAACACTGATAGCGCCAAGAGTTACACCCTGATAAATCTTTACATTTTTCCCGATCCTGGTAGTTTCTCCGATGACGATACCAGAGCCATGATCGATCAGGAAGTTCTCACCTATATCTGCTCCGGGATGTATTTCTATTCCTGTTTTACTGTGAGCGTATTCCGACATCATTCTTCCGAGAAACGGAACATTCATTTTGTAAATCTCATGTGCAAGTCGATATACTGTTATGGCATATAAACCAGGATAATAAAGAATAACACTTTCTACCGATCTTGCAGCCGGGTCGAATCCCAGCATATGTTCGGCATCGTTCATTATGTTTTTATAGATATCCGGAATTTTTCCAAAAAATGCATCGTTAATTTCACCAATAGATGTTTCAACAGTATTTTCAAGAGGTCCGAGAAGATTTTTAAAATCTATCTGGAGTTGTGCCAGATTTAATTCAATCTGGGGCAATGTGCATTTTTTATCAGTTTTAAACGGAAACAGAAAATTGATTATATTCTCAGTAAACTCATGAGCTTTTATCATTGAAGGTACATCCTTCCTGAACCGGTTGTACTGTTCTAATAAAAAATCGGGAAAATTTCCAAATGTTTCCATTGTTATTAATTTAAGTGAAAGTTAAGGAAATAATCAGCAATGAGGTACTTTCCTCATTCTCATATTCAAACCGGAAATTAACAGGATAGATTTAACACATATAGACTCCGCCATTCGAAAGTCCCGAAAGGCCGGAGAATAATTTAAAAACTGAGGATGTACTTTTTTTATTCATCGATGTTAAATCTGACTGTAAAGTTGTGAATAATTTATTTATTAAGCCAGAAATTCATTAAAGTTCAATTTAACTTATATGTTATTTGTCTCTATAGCAGATAATTTATTAAAAGAAGTAATCAATCCTTTTATTACCGAGGAGCTGAATCCCTGATGTTCCATTTCATTAAGTCCCGAGATAGTTATGCCCTGCGGTGTGGTAACTTTATCTATCTCCGATTCGGGATGGGAATTATTTTCAAGCAGTAAATGGGCAGCACCTTTCACTGTCTGTGATACTATCAGCTGAGATAATTCGGAACCAAAACCTATTTCGATTCCTCCCTGTGTGGCAGCCCTTATAAATCGCAGGGCAAAGGCAATGCCGCAGGCACCCAGGACAGTAACAGCATCGAGCAGATCTTCCTGCAATACGATGCTTTTACCCATTTTGTTAAATAAATTAAAGATCAATTCTTCCTGCTCACCGGATGTATTATTAAAACACATACAGGTCATCGACTCTTTAATCTCAATAGCTGTGTTGGGCATAATCCTTACTGTCGGATGCACTTTTATAATAGAAGCAATTTGTGCCAATGAAGCTCCGGTAACTGTTGAAATAAGAATCTGGTTCTTTTTAAGATTTGGCTTTATTTCTTCGAGAACTTTTGTAAACTGCTGTGGTTTTACTGAAACAATGACCAGATCAGCATCCTTTACAGAATTTTTAATATTACTGTCAACATTTTTAAATCCGGCTTCTTTAAGATAGTCTATGCGTAATTTTCTTTTTTCGCAGATAATCAATTTATCAGCTGATATTTCTTTGATTGCTAATATTCCTTTAGCAATTGCGGAACCGAGGTTTCCACCTCCGACAATGGTGATATTATTAATTTTCATAACTGATAGGGTTAAAAAAAGCCTGAAAGGCGTATAAAAATAAACCAAATCAGGCATTAAAAAAATTTTAATGGGAAAGTAAGTAATTATCCGCGAATTGCTTTAATTCCCGGCAACTCTTTTCCTTCCATGTATTCCAGCATGGCACCACCTCCGGTGGATACATAACTAACTTTATCTGCGAGTTTATTTTTGTTTATAGCGGCAACTGAATCACCGCCACCGATCAATGTAAATGCTCCTTTTGCAGTGGCTTCTGCTAAAGCTTTTGCTACTGCTGTAGTACCGGCCGCGAATTTATCCATTTCAAAAACACCCATGGGACCATTCCACAGCACGGTTTTCGATTCGGTTATAACCTTTATATAGGTAGCAATAGTTTCTTCTCCTATGTCAAGGCCCATCCATCCGTCGGGTGTTTCATCGGTTTTCGATTTAGCTGTGTTAGCATTTGCATCGAACCGATCTGCATTCACGGCATCCGTTGGAATATATACTTTCACATTATTTGCTACCGCTTTCTTTAAAATATCCAGTGCCAGATCGAGTTTATCTTCCTCACATAGAGAATTACCAATTCTCCCGCCCTTAGCTTTTACGAATGTATAGGTCATCCCGCCTCCTATAATAAGATTGTCGATCCTTGGCAGAAGATTTTCAATTACCAGGATCTTATCTGAAACTTTAGCTCCGCCCATAATAGCCGTAAACGGGCTTTTTGATTCATTCAGCACTTTGTCTATTGAAGCAAGCTCACTGTTTATGAGGTAACCGAACATTTTATTTTCAGTACTGAAAAAATCTGCAATAATGGCTGTTGATGCATGCGCTCTGTGTGCTGTTCCGAAAGCATCGTTTACATATACATCTGCCCCCTCGGCAAGTCTTGCAGCAAATCCTTTCATGCCGTCTTTATCTTTGTTTTCTTCTTTGTAAAAACGAAGATTTTCCAGTAATAATACTTCACCGGGTTTTAAAGCTTTCTTCATAGCTAAGGCTTCATCGCTGACACAGTCATCAGCAAATTTTATATCGATACCCAGGTGACCGGACAGGTTTATGATAACATGACGTAGAGAGAATTTATCTTCAGGTCCTTCTTTTGGACGCCCAAGGTGCGACATTAGTACGGCCGATCCGCCATCATTTAGGATCTTTTTAATTGTAGGTAAGGCTCCCCTGATACGTGTATCGTCTGTTACTTCAAATGTCTCTTTGTTAAGAGGCACATTAAAATCGACACGTACAATAGCCTTTTTGCCGGAAAAATTATAATTATCAATTGTTTGCATCATTATACTTTTAGATATTAACAGAATGAGGTGCAAATGTAAAAAAAGTATTTCTCTTCATCTTACAACTAAAACAAAATCAGATTTGCTTTTTTCAAATTTGAAAACCAAAGTTATTTCATTTTATTTACCTTTGAACCGCAGCGCTACTTGCCGATTTTTGAATTAGAATATTCAGGTTAACTGTATATTTCGACAGCGCTTATTGAAGTATGATTTCTAATATTTAAACAGGTGTTATTTGCTGAAGTCGCAGGACAAGACAAAGTTAAAAAGAAACTTATTGCTGCTGTGAAGAGAGACAGGATCTCACATGCACAGTTGTTTTTTGGACCTGAAGGATGCGGTAGTCTGGCTCTTGGAATTGCATATGCCCAGTATATCGCGTGTCCTGATAAAAATGATGACGACTCGTGTGGAGAATGCCCGTCATGCAGAAAATTCAATAAACTGGAACATCCCGATTTACATTTCAGCTTTCCGGTAAATACTACCCAACAGGTTCCAAAAGATCCTGTAAGTGATGAATTTATTAAAGAATGGAGAGAATTCATTTTAAAGAATGCATATTTCAGGTCGGAAAACTGGTACAATCATATCGGGATTGAAAATAAGCAGGGTTTAATAAGCAGAAAGGAGGGTGAAGCAATTATTCGTAAATTAAGTATGAAGCCTTATGAATCGGAATACAAGTTTGTGATAATCTGGCTTCCGGAGAAAATGAATAAGGAATCGGGTAATATTCTTTTAAAAACTATAGAAGAACCTTCACAAAATACTGTTCTGATTTTTATAAGTGAGGATCCGGGACAGTTACTTCCTACCATTTCTTCAAGATTACAACCGGTAAAATTAGACAGAATAGCAGATGAAGACATTAAAAAGAATATTGAAGACAAATATGAATTATCCGGTGCGGAACTGGATAATATTAGCAGGCTCTCTGCCGGTAATTATATACGTGCCCTTGAGATTATTGATGAAACGGAAGAGAATGAATTTAATTTCGAAAAGTTTGTTGAGCTTGTAAGAATGTGTTATAAACGTGATTATCTCGGTCTGAATGGTTGGGTCGAGGAACTTTCAGCTACGGGCAGAGAAAGATTAAAAAGTTTTTTCCTTTATACACTAAGACTTATCAGGGAAAATTTTATTATGAACATTCAAAGAGATGAACTCAACTACCTTGCTGATAAAGAAAAAGATTTTTCAAATGATTTCCATCCTTATATTAATGGTAAAAATGTTATACCGCTTACCAAAGAAATAAACAGGGCTTTTAACGACATTGAAAGAAATGCCTATGCAAAAATCGTCCTGTTCGATTTAATGATAAGGATAATAAAGCTAATTCCCACAAAGAAGCAGTTAGAGCAGGAGGAAGATTAAACCGGACTGTAATGTTATTATTTATAGAGTACAGGCTATTATCCGTTTACTTTCATTAAATTCACAATTCACAGCTTTTTTTTTAGCTTTGTTGCATTCAAAGGATAATGTTATGGATGACGAGAAAAATACTGAGCTGAATGATGAAATTATTTTGCATGATGAAAATGTTACGCAATGTGAGACATGTTACAGAGATTGTCCTAAACTCACCTCTTTTGACTGGTTAAAGGATATTTCAAATACTGATGAATTTCTGGACATTTTAGAAATCCGGTTTAAAAACACACGTAAAGCATATTATCTGAATTCAAACGGCCTCAGATTGAAGATGGGAGACATTGTTGCGGTAGAGGCTTCTCCCGGACACGATATTGGTATAGTAAGTCTTGCGGGACAACTTGTATTATATAAACTTCAGGAGGAAGGTATCGATTACAGGGAGCAGGAGTTTAAGAAAATATATAGAAAAGCTAAACAGGCAGATGTTGATAAGTGGAAAGAAGCAATCACTTTGGAGGACAAAACCATGTTTAAGGCAAGAAAGATTGCCGCCGACCTGAAGCTGGATATGAAAATCGGAGATGTGGAATACCAGGGCGATAAAACAAAGGCAATTTTTTATTACATAGCTGATGAACGGGTTGATTTCAGAGAATTGATTAAAGCTCTTGCCGGTGAATTTAAAGTGCGCATTGAAATGCGTCAAATTGGAGCCAGACAGGAAGCAGGCCGTATTGGAGGAATTGGCTCCTGCGGAAGACAACTGTGTTGTTCATCGTGGATTACAAATTTTGTGTCTGTTACAACAAGCGCAGCAAGGTTTCAGGAAGTTTCACTAAATCCGCAAAAGCTGGCGGGCCAGTGCAGCAAATTAAAATGTTGTTTAAACTATGAACTTGATGTGTATCTCGATGAACAGGAAGATTTTCCAGATACATCTATTAAGCTGGAAACAAAACAGGGGACCGCGATGCATCAGAAAACAGATGTCTTTAAAAGATTAATGTGGTATAGCATTGATGCTGAAAAGGGACAAACAATAACTTGTTTACCTGTGGACAAGGTGAAAGAAATTATTGAATTGAATAATAATGGAATAAAGCCGGAAAAACTTATGGGAATTGAAGAATCTTCAATGGTATCGGTAATTGAATATCAAAATTCAGCCGGTTTGGAAAGTCTGACCCGATTTGAGGATAAACCTTCTGCTGAGGACAGACAAAAAAATATGCATGGTAATAAAGGAAAATATAAGCCCGGAAATAAAAGAAAGCATGGTTAAGTCAGTTAATATTTCCTTTTATCTGTTAATATTCGCAGTTGTATTTTCCTGCGATAAATACGGGGTTTTTGAAAAGGTTGTTGAAGTGCAAAATTCAGAATGGGAAGCAGATACAAAATATGATTTCAATTTCACAATTTCAGATACAACCCTCTCGTATGATCTGCTGATTCATTTCAGAAATTCAAAACATTACATGTACAGTAATGTATGGTTGTTTATACAAACTACTTCACCTTCAGGAACTGTTCAGCGCGATACACTTGAAATAATACTGGCTAATCAGGCTGGTCGCTGGATGGGGCAAGGTATAGGAGACGTGAATGCAATACTTGTTCCGTATAAGGTTAATGTACTTTTCCCAATTCGCGGTATTTACAACATTTCACTGCAACATGCAATGCGTGAAGAAAAACTGGAACATGTTTTAGATATAGGTCTGAGGGTTCAATATCATAAATAAAATAGCCAGGTGTCTAAAGGAAAATTACAAAAGTTTGCAGAAATGGAAACTTTTCAGAACGTTATTCAGGTATCGTTCAGAGAGGTTATGAATAAGGATCATTCACTAAAAGGTAACTGGAATAAGGAGTTCTTTAAGAATGAAAACCCTATAACTTTGGAACTTGGTTGCGGAAAAGGAGAATACACGGTTGGTCTTGCAAAAAAATATCCCGGCAGAAACTTTCTCGGAGTTGATATCAAAGGTGCCAGAATTTGGAAGGGAGCAAAGTTTGCATTAGAGAATGTCATTGAAAATTCCGGATTCATAAGAACACGCATCGATTTTATTGATTCTTTTTTTTCTGAACATGAAATAGATGAGATTTGGATCACATTTCCCGATCCTCAGCCTAAAAAAACACTGAAGCGACTTACCTCAAGCAGATTTCTGAACAGATACAGAAAGTTCATTACTGATAATGGTTATATAAACCTTAAAACAGATAACCGCGAGTTATACGAATACACCTGCAAATTAGTTAAATACAATCAATATGAAGTTGACTTTATGACCGATGATTTATATAATTCAAAATACAATAACGATATCTTGTCTGTTAAAACTTTCTATGAAGAAATGTGGTTGGAAGAAGGGTCGAATATACATTATATTCGCTTTAAACTGAAAAAAGAAAAAGAATGTGAAGAACCTCCCGAAGAATAACGATCAAGAAGGTTTTTTCAGCCGTGTGTATGAGGTTACAAAAACCATCCCTTTCGGGAGGGTGACAACATATGGAGCTATAGCTCGATGTATAGGAGCACCGGGTGCTGCGAGAATGGTCGGCTGGGCGTTGAATAATTGCCACTCACTCGATGAACATATTCCGGCTCACAGGGTAATCAACAGAAATGGAATTTTAACCGGTAAACATCATTTCAGACATTCCGAACTTATGCAACAACTTCTTGAAAGTGAAGGAGTAAAGGTTGATAATGACAGAGTGGTCGATTTTAAATCAAAGTTCTGGGACCCTTGTTATAATTTAATCTAAATAAAATTTATCTATATTTACATACTTAATTTTTAGTAACCACATGGGAATTGAGGCAAATAATATAATTGAAGTTTTAAAAACTATTGTTCATCCTTCAGCAGGGAAAGATATATATAGTTTAGGACTGGTAGAGAACTTAGTTGTCAAGGAAAACTCGGTTTCATTCAGCCTGAAATTCTCAACTGTTAATGATCCGTTAAAATCATCTCTGAAAAGAGCCTGCGAAATTGCGATCAGAGAAAAGTTTGGGAATGACGTAAATATAGATATCAATATTATTACAGCAATAAAACCGGTAACTCCAAAAAAAGAACAGGCAGAAATACTACCCGGAGTAAAAAATATTGTTGCAATAGCTTCCGGTAAGGGAGGCGTTGGTAAATCAACAGTAGCGACTAACCTGGCAATAGCTTTTGGTAATGCAGGTGCAAAAGTTGGGTTGATTGATGCTGATATTTTCGGACCTTCAATACCTAAAATGTTTGGAGTAGAGTATGAAAAGCCCACGGTACAAAAAATCAGCGGGAAAGATATGCTGATTCCGGTTGAGAGTTATGGAGTAAAAATTCTGTCTATCGGATTTTTTATTGATCCGGAAGATGCAACAGTATGGAGAGGGCCTATGGCTTCGAATGCTTTAAAGCAGATGCTTGGCGATACCGATTGGGGAGAACTTGATTACCTTTTTGTAGATTTGCCTCCGGGTACAAGTGATATACATCTTACTCTTGTTCAAACTGTACCGGTAACAGGTTCGGTTATTATTAGTACTCCGCAGGATGTAGCATTAGCTGATGCTATAAAGGGGATTAAAATGTTTCGTACCGAAAATATCGATGTTCCTGTTTTAGGGCTCATAGAAAACATGTCGTGGTTTACTCCCGAAGAACTGCCTGATAATAAATATTTTATTTTTGGTAAAGGAGGGTGTGCAGAACTGTCAAAAAAATTAAGTATTCCGCTTATTGGTCAGATTCCAATTGTACAAAGTATAAGAGAAGGTGGTGATGACGGAACACCTTCCGTAACCAGGAAAGATAAAGTCAGTGAGACATTTAAAAATATAGCAGAGGCTTTGAGAATTGAAATTCTTAAAAGAAATACACAACAAGCACCCACTAAAAAAGTGGAGATAAAAAGGAAAAGTTTTTCAGATTTTAAATAAAAATTAAAATGGCAAATACAGCCGATAAAAAAGTTTATGGGAAAATACAACAGGCATTAGAAACTGTCAGACCTTATCTGATTGCTGATGGAGGGGATGTAACACTTGTAGAGGTTACGGATGACATGGTAGTTAAGGTTAAGTTAACCGGTGCATGCGACGGTTGTCCGTTTAGTATGCAAACACTTAAAGCCGGTATTGAACAGGTGATCAGGGCAGAAGTACCTGAAATTAAAGAGGTTGTTTCAATATAGTAAGTTCATTTTAAAATTACATTTACTCTGATTATTTCTCACTTTCCTGCAGATTTAAGCTGATTCTTACAGCCTAAGGATTATTTTTTCCGATAAACCTCCTGTAAATTGCTAAGAGAATATATTTTTGCACAAAATATACTTGAAGTTTTTTAGTTATATCATAAAATCTTACACTGGTATTTTGGTGATTAAACTCCTTCGATATACATTATTATCCGTTTTCGCATTTCTGATGGTTTCTTGTTCTACAGAAAAAAATACTGCAATAACAAGAACATATCACCATGTTACATCACGTTATAATATCCTGTTCAATGGTCGGGAAGCATATAAGAAAGGGATTCTAACCCTCGAAGAAACTTATAAAGACGACTTTACTGAATTAATCCCTGTTTTTCTTTATACCGATAAAGACGCAATTTCAACCATTGCTCCTGATATGGACCGTGCTATAAAAAAAGCCACAAAGCTTATATCAATGCATTCTCTTACGATAAAACCTGAAGTTAAACCGGACAAAGAGCTTAGTGAGAAACAAAAAGAATTTTACAGTAAAAAACAATATAATAAATGGGTAGATAATGCTTACCTATTAATGGGCAAAGCACATTTCTATAAAATGGAATATGGCAGGGCTAAAGAAACATTTAATTATATATTATCCAATTTTAATGAAAGTGCAACGGTATTTGAGGCCAGATTATGGCTGGCCAGGCTGGCATGTGAAGAAGAACGTTTTCGCGAAGCGGAAGATTATCTTTCTTCATTAAGTAGAAATATTGCTTTTCCTAAAAGTCTGAAAAACGAATTGGAATCTACATGGGCTGATTTTTATATTAAACAGGAAAAATATAAGGAAGCAATTGTCCCACTTATAAAAGCTATTGAAAAAACAGGGAAAAAATCACGACGGTCGCGGCTTACCTATTTGCTTGCACAGGTATATGCTCTGGATAATAATAATGCTTTGGCTTCGGAGTATTATGACAAGGTTGTACGCATGAATCCACCTTATGAAATGGCTTTTAATGCTAAAATAAATCGCGCACTTTCATATCAGTCGGGTGCCGGATCAATGAAGGATATTGAAAAGCAACTTCAAAAGATGCTTAAAGATGATAAGAATATTGACTACCTGGATCAAATTTATTTTGCTCTTGGGAATTTATACTTTAAAGATAAATCTGTGAATAAGGCCATCGAATATTATAAACAGTCAATGGCAACCAGTAAAGATAATACAAGGCAAAAAGCCAAAACAAGTCTTACATTAGCCGACCTGTATTATGCACAACCAGACTATATGAACGCACAGGCGTATTACGACAGCGCAGTTGCATTTATCAGTTCAGATTATCCGGGTTATGATTTGATCTTTACTAAGTCTGTAAGCTTAAACAATCTTGTAACATATTATAACACGGTGATTTTTGAAGACAGTGTTCTGGCTCTTTCAACGATGCCGGAAGATGATCTGACTTTTTTTATCGAAGATCTGATTGTAAAACAAAAGCAGTTGGAAGAAGAAGAGCGCATACGGGAACAGGAAAGAGAACAACGAAGGATTGAAGCAGAGGCTACAGCAGAACAGTTTCAGGCTAGCGATCAAAGCAATAAATGGTACTTTTATAATCCAACTGCAAGCAATCTTGGTAAAAAAGAATTTAACGAAATCTGGGGTAACCGAAAACTCGAAGATAACTGGAGAAGGAGTAATAAAAGCACTTTAAGTTTCGATGAAATTGAAACAGCAGAAGGATCTGAAGAGTTGGAAGAAGGAACTTCTAAAACTGAAAACCTGATTACCAATAAACATTCCCCCGACTATTATTTGCAGTATATTCCTTTTACCGATTCTGCCAAGACGGAATCCCATAAAAGAATTGCTAACGCACTTTACAGAATGGGGGACATTTATGCCGATGAACTTAAAGATTATAATCGTGCAGCCGAAACTTTTGAAGAATTATTAAAGCGTTATCCCGATTATGATAACAAGCTGCAGGTATATTATAAATTATATATAGTCGCAAAAAATTCAAAAGATAAACAAAAGCTTGCAAAGTATCAGCAGAAAATAATATCTGAGTATCCAGAAAGCAATTTTGCCAAATTAATGACAAATCCTAATTATGTTCAGGAAATACTTGCTCAGGAACAAAAAGTGTATAATATCTATGCTGATACCTATAAAGACTTTTCAAGGAATCGTCATACTTCAGTGATAAACCATGCTGAAAAAGCAATGCTTGATTACCCGGATCATGAGCTGTATTCAAAATTCGATTACATGTACACAGTTTCGAGCGGGATACTTAAAGATACCCTTAGTTTTGTAAAAGATCTGCAAGATTTTATTTCAAGATATTCAACTACTGATCTTGCAGAGAATGCAAAAATCATAATCACCTACCTGCAAACCAAAGAACCCGATTTAATTATCGAACAACAAAGGGAGGAAGCGCGTGAGATATTTATATCATCGAATGATGATCTGCACTATTTTGCATATGTTATTCCAAACACATTCAATCATAATCAACTGGTATTTAATATTATTACATTTAATCTGGATTATTTTGATGAACTAAAACTCGATGTTAAAAAAGTTGATATAAAAGGAGATTACAATTTATGCCTTGTTAGCAGCTTCCATGATGGTGATGAGGCAAATAATTATTTAAAAAGGATAAAGGAAGAAAGTTCAATATCACGGGATGTCAATATTGAAGAAATAACGCCGGTTATTATATCACAGATCAATTACGAAAAACTACTTGAGAATGGAAATGCTGAGCAGTATATTTTATTCTTCAGTGAGAATTACCAGCATTAAAAATTGATTGTAACTTCGTAACTGTTTCCAATACTTTTATTCCGAAAAAAAATTGAATGTTTATGAAGAAAGTTCAAATACTCTGGACCGATGATGAAATAGACCTGTTAAAACCACACATATTATTTCTTGAAAGCAAGGGTTATTCCGTAAGCACAGCAAGCAATGGAGCCGACGCAATTGAACTGGTTGAACGAAATACTTATGATCTGATATTCCTCGATGAGAATATGCCTGGCCTTAGTGGTCTTGAAACATTAAATAAAATAATGGAACTTAAACCGGGCATTCCGGTGGTGATGATTACCAAAAGCGAAGAAGAGGATTTTATGGATGCCGCTATTGGTTCCAAAATAGCCGATTATTTAATAAAACCGGTTAATCCGAACCAAATACTACTTTCAATAAAAAAGAATATTGATAACAAAAAACTTATAACCTCAAAAACAACATCTGCATACCAGTCGGAATTTAATAAAATTGGTCAGCAACTGGGTACTGCAAATTGTTTCAACGACTGGGTTGAAATTTATAAAAAATTGATTTTCTGGGAACTGGAATTTGATGTTTCACAGGATAGCGGGATGAATGATATACTTCAGATGCAGAAAACGGAAGCTGAAACGGAATTTGCTAAATTTGTACGGAGTAATTATTTAAAATGGTTAGATACAAAGACAGTTGACAAACCATTGTTATCTCCCGGCATTTTTAAATTGTCAGTAATACCAAAGCTGGTTAAAAACGAGAAAATTGTCTTCATATTGATTGATAATTTACGTTACGATCAATGGAGGGCAATGCAACCTGTCGTTAATGAATATTATAATACTGATGAAGAAAAACCTTACTGCAGTATATTACCTACTTCAACTCAGTATGCCAGGAACTCGATATTTTCAGGATTAATGCCGCTCAGTATTGAGAAATTACATCCAAAACTTTGGCTGAACGATTATGAAGAAGGAGGGAAGAATGAACATGAGGAAGAACTGCTTCAGGCACAATTGCTGCGTTCAGGGGTTAAAGCTAAACTGTACTACGAAAAAATTTATAACAGTAGGATGGGTTCTAAAATAATTGATAAACTCAGCAATATTTTACAAAATGATTTGATAGTTCTCGTTTATAATTTTGTTGATATGCTTTCACATGCAAATACCGATATGGAAATGATACGTGAACTTGCTGTAAATGATTCAGCATACCGTTCACTTACACTGTCTTGGTTTCAACATTCAAAATTAAATGAGTTGCTGCGTAAACTGTCTGAACAAAATATTAAAGTAATACTAACCACTGATCATGGTACAATTCGTGTGAGCAGTCCGGTTAAAGTAGTAGGAGACAAAGACACATCTAAAAACCTCCGCTATAAAACAGGAAGAAACTTATCATATAATCCAAAAGAAGTTTTTGAAGTGGCCGATCCTGCAAAAGCTTATCTTCCAAAACCGTCTGTAAGTTCCAAATATATTTTTGCATTTAATAATGATTTTCTTGCCTACCCAAATAATTTTAATTATTATGTAAAATATTATTCAAATACTTATCAACATGGGGGAATTTCAATGGGAGAAATGATTTTGCCACTTGTTACAATGGTACCAAAAGGATTTTAACCTTTAATTTTCAAAATAGGAGGATAGGAGATTTTTTAAATGAAGAATTTAAGGCTGGTTTATATTGAAGAGGATATTGAACGTACTGCAAAACAGTTTCTTGCACTTGTCGGAAAAAATAAGCACTTTGCATTTTATGGAGCTATGGGGGCGGGTAAAACTACCTTTATAAAAGCACTATGCAATGTGATTGGTACAGAAGACCTGGTTAGCAGCCCTACATTTGCTATTATTAATGAATACTCAGCAAATTCAGGTGAACCCATTTATCATTTTGATTTCTACAGGATAAAATCACCCACTGAGCTTTTCGATATTGGTTTTCATGAATATCTTTCCGATAGTGGATATTGTTTTATTGAATGGCCGGAGAAAGCAAATGAACTCATCGACGACTTCTTAAAAGTAAAAATTAAGGAAATAAAAGGTGGTAAAAGAGTGTTAACATTTGCCGTTTGAACAATGTTTTATAATATATTTCGTGCAACAACAAAAATCCTTCAGTATATTTGGTTAATTGAGATTTTCAGTAAATGGGATTTATATCCTGTAATTTAATTTCAGAAACCATGGTAGATCAGAAACCCGATGCATCTACACCCTTTATGTATACAGGTTTGATGCCACAGGAGGAGATGCTTGAAATTGGGAAAAAACAAAAAAAACTGGTCATCGGTATACCCCGGGAAAATCATAAACTTGAAAAAAGGGTGTCTTTAACCCCCGAAGCTGTAGAAATACTGGTTAATAATGGACATGATGTCATTATTGAGAAAGGTGCGGGTGAAGGAGCAAATTATAGTGATAGAGATTATAGCGAACGAGGTGGATTCATTATCGATACAAGAAAACAGGTCCTTACAGCCGAAATTATCCTTAAAGTTGCTCCATTAGAGGAAGAAGAGATAGAAAGTCTTAAAGGACATCAGGTTATTTTTTCTTCATTGCATATAAATCAGCAGAGCAACAACTACGTAAAAAATATAATGGACCGAAAAGTTACAACTATAGCTTATGAATACATTAAAAACAGTTATGGTTGTTATCCGGTTCTTCAGTCAATGAGTTCATTATCGGGGAGTGTGGCAATTATGATCGCCGCCGAATTATTGAGTAATAATCAGGGAGGTAAAGGTATAATCCTGGGAGGAATATCAGGTATTACGCCGACCGAAGTTATCCTTATCGGAGCAGGGACAGCAGCAGAATTTGCATCTCGTGCAGCTTTGGCATTAGGAGCTTTTGTTAAAGTATTCGACACATCGGTACAAAAACTTGAAGAACTACAGCGTAATGTTGGAACCAGGCTGCATACCTCAATTTTCCACCCACAGGTTCTGATGCGTACTCTAAAATCGGCTGATGTTTTGATAGGGTGTATGCCTTATTTTTATTCCGGCCCAAGGTTCTTTATAACAGAAGATATGGTTAAAAGCATGAAAAAGGGATCAGTTATAATTGACCTGAGTATCGACCAGGGAGGATGTATTGAAACAGCAGAGTGTCGTTCTCTTATTGAACCTGTTTATACACGGCACGATGTTATTCATTACAGTGTACCAAATATAACTTCAAGGGTTGCCCGAACAGCATCTATTGCAATAAGTAACATTATATCTCCAATTATTGTTGAACTTGGAAATTGCGGAGGAATTAAACCACTTCTAAAAGAAAATGTTGGTGTGCGGCAGGGAGTTTATATCTATAACGGAATATTAACTAACGATTATATCGGAAACCGATTTGATATTCCGTCCAAAGATATTGACTTGTTGATGGCGGCGTTTTAAAAAAAACAGAATTTATTGTTACGATTAGTTTCACTATTCTTAAAATTTGCCCACATAGGAGTTTATACTACTTTTGTTGCCCAAAATCCAAATTGATCTGATATGAACGAAATATACTGGTTTATTCTTCTGCTGTCTAATTTCATATTCGTACTTCTTGCATATAAATTCTTTGGTAAAAACGGTTTGTTTATCTGGATACCAGTTGCAACAATCGTAGCCAATATACAGGTAATACAAACAATAGAATTATTTGGTATGGTGGCAACATTGGGCAATATTGTCTATGCAAGTTCATTTTTGGTTACAGATATACTGAGTGAAATATATGGCAGAAAGGAAGCAAACCGTGCAGTATGGATTGGTTTCTTTAGTTTGATAATAATGACGGTCCTTATGAATATTGCCCTGCTTTTTAAACCGCTTGAAGGGGACGATTTTTCACAAGTTACATACAAAAGCTTGAACACAATATTTTCCTTAATGCCTAGAATTGTAGTGGCCAGCCTTACTGCATATCTGGTATCACAACGTCACGATGTATGGGCATATCATTTCTGGAAGAATAAATTTCCGTCAAGACGCTTTATCTGGTTAAGGAATAACTTAAGCACTATGGTTTCAC
This sequence comes from Bacteroidales bacterium, assembly GCA_016929525.1. GTDB lineage: Bacteria > Bacteroidota > Bacteroidia > Bacteroidales > UBA10428 > UBA10428. The sequence goes on from JAFGIP010000116.1 coordinate 31,215, forward strand.
AGTTACTTGATAGTTTGATTTTTACTTTGATAGCGTTTTATGGTAAATATGAATTGAATGTTCTTTTTGAAATATTCCTGACAACATATATCTTAAAATGGATAGTTGCGGTAGCCGATACACCTTTTATATACTGGGCTCTTAAAATAAGAAGCAAAAATGATCAGAAATAGAAAAGAGGGATAGAAACATCCCTCTTTTGCTAACCCTAACCATCTGACCTTTTACTTAACCCAAACTTTTTTGGTGGCGGTCGATTTATCGGTAAAACTAATCTTTACAAGATAAATGCCGGATTTAAAATCCTTTATGTTCAGTCGCACGCTATTTTTGGACGGCTCCGGCTCTTCCGATAAAATTAGTTGTCCCAGTATACTAACAATTTCTATTTTTTCAATATTGGTTTCAGCTTCAACTGTAAAGGTTCCTTCAATAACAGGATTAGGAAATAAAATAAAACTTACTCCTCTGTTATCCGGAATCGGAAACAATGAATTTCCTGCTGATGTAACAATCGAGATTGTTAAAACAAGCAATATTGTTAGTATGTAATACCTGGATTTCATTGTTTTAAACTTCGGGGAAGCCCGTCAATAAACGTGCCAACATAAAAATTATTGTTCAGGCCGGGGATTAAAATTTTATATTATGTGAATCCGGTAGTAACAACTTATAAATGCACTTTAGTTCCCGATTTATATTTGATTCATAACTATAGGTTATAGAATTCATAGACACTTGACCTAAATTATTTTAGTCATGTATTCATATTTCTTGGATGCTTATATGATCTACCGGTGATGAAGATCATTTTATTTAATTCTTTTTGGCAGCTACTTTTTCGTATCTTAAATATTTTAAGTGCTTTATTATAAAATGGAAGTACGCAACAGGCAGTTAACAGATAAATATGTCGATAATTACCATCAGGCTTTGTTTAGCAATTCGGCTGTTTTGGCCAGTGCAAGGAATATAGATTATGAAATAGGAGAAATAATATTTAAGAAAAGTATGCCGATTGCAAGTTTAACTTACATTGAAAGCGGATTGGTAATGGTTATGGATGGAGGAGGTTATACAAAGAATATTTCAGTATTATACACCAAGGGTGATTTTATATGTGCAAGTGAAGTACTGGAGAATAAGTATTATAGTTCAACTGCAGTAGCAGCAGATTATACTAGGACTTATGTAATTAATCTCGGAAGATTAAAACAAAACCTCGTTATAAATGACAATGAATTGTTACAGGTTTTAAATCCTCTTAAATGGAAAGATATATTGAAATACAACCAGCGCGCTAATGAATTGAAACAAGATATTGACGATAGGGTGTATAACTATCTGAGGTTTTTATCTGATAAGGTTTATAACTCACCCAGGTTTTCTTTGGGAATGTCGCGATCAGAGATATCAAATTACCTGGGGATTAACCAAAAATCCTTTATTCAGAGTTTAAATGATTTACAGGCAAGAAAGAAAATATATTTCGATGGTAAAACAATAATTGTATTTTGATAAATTAAAATCAATTGAATCAGATTTATACTTCTTCAATAATAATATTTAAAAACATGGTAAAACAGATGATAATAAAAATAAGGGTCACGACTTTAATATTATTTTTTCTGTTAATTAACTTATGCATAAAAGCCCAGAATTTTATCAATGTTTTCAATGGGAGATTATACTACATTCCGGTAAACTCCATAAACAACAGCGATGAAGATGTTTCTTTCTCTGAACACAGGCTTGAGCTAGCTCTCCCGTATGTGTTCGATAACGAAAATATTATTGGTTTAAAAGCACAGTATAAAAGATTTTCGCTTAAATCAGATGATCCGCTTTTAAAGAGTATTGAGCTGAATACATTGAAAATTCCACTTTTCGCATACTTCAAATGGGGTAGCTCGAAATGGTCATCTTATATCGATATTAACCCTAAATTAAATTCGGATTTTAAGTATATATCCGGCAGGCATTTTCAAATCGGTGGTATGTTACTGATGTTTAAAGAACGCAAAGAAAATTTCTTCTGGCAATTTGGTTTGATATATAACCAGGATACTTACGGACCTTTTGTCATGCCTTTGTTTGGTCTTGACTGGACTATTTCCGGAAAATCCTATTTTGCTGCTTTACTGCCTGCATACCTGATTTTTGAGCAAAGGGTAGGTAAGAGAATTTATACAGGAATAGAAGTTGAGCTGAGCGGTGAAACTTTCAGACTTGGAGCTTCGGAATATGAGAATTCTTTTATCAGTCAGCTTGGGAAAAATAAACTCACATTTTTAACTGAACCACACCTTTTTCTGGATGTATATGTTACAAAAAACGTTGTGATATACCTCAAACCCGGTATGCGACTTTTCCACAAATATGAGCATTATTCAGAAGATGATGAACTTATTGAAGATTCGGAGTATATACAGGGAGAATTAAAAAACAGCTTCTACACGGAATTTGGTTTGGCGTTGCGTTTCAGGTATGATGAACCGGGAATGTAACATTTTACAAATCAGAATTCAAATAATATCTTTTAGCAGTTTGACTAAAGAAGAAGTTATATATAAAGGGCTTACTTTATTAAAGAATTGTCTTCCGAAAGATTTATAAAATGTTAACTTTTATTGAAAAACCAATGTTTATTGTAGGGTAAACATTAACCAACCCAAAGACTTTATGTGGAGGTTCCAGCTTAAAATCCCGGATATTAACTGGTAAATTGCCTGAGAATGAAAGTCGGTCATCTTGCTTATTAACTTTTACGGCAATCCAATATTCCTGTTTTTCTCCGGCAATTTTCATGATAGTATTTACCTGTAATGTATCTGACCTGAGGACGTTCCAATTATTTAAGTTTGATATGTCAATACATAGAATCTGCCACTCGATCTCAGGATATTCCTTATAATTAAGTAAATTACGGAAATCCTTATTCATTATGACATTGCCGCAACTGAAATTTGAAACAGGTAAATTGAGTTGCAGATTGGCAAAATTCAGACAGCCGTTATCCGATTTAGTAATCTCAATATCAAGTGTATCAATCAAAATATTGATATCATAACTACAACTGAAGGTTCCGAAATTGGTAAAACCGGTTATAATAAGTGAGCTGCCGTTATTGACATTTACAGTATATTTTGCCCCGGAAGGATCGGAAGAAATACCATTGAATATGCTTATATAAAAAGTGAACAGAAAACTAAAATATGTTTCAATCTTGCCCAAAATTCAAAATAGTTAATTAAAAATGTTTCACGCAAACGATTCCTTAATAAATTTATGAATCACCGGGTTTCAGTCAGAATAAAAGAACCGAATTGATCCATAAAGGTTGATTAAATTTTTTAATCCCGAATATTTAATTAGTTACAGTAAAACTTATAGGTTTAAATTTGTTAAACAAGGCTAAAAGCCAATGGATGTTTCAAACATAAGTCCGTTGAATTTTCCATCCTCGTAAACAGTTCCGCTCCATCCGTCACCCGAATAGGCTTGCTGTAAATATTCAATTTTTACAACTACATTATTAGTAATAAACCAACCACCACCTGCATTAATTCTGCTGATTTCCTGTGTCGGGTCATCTTCTGTATTACGTCCGGTCACCAGATTATAGCGGCCTCCAACATAAAATTTTTCATTCCTGCCAAATCTGTAAAGAAGTTCACCTGCTAATTGTATAAAATCTTCATTGTCATCTTCGCTGCCTCCCTTAGCGAATTCAGCTATGCCAAAAAATTCAAGGCCTTTAAAATTGATGAAAGGATTTATCTGGATAGCGGTAAGCTGATTAAATCCGGGATTAAACCGGCCACTAAAGTCACTTTCATCATTTGTAGTTTCCATAACATTATAGTAACGAGATCCGCCCCGATCTCCTCCGTAAATATATTTGCGAGTATCTGCATTATTTATGTACCATGACCCGGTTAATCGAAATCTGAAATCATTAGTAAAATTATTGTCATACCCAAGTTTACCATAGAATGAAGGCTTATAATCTGTTCCCGGGGCTTTAACAACGCTTTGGTTGAGCTTACCATTTGATATTGCCAACATTCCGATTAATCCTTTACCCTGAAAATATAATTCACTAAAAGCTTCTGTTGAAAAAGCATCCATAATGTAGTTGCCTGCAAATGGATTATAAATTGCGCGGGCATTGTCCGTCCTTCGGAAATGTGCATCACCATAGTTTATTTCATCCAAACCTGCTCTGATGGATATATACTTCATTACATTTTCCAGAAATCCTTTGCTAATAAAGTCCAGTTTATCAACCTGAACATGTCCTCCTTTAACCCATGCTTCATTATGATGCCGTGATGAAAGGTATGTACGGATATGCACTCTTAATCCATCGGCCAGCTGAACATCAAGGTTCAGGTTTGCTGTTGGTAAATTAAAGTTGTTGCCTAACTCTACCAGTGTATCATTCACACTTCCCGTTGTATGGTTAATGGCTTGAAATTGTAAAGCAAAATCAGCTCCAATACGAACTTTAAATCTTTCATACAGAATGGTATCTGCCTTTGGATCTTCAAAAACATTTAATCCGTCTTTACCGGAAGGACGTAAGTATTGAAGATTATTTTGAGCTTTTAATTCTCCTTTAATGATACTTACTGTTATAAGAAAGAGTAGAATTGTTTTAATTTTAGTTTTCATAATTTACAAGATTTGACGAATATTTGAATTCTATATATAAATCATATTGAACAATAACATCTTCACCTGTGACTATTGAGCCAAACAAAACTTCCGGCGGTTCGATATTATAATCAGTCATATTAATTTTTTCTTCTCCCTTGATCTGTATACCTGTTGAACTTATACCGGTATAACGTGATTCAATGTCTATTATTCTGGATTTGTCTGTTATGGTTAACCTGCCCTTCCCGATTATCCTGCCATTTGAAATTTCTGCGGATATAAGCTCAAATTTTATATTCGGATAGTTACCTTCTTTTAAAGCCTTGTAAGTATTTTTATCCATACTATTATTGTGGCTTTTTAATGATTTAACAGGTATTACCACTGCCAGTGATTCTATAGAATTAAGACTGCCGTTTTCAACAGAGCCTGCCCCTGTTAAATGTATTTTGTTTACATCAAGATCCCAGTCGTGAAGTGTTGATGTACCACTGATTGTCATTTTACTCTTTTCATCCAGTATGAGCAATGCCTGACTGTGCAATGCTGTAACACTTACAATAGCAAGTAAGAGTTCAATTAATGTTTTATATATTATTTTGTTCATGTTTTTTATCCAGTTATTGATTGTTACAATTAATATTAAGTATAGCAGGTACTTATATTAGGGAGTGTTCATTTAAGTGTGTCATCCCTTTAAATTCTATTTTCAAATATAATTGTTAATTGATTTAAAATGGTTGGCCAATC
>JAFGIP010000117.1 GCA_016929525.1 Bacteroidales bacterium
TTTCAATTTTTTCATGAACACTCAGGTTTGTAATAATAACACTGTCGCAACCATAAACAGTCATTAATGAGTCATAATAAGTACCTGCCTCGGCTTGCCATTCTTCATCTGCAAAGTAACTTTCACCACCACAGATTTCAGCATTAGCTGTTGACTCATATGTATCATGAACAGTAAGGTGAGTAATTATTATACTGTCGCAACCATAAATGGTTTGCAATGTATCGTAGTATGTACCTGTCTTGGTTTGCCACTGTCTTTCTGCAAAGTAACTTTCACCTTCACAAATGTCAAGATCAATTTCTTCTTTATAGAAATAATTGTGTAAAAGATCAGCACAGTCGTAATAACATTCTCGTAATTTAATTTTATTAATGAACGGACTGTTTATTAGTGTTGCTTTTTCATTTTCAGAGAAGTATGTATTCGGGTATGTAATGTAACCAAACCACATTATAGAGTTCCTGTCACAACCCGGTAAACCCTCTTCGCAACCCGGAGGATGCGGAAGTCCGAAAGCATGACCCAGTTCATGCCCCAGGCCTCCTGCGTAACGACATGGTGTATATTCTCTTCCTTCACCCGGGCATATTGGCATCCATGGCTGGCCCGTTAAACCTCTTAAATCGTTTGCAGATATTACAGCAGTCCCTAAACCTCCACATCCACCACACTGTCCGCATGCATTAAAAGCATCAATATAAATAACCCAGATATTATTTGGATCCCAGAATCTGCCTCCGGTCAGTTTAAATGCATCATCGGTAACATTATTCCAGAACCACATCCAATAACTACCGTTGGAGTTGGTAGAATACCATTCCGCATTATGTTGGGTTTGATAAATTTCAATAATCGGATCCGGTAACAGATTGAATGTTTTTTTCCCATACAGCTGCTCTTTATACCACTGCTGCAAATGCACTACTGCATTCTTTAAACTAAGCGCATATTCAGGTTTTACAGAGCTGTCTGCTGGCACCAGGTATAATATTCTAACATATTTTACTGCCTTATTATTTACCTCGTAATAATCAGATGGAGGCTTTTGCAGAGAATTAAGATATTCATGGCAGTCGATATTTAAGTCCTGAGCTATGGCCGGACTCGTTTTCGCCGTCAAAATACTTAATAAGATTATAGTTTTTAACAACACTCCTGTTAACCAAAAACAGCTTAGGGTGAATTTGATTTCACTTAATTTTGCGCCCATGACTTGATTGAATTAGTAATAACTTGAAAATCCCTGAAATTCAGTCCAAATATACAACCATAAACAACCCTATGTCAAGTGCTTATTATTTTTCTAGTCTTCAGATTTATTATACTTCCCAACAGGCATTATATATAACGGGAATTGTTCTTTATTCAATTCTATCAACTGTTTTATTTTTTTTTCTTCAAATGCAGCTATGGCAAACGTTGCTAAATGAAGTGATTCAGCTTGTAGATGGACATTCTGAGAAGAGTGCCCGACTTCAATGAACGCATATTTACTTTTACTTTTTAGATGATGACGATTTTTTACGTGTTCAAATTCAGTGGTATAGATAAGACTAAAAGGGGCATCTTCCAGAGCCGTATGGTTCATCGAATATTTGCTAAGTTCTTTTCTGTAATCGCCTTCTTTTAACAAGATGATAGAATGGTCAACAGGTCTGTAACTATAAATTCCTGCTTTTAAACCATCCACTAATCCGGCAACCAGATAAATTTTAAGTGGATATATAGTTCCTGCTGATGGTGTTGTTTTTAATCTGACTGTGGTACGATTATACTCATCTTTGGGCTCGGTAATACCATAAGCTGCCCATAAGATTTGTGAAACTTCCTCAATTCCAATTTTTGAGCTGATAATATTTCTTCTTGAACGTCTGTTATAAAGAGCTTTCTCTACAGTAACAGAACCGGAAATATTTGCAGGGGGAAGGACAATTGTTGTTTCAGACATTGTTGTATTGATGTATTGAACAGCACTCATTTAAATAAAAAAAAATTCAGAAATGAAGTAACCTATCTTTCATTTAAAATCCAAAAATAAATGTTAAAACAGTCTTTTTTTTTATAAATAAACAATTTATCCTTAATTGAGGGATACCGATGTAAATTGAAAATTTATAAACGTAAAAAATACGTTTATCCTGCTATTATTGGATATAATTCATATATTTATCGAAAATTTCTGCATTGAAAACAAGGTTTAATCCTCATATATCTGTTGACTGTGTTGTATTTGGTTTCGATTTAAACGAGCTGAAAATACTGCTAATAAATCGTGATTCGGTTGAGGATGTCAAACCGGATAAAAATAAAATTAAACTACCCGGAAGTTTAATAATCAGGTTTGAAGAGTTACATCAGTCAGCACATAGAGTGCTTCAAAAGTATACAGGTCTTGATAATATATATCTTAAGCAGTTCGGTATTTTTGATTCTCCGGGCCGACTGAGCGATGAAGAGGATGTAACATGGTTAAAAAATCAAACAAATGTTGAAATCCAGCGTGTAATAACGGTTGCATATTATTCGCTTATCAGGCTGGATGACAGCAAAACAACGAAATTATCGGAAAGTTTTAATGCAAAATGGTACTCAGCTACGGAGGTCCCTGACTTAATGTTCGACCATAATAAAATACTTGAGGAAGGCATTAAGACATTGCGAAACGAGCTTATCAGTCAGCCAATTGGTTTTAACCTGTTACCTGAAAAGTTTACACTAAATCAACTTCAGCAACTTTATGAGGTTGTTCTGGGAGTTAAAATGGATAACAGAAATTTCCGCAAACGCGCTATAAGTTTAAAATACATAGAACCTCTGAATGAATGGCAGAAGGGTCTATCGAATAAGCCGGCTAAACTGCATAGTTTTAACCGTGATGAATATGAAAAATTTATTAATAAGAACACTTTGTTTATTATTTAATACAACTTATTATTCATGTATTTACTTGGATTTGATATAGGAAGCTCTTCAATTAAGGTAAACCTGGTTGATGCTGAAAACGGTAATTCAGTAGCATCTGATTTTCAACCCAGGGAAGAAATGAAAATAACAGCATTAAAAGCCGGTTGGGCGGAGCAGGACCCGGAATTATGGTGGGAACAATTGAAAATTGCTACTCACAATGTGCTGATAGAATCGGGAATTGATAAGGATGATATTGTCTCAATAGGGATATCTTACCAAATGCATGGTTTGGTGTGTATTGATAAATCAGGAAATGTGATCAGGCCATCTATTATCTGGTGTGATAGCCGTGCAGTGGAAATAGGTGAACTCGCCTTTTCTGAGATAGGTAAAAATGTGTGTTTGGATCATTTCCTGAACTCACCGGGAAATTTCACAGCATCAAAGCTTAAATGGGTTTCTGAAAATGAACCTGAGCTGTTCAGAAAGATAGATAAGATTATGCTGCCGGGCGATTACATTGCTTACCGGCTGACAGGAAATAAATATACCACTCAAACAGGGCTTTCGGAAGGAATAATGTGGGATTTCAAAGAAGGAAGTATAGCAAAGAAGCTGTTAAATCATTACAATATTGATCCGGGTCTTTTATGTAATATAGTCCCGGTATTTTCAAACCAGGGTAACCTCACGACAAAAACAGCTGCTGAACTGGGGCTTTCTGAAAAGACAGCAGTTGCATACAGGGCAGGAGACCAGCCAAATAATGCACTTTCCCTGAATGTTTTGAACCCGAGCGAAATAGCAGCTTCAGCCGGGACTTCAGGTGTAATTTATGGAATTAGCTCAGAGATCAGGTATGACCCTCAGTCGCGGGTAAATTCATTTGCGCATGTAAATTATAGCGTAGAGGAACCTCATCTTGGAGTTTTACTATGTGTTAACGGTACAGGAATACTAAATTCATGGATAAGACGAATTTCAGGTAAGGAAATGAACTATGAAATCATGAATGAGCTGGCCGCTAAGGTACCTGTTGGAAGTGAAAATCTGAAAATTATCCCTTTTGGGAACGGTGCAGAACGATTATTACAAAACAAAGATATTGGGGCCTCAGCTCATGGTCTTAATTTCAATATACATGATCATGGACATTTGTACAGGGCTGTACAGGAAGGCATTGTATTTTCTTTTCAGTACGGTATTGAGATAATGGAGAATATGGGAATAAAGCCGTCTGTAATAAGGGCGGGTAATGCTAATATGTTTTTAAGCCCGGTTTTTAGAGAAACTCTTGCAGGTATTACTCAGGCAGAAATTGAATTATATGATACCGACGGTTCAAAAGGAGCGGCTTTGGGAAGTGGTATCGGAGCAGGAGTTTTTAAAAGCTTTTCAGAGGCGTTTATGAATCTGAAAAAGATAGATACAGTTTATCCGGATGAAAAAAAATATAATGAATATAAAAATGCATATGAAATCTGGAAGGAAACATTGAATCAGTATGCTATTAAATCATAGTGATTTTTTAATAAGTAAGGATATAAATTATAAACAATAAACTATTCAGATATGGAATATCTTGCAGGAGATAAAGAATATTTTCCGGGAATCGGAAAGATTAAGTTCGAAGGGGTGGAATCAAAAAATCCACTGGCATTTCGGTACTACGATGAAAACAAAAAAGTAGGCAGTAAGACCATGAAAGAACATTTCAGGTTTGCTGTGGCTTACTGGCATTCGTTCTGTGGGGATGGAGGAGATCCTTTCGGTGAGGGTACACGACCGATGGCGTGGAATGAAGGTAATGACCCCGTTTCTAAGGCTAAAGCTAAAATGGATGCCGCTTTTGAATTTTTTACCAAGCTTAGCGTACCTTACTACTGTTTTCATGACATTGATCTTATAGAAGACGATGATTCGATTTCTGTTTATGAAGACAGGCTTAATACAATTGTTGATTATGCAAAAGAAAAACAGCAGGCGTCCGGTGTTAAATTATTATGGGGAACTGCCAACGTTTTCTCGCATAAAAGGTATATGAATGGTGCAGCGACCAACCCCGATTTTAATATATTATGCAGAGCTGCCACGCAGGTGAAAAATGCACTGGATGCCACAATAAAACTTGGTGGTGAGAATTACGTTTTTTGGGGTGGCAGAGAAGGATATATGTCTTTACTGAATACAAACATGAAACGTGAACTTGATCACCTGGGCCGGTTCCTGGGTATGGCACGCGATTATGCACGAAGCAAAGGATTTAAAGGTAACTTCTTTATTGAACCAAAACCCATGGAACCAACCAAGCACCAATACGATTTTGATTCGGCAACTGTGATTGGATTCCTTAAGGAATACGAACTTGAAAAGGACTTTAAATTGAATATTGAAGTAAATCATGCGACTTTGGCCGGACATACATTTCAACATGAGCTGCAGGTTGCAGCCAATCATGGTTTGTTAGGCAGTATTGATGCCAATCGTGGCGATTATCAGAATGGCTGGGATACAGATCAGTTTCCGATCAATGTTTATGAATTGGTTGAGGCAATGCTGGTAATACTCGAAGCCGGCGGATTTAAAGGCGGTGGAATCAATTTCGATGCTAAAATAAGAAGGAACTCTACCGATAACGAAGACATTTTTATTGCACATATTGCAGGTATGGATGCTTTTGCCAGAGCACTGATTGCAGCTAATGAAATTCTGGAGAATTCTGATTATACAAATAAACGTGCGCAACGTTATGTTTCTTTTAACTCCGGTGCAGGTGCCGATTTCGAAAAAGGTAAACTTACTTTGGAAGATCTGAGAAATATTGCCATTGAGAAAGGTAATCCGCAACTTATCAGCGGAAAACAGGAATGGTATGAGGCATTAATTAATATGCATATTTAATTTACAACGATGAATAAATTACATGATTCCGGTAGCAAAATTTACATTTATAGTCTGACCCTTGTAGCTACCCTTGGCGGACTTCTTTTTGGTTATGATACTGCTGTTATTTCAGGCGCCGAAAAATCGATCCAGGTATATCTTATAAATAGTCTTGGATTGAGTACCTGGATTCACGGAGCAACAACCTCAAGTGCTTTAATCGGTTGTATTATCGGTGGGGTTATTTCAGGTATAATCGCATCGAAATTCGGAAGAAAAAAAACATTGCAGATTGCTGCAGTCTTATTCTTTCTTTCCGCCTTAGGATCCGGTAATCCGGAATTCGTGTTTTTCACAAAAGGTGAACCGACGATCGGGTTGCTTTTAACCTTTAATTTTTATCGTATAATAGGTGGAATCGGTGTTGGTCTGGCCTCTGCAGTATGCCCAATGTACATCGGAGAAATATCTCCTGAAAATATACGAGGAAGACTGGTATCATTAAACCAGTTCGCAATCATATTTGGTATGCTGGTGGTTTACTTTGTTAACTGGGGAATTGCTAACGGACAAAGTCTTGACTGGATCAACGATATTGGATGGAGGAGAATGTTTCTTTCCGAGGCAATTCCGGCAGGCTTATTCGGAATACTCTTGCTGTTTGTCCCGGAAACACCAAGATATCTTTCGTTAACTCAAAAAGATGAAAGAGCTTTAAAGATTTTGACAAAAATTAACGGAGTACAACGAGCAAAAACCATTTTAGCAGAAATTAAGGAGACAATTGAACATCACTCGGCAAAAATCTTTTCATATGGAAAGATTGTGATTATCATTGGTATACTTCTTTCTGTTTTTCAGCAGTTTGTGGGTATTAATGTTGCATTATACTACGCACCGCGTATTTTTGAAAGTATGGGTTCGGCAAAAGATGCTTCAATGCTGCAAACTGTAATTATGGGTGTTGTGAACGTAGTGTTTACAGTTGTTGCAATCCTGACTGTTGACCGCTGGGGACGTAAACCGTTGCTGATGGTTGGATCTGTAGGTATGGCTATTGGCATGTTTGCAATAGGTGCTCTTTCATTTATGAATGTAATCGGGATAAGTACATTGGTCTTTATCATTATTTATACGGCATCGTTCATGATGTCATGGGGGCCAATCTGCTGGGTACTCATTTCAGAGATATTTCCTAATAAAATAAGGGGAAGAGCGGTCGCTATAGCAGTTGCTGCGCAATGGGCTGCCAATTATTTTATTTCATCTACTTATCCGGCTATGATGGAATTTAGCGGAGGAATGACATATAGCTTTTATGGTCTGATGAGCATTCTGTCTTTCATCTTCGTATGGAGAATGGTTCCGGAAACAAAGGGAAAGACACTTGAGGAAATGGAAAAACTCTGGGAGAAAAAGAAATAAATGCTTATAGTTACTTTGGTTTTTTAACTTTTATTAAAATGATACGAAAATCCGCTCATTCTTGAGCGGATTTCTGTTTTATAATTAATTGAGTTAATTTTATTAAAACATATACTATGAAACCAAAAAAATTAATTGGAATTATTACTCCGGCGATAATTAGTATTATTATGTTTAACTCATGTTCAACCATCCCAAAAGGTGTTACTGCAGTTAGCCCTTTTTATAAAGAAAAATATTTAGGTAAATGGTATGAAATTGCAAGAATAGATTTTCGGTTTGAACGAAACTTAAATAATACTACAGCAGACTATTCTGTCAATGATGATGGTAGTATTAAAGTTGAAAATCGAGGGTTTAATTATGAAACAAAACAATGGAAGTATGCCGCCGGTAAAGCTAAGTTTGCAGGTGATCAGAATGTGGCCATGCTTAAGGTATCATTTTTTGGACCCTTCTATTCCGGATATAATGTAATTGCCCTGGACGATGAGTACAAATATGCTCTCGTTACAGGAGACAAACTAAAATATCTTTGGATACTTTCCCGTGAAACTGAAATACCGGAAGATGTTAAACAGAATTACCTTAAAACAGCAGAAAGCTTTGGCTTTGATGTCTCCTTGCTCATTTGGGTTGAACACGATAAAGCCGGGAACAGTGACAGTTAAAACTTACTAACAAAGTAATAATTATTTAAATAGAAAAAGGTTTTAATTTGGAAACGGTTTTTAAACAATGCATTGATGAATCAGTTTTTGGTTTTTTGTTAAGACATTGGGTAATCATTAATTTTGTCCAAATTTGAACCTCTGTTAAATTTTGTATATCTTAATAAAAAATTAATCTGATGGAAAAACTCGTTATTGATGGTGATAATGACAGACCATACATTTATTTAGATAAAGAATTTGGGATTTATCGTATTCGCGGTTGTTCCTTACCTGAAAATGTTCTGGAAGTTTATACACCCGTCCTTGACTGGTTGCGTGAATATGCAGAGGATCCGAATCCGGAGATGAATTTTGAGTTTGACTTTGATTATTTAAATACTGCCTCATCGAATATGGTTATGCGTATAATAGATGCATTAATCAATATCAGAAAAAATCAGTCCGGAGTTCAGATTAAATGGTTTTACCGCCACGGTGATATCGATATGAGAGATCTGGGTCTTGAAATGCTTGAAGACACAAAGTGTACTTTTAAACTTATTCAGAAAGATCCCGTTGATTAAAATCTCCCGGTTTTAATCAATAAGCAGAATCCCATAAATCAAATATTCCTATTCAATAATTATCTTTTCAGTATAAGTGCCATTTCTCTTTGAATATACCAGACAGTAAACTCCTTTAGACAGGTTTCCGACAGGTATTTGTGTTACTGACCTTTTAATATGAAAAGTATCGATAATTTTACCTTCCATATCAATAATTTGTAACAAACCATTGTTAATTCCTTCAGTAATTTCAATAGTGATGTTATCAGATGCGGGATTTGGATATATGATAACTGAAGGTGAAAATTCTGAAAAACTGTTGTCTGACAGAACATCTTCCTGCGTCGGATTAAATCCGTTACCTGTCATTATAAACATATATAATACTCTAAGAGTTGCGCCAAAATATGCACTTGATACCATACTCTTTACCTGTGTATATCCCTGGTTAATTGTTGTCTGGTCTCCTGATGCCATTGATGCTACTGCAAAAGCTCCTGTGAACACAACATCTTTATAACCTGTGTTTATGGCAGTACCATCCTGATGATATCCGGGATAGACCTGGCTGATTCCTCCCTGTTCCATTACAAAACTGTCACATTTATTTGTATATGCAAGAGCATCACTATTCCCGTACCAGAGGTAGTCTACTGCTATTCTCCAGGGTGTTCTAGCAGCATCATAATAATAAGACCTGCCTTGATCGTATGCCCATCCTGAAACCTCTGCAGAGTAACTGCCATCGGCACTGCACCAGTCAGATACAAGGTTGTAAACAGCCTCATTGACTGTCAGATTATTGTCGATGACAGCGTATGAGGTGTCGGCAACATTATTCCAGAAATCATTGTTGCCTGTATAATCCCCGTAAGCTCTGAAATACCCGGTAGCAAAATACGAAGGATTTGTGGTATTCGCACCTCCCCAGGCATCTCCCGGTTTGAGTACGTATGTTCCGTCTTCAACTTCATATTCCTGGATGGCTGTTATAAGTGAATCGGCTTCACTTCCATAATCTACGTTGCCATCATTTCCCCACCGCAGTTCTGCCACCATCAGTGCAACTGTTGCATCAAGCTCGGCATCGGTAGCACCATTAAATCCGACAATATCGTCGCAACCTTCAATTTTCCAGTTCATAACACCGTTGTCATTCATGAAGTATTCGTAGTATGCCCACAGACTGTCAAAAACTCCCTGGTCATTGGCATATGCAGAAAGTAATAATCCGTAAGCAATTCCCTCTGAAACAGTAAATGCAGGATCGTCGAATTTAACACGAAGCCGGCCTTCTGAACAAGATTCAAGAAAATCTTCTTTCCAGTTACCGTAAGCGATGTTAAGATCATTCTCACCAACATTATTTG
Source organism: Bacteroidales bacterium (assembly GCA_016929525.1). Lineage (GTDB taxonomy): Bacteria > Bacteroidota > Bacteroidia > Bacteroidales > UBA10428 > UBA10428. The sequence goes on from JAFGIP010000117.1 coordinate 9,808, forward strand.
GCATAGTACCATACAGATAAATGGTATTTGCAAAATCAAACTGCCCTGATAATATGTTGGAAAAAAATACTAAGAATATAAAGGCTAAAAAGTTTTTCATAATTCCGGGATTAATAAATTATCACTGTTTAAATTAGTGAAAAAAGAAATAGATTAATAATAATATTATACCCTTAACGAAATGGTGTCCCTTAATTATTCAGGCTTTTCAAATATTCATAATGACTATTATCGGCCGGAGAATTAACAATAAGAGATGGTGCAAACTCACCCATGGATCTTTCCATATCAATCATTTCTTTTAATAACATTCCCGCAGTATCGGGATATTGTTTAAAAAGATTTTCTTTTTCACCGGGATCTTTTTTAAGATTAAACAGCAGAGTATCATGAGCTGCCACAGCTTTTTTCCATGGTGCGCCCGCAAAACCTTCAAAAGGCATTTTTATTTTCCATGCTCCTTTACGGTAGCACTTTAAATTACCTTCGTTGTAATACATTATATAGTCTGAGGTTCTTTTACCATCTTCCAGTAAAACATTACTTATATCAACACCGTCGTACTGTGTATCCTGAGGAATGTCAATTCCGGTAAGTCTTGCAATAGTAGGGAAAAGATCCATCTGGCTTGCCAGGTCTTCATAGACCTTACCTGCAGGAATTTTACCTTTCCACATAGCCACACCAGGAACCCGCATACCACCTTCAAAGGTATACTGCTTACCTTCCCGAAGTATTCCTGCCGATCCGCCATGATCTTTCATTGCCAGCCATGGTCCGTTGTCGCTTGTGAAAATAACCAGCGTGTTTTCTAAAATGTTGTTTTTTTCAAGTGTTTTAATAATTTCTCCAACACTCCAGTCGATCTCCTGCACGACATCGCCATAAAGTCCTCGTTTCGAAGTTCCCAGGAATTTATCAGAAGCATAAATAGGAACGTGGGGCATATTATGGGCAACATACAGAAAAAAAGGGTTTTCTTTATGTTTATTGATAAATTCGATGGCTTCCTTTGTATATGTTTTTGTCAGCTGCGTCTGATCAATATGAAATGATTCAACGTGGTTGTCCCGCATATATACAACACTTGTCATATCATTACTGTAAGGAATTCCAAAGTACGAATCGAAACCCTGCTGAAGAGGTAAAAACTCATTTCTGTGTCCCAAATGCCATTTACCGACAATCCCGGTTGAATACCCTTTTCCCTTTAACAACTCAGCGATTGTTGTTTCACCAGGCGGCATTCCTGTAAAACTTTCCGGAAAGAAAACCGCATTAATACCCATTCTTACAGGTAATCTTCCGGTGAGTAAACCTGCACGTGACGGACTACAGACTGGTGCTGCAGTATAAAATTCTGTAAACCGGATGCCATCCGTGGCCATTTGATCGATATTGGGTGTACTAATATCTGTTGCTCCATAGCATCCTATATCGCCATACCCCAGGTCATCGGTATAAATTATTATTATATTGGGTAACTCATTTTCTTTTGCAATTTTATTATTGCAGCTCGTAAATAAAAGGAAAGCGATGAGCGTATAATAAATTTTCATGGTATTTACATAATTAGTTTAGAAGACTTTACTTTATCAACTATTCAGTTTATATATTTTATCAGGTCTGTTATTAATGTAATACCTCAAACTTTTTTGAGTATATGTTTTCCTGATTAATAACAGATACAGTATATATTCCACACGGCAGATTATTAATGTCCAATTCAAAATAATCAATATCCTTACTTTTGGTAATGTTTTTTGAGATCATTAACTGATTTGTTATCGAACAGACAGACAAATTGATTATATCAGTTACATTTTTGGGAAATATTATCCTGATATAATCTTGTGCCGGGTTTGGAAAAATAATGAAATTCTGATTATCGCTCCAGGTGATGACAGATGACGGATTTTCACCACAGGTTCCTCCAAAAAGATTGCATACCCATAAATATGTAGTGTCGATGTGTTGAAGTGTCGGAACACCAACAATACCTTCGGTATAACCATTCCAGGCATTGAAGGCGAGAGCTTCAACACCGAGCTCTGTGATTAAGCTTTCCTGCAAATCCCGCCATGTTTGGTTATTTCCGTATACAGGAGATGACGGAAAAACAATATGAGCATCGTAACCTGAATTGACATCATGAATGAATGGGATTCCTGAATTTATCCATCCCGAAAAAAAGTCTTCCTTCCATTCAATTAATGTTGTTTCATTGCTTATTCCTTTCCAGATCTCCGGAATAAAACATTGAACTGCCAGTACAGATGACTGCGACAGGAGATGCGGACCTGTATTATCGGGTGTGGCTTTAAACGATCCCGGAGCAAATGTAGCCGGAGGCAGAATATCGAGAGCGAAGCCTACTTTTATTTCCGTATCATTATATACTTTATTGGCAACAAGATCAAATCCTTCAGCAAATTCCTGGTCAGTTACTCCGGGTTTATTGGATGCAACATGAATTATGGAGATAAGGTATCGTTCGTCTTCATCCTTATCGTAAACTCTTGCCCATTTCTCTGTCCATGAAGGGTTATCCGGACTAATAATATATCTGTTCACCAGGTCTTCTATTAATTCTACAAGCTGCGGAGCGGGATTTACACTGGTTCCCGGGAAATCATCCATGAACGAGAAACCGTCAAAATCGTTTGTTTCCGCAAATGATTCTATAAAAGGAGCAACGAGTACCGGTTTACCAAGAACTGCATCGAACAGTTCATCGTGCGACTGGGTAGATGTTTGCATAGGTGCCCAGTATGCCCAGTTATCGGTTCCCGGAAGGCCCCAATATGAAAAGTTTATAACATTTATTCCGGCATCGATTATGGTATTTACCGCAAAATTTCGGTAAGCAACATTTTCCGACCACCCAAGATGCCGGGAGTCGGATGGATGTTGCGTATATAACCCCGTATTATTTGAGGGATTATAATCGTAGAACTGAACGCCGTTGCGCCAGTTACCTGTAAAAAACAGGGTACTTTTAATAACAGAATCCGCAAAATCCTCGTTGGCCAGGTGCCCCCAGGTATTTTGCGCAACTGTATTTCCTGAAAGAAACAGGAAAATAAGGTTAATTACTATAAAGGATTTGAACATTGATTTTGATTTAAGCAGAACAAAGTGAAGATTATAAGTATACTAAGTTACCACCTGGAACTATCAAATCAAAATTACACGTTCGATAACGTTGTTAATTATCAGGACTAAAAGTTAGTCGATGGTTTATCTTCTGTGTCCGATTCACCCTCAATTATTAAAGCGGTCAAAGATGTTTTTAATTTTTCAATCCTGACTATCCTGTTTTTTCGATCGATATATGAAATTACATCTTCATTCTCTTTATAATCATGAATTCTTGAGGAACCGGATAGTCCGGACTTTACCTGAGAAAATGTATTACCGGTTATTGTGGTGTCCTTATATTCGAATACTATCAACTTTTTATTATCATCTTCAATGCATAGCGCTTCATCGATATTAAAAATATCTTGTTGTGAGAAAAAATAACTTCCTGAAAGTGCTATTGTTCCTCTTATATATTTAAGATTATTAACAGAGCGACCTGCATCGATATATTTTTTCACTAAATCAGGAAGGGGCTCAGCTGTTTGAATTTTCCGCAGAACGGACTCTCTGATATCGTTAATGATGGTATTTGTTTTTGCATTTGATCCGTTCCATGATAACACTCCAAAATATTTTCCTTTCTGAAACATGGTATAATAGTCATTAATCAGTTTGAGTTCCGGTTCTTTATAAATGATACTATCGCTTTTTGATCTGGAACTTGAAAATATGCCAAATGCAGCACCGGCATCTTTCATTTGGTAAAGCTGAAATTCGATCCGTATATCATTATCAAGAAGATATGCGGCATTTGCTGCCACTTCAAATCCATATTCGAGATAAACTTCAGCTCCTCCATCGATCATGGTGAACAGGTCGCTGCCGGCATAGAATGCAGGTCCCTGGATAATGCTCAGAGCCTCATGGTCTGAAATATCAGGCAGAAGTCTTTTTATTTCCTCATTTGCTGTTGCATTCTGAAGAATAACAAATACGATCAGAATATCAAGAAATTTCATTCTGCAATAAATTCAATTTATCAAGTTAACTCCACTTCCTTAATAATCAGCGAGGATAAGTCTGTTGTACCAATCTTGTGTTTTTCAGCGAAATCCAGAGAAGGAACTTCTGTAATATCCATTCCGTGCAAATTGGCACAGTATGTATCAATAGCAACCGGATCGGTGCCGGCTATTATTTTATTTTCTGTCTGTACCTCTCCCGGGCCAAAGGGACCATTGTTCAGAATAAATTCTGTTGCATCGACTAAGCAAAGGTCTGTTTTCCTAACGGTATTCAGATCGGCAATACACTGAGAAAGTCTGTTATTATCGGTCTTCCCCTTACCAGGGGAAGCTGAGTGAAAATAACGGTTAGATGCACCTGTATTCAGGCCCATCATATTTTTCAGGCAATTTGTCAGCATAGATGCTCTATGATGTTTGGCAATGGGTAAATTGATAAATGTGTCGAGCCTGAAAAAATCTGAGGCCAATTCTGCCTCTTTAATAATTACTCCGTTGTTTATATTTACTTTTTTATGTTCGGTTGCATATTGCAATTTGTCCAGATACTCTTTATGACTATCGTAGTATTCTGATCTGTTCCAGTAACCGGTACCATCGCCGCCAAAGAAAATTATTACTTCCGATGCTCCGGCTTCATAACACATTTTAACCGTTGCCAGGGCAATGTCGGGATTGGTATAAGTGCCGGGATTTTTAAATTTTCCATTGATCAGAAGCCCGACAGTTGATCCATCAGCAACAAACTGTTTCATTCCGCCCAGTAAATTAACAGCTTCAACTGCTGCATTATAGTAGTTTTTAGAATTAATAACAGCCATATTCGGCACAGATCTTTTAACAGCAGCTGTTATCCCGTTCCGGAATAAAGAGGGAAGCATACTTAAACCTCCTATTGCTGAGGCAACTCCAATAAATTTTCTTCTTGAGATCTGATTTCTTTCCATATCAATAAGCTATAGTTACTCTGTAAATATAACTACAATATTGTATAAGAATTGTTAAAACATTGCTTTGATAAATGAATTAAAAATTATGCAGATGCATAAAATATCAATTCTTTTCGCTATTGAGAATAAAGGAATTTATCTTTGCACTTCTTAAGATTAATTTATTATGCTGGCAAAAAGAATTATTCCGTGCCTTGATGTTCGCGACGGGAAAACCGTTAAGGGAGTAAACTTTGTTAATATTCGGGAAGTTGGCGATGCGGTTGAACTGGGAGCAGAATATGCCCGTCAGGGTGCCGATGAGCTTGTATTTCTTGATATTACGGCATCACATGAAGGGCGAAAAACCTTTGTTGAGCTTGTAAAAAGAATAGCTCATGTTCTGAATATCCCGTTTACTGTTGGTGGAGGAATAAGTGAGTTGAAAGATATAGAAGCGTTGCTTAGTGCCGGGGCAGATAAAGTCTCTATAAATTCAGCAGCTATTCGTAATCCGGAACTTATAGACCAGATGGCATTGAATTTCGGAAGCCAGTTTGTTGTGGTTGCCATAGACGCTAAAGAAGTTGATGGTCATTGGACAGCTTACGTTAATGGCGGAAGAATACCGACCGATAAAGAACTTTTCTCATGGGCCCGTGAAGCACAGGATAGGGGGGCGGGAGAGATATTATTTACATCTATGAATCATGATGGTACAAAGAACGGTTTTGCATGTGAGGCACTGGCCCGGATGTCTGAATCGCTCTCGATACCGGTAATTGCATCGGGCGGAGCAGGGAATATGGAGCATTATGCTGAAGTATTTGCAAAAGGGAAAGCCGATGCAGGTTTGGCAGCCAGCATTTTTCATTTTAAAGAGATTACAGTGCCGCAACTTAAGGAATATTTGCATCAGAAAGGAATTCCGGTACGTCTGTAAAAAGTATTTATCCGGGAAAAACATATTAACATGGACTTTCTTATAAAACTACAGGACCTGATTGTAGACAGAAAAAAAAATATGCCTCAGGGTTCATATACTACAAAACTTTTTGAAAAAGGAATCAATAAAATTGCTCAAAAAGTAGGAGAGGAGGCAGTAGAACTGGTTATTGAGGCAAAAGACAATAATGACGAATTATTTCTCAACGAAGGAGCCGACCTGATGTATCACTTCATGGTATTACTCACCCAGAAAGGATATCGTTTAGAGGATGTTGTGAAGATACTTGAAAAAAGGCACAAGTAGTTATTTGATTAATTGAGAAATTGAATTTATTCTGAGTTTTATAATTTAAATCATAGACCTTAAACTCTGTGCGGTGGCGGTTCTCTCCTTCATCGCCCTTGCGAAGCTTCAGCGCAGCAAGGCAGGAGAGCAAGTGAGTTCAGAGAAAGGGGAGTAATTAAAGAGACTGTTCAAAAAAGTGTGTCAAACTTGATCAATCTCCAATTTCCAATTTCCAATTATCAATTACACCCGGTTAACCATATTTCGCTCCTCGGGGCTATACACTTTCTCAACCCTCTAAATCATAATCAGTCTGCTTAACTATTATTGTCGAGATTTCTATTATAGTTGTAAAATATCCGATGCCGTTGCAAGATCCTATAATTTCACTTCCCGAATTTGCAATGTCACTTAACAATCTTGCAATGTCATTTAACAATCTTGCAATGTCATTTAACAAATATGCAATGTCACTTAACAATCTTGCAGTGTAATTTAACAATCTCACTGTGTTGGTCGTTGAGACGCGATGCGTCGCATCTCCAACCGTTCTTTTCCAAACCACCGACCCCCGACTGGCGCGCATCTTTGATGCGTGACTAATTTATTATGCAATCCTAATTATAATTTGGCTTATTTACGCACCAGGCAAACTTTTCCTCTGATCACTGTCGGAACGTGGTGCGTTTTTATTCTGCATTTGTTTCCCGGGGGCTTTGCCCCCGGCTACTAATGTTTCGCCCTTACAGGGCTCTCAACCATCAACTTTAAACTACATCACAGCTTATTCACCAGTCTGATGAATTCATCATTTGGGAGGATGCCTTTTTCGTCAGCAGAGTACTCTTTCTTGATGCGTTGAACATAATACATATCCATTTCACCAACATTTTTGGCATTAATTTTACCACGGTGAATGCAATCGAAATAATCTTTAACGTATTCAAAAGTAGTTTCTGAGATATTGACCTTATTAATGTCTCCCAGATTTTCCATTCTGGCAGCAGCGTTAACTGTTTCACTCCAGATATCATAGGCAAATTTTTTCCTGCCAACCACTCCTGCAACTACCGGTCCTGTATGAATTCCTATTCTTAAGTCCCATGCCGGTATGCCGGGTTTGCTTTTAACCTTAAGCCTGTTTGTATAATCCTGGATCTCAAGACCAGCGAGCACTGCATCAACCGGATTAGAATTATTTCTTAATGGTAATCCCCCGGCACACATATATGAATCACCAATGGTCTTGATTTTTTCAAGATAATGTTTTCCTGTTATCTCGTCGAATTTTGCAAAATAATCATCAAGTATTGCAACCAGGTCTTTTGGTTCAAGTTCTTTAGTATTTTTGGAAAAGTCTTTGAAATCCGTAAACAGAACTGTCACATGTCTGTAATACCGGGTACCTGCTTTGCCCTTTGACTTAAGCTGTCTTGCAACTTCAAAAGGCAGAATATTTAAGAGCAGGCGTTCTGATTTTTCCTGTTCGTCTTCAATTAGTTTCTTTTGCTCTTCTATTTCTTCTTTTTGTGCTTCCAATAAAGCATTTGCCTGTTCAAGTCGTTCGGTTATCTGTAACATTCTTCTGTTCTGCTTGTACAATTCTTCCTCTTTTTTCATTATCGGAGTAATATCCGATTCAACAACAATCACTTTATGAACAGTATTGTTTTCATCGAGCTGGGGTGTCAGAAAAGTTTGAAACCACTTTTTCTCTTTTTCCGGTAACTTAAATCTTAATTCAACACTTGAAGGTTTTTTTGTAGTGAAGCAGCGGCGCACTTCCCGGGTAAAATCTTTGAATACTTTAATTTGATTAATGTTTGTTCCATAAGCATCAACAAAATCAGCGAATGAAATTCCATGCAGGTTTTCAAAGCCCTCGTTGGCCCATTCCAAATTCCCGACAGAATCGATGATGATAAAGGCATTAGGTGCATTTTCTGTTAATGTGGCTCTTTCTTCCAGCTTCCTTCTCTCTTCTTCATATTGAGTAATTTTTGTTCTGATACGATGCAGTGTTTGTCCTACGCTAAGGGCCTTACGAACTCTTGATTTTAACTCGTTAATATCGAGTGGTTTCGTAATAAAGTCAAAAGCACCGCTTTTAAATGCTTCTGCAAAGTTTTCATCTGTTTTGTAAGCGGTAATAAAAATTACCGGTATTTCTCTAAGCTCCGGATCTTCACGGATCATTTTCAAACTATCAATACCTGAAAGTTGCGGCATTCGCATATCCATGAGTATCAAATCGGGTTGCAGTCTGCGGGCTTTTTCAAAACCCTCCATACCGTCTTCGGCAAAATAGATATCGTACTTTTCTTTTTCGGCAAGAAGTATTCCTTCAATCAGTTTGCTGTTGTGAATATTATCATCAACGACTAATACCTTATAGCTCATTCCAGTTTTTTATCGTCCTGATATTAAAAATAGCAAAAAAAAGACAAGAAAGGTAAAATATTATTCACACGGTTAATTTGTATTGCTAATGAGATGCTTCCTGAACTTATCGGGTGTAAATTTAAAAGAGCAATTGTTGGGAAGATATGAAGAAAGTAAACAGCGAAAGGTGACCAGTAAACTGATTGTAAACCGATCACTTTTCGTTGTATTCTGTAATTAATCCAGCAGTTAGATCAATATCGTAAGTACCTGAGATAACCTGATACCAATCAACTGAACTGCTTCAGGGTTTTATTAATTATTTCAATGGCCTCCATTAATTGATCTTCAGTAATGACAAGTGGTGGAGCAAATCGAATAATGTGTTCATGTGTTGGTTTTGCGATCAGGCCGTTTTCTTTCATAGCTACACAGACATCCCATGCTGTTTTACCACCTTTGGGTTTTATAACAATTGCATTGAGTAAACCTTTGCCTCTCACAAGTTCAACCATTTCATATTGTTCAACCAGCTTTTGTATTTCCTTTCGGAATATTTCACCCAGTCTGGCGCTTTTTTCCTCAAGTTTTTCATTCTTCAGTACTTCAAGCGCGGCTATACCTACTTTGGCAGCAATGGGATTCCCTCCGTATGTTGACCCATGCTCACCGGGTTTTATACACAGCATGATCTCATCATCGGCAAGAACGGCTGATATGGGGTACATACCACCGGAAAGGGCTTTTCCTAAAATAAGGATGTCAGGGCGCACATTTTCATGGTCGCATGCAAGCATTTTACCCGTACGTGCCAGTCCTGTCTGTACTTCATCGGCGATAAACAGAACGTTTTTTTCTTTACAAAGGTCATACGCAGCTTTAAGATAGCCATCATCGGGAACATAAACACCTGCTTCTCCCTGGATGGGTTCAACAAGAAACCCGGCAACATTATGATCTTCGAGCTCTTTTTTAAGTGCATCCACATCATTATAGGGTACTATAACGAACCCGGGGGTGTAAGGACCAAAACCTTTATATGAATCCGGGTCAGTTGACATAGAAATGATTGTTATGGTTCGGCCGTGAAAGTTACCTTCACATACGATTATCTTAGCCTGGTTTTCAGGTATCCCCTTTTTTTCATATGCCCATTTACGGCAAAGTTTAAGTGCCGTTTCATCTCCTTCAGCGCCTGTATTCATTGGTAGTACTTTATCGTAACCAAAAAATCTTGTAATGTATTCTTCAAATTCTCCAAGACAGTCGTTATAAAAAGCTCTGGATGTCAATGCAAGTTTTTTAGCCTGTTCAGACAGAGCATTTACAATCTTTGGGTGACAATGGCCCTGATTAACCGCAGAATATGCCGAGAGAAAATCGAAATATTTTTTACCTTCAACATCCCATACAAATATTCCTTCTCCCTTCGACAGCACAACAGGAAGCGGGTGATAATTGTGTGCACCGTACTTGCCCTCCTTTTGAATAAAATCGTTACTTGTCATTTTACCTAATAGATTTATTGGTTTATATCAAATGTATTTATTTGCGCAAGTTTTGAATTTTTATGCAAAAAAAGAATGATAAAAAGCAGTTTTCAAAAAATTTCATAACAAAATTTAAAACTAGTTTTTGGTTCGTTATTAATTTTACACTTTTTTAATAATAAAATTATACGTCATTAATGTTTATAAATTTTATTTGCATGCTAAAATTAAAATTCTGAAGTATGAAAAGATTTTCAATAGTTTTTATTCTGATTACATTTTTTGCCTGTTCTGATAAGGGTGTCAAAGTTGCAGAACATGACCCGAATCATAAGATGTTGACAAATACACAACTTTATCTTGAAGCTGTAACTTACAGAAATCTTGAAGATGCATTATATGCCCAGGAAAAGGTAATAAAGTTAACTCTCGCAAAAGACAATCTGTATCAGGTTCCGCCGGAAATAGCAAAGTTACCCTATATTCAGGTTCTGGATCTGTTCAGAAATAATATTAGCGAGCTTCCGGAGTTTTTGGTTGATATGCCCTATTTACAACATGTTTATCTTAATGAGAATAATTTTACAGAGTTTCCGAAGATCTTATACAAATGCAGGAATGTTGAAGCAGTATTGTTAAAACAAAATCAAATCAGAGAAATACCTTCTGATATTAATGAAATGCAGCAGCTTAGGCATATTACCTTTACCGAGAATCAAATCAGTGAAGTACCGGAAAAATTATATGAACTGGAAAACCTGGAAACATTAGGACTGAGAGGTAATAGTATTTCGTATATCTCACCGGATATTTGCAAGCTAAAGAACTTAAAAAAACTTAATCTGAAATCGAATCAAATCAGCAGTTTACCGGATTGCATTACCCGGATGAAAATTGAAATAATCTCACTTGGTGATAATCCTATGAGTGAAGATTATGTCGACAGCTTAAGAATAATGATGCCTGATACGAAAATTGATTTTAAATAGACAACAGAAATTCTGTTACTAAATTGAAAGATTCATATATTTCAATCACTGTTAGTTTATCTTATATCGATTATACGTGCCAAGCTGGCACAGTAATTAGTAATAAAAGCCGATAAATTAAAAAACGCGAATTATTCGTACTCTGCCAGGTTGGTTTTTAATACCGCGATGTACCATGCCATTTTAGAAATATTGAGGCATTATAAGAATAAGTAATATTAACTGCAAAAGGAAATGCGAAAAGCAATCGAATTCATCCAGAATGTAATTAAATCAGATGTTTTTTGTAATTTTTTAAAGAATTTACAAAAGCATCCCCATAAAACTTATCTTTGTTACCAGTGCCTATTTTTATAACCTTCTATGAAAACCGAAAACTATAAAATCCTGATTGTTGATGATGAGAAGGATATCCTTGAATTTTTAAGCTATAACCTGAATAAAGAAGGTTTCTTGGTATTTATTGCCAAAGATGGCATTACAGCAATTGAACAGGCAAAGAAAAACTTACCACATTTGATACTTCTCGATATCATGATGCCAGGAATGGATGGTATTGAAGTATGTGAAAAACTTCGTGAATTGCCAGGTCTTAATAATACACTTATAGCCTTTTTGACAGCCCGGGGGGAGGATTATAGTCAGATAGCAGGATTTGAAGCCGGAGGAGACGATTACATAACAAAACCCATTAAACCAAAAGTCCTGGTTAGTAGGATTTATGCATTATTGAAAAGAGTTAACCGGAGTAATATAGAATCACAATCAGATTCAGATAAAATAAGTAAAGGTGATCTGGTTATTGACAAAGAAAGATACCTTGTATTTAAAGGTAAAAAGGAACTAATTCTACCAAAGAAAGAATTTGAGTTACTGTTATTACTTTCATCAAGACCGGGCAAAGTATTTACGAGAGATGAGATCTTTCAAACTGTTTGGGAAGAGAATGTTATCGTTGGTGACAGGACCATTGATGTCCATATCCGAAAGCTCCGGGAAAAAATCGGCGATAAATATATAAAGACCGTAAAAGGAGTTGGCTATAAATTTGCAGAATAAACAATAAAAAATCCGGTATCTGTTACCGGATTTCTACAGCTGTATTAATATCAACTTCTGTAATACCTGCTAGAAACTAAATTCAAAGTTCAGATATATTCTCGATAAATCTTTAATATCAGAGTTATCAAACAGATAGGTTCTGTAATTTAATGCCAGTTTTACTCCTTTTACCGGAGCATATTGTGTTCCAAGTAAAATTAAGTTTCCGTCTTTACCATAGTTCCAGGGATCAGTTTCATTTTGTAGCTTATTTGAGTATAATCTGATATAATTGCCGAAAATTTCAAATTTCTTATTTATGATATATGTAGCATACATTGTTACACCTAGAAGGTTATGATCTTCGGCAGAAGAATTGTACTTTGTACCATTCAACATCATGTTAAATTCACCACCAACCCTGAATTTTTTGTTTTTATAACCTGCAAAAAAGGCAAGGTTATGAATTGTGGAAGTATCAACAATTATTGAGTCATTCCCATACAAGTCGAATTTGTTAAAATTAGCACTGTAATATCCTTTGAGCAGTAAACCTTTTACGGGTTCAAAAAGAACATCTGCACCATATTTATGCATACCATAATCATCCTGAAGACTTGTATATCCATCGCCATTCAGCATAAATATGTTAATCTTTACGAAATCAACCGGTTTAAGCTCAACATTCGCTCCAAGGTCGGCACTCGTTCCAAGTGCAAATTCATCCTGGAATGATTTATAAATGTACCGATAACCCCAAAATTTCTCCTGGTCATTAAATTGCTGCAATCCTATAAGACCAACAGATAATTTAATGTTGGATATAATCTTCCAATCCAGCTGAGCTATTTTTACGAATGCCGTATATTCGCTTGCATCCGATTTCTTTACTCCATCCAGGGTAATCTTAGCTGAAATAGCTTTACTGATATCGTAAGTATATCCCAGATAAACACGTTGCAGTTCGAAGCTACTTTTCGGGTTATCATTAAAATCGTAATGATAATTCCAGAATACTTTACCAAATGCACTTCCCGAAGGAGTAAATTCAGTTTCATCTGCCGTTTTGTTCTCATTCGTTTGGGCATTTATTGAGCTGCAGGCAAGAAAAGAGAACAGCACGATAATAGTTGTTTTTTTCATTTTTAATAATTTGTTGTTGGTATTTTCTATTTCACATTTAATTCTGAAAAAATAAACCTATTTCGAAAGGTTTTATTTGATTTATTAAGCTAATAGTATCAGCAGTTCATTAAACAAAAAGCTGACAAACCGAAACGAAAATAAAAAGAAAAATGCTTCACAGTTCCTCTTAAAAACTACATTAACTATAAGTTAATCATGAGTTAACATAAAATACATATAAGGAGGAATATTTACAGAATGTTGTTAAGATTGCTGAGTCCGCATCGACATGGTATTGTCATTGAAAATTTTGCTGCACCTTAATTACAAAAGGTAGTATTCTTTAAAATTCACTTATCACTTTGCTTAACATTAAGTTAATATAACCTTAATTCAGCATTAACATCTTTACACTTCTTCTAATTTAAATTTGGTCAGAATTTAAAAACTAATAAGTTATGAAAATCAATGCAATTATTCTGCTTACTATTTTAATACTTTCTGCATGCGGTGGTCCTGCTTCCCAGAAAGAACAATTATCGGGAACTATTCGAATTGATGGTTCCAGTACAGTTTATCCAATTACCGAAGCTGTTGCTGAAGAATTCAGAGTTGTTAGCCCTGATGTCAAGGTTACAGTAGGGATCTCCGGAACCGGGGGAGGTTTTAAGAAATTTGGACGAGGCGAAACAGATATTTCAGATGCTTCCCGCCCAATAAAACAAAAAGAAATTGATGCATGCAATGAGAATGGAATAAGTTATGTCAAACTGGAAGTTGCATACGACGGTTTGGCTGTTATTGTAAATCCCGAAAATGATTGGGTTGATCATTTTACCGTGGAGGAACTTAAAAAACTCTGGGAACCGGATGCGCAGGGTGTAATTATGAAATGGAACCAGATTCGTCCTGAATGGCCGGACGAGGAAGTTCATTTGTTTGGTCCCGGAGTAGCATCTGGAACATACGACTATTTTACAGAAGCTATTATTGGAGAAAGTGGTTCAAGCCGGGGAGATTTTACGGCAAGCGAGGACGACAATGTACTTGTTCAGGGTGTTGCCGGTGATAAATATGGACTGGGTTTCTTTGGTTTGGCTTATTTTGAGGAAAATGCCGATAAATTAAAACTTGTTCCTGTTGATGGTGGCAACGGCCCTGTTGCTCCTTCTATTGAAACAGTGAGTAACGGGACATATACTCCGTTATCACGTCCACTATTTATTTATGTAAATAGTAGAGCTGCTAAACGAAAAGAAGTACAGAAGTTTGTTTATTTTTATATACAGAATGCACCTGCACTTTCAAAAGAAGTAGGTTATGTGCCATTACCGGAGGCTAAATATAAAGAACAAACAGAGAATTTCTCATCCTTCCTCTCGGGACTGGAATAAGCCAAATAAAAGAAATCACCAGGCAAACAGCCTGGTGATTTTATTCTATATATTAAATAATGATCCGTACAAGGGAACAAATAATAGAAACGTTTTTACTCATTAGTGCTTTTATAACGATATTTACCACAGTAGGTATCATTTTGGTGCTTGCTATAGAAGCATTTAAATTTTTCAGGGAAGTTTCTGTTATAGAGTTTTTCACAAGTACGGAATGGACTCCTCTTTTTACCCAAAAACATTACGGAATTTTACCGTTGCTGTCAGGTACATTACTTACTTCTTTTATAGCAATCCTGGTAGCTTTGCCTATTGGGTTGGCTATAGCCATTTATTTAAGTGAATATGCACCAAAACAATTTCGTACTTATGTTAAACCATCACTGGAGCTTCTTGCTGCTGTTCCTACAGTAGTTTACGGCTTTTTTGCTTTAACGGTAGTTACACCCTTTTTACAAAGTTTTATTCCCGGTATGTCTGGATTTAATTCTTTGTCCGCTGGATTTGTAATGGGAATTATGATCATTCCGATTGTATCATCGCTAAGCGAAGACGCTCTTAATGCAGTTCCTGCTTCACTGAGGGAAGCCTCGTATGGTATGGGTTCAACCCGGCTTCAAACTGCTATTAAAGTTACAGTTCCTGCAGCGTCATCGGGAATTGTGGTTTCGGTAATCTTGGCGATATCAAGGGCTATAGGTGAAACAATGATCGTTGCTATTGCCGCCGGTCAACAACCCCGATTTACTATTAACCCCCTGGTGCCCGTTGAAACACTCACGGCTTATATAGTACAGGTAAGCCTGGGAGATGTGCAGCATAACTCGGTTGAATACAGAACTATTTTTGCGGCCGGGATAACTCTTTTTGTATTCACTTTTATATTGAACTCGGTAAGTCACTGGCTCAAGAACAAATATCGCGAGAAGTATGAATAGGATAACACTGAATAGAATTAAAGATAAAGGATTCCTGGTTACTGGTATTATCAGCACTTTTATCGGATTGGTGCTTCTGCTGATATTCATGGCAGATATATTTATTGAAGGTGCTCCGCGTATCAGCTGGAAGTTTATTGTCAGCCTTCCGTCAAGAATCCCGGAACGTGCCGGTATTTATACTGCTATGATGGGATCAGTCTGGGTACTGATTTTAACTACGATTATTTCCTTCCCTATAGGTGTAAGTGCAGGGATTTATTTGGAAGAATATGCAAAGCAGGGAAGGCTTTCACGCCTGCTTGAAGTAAATATCTCAAACCTTGCAGGCGTGCCGTCAATCATTTACGGGTTACTTGGATTAGAGATATTTGCCCGTGTAATGAGATTGGGAAGTTCTGTTTTAGCCGGCAGTATAACCCTGGCACTTCTTATATTGCCGATTATCATCGTTGCTACCCGTGAAAGTATTAAAGCTGTACCCCAGTCGATAAGAGACGCATCATATGCGCTGGGGGCATCGAAATGGCAGACGATATACAGACAGGTATTACCGGCTTCATTCGGAGGGATTTTAACAGGTGTAATTCTTGCCCTTTCGAGAGCTGTTGGTGAAGCTGCTCCGCTTATTGTTGTGGGTGCTTTAGCTTATGTTCCATTTGCACCCAGAAGCCCTCTGGATGATTTTTCAATATTACCGATTCAGATTTTTAACTGGATATCGCGTCCTCAACACGGATTTATAGTTAATGCAGCAGCAGCAATAATAATATTGCTGATCATAACATTTGCCATGAACGGCATAGCAATTTATTTACGCAGTCGTTGGCAAAAAAGGGTTTCGTGGTAACAACCTGACGGAATAATATATGTTTACAGAAGCAGAGATAATGGATTTAATAATGACAAAAGACAGCAAAACAGAACATCTGGTAAATGATATAATTGATAAACCAGTTGAAGAACATAAGATTACAACAAAGAATGTGAATGTATTTTATGGTGATTTTAAGGCATTGAAAAATATAAGCATGAAGATCAGGCCGTTTTCTGTTACTGCACTTATCGGACCATCTGGGTGCGGTAAATCAACTTATTTACGTGTATTCAACAGGATGAATGACTATATCAACGGATTTCGGTTGGAAGGAAAAGTGGTCATTGATGGTGTAAATATCTATAAGGATAAAATAATTCTTGAAAAGCTTAGAAAAGAGGTTGGAATGGTATTTCAGAAACCAAATCCTTTTCCGAAATCAATTTTTGATAATGTAGCTTATGGACTTCAGATCCAGGGTATGAAGGATAAACATTTCATAAATGAGAGGGTAGAAACATCGTTGAAAAAGGTAGTACTTTGGGACGAAGTGAAAGATGATCTGAAAAAGAATGCATTGGCTCTTTCCGGAGGACAACAGCAACGATTATGCATTGCAAGAACCCTGGCTGTTGAACCCAATATTATTTTAATGGACGAACCTACCTCGGCGTTAGACCCTATTTCGACAGGCAAAATAGAAGAGCTTATATTTGAATTAAAAAATGAATATACGATCCTGATAGTAACCCATAATATGCAACAGGCAGGACGTGTCAGCGACAGGACAGCGTTTTTTTATTTGGGTGAACTTATTGAAGAAGGTTTGACAAAAAACATTTTTCTCAATCCCAAAGAAGAAAGAACCGAGAATTATATTACCGGGCGATTTGGTTAAGGGATTTCTTTTATTATTTTATTTTTGATAAGATATAATACGATAAACTATGATACCGTTAGAATACGAAATTGATCATTTAAAAGATATTTTCTTCGAGATGGTTGATCTGGTGCGCGACCAGCTGACACTTACCAAGGAAGCTATCATGACAAATGATAGTGATGTTGCCAGTGAGGTTATGCGCAAAGAAGGAAGGGTAAACTCTTATGAATTAAGTATTGACAGGGAATGTGAAGATTTTATGGCATTGCAGGCACCGGTGGCTACCGATCTGAGAATGGTCATTGCTATTCTGAAAATGTCGGGCAGCCTTGAACGTATTGGTGACCATGCGTATCGAATTTCCAGTTTTATTTACGACGATAAATTGGTCGTTAAAAAAAATCTTATCAAAATACTACATCTTACCGAGCTGTTTGATACAATAGATAAAATGCTGGAAAATGTAATTCAGGCTTTGGACACTGCGGATACAAAGATTGCGAAAACAGTTTTTAAACAGGATAAGGTTCTGGATAGGATTAATAAGAATGTTCCTGAAATTATGGAAGATTATATCAAAAGCTCAAAAGATACATTACCTAATATTATATTGGCATCAAGGACCATTGGGAAGCTGGAGAGGATTGGTGATTTAATAAAGAACATTGCTGAAGAGGTTATTTTCTATTATGAATCAAAAGTGGTAAAACATCAAAGGCGTAATAAAAAAATAAAAAAGATGTTTAATAAAAATTATTCCGGGAAAGAATAAAGAATGCACTAACTTATATGTTTTAATTCAGGACAGAAAATCCGGAACTCATCACTTCCTTTTTATTTATCTCGGAAAAATCACGAAACGATTTATAAATGTTATTTACATGAAGAACAAGATTTTTAGTCTCACTCAGTATATCCATGTATAGCATATTTGTACGTGTACTTCCCGGTTCCGATTTAATCAGTTTTAACTGCTTCTTCCTTGCTCTGGTGATTTCGTTGACGATTTCCTGCGAACTCGCAATAGTCTTTTCGGACTTTGTAAAGTCTCCTTCGGAAGCAGCATCAACTACATTGGTAATATAAGTTTTGAGCTGCCGGCCTAATTCTGTCAAACTCTTTGCCTGGTTTTCAGAGAGTGGTTTGTGATTATTATCTATGTGTTTGAAAGCGGGATTAACAATGTGCGTCATGCAGTGCATTGTCTCACGCAGGTAATCAATAATTTCGATGTAATTATGGCTGCCTTCAAATGATTCTTCCCTTAATACCTGGAGAATTCCGGGAATGTCTTTTTTAAGTTTTTTGGTATGTTTGTTTAATTCTTTAACATTTTTAACATTTTCCTTCATTTTTTTTCTTTTCTCACAAATCAGAAATTCAACAGAGTTATTGAAAGTTTTATATGTGGCCAAAAGAATACCTGAAACCTGTTCTGAACAATTTTCATAAATACCACTACCATCTATAATGGTAACAGCCTTTTTTCTTTCTTTTGATGCTTCAACTTCTTTCCTATTATGAAATGCATGTGTTTTTATTACCAGGAATGCCGCCAGTGGAATTAGAGCTGCTAGTCCCCATAGGTTCGACCAATAAAGTATCAGGGCAACAAGAAGTGATACTGTAAATGCGCTGAAGGCAGTAAAAAACCATCCTCCAACTACGGTAACTACACCGGTTATCCTGTAAACTGCACTTTCCCTTCCCCAAGCACCATCGGCAAGCGAAGAGCCCATGGCTACCATAAATGTTACATAGGTTGTTGACAACGGAAGTTTAAGAGATGTAGCAAAAGCAATCAGTATGCTGGCAACAACCAGGTTAACCGATGCCCTTATTAAATCGAATGAAACGCCGGGATTTTTCTTCAGATATTCTTTATAATGTGCCGGATCAAATCGTTTTTCTGCCCATTTAAGTATTCCACTTGGCAATATGGTTTGTATACCTTTATTTAATATCACAGCCTGGCGGACAATTGAACGGGCAATAATGCTCGATTCAAAGCGTTCATTAATTTGATTCTGGTCACTGAGATTTAAGGTGGTTTTTACTACAGAACGAGCCTTTTTACTTAACCACAATGTAATTACCATAATCAATCCGGCTATTAATAAATACATTGTAGGGGTTTTTACTTTACCGGCAAGAGATGACATTAAAAAGCCGTTCGGATCTGCGCCGTCTGCTTCGGAAAATATTCTGAATGATTCAAACCCTGCAAGAGGTACTCCGATAAAGTTGACAAGGTCATTGCCTGCAAAGGCCATGGCAAGTGCAAATGTGCCTGCAAAGACAATAAACTTCAAGACATTGAAATTAAATATCCAGTTTAATAATTGTAAAATAAACGTCCATGTTATCATGCTACCTGTGAGTATCAGCATGGTATGTGTTTTAATCCAGTTAACATTTTCATCTGTCATGAACGAAGCCCCTTTTGCGCCTTTTATTAATATGAAATATGTTATTGAGGTAATGGCAATACCTCCCCAGATGGCACCAAAATATTTAATAGTCCTTGTATAATTAAAGGAGAACAACAAACGCGAAAGATATTGTATAAAAGCTCCAACAGTAAAAGCTATTGCTACCGATAACAGTATTCCTGAAATAATTGCAAGGGCCTTACCTGAATTAATATAACTGCCCATCATATTTAATTCTTCACCCTTGTTAATAATTGTAACGATAGCTATGCCAACAGCGGCCCCCAGCAATTCAAATACAATAGAAACTGTTGTTGAGGTTGGTAAACCAAATGTGTTGAATAAATCCAGTAATATAACATCGGTAAGCATTACCGCCAGGAAGATGATCATTATATTATAAAAAGAAAAAGATTCCGGGTAGAAAATCCCTTTTCTGGCAACTTCCATCATACCACTTGAAAATGTAGCTCCAACCAATACACCGGCAGCAGCAACTGCAAGTATAATGCGCAGTGATGCTACTTTAGCTCCAATTGCAGAATTTAAAAAATTGACAGCATCGTTACTGACACCTACTATTAAATCTGATATGGCAAGAATAAAAAGAACAGCTACAATAAGAATAAATAACTTTTCCATTTTTATTGATTTCTGCGGCAGAAATAATTTTGGCGACCAATTTAGTACTTTTTCTATGTTAAATAATTGTTAAGCCACTTAATTTAGAATTAAAATTAATTAAGTCAATAATAATTATTTCTTAATACCTTCCTGAGTTAAGTCTTATATTTTTACAACTGGCAGATACCAGAAAAAATGAATCTATCCGATGCTAAAGTACTTGTTGTCGACGATGACAGAGATATTATAGAATTTCTTTCTTACAATTTAAAGAAGAGTGGATTTAATCTTCATGTAGCTTACAACGGTAAAGATGCAATCAATTTGGTTCAGCGAATTTAGCCACATTTGATTTTGTTAGATATTATGATGCCGGAAATGGACGGGATAGAAACTTGTGAAAAGATCAGAGAAAATCCATTGAATGAAAACATACGTATAGCTTTTCTGTCGGCAAGAGCAGAGGATTATTCGCAGATTGCAGGTTTTGCCGCAGGTGCAGATGATTATATCATAAAACCGGTCAAACCTAAAGTATTGCTTTCCAGATTGAGTGCAATTTTAAAAAGATATGGCATTAGAAAAAGCATGACTGAACAGGGGCAGAATGTAAACAGGTTTAATGATTTAGTGATTGATACTGATAAACATTTTGTTTTTTGGTGATCGTGAACTTATGATGCCGCTTAAAGAATTTAATCTTTTATTATTATTAACTTCCAAACCTTCCGGAGTTTTTACAAGAGAAGAAATATTTGATCATCTCTGGGGGACAGAAATATTTGTTGGCGACAGGACTATAGATGTTTATATAAAAAAACTCAGAGAAAAGATAGGTGATAAGAAAATTGTAACGATAAAAGGAGTAGGTTATAAGTTTGAAACCTGAGTGCTGATAAAACGATAATAGCAATTAAGAAGCCCGCTGGTTTTAGCAGGCTTCTTATTTCTATTTGGTTGTTCTTACTGTCGTACTTTCGTTGATCCAGCAACCAACAGTATAATTCTGACCATCGGTATATCCGTTAAAAAATGTGATTTCCTGGTTTGGAAATAATCTGGAATATGCATTTATCTGCTCATTTGCAGTTTCTGTAACTGACGGATCTACTGTCTTGGCTTTAATAAACTGATCAACAGCAGCCCAGTACACAGCCTGATTCTCAAAGTCGTTGCTGCCGCAACTTCCGTTACTTGCCGCATAGGCCCTTCCAATGATAATATATGCTTCACCAAGGTCGCTTTTCAGGCTAAGTGCATTCTGACAGTATTTACGGGTTGTGGGGTAATCTTTTAGCTGGTACTGTATTTTAGCCAGGTTGAAGTAATAAAGTGCTTTCTTTTCTTTGTCTGTTTCCTGCTCGATGGCCTTTTTATAATATTCGGTAGCCTTACCATATTCCTGTCTGATAGCAAAAACATTGGCTAATCCTGCTCCGGACTGTGCTGATGGTTCGAGTTTGTATAATTTTTCAGCTGTTTTTGCATAAAGATCAGATTCCTGGCAACCTGTTTCTGAAAGTAGTGTTGTGATTTTTTTTAACTGCTCAATATTTTCCGGATCTGCTTCATATTTTACTGTAAATATATTGATTAGTGATTCGCAATCTGCTGCTCCGCTTTCGGCAAATATCTTTTCAATGCCTTCTATTGACTGTTCTGTATTTCTCCCTGTCTTCCCTTTGGCAATCTTAGCATCCATATGGTCCATTATTTTCACATAGTTACTGATCATAACATCTGCACCAAGTATGTCTTTTTGCATCAGATTATATGTTGCTGATATAAATGTTAAGGCAACAGCATCCTGAACTTCATCTTTCTGAAGATCGACCGATTTCTCAAGATATCCGTATGCTTCCACAATATCTTCAATTCGGTATTTTAAAAGATCAATTCCTTTCTTTCCATATACCAGTCCTTCTTCATTGAAATTCACCATGCGCTGATCGTACATATTCATCAATTCATCGATGTGTACGTTTTTTGATTCTTCATCTTCGGCATTTTCAATTTTATAGTCTAGAATTTTAGCACCCTGGATATAAATGTTTTTACTTGATTTCGGACAATTCTCCAGACAAAATTTCCATGAGTCATACGCATATTCATATGTTTTGATTTTTACATACTGGCTCATTATTGAAAGATTCTGGGCACATTCCATCCTCGACGCACTATCAATACCGTAATCAGGATTTTCATGTATACTAACTCTTTGTGCATTTAATGTACTGGTTATTAAAAAGAAACCAGTGCTCAAAAACACATTTATTAAAACTAACTTTTTCATAATTCTGATTTTTATAACTAATATTTCACGGTAATCTTGAGTAGAGTTGCGAAAATAATACATAAGGAACATTAATGCAAAAATCAGTTTTTTTGTACATTGTTATTAACTCATGATTTATATTATAAAAACTGGAATTTATTTTTTGCAATTTTGTAGCAGGTAATAAGTTTAAGTGTATGACTGAGAATAGATTATACGATTTTACATTTCTTAATAAAATATCTGGCGGCGATCAGTCCTTCATTCTTGAAATGATCAATACCTTTAAAGAAACAGCGCCTGATTATTTAAAGAAAGCCAGATTATATCTCGATAATGAAGCGATTGATGCGTTAAGTAAAGAAACACACAGATTTATTCCGGGGGTTTCTTTTTTAGGAGCAAAACTTTTGGAGGAAGACCTTTTAAAGATTGAGGACTATACGAAAAAAGGTGAAAACCTTGATAAAGTGCCTGAACTTATAGAAAATGTCGATCATAAAATTCATTCACTTATTGATATCTTTAATAAAGAATTTAGCACTTCATAATGAATATACTCTATGCTGAAGATGATATTATGATGCAGAAAGTTGTGATTAAAGCACTGATACGACTAGGTTATGAAATTACAACTGTGGATGATGGGGTGGAAGCGTTGGAAGCAATTGAAAATGAAAAATTCGATCTGATAATTCTTGATGTATTCATGCCAAAAGCCAGTGGATTTGAAGTAGTTGAATACATGAGGGAAAATTTGAAAATAAACACCCCTGTTCTGATGATCAGCAGAAGTCATTTAGATGAGGCAATTCAGAAAGCATACACCTCGGGGGCCAACGATTATATTGTAAAACCGTTTGATCCTGAAGAGCTTGTATTGAAGATTACAAAGATGCTGGCTCCTTATCGTTGAAATTATCTTAATTAAGATGAAATCCTCTTTAAAAGTTGTGCTTCTTCAGTATGATGTTATCTGGAATAACCTTGAAGTCAACCTTGAAAAAATAATGTTACTTCTTGGTTCTGTTAGACAGAAAATCGACATTATAATACTTCCCGAAATGTTCGCCACCGGATTTACGCTGCGGCCAAAGTTATTAACAGAGGGAAATGAGAATTTTATTATTGAGAAATTAAAAGAAATTTCTGAGAATTATAATGCCTGTGTTATCGGAAGCCATCCCTGTAAATCGGACAACAGTTATTATAACAGATTACTTATATTAAAAGATCAGCACACAGTTTTAACATACGATAAAAAACACTTATTCAAAAAGACAGGGGAAGATAAACAATATTATCCCGGCAGTGAACAGGTAGTATTCGATTATCAGGGCTGGAAGATTCTTCCATTGATTTGTTATGATCTGCGTTTTCCGGTCTGGAGCAGAAATACAATGAATTACGACTTATTGGTTTATTCTGCTAACTGGCCGGCTGTCAGAAACCATATTTGGGAAACACTTCTTAATGCACGAGCAATTGAAAATCAGTGTTATGTTTGTGGAGTTAACAGAACAGGCGAAGACAAAAACAGGATAAAATACATAGGTAATTCACGGGTTATCAATTACAAAGGAGAAATATTAAAGAAACTGGACAATAAGGAAAGTGTTTTAATAACTGAACTTAAAATGAAGGAACTTAAAGAATTCCGGGCCCAATTCCCATTTCTTGAAGATGCAGATAAATTCAGGTTTATATGAAAAATCCCGCATTAATAAATACGGGATTATATTGTAATTCTATAAGTTTATCAGCAATGACCTCCTTCGCCTCCGCAATCGCTGCACCCCTCACAACTGCCTGGATAGTGAGCATGCCCATGATGTAATTCTTCTTCCGTTGCTTCTCTTATATCTGTTATTTCACCTTTAAAAAACAAATCTTTTCCTGCAAGCGGATGATTAAAATCCATCTTTACAGATTCTTCGGTGATTTCTTTGACAACACCTGACAGTTTATTTCCGGAAGCATCCTGCATAGGTATTTTATTTCCGAGCTTTAACATATTATCGTCTATTTTACCGTCAATTTCAAAAGCTTTAACGGGTACATTAATAATAGCATCAATATTTACACTACCGTATGCCTCACTAGCTTCTAAATTAAAATCAAAACTATCACCTACTTTTAGTCCGTCAATATTTTCCTCGAATTTCGGCAACAAATTATCTGTGCCAAACAGAAATGTAAGCGGAGAATCTTTTGTCAGTGTCTCAATAATTTTTCCGTTTGCATCATTTTGCCTTAATTCGTATGTAAGCGATACTACTTTTTCTTTTGTTACTTCCATAATACTTTGAATTTTGAAACCACAAAAATAGTCTTTTTATATCCTAAAGAACGTAACAATTAAGACTGATTAAATGTTTTAATATTTTTCTAACTCATGTGATGTTAAATATAATGATCCAGGCATATTATATGCTGCATAATATTAATAGAGGATTTAAAAATATAGTTCAAATTTTATTAATTTGCTTTACAAATAATATGATATAAAAAGCTTTATTATCAACTTTGTTATTCAGTGCAACTCTGTTTATGTAATGTTGTCTGTTTATTTTAGATTAACCTTATTAAAAGAAAAACACTATGAAAACTAGATCAATAATTATAGCAGTTCTACTTATGGTCGGAGTGTCTACAGCGTTTTCACAAATTAAGTTTGGTATACGCGGAGGCATCAACAGCAGCAATATGAAAATTAAAGATTTTACCGGGGATGATTATAAACTTGAATATAATACCGGACAGTTTGGTTATCATTTTGGTGTAATGGGCCAGGTTAAAATTCTTAGTGCTTTTATTCAGCCTGAATTGTTATTTACTGTTGCCAAATATGATGTCAAGTTAACTAATACTGCCACATCAGAATCTGAGGCAGGTACTCAAAAATTTAATAAACTTGATGTTCCGGTGATGGCAGGGGTAAAACTCGGAGTGTTCAAACTTCAGGCAGGGCCTGTAGCTACTGTAATGATTAATTCAAAATCGGATGTTTTAGATGATCATGACGATTTTAAACAGAAATTCAAAACAGCCACCATAGGATATCAGGCAGGTATCGGACTGGAACTCAGCAGTCTTCTGCTTGATCTGAAATATGAAGGTAATCTGAGCAAATTTGGGGATGGTATTAATGTTGGTAACAATTCATTTGAATTCGACCAGAGGATGAGTCAGATCATATTAAGCCTCGGATTTTTATTTTGATTGAAAATATAAGCAATTCTTTTAGAATATGGAATTTGATGACGACGGATAAAAAGACCGTCGTTTTTTATATGAAATATCTAATTATGCTAAAATTTTGTTTTAATACTTGAATTATTTAAAATAATTACCTTTCTTATAGGTTTGTTACATGAAATTTTAATATTATGAGAAAATCCCAAATCATTTGCATTGTTATTTTCATTGCTCAATTCAGTTTGTCATTAGCTCAAAAGGCTTTTATGAAATTTGATAAAATTTCACAGGAAGAACTTGAAATGACCTCCTATGCACCGGATACTTCTGCCGGAGCAGTAGTATTAGGTGACTATGGAATTACCCGGTTTACTTTCAGTGAAGATAGCTGGTTTGACTTGGAGTTTAAGCGTCATGTCCGCATTAAAATTCTGGACAAAAGTGAACTTAACTGGGGTAACTTCAATATAATATTATATGTTGGAGTTGGAGGGAGTGAAGAAGATATTACTTTATTAAAAGCCTATACCTATAACTTGGAAGATGGTGTCGTTAAAAAAGATAAACTTGAAAGGAAAGACGCATTTTTTGAAGAAAAAATTGATAAAAACCATAAACAAGTTAAGTTTACAATGCCGAATGTTAAAGTAGGCTCTGTAATTGATGTCACTTATACTATCAAATCGCCATTCTTATTTAATCTGAATAAGTGGTATTTTCAGAGAAACATTCCGGTAGTACATTCAGAATACCATGTATTTATACCCGAGTATTTTAACTACAAGAATTGGATCAATGGTTATGTTATAATAAAGAAAGAAAGCGATATTAGAAATGAAAAATTCACCTATCATGAGGCTGCAGCTATAGAACCAGGAATGTACGGCGGAAGAACTTCAGGAGGTATGAGAAGTTTTGAAGCTAAAATTACACACTGGTCGTATTTAGGTGAAAATGTTCCGGCTTATAAAAATGAACCTTACATAACTAATGACTTTGATTACCTTTCGTCGTTGGAATTTGAACTTATTTCTACAGAATTTCCAATGCAACCGGTTAAATACTATACGAGCACCTGGGATAAAATAAATGAAGAAATGATGGAAGATGATGAATTCGGAAGACAGATAGATAACAAGGGACACTTAACTGAATATATTGAAAAAATAAATCAGGCGACAGAAAATCCTCACGAAAAACTTCAGTTGTCATTTGAACTTATTAAGTCAAATTTAAAATGGGATAAAAGGTATAGGGTATTTTCCACAACCAATGTTAGAAGGGCATTTACCGAAGGTGGAGGAAGTTCTGCAGACATTAACCTGAATCTTGTGGCTTTATGCCGGGGACTTGGGCTAAAGGCCGATCCTGTATTGGTAAGTACACGTAGCAATGGAATGGTAAAACCGGGCATGGTAATCATGACTCAATTCAATCATGTAATAGCTGCAATAAAAATTGATGATAAGATGTATTTACTTGATGCCATTGATCCGTTATGTTCTTATGATTTACTTCCTCCAAATACATTAAACGGAAAGGGATTTTTAGTTAGTAAAGGTGGATATCAATGGGTTGACTTGTATTCTAAAGTTAAATTGGAGGAAACTTTATATTGTCAGTTAAAAATTAATGAAGACCTTGAACTTGAAGGTATTTACCAGAAAAATCTGAAAGATTATGCAGCTTATGCACTTCGAAAAGAAATTGACGAACTGACTGATGGTGAAACCTATTCAGATAAATTTGAAAGCGGCACAGACGGTTTACAGGTTATATATATGAATATTGAAAATACTGATAGTATTTATAAACCAGTTAAGCTCAGTGCAGAAATTATATTAGCTGACGCTATTATTGAAGGCGGTGACCATCTTTATTTTAATCCGATACTTTTTAACAGGATGAAGGAAAACCTTTTTAAAAATGATGAAAGAAAATACCCGGTAGATTATAATTATCCTATTCACAAAAGAATGATATTTAATATTACTATACCTGAAGGATATACGTTCGAGGAAATTCCTGCACCTCAAAGAATTGCTTTGACGGATAATGGTGGAAGATTTATATATACAGCTTCAAGGATGGGACAGGTATTGAGCATTAATTGCGATTTTCAGCTAAATCAGACTATCTACCCATCAACAAATTATGGAGAGCTTAAAAAATTCTATGAAATAATTGTAGCAAAACAGGCTGAACAGGTTGTACTTAAAAAGACACAGGATTCAAACCTCTAAAATATTATCATTATTATATGATAAATATTAAAACAGATATGCTGAGGACATTTGTTTTTATTTTCCTTTCATCTGTAATTCTTGGATCATTATCTGGTCAGAATTTGCATTATCCGGTTTCAGAGATTCCGGATTCCTTAAAGGAAAATGCTCATGCGGTAATTAGGTATAAAACACTCGAATTTGAACTTGAAGATTTAGATCATACAAAAATAACAGTAAGAAATGTTTTTACTATTTTGGACAGAGGTGGTGACAATTTTGCTGATATTATTTGTGCATACAATAAGGGAAAAAAGATAAAATACATAACAGCAACAATATATAACGAAAAAGGTAATGAAATTGAAACCTTTGATCGCGATGATTTTAAGGATAAAAGTATGGACCCTTTTGGTTCTGTATACTTAGATACAAGGCTTTTAACCTTTTCTGGTAAAAGTTCCTCTTATCCATATACAATTGAAATTAATTATGAAGCTATATATGATGGTTCCTTCTTTTTCCCGGAATGGTACCCCATTGACGATTACAATCTAAGCGTACAGTATGCAACCTTTAGTGTTTATGTTCCGAAAAATTATTCTTTGAATATTAGAGAAGGAAATTTGTTACTGCCAGGTCAAAAAAAAGAAATTGATGATAGAACGATGTATTTATGGGAAATTGATAATTACAAAGCTATTGACCATGAACCATTTTCGCCTGATTTAGAAAAAATATCACCATTTGTAAAATTAAGTCCGTCAGTTTTTAAGTATGGAGGATACACAGGCTCAATGTCTGACTGGAATAGCTTTGGATACTTTATCAGAGATATTAATGATGGAAGAAACGATTTGCCGGAAGAAGCACGTTTGAAGGTAACGGAAATAATATCAGGAAAAGAAAACGATTTTGAAAAGGCTAAAGCAATATATGAATATATGCAGTCGAATTCAAGGTATGTGAGTATTCAGATAGGCATTGGTGGTTATCAGCCATTTCCGGCTAGTGTGGTGTATGAAAATTCATATGGAGACTGTAAAGCTCTCACTTATTATTTGAAATCAATGCTGGAAGTTGCAGGGATAGAATCATTTTATTCACTTATTAGAGCGGGAAAGCATAACTATGATCTTGATGCAGAATTTACATACAGTCCTTTCAATCATGCTATTCTCAATGTACCAATAAAAGGGACAGATTATTGGCTTGAATGCACAAGTCAGATACATCCTTTTGGATTTATTGGCGATTTTACTGATGATAGATATGCTCTTGTAATTACTGAAAATGGTGGAGAACTGAAGAAGACCAGAAAATATACTCGAGAGGACAACAAGGTTGTCAGAAAAGCAGAAGTGAATATTAAAACAGATGGAATGGCAGATGCAACTATTAAAACGATTTATACTGGTTTGGAATATAGTGCTCTGATC
Source organism: Bacteroidales bacterium (assembly GCA_016929525.1). Lineage (GTDB taxonomy): Bacteria > Bacteroidota > Bacteroidia > Bacteroidales > UBA10428 > UBA10428. The sequence goes on from JAFGIP010000117.1 coordinate 39,332, forward strand.
GGTTTAATAAACATAGACTATGACCGTCAGAAAGATTATCTGTATGAAAAACATATTCATATTCCGGATTTTAAGATCAACTCCTTCAGTTATGAAGACAGCCCTTCAGTAAATCCTTCGGTTATTGAGAATCTGGACCTGGAACTGATTAATTATGCCTCAGTATCTGGTGAGCGTATCTTCGTTCCGTTAAATTTAATGAACAAATTCAGCTATGTACCTTCCAGGAACAAAAGTCGGAAAAATGATATCGTAATACAGGATGAATTTATTCATTACGATTCCATTGCATATGCAATACCGGAAGACTATAGCATCGAATTTCTTCCGCAAGGCGATACAATTGATTATGACTTTGGCGCCATGATATATGCAACTTCAGTTAATGATAGTAAAGTATTATACATCAGAAAATTTGAATTTAACAGGGCAACATATCCAAAAGAAAAATACGATGAATTTGTATCTTTCTGTAAAGAAATAAATAAAGCTGATAAACAAAAGTTAATTCTTGTAAAAAGACAGGAGTAATTTAGGTAAATTCCTTCTTAAGCTGCTCACACCACCTGGCTATTCGCTCTTTATTTTTCTTTGGTTCATTTTCAAAATCAAGTGCAAGGCCGGCAAACTTATTACCGCGAACAGCTTTTGAGCTTTCAAAGGTATATCCTTCGGTAGAGGTAAATCCTACAATTGTGACACCCTGCTTTTCTAATATTTCAGCCATCAGACCAATGCCATCAACAAAATTCTCCGGGTAGCCTTTTTGATCTCCTGCTCCATAGATTGCTACTTTTTTCCCTTTGAGATCAATATCTTCGATAGCAGGCACAAACTCATCCCAATAATTTGGCAATTCTCCATCGAACCAGGTGGGAACTCCAAGGATCATGTTATCATAAGCTGTAAATTTTTCTACAGTAATTTCTTCTACATTTACCGGATCAATGTTCTCTTCTCCCAGGTTTTCTGCAATCCTGCTTGCTGCCTGACTTGTCTTTTTTGTATTAAAACTATAGAATAATCCGATCTTTTTCATTTGATATTTACTTGTATTTTAATAATCGAGCAATTCGTTAACTGCTTTCAATATTTTTTCGGTATTGGGAAGGATTGCTTTTTCGAGGATCCTGTTAAATCCGACAGGTGTAAATGTTGATCCTACGCGACGAACAGGGCCGTCAAGATATTCAAATGCCAGATCAGATATCTGTGCGGCAATTTCAGCTCCAAATCCCGAGAATACTTTGTCTTCATGAACTATAAGTGCTTTACCGGTTTTTTTAACCGATTCAATAATTGCATTCGTGTCGAGAGGTAAAAGCGACCTCAGATCGATTACCTCAATATTTGCTTTATTTTCTTTTGTCAGTTTTTCAGCAACCTCCAGGCACATATGGGTTGTGTTCCCGTAAGTGAATATCGATATATCGGTTCCTTCTTTTCTAACCCGTGCTTTTCCGAATGGTACTTCAAAATCATCGGGTACAGGAGTGGCTGCAACTGGTGCATTATACAATGCCTTTGGCTCCATGAAAACAGTCATACCCTCTGAACGGATGGAAGTGCGTAACAATCCTGCAGCATCGTCTGCAAAAGACGGGTAAACAATACGCGTTCCCGGGAATGTTGTCAGAGCTCCTTCAATATTTTGCGAGTGATATAAACCGCCACCGATATATCCTCCTGAGGCAAGCCGGACAGTTATATTAGGTGAAAACTGACCTTTTGATCTCCAGTATTCATGAGATGTTTCAACAAATTGTTCCATTGCTGGCCAGAAATAATCGGCGAATTCAGCACCTTCAACAACAATTCTTATTTTCTTGTTGAATCGTGACATGCCGTTTGCTGTTCCCATTATAAAATCTTCAGCTATTGGTGCATTGAATACTCTTTCTTTGCCGAATTCCTGCTGCATTCCTTTTGTAACGTTGAAAATTCCTCCTTTTTCTTTGTATGCAATATCCTGTCCCCAGATAAACGTGTCGGGATTGTGTCTGAATTCAGCTTTTAATGTTTCATTTATAGCCTGAATGAGTTTTATTTTTTCTCCGTTATGATTATGAATTCCTTCCGGATATTTTTTGGATTTGTATTCATCTCCGATTACATAGTCAAAGACTGAATCCGGAGATGGATCAGGGGCTGCAAGAGCTTTTTTGTGGGCTTCTTTAACTTCTGCTTTGGCCTGGTTTTCAATTTCAACGAGTTCTTCTTCTGTAAATCTCTTATAGCGGAGAAGAAGTCTGCGATACTTTGCCAGCGGGTCGTATTCATACACATAATTCAGTTCATAATCGTCGCGATATAATTCATGACGGTCTGAATTGGAATGGGAGTGAATGCGGACACAGTTTGCCTGAACAATAACAGGTTTGGAATTTTCAAGAGCCCAGTTCTTAGCTTCTGTCATTGCATTCATTGAATCGAAAATATCTTTCCCGTTACAATGAATAATACGTAAATTTTTAAAACCTGTAAAGTTGTTTGCTACTTTTCTGCTGGCAGTCTGATCTGACTTAGGTACAGAAATACCATAGCCATTGTCCTGAAATACGAAGATTACAGGTAGCTGTTCATTTGATGACCCATTAATGGCTTCATAAACATAACCTTCGGAAACTGAAGATTCGCCCTGCGAACAAATTGCGACACCTGTCTTATTGTATTTTTTTATTGCACGACCTGCCCCTGTTGCATGTAAAGCATGATTACCGGTACAAGATGAAACATTATGAATATTAAATTCGGGTTTTGCGAAGTGATTTGACATATGCCGGCCCCCGCCTGCTACATCGCTGTCTTTTGAAATACCATTATAGATTGCTTCTTCTGCTGTCAATCCTGCAGATATTGATGTCAGCATATCGCGATAATAGGGGAAAAGATGATCTGTTTTACGATCGAAAATCTGTCCAATAGCCAGCTGTATACCATCATGACCTGCATACGGTGCATGATACGACCAGCCAATTGCCTGCTTCAGGTAATTTGGAGCACGATCGTCGATAATACGACCAAGAACCATAAGATGGAACCATTTTCTCAGAGTTTCTTTTTCAGTAATCTTTATCGAATATATTTTTATTATTGGTATATCGGTAAATGCCATAAGAAGTTATTAAATTAAATTGTCTGGTTAACATCAAAATTCTCCAGGTAACCGGCAACTGATTTAAGGAATACTCCGCCTAAAGCGCCGTCTACAATTCTATGGTCATAAGTCAGCCCAAGAATCATCTTGTGTCTTATAGCAATTACGTCTCCTGTCGGGGTTTCGAGAACGGCAGGTTTTTTCTCGATAGTACCTGTTGCCAGAATGGCAACCTGTGGCTGATTGATAATTGGTGTTCCTGTAAGATTTCCGAAAGTACCAAAATTTGAAATTGTGAATGTTCCGCCCTGTATATCATCCGGACTGAGTTTATTATTTCGTGCATTCATTGCTAGAGTATTCAGGTCAACAGTTAAACCAAGCAGTGATTTTTGATCGGCATTTTTGATAACAGGTACAATCAGATTTCCGGAGGGTAATGCAACCGCAATGCCAATATTAATGTTTTTACGCAGTATGATTTTATCATTGTCAACCGATGCATTTACTCCTTTATGATCTTTAAGTGCCTTTGCCGCAGCTTCGATAAATATGGGCATGTAGGTAAGTTTCTGATTTTCGCGTTTCTTAAACTCATCTTTCATTTTCTTACGCCACATCACTATACCAGTAACATCAACTTCAATGAAATTTGTTACGTGTGGAGATATTTGTTTTGAAAGCACCATATTCTCTGCGATCATCTTCCGCATCCTGTCCATTTGGATCACTTCATCTCCTTCATTAACTGTAACTGTAACAGCCGGCTGTGCTCTGCCAACTGCCTGACCAACTGTTTTGGAAGGTTGAGCATCTCTTTTTTCGATATAACTGAGGATATCTTGTTTACGAACCCTTCCGTTATGTCCGGTTCCTTTTATGCTGTGAAGTTCATCAGCTTTTATACCTTCTTTTTGTGCTATATTTTTTACAAGAGGGGAATAAAACCTGCCTTCTGTAGTGTATTCTTCTTTTTTGTCAGCCTTAGCAGATACTTTTTGTTCAGCCTTGGCTCTTTCGTCTGTTGTATCGCTTTTACCTTTATCGAAGTCTTTTTGCTCCGCAGGTTCCGCTTTTGTTTCACCGCTTTTTCCATCAAGATCAATTATTGCAATAATTTCATCGACAGGAACTATAGCTTCCTCTTCGAAGAGTATTTCTTTTATTACACCATCAACAGGTGACGGGATTTCAGAATCGACCTTATCAGTTGCAATTTCGAGTAATACATCTTCTTCTTCAATGGTATCGCCAGCTTTTTTAAACCATTTTGTGATGGTGGCTTCCTGAACACTTTCGCCCATTTTAGGCATTACTAAATTGAATGTTGCCATTAAATATGGATTTTACCATTTCTTACTAAGCGCAAATATATGAATAACCTCATAATTTAAAGCCGGTCTAAATTAAATGTAAATTAACTTATCCGGTTTGAATCCATAGATTGGACTGCGCAATCAGATTATCACTAGCCTAACAAAATTAGCAACAGTATGTTTAAAACGGAATAATTATTTATAAAAAGAAATGATCAATCAGATGAGATGATTGTCGATATTATCTTATAATGCTTATTTTTCTGAAAGTAATATTTTCTTTTGTTAATATTCGTACAATATAGTTCCCGGGATTTAAATCGGAGATATCTATTGTATTTTGGCTTTGAGATAGTCTAACACGTTTCAGGAATGCACCTTTCATGTCAATAATATCAAGTATTCCCTGTGAGGATATACTCAGATTTATGTTTAGCATATCTGAAACAGGGTTCGGAAATAACTCTATATTATCGGGTACAAATACATAATCAATTATCGGGGTATATTCAGGATTAGTTCCCACAATTCTTTCTTCTTCAACCAGATAATCCAAAGAGGAAATATACTGATTTCCGAAGACTTCAATAAAATATCCATTCTCAGTAGGCAATCCCGGATCGTCAACAAAGAGGTAATAAAAACCGTCTTCTATACCTGTAAACTCAAAATTTCCACTGATATCGGTTTCAGTAACCGCTACAATTTCATATTCGCTGCTTTTATTTCTGTTACCAACCAGAATTACTGTAGCTTTAGCGCGGGCCCTGGGTTTTTCATGTATATATGACTTTGATATATCACTTGTGTCAAGTTCAGTCACACCTCCTGAAAACTCAGATAATCCTTCAAAAGGGGTTTTTGACTGCATTACGATTACAAGAGGCCCCGGCACTGAACCAGGTCTTACAGTTATCTGTTCGGCAAATTCCCAATACTCGGCATCGGGGAAATATGTAGGTACGTAATTGCCAGAAGCATCATCTGTCGGAACTGCTGTAAGAATGTAATTACCAGATGGTACATCAGTAAATACAAATTCTCCTCCTCCGGTAATATTCACCGAATCATTTAAAGGAGAGCGCTGATAGAATGTATATCCGTATAGTTTTACATAGCCTTGATCGACAGGCTCTTCTAAATCATTTATTACAATACCTTCAATGTTGAATACCCTGCTGAATTTTCCGACAAATAATCCATTATTATTTGCTGCTGTAAGCGGGATCTCAGATAATGAAGCATCATCTCCATTATATGAACCAGCAATGTATGAATTGCCATATACATCGGATCCGATGAATTTACTGATTACATGATTAGTAGGCCCGTTACTTTGCCAGAATGTGTAATCAACCGCTCCATTGTTTCTTGCACGAACAAGATAAGGGCTACCGTCGTCTATATTACCTGTAACCACGTCACCACTTACGTTTATCGAATTATAAGCTGTCCCGGTAAAATATACATTTCCAAGAGGATCTATACTGATACCCTCGAAGTTATTATCTCCTGCCCATGCACCCTGAACTATCCATTCGGGATCGAAACTTTCCTGATTTAATTTTACAACCAGCATATCACTTGTGCCGGGTTCTGTATTGAAAACTTCGGTGCCGTCATCGAAAAACAGATCCCTGTAAAAATCAGAACAAATGATAATATTTTGTTCCGGGTCGAGTTCCATGAATGTATTATTATCAATTGCACTAACAAACGGGTAATCTGTTACTACTGATAATGTATTTAGTAAAGTACCCTCAGACGAATATTTTGTCAGGAACATATCATAACCTCCAAACTCACTGAAAAAAAAGTCACTGCCAATCCACAAAGAGTTACTATTGAAAAAACCAAGAGCATATACGTCTCCGTTTTCGGATATTTTAATGCCTTCGATATATTCAGTAGAATCACCCGCATAAGATCGCGACCACATTGGGAAACCTTCTTTATGATAGGTGGCAATAAATGCATTGTTCTGATTATTTAAAACAACGGTGTCACCACTAAAGGCAAACCGTCTTGATCCTTCATAATATCCTCCTATACAAATAAAATCTTGTTTTGAGCTAACGATTTTAGTTGAATAAATATGTCCGTTATCATCGTCAGTATTGTAATTACAATTTGTGAACCAGGCAACATTTCCTTCGGGATCGATATGCCCAACAAAAAGCATGGCATCATTACCGGTCCCTTCTGCTGGCTGTCCTCCAAGATAAGCATTCAGACCTCTAAACCAACCCGTGCAGTATACTGCTCCATTTTCTTCAATGGTAAGGTCTGTAGCATTTAGTTCTGTTGTTGTACCTTCAACTTTGAATGAGTACACCCAGGCCTTGGCACCGGTTTTAGTGATTTTTGCGATATAAGTATTTTTTTTATCTATATCGGCACTTGTTCTGTAGTTTCCCATCCATACCTGTGAAGTATTTTCAACGGTAAACAATAATGCCATTTCACCTCTTTGATTTCGGACCATTTTTATTGGCAAAACGGTCGCGCCTGAATCAGAACCATAAATTGAATTCATCCACTTTATCTTTCCTGTTGGCTCCAGTTTTAACAGACCAATATTTTGTTCGTCGTTACCCGAGGACATGCCGGGAACAAATCTTCCCTGGTAACCAAACTCGCTGCTTGTGAACACGCTCACCATATAAATATTACCCAGTGAATCGGTTAACATTTGTTCAATGCTTGCCGGTGTGGTAGTCTTTGCAAATTTCCATTCAGGGTCGGCTATCTGAGATTTTATACTTCCGCCTGATATCAGTGCTGCTGCAATAACAATAATTGCTTTTTTGATGGTACTTGGATTTTTCATTTGGTTGTTTTTTCAGTTTCGAAATAATGTCAACTTATCAGATGGCATTGATCTAAGTTACAAATTAGAAATATCTGAATCCAGATTTGTCCATATAATTTGATAATTGACTTGCTTTAGGCGATAGATATTGAATTTCTTACAACTTTATCCCAACAACTAAAATATCATCTACCTGTTCATTTATACCCATCCAATCTTCAATTGTTTCATTTAAACGAACTTTTTGTTCAGATAATGGTAAACCACTTATTTCGAGCAATAAATTACGAAAATTAACCGATTTAAATTTCTTACCCTCCGGACCTCCAAACTGATCTGCATATCCGTCGGAATAGATATAAATAATATCTCCGTTCTTAATTGGAATTGAAGTTGTTTTAAAAGGAGGCATTTCTCCCTGGTGGTAGCCCACAGGCATTTTATCGGCTTTATATACTTCTATTTCTTTATTTCTGATTAGAACCAGCGGATTATACGCACCTGAATATTCAAGTTTATTTTTTTTATGGTCAATTATACAAAGTGCCATATCCATTCCGTCTTTTGCTTCTTCTTCCTGTCCGGTCTGCCTTAATGTGGCTGTAAGGTGTTCTCTCAGCATATCAAGGATTTTACCGGCAGTGAGGTTATTTGAAGATGAAATTTCATTCAGGATAGAAACCCCTAACATGCTCATAAATGCACCAGGTACACCATGACCGGTGCAGTCGGCTGCAACGACTATTACCCGATCTTTATTTCCATTCACCCAGTAATAATCTCCGCTAACAATATCTCTTGGTTTAAAAAGAATAAAGTAATCTTTCAACAGGTTGTCAATATATTCTTTTTTTGGTAATACGGCAGACTGAATTTTTTCAGCATATACAATACTATCGGTTATTTCTTTTTTCTGAAATGCGATCTGGTCTCTTTGAGTTTCAACTTCAATGGTTCGTTCTTTAACTTTTTGTGCAAGCACCTGTTTATCATGACGAAGTTTTCTTTCCCGAATTCTTATTATTAGAACAAGTAACACTACCCCTGCAAATATTTCCAGAATATAAAACCATAGTGTTTTCCAAAATGGTGGTTTTATCTCAAATGTATAAGATGCAGGTTCTTCAGTCCAGATTCCATCGCAGTTTGCTGCAATTACTTTGAAACTATATTTACCTGGAGGGATTTTCCTGTATGGTATTGACTGAATAGAAGTTGTAGCTTCCGACCATTCTTTATCGTAACCTTCAAGCATGTATTTATACCGGTTCTTTTCTATGATTGTGTAATGCAGACCAACGTACCTGAAGATTAAATTGTTCTTGTTATGTTTAAATCGAAGATTTACCGGCAAGTTATTAATGCTGTCGATGCCATCTGCATATTCAATAACCGGTGTAGTGTCGTTATATAATTTTATTGAAGTAATATAAACTTTAGGGGGCTCTTTGTTTTGAATATCATTTGCAGGAATATATCTTACTGCTCCATCTACCGTTCCAAACCAGATATCCTCACTATCGGTAAGTGTAACTGAACCATTATATGTTTCAAGAGGTAAAAAACCTTCTTCAACACCGTAATGTATAATACTGAGATTGTCAGGGTTTATTTTTTCTAATCCTTTATTATGTCCTGCCCATATGTATCCTTTTTTATCAACCTGAATCAGAAAAACCAGATCTGAAACCATACCATCTGACCTGTCAATGTTCTTGCAATCAATGGTCCAGTCTTTATTTAATTTAATCCGGGAGATACCTTTGTCCGTTGCCAACCAGCAATTATTTTTATTATCGATGGAGATGTCATTACAATAATTATTGGGCAGACCATTTGTTGTATCGTAATTATGAAATATACTTCCATCAAATACCGACAGACCTTCAGTTGTACCGCACCACAGGTTATTTTTTAAATCGAATGCCAGTACTGAAATACTATTATTAACCGGCTTACTGTTTTCTATTTCCAGCTTTCTGTATTTATGTCCACTCAAAGTTATAATTCCGTTTTTTGTGGCAGTATACAACACATTATCATTCGACATAACGATATCGGTAATAAATTCATCGATACTAATAAGATCACAACTGAAATGTATTATTTTATCATTTTTAAATAAGGATAGTCCGCCAGCAGTACCTAGCCAGACATCATTATTATTTACATACATTGTGTGTATTCCTAAAACTTCCGGTAATCCGTCTGCAGATGTATAATAATTAATTTGATCTTCTTTAGATATGATATTTAATCCACTGTATGTGCCTATAAGAATGTTATCACCCCGGCTGGCTATACTTAACACATTTTTTTCATTTTCAAGAAGATCCTGATTATAAATCTCAAATACAGTTTTACCATATTTTGAAAGGCCATTCCAGGTTGGTAACCAGATATTCCCGTTGTTATCTTCGTATATTTTTGTTAATCGGTTATCTATTAGATTATTTTCTGCACTGTAAATTTTAAAATTATCATTTATAAGAAGGATTATCCCGTTTTGTGCTGTTCTTGCCCATATTCTGTTTCTGCTATCCCTGTTTATCTGCAGAATACCAAAATCTTCTATATTTTTTAACCACTTCTTAACGACAACGTTATCTTTTATCAGGAAGATACCTCCTCTTTGATACGAACTTATGAGTACCTCATTTGAATCCAAGGCACATACTGATAATGTAATATCACCGGCAATACCGGTTTCGGTATTAAAATATTTAACGTCATTATTTACAATGTGTATGGTACCTTTTTCCTCGGTTGCAAACCAAAATGAGCCATAATAATCTTCAGTGATATCCCGTACAGTCACATTTTGTAAATTACCATTATTATATGGTTGAAATTCCTTATCAAAGAAATAGACACCATCAATGGTTGAAACCCACACCTTACCGTCAATTGAGACGTAGCTACAATTTATTTCGCTTTTAATAGGACTGTTCTCCTGATTGAAATTAATAATGGTATCTGATTTAATCAGTGAAATACCTTCAGCGGCAGTATACCAGATATTATTATTATGGTCGCTAAATATACTGTTACCTGAATTACCAACTAATCCGTTATTTGTATTTAGTATAACAAATCTGTTATTTTTAAATATTGCAATGCCACCACCTTCAGTAGCCAGCCAGATATTATTGTGAAGATCGACGTAAACATCTTCAATGTTATTATCAGGTAAGCCGTCTTTAATAGTATACGTTTTAAAATTATATCCATCGAATTTTACTACTCCGACCTGAGTTGCCAGCCATAAATATCCCTGCAGGTCTTGTTCTATGTCAAAAACCGAATTTGAAGGAAGCCCGTTTTTTACAGTAAAATTCTGGAAAGGAATGGTTTGTGCATGAGTCGGAATACTAAAATCTGAAGCAAATAGTAAAAGAAATATAATAAAGGAATATTTCATTCGGGAAACCATTTACTCGTAAAGATAACAAAGGGATTTTTTGAAAGCTACCGGTTTTACAAACAAAATGGATACAGATGACCGTATGATAAAAAAAATCCCGCTTTTTCGGGATTTAAGTTATATTAATTTAATTTTTCAAGTATCGCAAATTGTGGTTCTTTACCTACATCGGGTTCATAGTTGAAAAGGTCGAAATCAGGCCATTCATCAACACTTCTTAATGCCCTGTACATGGTTTGCGATAGTTGGTTATGTATATGTGAGCGATTTTTTGTTGTAGTATTTAAAAGAACCACCCAGTTAATCTCATTACTGTGGCGCATGATGAGAGCAGTGGTTCCGGCGAGTGTTCCTGTTCTCCACCAGGTACCATATCCATCGGCCCCTCGCCAGCCAATGAGTTTTCGGGTATGACTTCTTGCTTTTGTCATATACTCAATAGTCTGTTTTGTTAAGATGTCAGGTTTACTTTCAAAACCGTCTATAGCTACCATTAGTTTTACCAGCTCCGGTGCTGAGGCCACCCATCCACCGGCAGCTCCGAGTAATTCAATATTATTCCCGCCATATTCAGCCGGTACCAGGTCACCATTTCCATCATACGACCAAACAAAGGAATTTTGTGTAAGGTCGTGATAGCGTACTTCATTGGGGTATTTTTCATCGTAAAAGCTTCTTCCTATATGCATGTCATATATTCCAAGTGGATGAAGAATTGCGAACTGCACATAATCTTCATACTCCATTCCGGTGACCTTCTTTATAATTTCACCCAACACGGCATACCCAAGATTTGAATAGCTATATTTTTTACCTGGTGTAAAATCTAATTTTTTATTCAAAGAAAACTCGATGACATCTGAAATTCTTGCAGGTGGTTCAATATCCATTACCCTGGCGATATACAATGAGTTAAATATCGGATCAGCTTTATTTCCATTCCAGCCGGCCGTGTGGTTTAACAACTGGTGGACAGTAATTTGTTCGTATCTTTTGTCCTTATAATTGAGATAAGTAGGGTCGTTAAGAATACCTTCCTGCCCGAATACCCTGGCTTGTAAATCTAGTTTTTCATCTTCCACAAGCTTCAATATAGCAACAGCAGTAATAAGCTTTGAAACACTCGCAATACGGAATAAATGGCGCGGAGTAACAGAGTCTGCAATCTCTCTGTTGGCCACACCAAATCCTTTTGAATAAACCAGTCGCCCGTCTTTTGCTATGGCAACCGATGCACCAACAACATTGTATTTTTTTAAAAATTCAGATACTATGCTATCAACAGCTGCTGTTTGTACTGTTGCTGATTCAGCATTGTCAATTTTGTATGAAAGTGGTACAGCTCCAGGTACAATATAGTTCCTGTCATTCTCCTGTTTATAAGAGAAAGTTATTGCTATTTCTCCAAGAAAGAATAGCATAAATAATCCTGCAGTTAATATAAGTTTTACCTTCATATTTTAAATAATTACCATAAACAATTGAACTATTATTTCTTTTAAAGCTGTTATTCAGCTTTTACGTATTGAAAAAACAGTTCTATATTTTTAGTCACACACATTTATACTTTTATAAAGAAGTCGCTCTGTTATCAATTATCAAGCCACATATATTAATAATTCCACAGTCTTCAGTATTGATTGAAACATGATAACAAATTTCATTCAACGGTATTTATATCAGTTTATTAGTTCACATGACAAAAGTACAGTTTTGAACACTTACTCTTTTGTATTTTTTTTTAACAGTGCCTTATTTCTTGTTAATAACTCAATATTTTTGACGAAAAGATATAAACATTCAATAGAATGCTGGTTTTCTCGTATAAGATTACCCTGAGTTATTTATTGATATGGTAAACAAAGTTTATAGCTGATTGTTTTTAATATAAAAAAGATATGACCAAAAAATCAGGGTACATATTTGTTCTGTTGATTTTAGCCAGTTGCAGTTCCTCCGGACAGGAACAGAAAATTAAAACAGGAAATACTGAACATATGTATTATATTCAAAAATCTGATGAAGAATGGAAAAGTGAACTTACTGATGATGAATACAGGGTATTGATTCAGTGTGGTACAGAGCTTCCCGGTACTGGAAAATATAATAATTTCTATAAAAAAGGAAAATATTACTGTGCTGCGTGTGGTCAGTTGCTTTTTGATTCCGGCACCAAATATTCGTCGGGTTCCGGATGGCCAAGTTTTTTTGATGTTATTTCAGATTCCAGCGTAGTGCTTATTGAAGACAGAAGTCATGGTATGGTGCGCACTGAAGTTCGTTGTTCTGACTGTGGCGGTCACCTCGGTCATGTTTTTAACGATGGCCCGGAACCAACCGGCCTAAGGTATTGCATTAATTCCGTTTCAATGAAATTTGTAGAAGAGGAGGAGGCGAATAATAAGGATAAGTAAAACATCTGAGGTATGCATGAAAATAAAAAGCAGGTGTCCAAAAAGTATTTTATTACCAAACAGATTCAATTTTAAACTTTTTGGACACCTGCTTTCTAATTAAAATATCGTTTTTTTTACTGTTTCGATTTATCTTTTATGGTGCAGCCGATAGCCTTTGTGAAATCAGGATCAGGTTTATTTCCTGCAATTAAAGCATCTATTGCATTTGCAAGGTATTTTTCTTTTACTGCTGATTCGTCCTGATAATTATCATCTATAGTACCTATATATTCTACAGTGAGGTTATCACCGGTTTTTTTGAGTAAAAATACATGAGGGGTTCTTGTTGCACCATATTTTTTATATACTTCCTGTTTATTATCAAAAAGATATGGAAAGGTGAACCCTTTTTCCTTCGCCCTTACCTTCATTGAATCATATGAATCTTCGGGAACTATTTCCGGGTCGTTAGGATTTATAGCGATGACAGGAAATCCTTTTTCTTTGTATTCCTTGTCTAATGTGATAATTCTATCTTCATATGCCTTTGCAAACGGACAATGATTACATGTGAATATTACGACAAAGCCTTTTGCATTATTAAAATCAGACAGACTCACATATTGCCCGTCTGTATTTTTTAATTTGAAATCTGCTGCTTTATCGCCAACTTTATAACCTTCTTCTGCCAGCATAGATACAGAACTGAACAGTAATAAATTTAAAAGAATAGTCTTCATGATCTGTTAGTTTAGTTATTATTTAATTTATCTATTGCATGTTTAATGTCATTATATTCCAGCTCTCTTTCAAAAAATAATTGATGGTCGTTCTTATAGATGACCGTAGCAGGCAAAGAACCGCTCCATTCGGGGTTTACCTTATCTATCCATTTGTTGCTGTCGGGATCATCCAATAGAAAGACTTCAGCTTTTATATTGTTTTTTTCAATAAAAGGAATCACACTTGTTTCCATCTTTGAACGAAAATCGAGACTTACCAGAATAACTTTGACTTTATCCCCCTTGTAATCGTTGTGAATTTTTTCAAATTCGGGAAGTTCCTTTCTACATGGCACACACCACGTTGCCCAGAAATTAATTACATAAACTGTATCATTATTTCTGTGCAGAAATGCTTCAAATTCACTGAAATTGAAAACATTAATATTACTTGCATGAACACTTTGTAGTTGAATAATGAATGCAATGATCAAAGGAATTTTTATCTTCATATTTGTAAAATTCGTTTTTATCAGTTATACAGGCAGTACTATAACAGTTAGAATATAGGATGGTTGTATTTTTAAACTTTTTTTAACATAACCTGAAATGAATAAAAGAGGATTTGCCAGTGATAACAATGCAGGGGTGTCACCGGAAGTTTTACAGAAACTTACTGAAGTAAATACAGGGCACGTGGTTGGGTATGGCGATGATATATATACTGCCGAAGCGGTCAATAAGATTAAAGAACATTTCGGTCGGGAAGCAATTCCGTATTTTGTATTTACCGGTACGGCAGCGAATGTGCTTTCAATAGCAGCATCCGGAAAGCCTTTTAACTCAGTCTTTACTGCTGATACATCACATATAAATGTCGATGAATGCGGTGCCCCCGAGAGATTCTCCGGATGCAAGGTTATAAGCATTTCGACAAAAGATGGTAAGCTCAGGCCTGAATTACTTAAAGAACATATGATAGGTTTTGGATTTGAACATCATTCACAGCCGGGTTTGATATCTATATCGCAATCGACAGAACTTGGAACTGTGTATACTGCCGATCAGATAAAAGATCTTGCAGAATTTGTTCATCAGTACGGAATGTTTCTGCATATTGACGGAGCCAGACTGTCAAATGCAGCTGTTTCAACAGGGAAAAGTTTTAAAGAATTAACAAGTGACTGCGGGGTTGATATTTTATCATTTGGAGGGACAAAGAACGGATTGCTTGCTGCGGAATCGGTTATATTTTTTCGGAAAGAACTGGCTCATGAATTTAAATATATTCGTAAACAGGGTATGCAACTGGCATCGAAAATGCGCTTTATTGCAGCACAGTTTCTGGCTTTCTTCGAAAATAACTTATGGGAGAGAAATGCAAGCCATGCAAATGAGATGGCTCAGAAATTATATTTTGCCGTTAAAGACGTGCCTGGTGTCAGGATTACTCAAACAGTAGAATCGAATGGTGTATTTGCCTGCATTCCGAAAGATATAATATCCGATCTGCAAAGCGAATTCTTTTTTTATGTATGGAATGAACAAAACGGAGAAGTTCGCTGGATGACTTCTTTCGATACAACAGAAGAGGATATTGAATTATTCAGAGATAGACTGAAGCAACTTCTAGATAAAAGAAAATAACATTTAATACTTTTTTTGCCATAGAATAGAACTATCGCCATAACTGAGAAACCTGAAATTGTTACTGAGAGCGTAACGGTATATATCTTTCCATGCATCACCAACAAACGCAGCGACGAGCAATAATAATGTACTTCCCGGCTGGTGGTAATTTGTTATCAGTATATCGACAACCCTGAACTGATAGCCGGGAACAATCATAAGAGATGTTTTAAAGTCAAGGAATTTTATTCTTTCTTTTGCTAACAAGTCAATCAGACCATGCAGTGCTTCAGTTAGAGTTAAATCAGGATTAATATTTTTGTAATCCCACTGGCCAACTTCGGTCACAAGCTTGTTTTTTTGAATTGATTTTATGGCAAGCCAGTATAGGCTTTCCAGTGTTCGAAGGGTTGTGGTGCCTGTAGCAATCACCCCTTTACTTTGTTCAGTCAGATGTCTGATAACGTCATCACTTATTTCTACTGTTTCCGTATGCATTGTATGATCAAGAGCATTTGTTGCTTTAATGGGCTGAAAAGTACCGGCACCCACATGCAATGTTATTTCATTCAGCGTTATTCCTTTTGCTGTAAGCCTTGCGATGATATTTTCAGTGAAGTGTAAACCGGCTGTCGGTGCAGCAACAGAACCCCTGAATTTGGAATAAATGGTCTGGTAACGTTCCTTATCAATTGATTCGGATTTTCGTTTTAAATAAGGAGGTATCGGAATAATACCTGCCGATTCAATTAATTCTCCGAAGGTACACTCCTCATCCCACGAGAATTTTATAAGTACCTTATCATTCTCAATTTTGATCTTCTCTGCATAAAGAATATGTGTTCTTTTATTGATCAGGATCTTCATTTGCAATATTTCCGATTTCCATTTCTTTAAATTCCCGACCATACACATCCATGTACATGATTTTGTTTGTGTAAATGCTGTCTGATATTCAACCGGATCTACCGGAGACAGACAAAAAATTTCTATGGATGCTCCGGACGCTTTTTGAAATTCCAGTCGCGCATGAATTACCTTTGTGTTATTATAACAGAGGCTGCTATCTTGCGGTAGAATTTTATCGATATCACTGAATATTGTATCACTGATATGACCATTCCTGTAAATAAGCAATTTAGATGAATCTCGCTTCTCCAAAGGATATTTAGATATCTTTTCTTCGGGCAGAATGTATTGATATTCATCCAG
The DNA here is from genome assembly GCA_016929525.1 of Bacteroidales bacterium. Lineage (GTDB taxonomy): Bacteria > Bacteroidota > Bacteroidia > Bacteroidales > UBA10428 > UBA10428. The sequence goes on from JAFGIP010000117.1 coordinate 55,940, forward strand.
AGGTATATTATCAAATGCCTTCAAAATTGCTTTATTTGCCGCAAAAATAGCTAATTTTGCTGGTCGGTAAATAAATTATTAAATGTTAGTAAAAATCGGGTCGAGAGTTAAATTTCTGAATGATACAGGGGGAGGGGTTGTAAAAGGTTTTTCAGGAGATAAAATGGCTTTGGTTGAAACCGATGATGGTTTTGAGGTACCTGTTTTAGTGACCGATTTGCTGATTGAGGAATCCGTGGGATATGGAATGGGAGATGAGCATGAACAGGAAGTAACAGTCGAAAAACAACCTGAAGTTAAGCCTGCTGAAAAAAAGCAGGAGATTGGTTTTGAGGAGAAGAAATTTTCCAGACATCAAGGCGAAATCGTCGTAGCTTTTGTTCCCGAAAACGAACAGGTTTTACACGTCAGTAATTTTGGTTTTTATCTTATTAACGACAGCAATTATTATATCGATTATGTTGCTTATATAAAAGATAGTGGCGTTTATACATTGCTTACAAAAGGAAGTATTGAACCTGATACGAAGATAATGCTTGAAAGCTTTAGTCAGACCCGGATAGCAAAGATCAGAGAAGTAAGGATACAGGGTATATATTATAAACACGGATTACTTGAAGTATCTGAACCCCTGGATATCAGTTACAGTCTTGAAGGTATTAGTTTTTACAAAACAGGCTTTTTTAAAGAAAATGAGTATTTCGATGGCAGGGCTTTGATCTTTAAAAAAGAAGAGTTTGATATGAAGACTGTGATTGAGAGTCTTTCAGAGGGTGAAATATCGAATGTTGCTAAAATTAAAGAGGCTGAACAGGAGAAAAAGAAATCTGCCAAAGCTTATGAGAATTTAACAGAAGAAGTAGATCTTCATATCGAAGAAATTATTGATGATCATAAAGAAATGTCCAATGGTGAGATTATTAATATCCAGCTTGGCAGGTTTGAAACAGCTTTGGAAACAGCCTTACGAGGAAAGACAAAGAAAATTATATTTATCCATGGAGTAGGAAATGGCAAACTGAAATATGAGATGCGTAAGAAACTGGACAGGAAATACCCTGATCTGAAATACCAGGATGCATCATTTCGTGAATATGGTTATGGTGCAACAATTGTATATTTGAAATAGGTTCATTGAAGTAATTACAGAAAACCAGAATAGCAGTAAACTGTTTTATCGCTCCTGTTATATAACAGGAGAGGAAAGTCCGGACAACACAGGGCACCATACTTTCGAAAGAAAGATGTTCGTGAGAGCATAGAAGCGGAGAAGAAAATAACTGCCTGTTGAAGTGTAGGAGGATGGGTAAACCCGCCTTCGATAAAGCTTCGGTTGGTAAAGGTGAGAAGGTGGGGTAAGAGCCCACCAGTTCTGATGGTGACATTAGAAGCTGTCCGCCTTATGGGTTGTAAGATCACGTATATCAGCAGTTAAGGGCTGCCCGTCCGATGCTGAGGGGTAGATCGCACAGATAAATGATAAAAACCCTGTTAGCGATATCGGGGTACAGAATCCGGCTTACAGGTTTACTGCTTTTTAATATAATAAAAAGCCCCTGAATAAAACAGGGGCACCCTCACTTTTTCACTTACCTGTTCGTTTGGGATTTATCTTTCAACAATAAATTTTGATGTATATATACTACCGCCATCTATTACTGTCAGAAAGTAGATTCCTTCCGAAAGACAACTTATATCAATAGTATGTGTATTTTTAATGTTCGTTATGGTTTTATTTAATACTGTTTGACCACTGATATTTCTTATACTGAATGATGTTCCGGCAGCTGCATTATCTTTTAATACAATATTAAGATCGGCATTACATGGATTTGGGAATATGTTCAGGACATTATTTTCTGCAAATTCCTGGACAGATACAGGATTGCCAAAACTAAACCAGTTAAGGTTAAAACCGGCGGTATTAACTCTAATCCTCAGCGTATATAACCCTGCAGGCAGTTCAATATTTTCTGTTACAGTTCGCCAGGTCTGCCATCCTCCTGTAACCGGCAATCTGGTTGTAAGAAGTGTAGTCTGGTTTTCTTCATCATCGATCATAATAAGAGAAATTGATCCAGCAGTATTCAGAGCTGCAACCCTATAACTTACTCCATACATTTGTCCGTTCTGTACATCTACCTTGTAGTCCATAAAATCGCCACTGTCTGTATAACCAATGTTCAGCCCGCCACCGGTATCGGTTGTGGTTTCTGTTTGAATACCTTCCATATAGAAATAATCTTCAGCTTCAATTTTTCCGGGTATTACGTGTCTGTCGGGGAGGTTGTTGGTGATTATCAGATCGGAAAATTCTTCAAGTGCTTGTGCATCACTATTTAGAATACTTGTGCCCGTATAAGATATAGTTAGTTCATCTTTATATATAAAAGATTCTGCAATTGTAATTACCAGAACCTGATTTGAATAGCTACTTACAGATACGCTTGTTGGTGTAAACGATTCACCACTTATATCCACTGAAAAATCTGACAGCTCCGTGGAGAGAGGTAATTCGACTTCTTTGTTCAGTGTTAAGTATATCGTATCTCCGGTCGCGTTTGTAGCTGCAGAAACTGCAAGAAACGGAATTTCAGTTAATGCAACGGGATTTACAAACCCGAACCAGCTTATGTTGGTTCCCCCTTCATCTGTATACATTCTTATAGTGTGGGTTCCTTTAGGAAGGACTACATTACTGAATGAAAGCGAATCAAAGACACTCCATGCTCCAGTTGAAGGTACATTAATGATACCAGTCACATCTATGCTATCTACCTCGAAATGCATTATTGTAGAAGTGTTCAGACCACCGTATCGCAGGATGAAAGTGTAACCAGCAGCGGAGTCAATATCAACAGTATACTGAATCCATTCACCGGGAGCAGTCCAGCCAACATTATACCCGTTACTGTTTAGCTCGTCGCTGCAGTGTTCAATATCAACACCATCGTTACGATATGTCCAGCCATTATTCCAGGTTCCTTCACCGACTCTTTGATATTCGAGATCTTCATATGCTACGCCATTTCTTCCAAGATCATAATCTGTAGCATAAATGATTCCTGGTATTGTATGTTCGCTAAAAGGAATAGCTGTGTAATTATTTACCATGCGCGTGAAGGCATCAACAACATCGCGGTGTATGATGCAGTTTTCAAGTTTTAGGTTTTCGGTAATCTGCATAAGTGCATCTTTGGCATACTCAACAGAGGGTTTAGGATGTGATGATGGAGCATTCCAGTAATCCAGGAGCTCCTGGTATTCATCGGTCTTAACAACAGTTGTTATTCCCACAACCGAACTGACCTTCTTTTCCGGCCAGAATGAATATCCAATATTTTCCTGCTCCATCAGTTCAATTAATTCAGTAAACCAAACATTTGAATTTTCTCCGGTTTCACCGAGCCAGACAGGCACATTATGCAAGGAACGTAAATTCTTCACCCAGTTTATAGCACTTACATCGTTAGAATTCCAGTACTTATGAAAACTTATTACAAGGTTATCATCCCATGGTCCCGTGAAACCGCTGTAATCATTACCCCAGTTATTACCTTCGATTATTACCATGTGGTTAGTGTCGACTGTTCGAATTGAATCCGTTATTCTTTCAAGCAGTTCCCAAAGAGCGGCATTACCACTACTCTGAAGAGGATCCCATTTTGTCTCATTAATCAGATCATAACCGCCAATCCACTCTTCATCTTTATATCTGTCAGCAAGTGTTTTCCATAAATCGGCAGTTCGTGCTTTATTTTCCTCCGATTCCCAAAGTGAAGGAAATTCCGGATTATAATCGCTGATAGCTGCATCGCTCCCTTGTCCTCCGGGTGCTGCATGCAGGTCCAGAATCAGGTACATCTCATTATCGGCACACCAGTCGAGCAAACTGTCAACCATCTTAAAACCTGTATCGATATATTCACCGACAGCTAATTCTTGCGGTGAAAAAAGGTTGTAATGCATGGGAAGGCGGACCGAATTAAATCCCCATGCCGCAAGTGAGTCGATATCAATTCTTCTTACATGATTGGCCAGCCATGCCATATAAAAAGTGTCGGTATTCTCTTCACCAATAAGATCTTCAATAGCCTCACGTATTTCATGTTGTGCATTGGCGAATGATGAGGTTTCAAGCATATATCCTTCCTGGAGCATCCAACCTCCAAGTCCCATACCTCTCAGGAGAATTTCTTCTCCTTCGCCGTCTACAATACTGATTCCTTCTGCATGCAAATATCCCTGTGAATATGAGTTATATACATTTAAACTGATATTGCTAATAAGTATAAATACAAAATTGAATAATGTTATTTTCATTTTAGAACAGTTTTTCAAAGGTAAATAAAGTATTTAGTATCAATTATTTGAATGATACTTTTAAATCATACGTGCAAAGATTCGAAAATGGTTCATATAAACAGTCTCATTTTTAAAAAGATGCTATGAATTAACTATGACAAATTATGATTTAAAGAATGAAAGCTTTAATAGTACTATATTTTATACTTAAAAGTTCAGTAAGAAATCATAGAGGTCCTCATGTGGTTCCAGACCAATTCTTTTTCTTAAACGGTTTCGTGCTTTGTCAACACCACTAAGCGTAATATTCAGCAATGAAGCAATTTCTTTTGATGAGAGATTTAAACGCAGGTAAGCACAAAGTTTAAGGTTTGAACGGGTGAGTTCAGGATATGTTTCTTTAAGCCTGCCCAGCAGGTTCATATATACACGATCGAAATTGAACTGGAATTGCTCCCAGTAATTGTCACGATCGATTTCTCCGGTAAGAAGTTTTAACGTTTCATCAAGTTTTGATGAGTATTGTTCCGATGCTCTTAATTCTTCTACGTTCTGAACTACTTTTTGCAGCATTTCATTTTTTTGCGCAAGTAACATGGTACTTGAAGCAATCTCTGATCTAAGTTCCTCATTTCTCTGACGAACCATTTCTTTTTCATTACTAAGTGCTCTTTCTTTAATCTTATGTCTGTACTGTTCTCTTTCAGTGCGGTAAATCACATAAATTATTAACAAGATTATTAAAGTGATAAGTATCCTAAACCACAGAGTTTTCCAAAAAGGCGGATCAATAAGTATGCTTAGAGTAACTGGCTTTGGGTTCCAGTTGCCACTTGAATTGGTCGAAGAAAGAAGAAATGTATAATCTCCTCCCGGTAAATTTGTATATGTTGCTGATCTGTGTGAAGCATCCGTTACAATCCATTTTTCATCGAATCCTTCCAAACGGTATCTGTACAGGATTTTTGACGGTGCTGAAAATTCAAGTGCTGAGAACTCGATGGTAAAAACATTGTCTTTATAGCTCAGCTCAACCGATTCCGAATAAGTGATACTACTGGGCAAAATTATTTGATTATTATATTTTGCACCAGGTATAATTTCCTGGTTGTGGATTTTAAATGTTGTTAAAGTTACAGAAGGGAAGCTGGTATCAAAAGTAAATTCCTCTGGATGGAATGAACACAGGCCCTGAGTGGATCCGAAAAATATCCTGCCATCACTTCCTTTTAAAGAGCTGTTACCATTAAATTCGCTACCGGGCAATCCACTTATCTGATCGAAGGCAAGTACTTTTTCTTTACCTGGTGAGTATCGCATAATACCCCTTCTGGTACTTATCCATAAATTTCCTGCTGAATCTTCTTCAACAGACTGCAGAGAATTATTTATAAGTCCGTTTTCGAAAACTACGGTTTTAAATTTACGACTGTCATAATTAAACTGTGAAAGACCCCCATCTGTGCAAATCCAAAGCCTGTTTTTGCTGTCTTCAAAAATGCAGTTGATAATATTATCAGGTATGCTGCCCGTTCTGTTATCAGCAAGAAAATGCTCAAAGGTTTTTGTGTCACGATGAAAAATTTCCAGACCACCATACGTACCTATCCATAAATTTTTTCTGCTGTCTTCAAAAATAACCGATACCTGTTCGTGTATTATTGCTGCAGGATCATTTTGTTCAGGATAATAATTTATAAAAGTCTCGCTGTTACGGTCAAATAAGTTAAGACCACCCCCCAGTGTACCAACCCAAATGTTATACTGGCTGTCCTCAAATATTGCCCAGACATTATTGTGAGAGATACTTTTTGGATTGTTTTCATCAGGAGTATAAACTTTAAATGACTTACTATTATTTTTAAGGAGGTTGAGTCCTTTTCCAAAAGTACCTGCCCACAAATCATTTTTACTATCTATGAGCAGATCAATTACGTTATTACCACTTATTGAACCCGGAGTATCACTGTGCAGATAATATATAAATTCACCGGTTTCAGAAGATAATTTGCATAGTCCGCCGCCATCGGTACCCATCCATATATTATTATCGGGGTCTTCAACAATGCAAAGTACAGAAGGATGCTTCAGACCCTGATTTACATTTTGTTTGATTATTGAGAAACGTTCACTGTTATGCCTGTAAAGGTTAATACCACCCTGGTTGGTGCCAATCCAGATGTTTCTGTTTTTATCAATAAGCAATGATAACAAAGCATTTGTACTTAGTGATTCTTCTATACAAAAATCAAATAAATGTTTGCGGTAACTGTAATCATCCAGATCAAGTATGGACAAGCCCTGACCATCATTTACAATCCACATTTTGTTGTTTTCATCAATCTGCATTTGTTTTACCGTACTTTTCCCGAAACTCCATAATTTTGGATTGTCTGATGGTAAAATGAATTTTTCCGAAAGTATATCAAAAGCGAATAAACCATTATCTTCGGTTCCAATCCATAGTATATTGTTGAATACTATAAGTTCTTTGAAGTATGATGTAAACATTGGTTCACCTTTATATTCGGCTTTAAATAATGTAACCTTTCCGGTCGTATCTAGTTTTGATAGCATATTCCTTTCATGCGTAAGCCAGATATTACCAAAATTGTCTTCAGTAATTCCCGAGACATGTCTTGATGGAACTGAATAATTATTGTCATTTGGAAAATAGGTAATATAATCTTTGGTTTCATTCTGATATTTGCTTACACCTCCACCTGCCGTTGCAATCCAGATATTTCCTTTGGTATCGCAAATAATCTTGGTAACGGTATTATGTTTTAATGATGGTTGACCTTTGATATTTGCAGAATAATTTGTAAAGGTTCCTCTTGCCGGGTTATAAACGCTTACACCATTATCATTACTTCCAATCCAAAGATTTCCATCCCGATCTTCACACAGCGAGACAATTTTATTACTGCATATTGAATTGCTGTCTTTTGATAACGAGAATGTTTTAAACTGGTATCCGTCATATCTGTTAATACCTCCGTAAGTCCCGAACCATATAAAACCCTTTGAGTCCTGAAAAATACAGTTTACTGTATTGTTGGATAAACCATCTTCGGTAATAAAATGCAGAAATCTGATCTGCTTTTCATCTGAGGCACCAGAGATAAGTGTTATAGAAAGTAATATGAAAAAAGAAAATACCCGCATCAGTTATCTTGATCTCTATTTAATACCCAAAATAGCACAATTCTTATATAAAATAATTAAAATGATTGCCATTTTTTAATAAATTAGAGTACAAAGCCTGCTCAATGATCAGAAAGAATTATTTACTTGGTTTATTTTTATTTATATTCTTTAATATTTCCGGTTTATTTTCTCAAAGTCTGTCTTTTGAAAAAATATCGGGTGAAGATGGTTTGATCCATGAGCATATTCTCTCTATTTATAAAGACAGCCGGGGGTTTTTATGGATTGGCACATATGGTGGGATTGAGCGTTTTGATGGTTATGAGCACAGATGGTACAATTCTATTGTTGACAGAAAAACAGGTGTACAGAATCATACCTTCCATTGCATTTTCGAAGACAATAAAAATCAGCTCTGGTGTGGCACTCAGGGTGGTTTATATTATTATGATCTGCCGGCAGATACTTTTAAGATTTATCAACACAATCCTGAAGAACCTTTTAGCATTTCAAACGATAATGTTCGATCTGTTGTACAGGATTCAGAAGGAATCTTATGGATTGGCACTTATGGCGGAGGGATAAATAAATTTATACCGGATTCGGGGAAGTTCTGTCATTATATGCACGACTCTCTTAATTCTAACAGTTTATCTTCGGATCTTATTAATATGTTATGCTTCGATAATAATGGTTTGCTGTGGATAGCTACCGACGGGGGTGGACTGGTAAGTTTCAATACAAGAAGTGAGGAATTCGAAGTATATAAATCCAATGAAAAAAATAAACTGAAAAGTAATATTATAACTTCAATTCGTGTTGATAAACAAAACAATCTTTGGCTTGGCACATGGGAGGGTGGATTAAGCTATCTGGACAGGGGTACCGGTAGTTTTACCACATATTTAAATGTTCCCGGTGATAAAAATTCTCTGAGCAATAATATAGTTCGGGCAATAAATATAGGAAGTGATGGATATCTGTGGCTGGCAACTTTTGGCGGTGGTTTGAATCGTTTTGATCCTGAAATGAAAGTATTTACAATATATCGGAACGATCCGTTTGATAACAACACTATTTCTTTCGATCAGATCTGGTCATTATATGAAGATAATTGTGGAATTCTCTGGATAGGAACTTTTGGCGGTGGAATTAACAAATATGACAGGAACAAACATAAATTCAAACATTATAAGCAGCAGAGGAAATTATATGGCCTTCCTTCAAACAATATAACAGGTGTTTGCACAAGTAAGGATAATTCATTTTGGATTGCTACGGCTGATGGTGAGATTACAAAGTTCGATTCACAGAAAAACCTTTTTCAATCTTGTCAGATTATAACAAGAGAGAATATCAATACCATATTATCAGTTTTTGAAGATTCCGCGGGGAAATTATGGGTAGCTTCAGATAATGGTATTCTTGTTTATAGTTGTGATAAACAATTTATTCATCATTATGTGAATCGTCCAAATGACAGAACTTCTATTTCAGAAAATTCAATTCTGGATATATGTGAAGACAGTTTTGGTAACATGTGGTTCGCTTCCTGGAATGACGGAGTATATGTGCTGACTAAAGACCAGGTTAATAAACCTGCAGAAAAGGCACAGTTTATAAATTATCGTCATAATCCGGATGATTCGACCAGTCTTGCATGGAATATTGTATGGGTTGTATACTGCGGCAAACAGAATAATATATGGTTAGGTACTGATAAAACTTTTGATAAGTTTAATCCGGAGACAAATAATTTTTCCCATTACGATATAAATATGGTTACAACAATCTGGGAAGAAAACAAGGAAAATTTGTGGTTAGGCACCTTTGGATTTGGATTATACTGCTTTAATAAAGAAACAGAGGCATCAACGGTATATACTCAGAATAATGGTATAACAAACCTGGTTATACTGGGTGTTCTGGGAGGCAAGAACAATGACCTCTGGATGTCAACTGAAGGTGGTCTTTTTAAGTTTAATACCATGACGGGCAAGTCTGAAGCTTTTAATGCAACCGATGGTCTGCAGGGTAACAAATTTAATTATAATGCATACGCAGTAAATGCAAGGGGTGAAATGCTTTTTGGTGGAAATAATGGTATAAACGTTTTCTATCCGGAATCTATTAAAAAAGACTCATCAGTACCGGAATTAGTATTTACAGATTTCAAACTTTTCAATCAGTCTGTTTCTTTGGAGAAGGCAAAAGGCAATAATTCATTATTAAAGGAGAATCTGATCCTTGTCGATACAATCTTTCTTAATCACAATCAAAGTTTTATTACAATAGAATTCGCAGCATTGTGCTTTTCAGATGCAGAAGATGTTCGGTATAAATATCGCTTAGAAAGTTTTGATGCCGACTGGCACAGTGCAAATTCAGACAGGCGTGATGCAACATATACCAACCTTGATCCCGGATCGTATATATTTGAAGTTAAAGCGACAAATGGAGACGGAATATGGAACGACAGAATTAAAAGTTTGTATGTTATTGTTAATCCTGCCTGGTACCAAACTATTTTATTTAAAATATTCATAATCGGAGTAATCGTTTATTTATTGTTTCTTCTTTACCGGATCCGAATTAAACAAATAAAGAATAGAAACATACAGCTGGAATCGATAATAACAAAGCGAACACATGAACTATCGAAAAAAAATAAATTGCTGCATGATCAGACAATTATATTAAATAAGAATAATGCTGAACTGGAAGAAAGAAGGGCAATGGTGGAAAGGCAGTCGGATGAACTTCATTTAATAAACGAAGATCTTAAAAAAGCAAACGCAACGAAAGATAAATTCTTTTCAATTATAGCTCACGATTTAAAGAACCCTTTTAACAGCTTGCTTGGTTTTATTGATCTGCTGAAGATTAATCACGATGAATGGGATAGTGAAAAAAGAAGCAAGATTATAGATGTTTTGGAAACATCAGCAAGGAACATTTATAACCTTCTTGAAAATTTACTGGTTTGGTCCAGGTCCCAGACAAACAGGATGAATTTTAATCCGAAATATTATCCGGTAATAGATTCTGTAAACTGCTGTCTGGAATTGTTAAAGGAGAACTATATAATAAAAGATCAGACAGTTATTAATGAAATTTCTGAAGATACCGAGGTTTATGCAGATAAAGATATGATAGATACAGTAGTCAGGAACCTTATCAGCAATGCAATTAAATACACTCCGGTTAAAGGAATTATTCGGATATACAGTGAAACATCCGGTAATGAATTTAACCTCAAAGTCAAAGATTCCGGTTCCGGAATTCCGGAAGATATCAGTTCTGAAATTTTTAAGATTGGAGAATCAGTAACAACAGTTGGCACACAAGGTGAAACCGGGAGCGGGTTAGGATTAATAATATGTAAAGAATTCATAGGATTAAATAATGGGCGGATTGATTTTACCACAAAAAAAGATTCCGGTACTATCTTTACCCTGACTTTTCCTAAATTCAGATAATACTTTTTAATAAAAAAAGTTTTTTCATTTACATCCTTTTTAAAAGAATCGGCAGACATCAAACTTATTTTATGCAGCGAATACCTTGTATCAGTGTCTATAACATCTGTATCATTGTAAATATCCTTTCCCGAAATAACAGATTTGATTTAAACCAAAGGTGATTTTATTTAATAAACCTTTAGCTTTTAAATGAATTTGACTGAACAAAAAGATTTATTTAATGTTTTAAATAGGAAAGTTATTCAAAATAAAAGGTTCTTTTTTTATTGCATTGCAGGATAATTCATAAGTACTGAAATGTGAAAATATCTTCATTATTTTTTGAAAAAAAACTGCAAAAAAATGATAAAACAAATTTATGATTTATTCATATTCAGCTAATGATAGAATAACATTAATTGGTCAACTTTAAATGACTGTTTGTCAATCATTGCTTGTAGTTGTATAATAAGAGCTATACTTTTGAAGACAATTTTAGAGAGAGAAAGTGCCGGTTAAATGCAACAAAACAACCTGATTAATATTGAAAATGTAGAGTTTAATAATAATACCTAATCCACCACAATCAACCGTTATCCGATGAACAGTTATATGCATTATGTACATAATTTGCCTGCAGAAGAAAACACAGGATTTTTTTGGACAGGAAATAAAAAAAAGTCAGAAAAGGACTACAGGGAACAACTGGAAAGCTTCAACGATCTTCAGAGAGCTCTGCATGGTTATGCAGGTCCTGAAGTGTACCATTATGTTTTAGAACACCTTGATCTTGAAAAAAACTTCAAACACATCATTTTCTCGACGCCTTATAAGTCGTATGTAAAAAATGTCGATTTTAGCAATGTAAGGGCAATTATCAATTTTAAACTAATTAACAAGATTAAAAAGATCAATGAGCATTTTCGTTCGGTAAATACACTCTTACCCGATGCCGGAATTTATATTGGCAGACTGGAAACTTATTGGGAAAGGAAAATCAGATTCTGTAATTATTTTGGCAACAGGCTTGGGAAAATATTTTGGCTGGTTGATTTTATCTTAAGCCGGATTATCCCAAAACTACGTCCGCTGAATAAATTATATCCACTCTTACTTTGGAATAAAGGGCACGTTATTTCGCAGGCAGAAATTCTCGGAAGACTTGTATATAATGGTTTTGATATTATTGATTATAAAGTAATGGATGGGTTGTTATATTTTGCAGCTATTAAAACAAAAGCACCCAAAAAAGATCCAAATCCTTCTTACCATCCGATTATTACATTAAACAGAGTCGGGAAGCATGGGAAAATGATAAAGGTTTATAAATTAAGAACAATGCATCCGTATTCGGAATATTTACAAGACTTTGTAATAAAGCTAAACGGGTACAATAAAGTTGGCAAACCGGCTAACGATTTTAGGGTTGCCCGTTGGGGTAAAGTTATCAGAAAACTATGGATTGATGAAATTCCGCAGATTCTGAATGTATTGAAGGGAGACATGAAAATAGTTGGAATTCGTCCAATAAGCAGGGTTCGTTATAATGAATTTCCGGAGGATTTAAGAATTGAGAGAATTAAGTATAAACCCGGTTGCATTCCACCTTATGTTGCTTTGAATATGCCTGATGATAAAGGGAACATTGAAGCAGAAAGAGTTTATTTAAGGGATAAAGCAAGGCATCCGTATTTAACCGATATCATATACCTGTGCAGGGCAGTTTATAATATTGCGACCAATAAAATAAGAAGTTCCTGATAATTTTAAGGGATCATAATACTCAGGGGATAACTAGCAATACCAATAATTTATCAATAGTACTGTGATAATACCTACTATCAGGTTTATGAATATTCCTGTGCGCAGGTAATCAGAAAATTTATATCCGCCGGGGCCATAGACCATTAAATTTGTTTGATAACCTATCGGAGTTGAAAAAGAAGATGAAGCAGCTATCGCTATTGTAATCATAAATGCATGAATAGGAATATCAGGTACCTTTTGACTGAATATGTATGCTATCGGAAATACCATTGCAGCAGCTGCATTATTAGTTATAAACTCTGAGTAAATATTGGTAATAAGAAATAAACCGATCAGTATACCAATTATTCCATAAGGTTCGAAAATATTAAAAAGGAGATCAGCACTTTTATCTGCTAATCCCGAATTTAGTATTGCCTTTCCAATTCCAAGTGCTGATACTATAACCAGTAACACATTAAAATCTATTGACTTTCTGGCTTCTTCAAAACTAATAGTTTTGGTAAGTAAGAAGATTCCCGCAGCAATTATTGCCGCTATCAGCATTGAATCAATTAATCCTTTAGCAACAGCTACAATCATTGCTATTAATATTATGATAGCAAGATTGCTTTTTATTTTTGGCTTTGAAAAAGAATGAACACTTGCTGTAACCAGGGAAAAATCTGTTGAGTGATACCACCTGGTCTCGAAATCTTTTTTTGCCAGAATAAATAATGTGTCGTTGGGTTGAAGAACGATATCGCCGACTTTTTTATTAATCCTGTGTCCATTCCTGTGTATAGCTAAAATTACAGCATGGTATTTTGTTCTGAATCCGCTATCTCTTACATTGACGCCAACCAACGGTGAAGAATTTGATATTACCGCTTCATAAGTTTTGTAAATATCCGAATCAATAGAGTTCAGATTGAATTCAAGGTCTTTAACAATACGTAACCCCGGTGTTTTTACAAGTTCAAAAATCGTAGATGGTAATCCGGTAAAGAACAACCTGTCATCTTTTATAAGTTTTTCATACGGAGGGACTGATACTATTTCTTTACCATCCCTGACAATCTGAAAAAGATACAATCCCTTTAAATGTCTTAAGTTAGCCTGTTCAATAGTCTTACCAATAAAAGGATAGGCATCCTCAATTTTTACTTCAACAACAAATTCTCTTATCTCATCACCCATTTCAATAATTGCTCCTTTTCTTACCGGTAATAATTTTTTCCCAATAAGAGAGAAGTACAATGTAATAATGATAACTATCGGTAATCCTATTTTACCAAGTTCAAAGAATGACAACCCCGGCAGATCATTTTCCAGTAACAATCCATGCACAACAAGATTGGTGCTGCTGCCTATAAGAGTGCACATACCTCCGATTATGGCAGCGTATGATAGTGGAATTAAAACTTTTGATATAGGAAATCCATACTGATTCGACCATTTTTTAAGCGAAGGGATTAATGATGCCACAACCGGGGTATTATTTAAGAAAGCCGACAGTAATGAGACAGGAAGCATAAGTCTGAAATAAAAACTCTTATCCGGTCTGCCTTTTAAAAGTTTAGTTATGTAATACCCAAATGTATAAGATCCTTGCAGGGTACTTGCGACGATATACAGCACAGCAACGGTTAACATGCCATGATTTGAGAATCCCAGGAAAATTTCATTGATCGAAATAATTCCCCCGAAATAGAACATTAAAAGTGCCCCAAACATGATGACAGAAGGTTTGTACAATTCAAGGGCCAGGAGAATTGTCATTACCAGAATAATAGTCAGTGAATAATAGATTTCAAACACGTTTAGTGCAAATAGTTAATATTGTTATAATATTAAAGATTCCTGCTCACAAATAAAAATTACGCTCTACGAAGTACTATTGGGAGGCCTTGACTTTTTTCCCGGTGGAAGCAATATTTAACCTGTCAATTAATTCAATTTTCTGGGGTACTTTATATGCAGCAAGCATTTTACCGCAATAATTTCGAATATAATCTTCTGTAATCTTTTCAATGTTTTTCCTGTCAATAACGACCGATGCTTTAATTGCTTCACCAAGTATATCATCGTCGAACGCACTAATGGTACAATCAATCACTTCCGGGATGGATACAATTACTTCTTCAATCTCTTTTGGGCTGATTCTTTTACCTCCTACCTTTATTATTTCCTTCTTTCTCGATTTGAGAAAGATAAAATCATCATCATCTATGGTAGCCAGATCCCCGGTATGCAGCCATCCGTTTCGTAAGGTCTTGCTGTTTGATTCATCATCGTTAAGGTATCCAAGCATTATATTATCACCTTTTGCAATTATTTCTCCCAGTTCACCGGGTTGTATCTCGTTATCGTTTTCATCAACTACTTTTAATTCCACACCGGGTATTCCTTTTCCAATAGAGCCAAGTTTGCTATCCAGTAATTCTACCGGGAGATAAGATAGTCGTGCAGTAGCCTCAGTTTGCCCGTACATTACAATGAATTGCACGTCAGGCTGTGCTTCAACAAACTCTTTAATAAACACGTTGTGCAACTTTCCGCCTGCCTGTGTTACATACCTTAATTTCGGAAAGCGTGTTGTTTTAAATGAGTCTGATTTACGCAACAGGATCTGAAAATGACTTGGTACACCTGCAAATCCTGTACAGTTATAATTTTTGATATCATTTAAGACTGAACCGAGAAAGATAAATGTATTATTTAATACCGCAGATCCCCCAACTTTAAGATGGGTATGCAGTAATGACAATCCGTAACAATAGTAAAACGGCAGAACAATTTCGATGATATCATCCTGCGTTAACTTTAAATAATCAATAATTGAATCGGTATTGGCAATGATATTCCTGTGACTGATCATTACACCTTTCGGAATTCCGGTTGAACCGGAAGTAAAAATAATTTCCGCACAATTATTCTCATTAAACTTATTGTATGGTTGCAGAATTTTATTCGATGAAATCATTTCAGGAAGGTGTTGCCCGGTAAAAATCTGATAATTATCGAGGTTAAGCCTGTTTAAAATTTTTTCCTGTATAAAAATGTATTTTGAATTGCATTCACCTGATATGTAATCAAAGTTACTTTGCTCTATATCCGGATTCAGGGGCACACAGA
The DNA here is from genome assembly GCA_016929525.1 of Bacteroidales bacterium. Lineage (GTDB taxonomy): Bacteria > Bacteroidota > Bacteroidia > Bacteroidales > UBA10428 > UBA10428. Next base: position 71,740 of record JAFGIP010000117.1, read on the forward strand.
TTCTGCCTGATTTTAAAATAGCGAGATACGTTATCAGAAAAAATACAGAATTCTGACTAACAATTATAATCTTTTCGTCTTCCGGAAGATTCTGACTTATATATCCGGCCAGCTTACCGGCATTCTGATAAAGATCTTTGTAACTTACTTTTTCTTTCGGACCTATAATAAAATCCTTTTCAAGACTCTTTGTAGTTTCAAAGAAATAGTCAAAAACATTCATCAGTTGGCAGGATTTAGGTAATAACAGTTACGATTTAATAATCACGGATTGGTGACATCCTCAAATACTCTGTCGTTAAGTTCTTTCTTTTAAAATTATCGAAGATATGTAATATATCCTCTTCCGAATGCCCCATAACTTTACCTACTTCAACCGGATCGTAGCTATTTTCAAATGCAAACCAAAGCAGATCCATTATTTCGAAAGGGAACTGATAAAAGAACTCTTCCTGTGTTTGCTCGGCCGAATAAGTATCGGTGGTAGGTGTTCTGTCAATAATACCTTGCGGAACCCCAAGATATCTTGCAATTTCGTAAACCTGTGTTTTGTATAAATTACCAATTGGCATTACATCTGCACCACCATCACCATATTTTACAAAAAATCCCTGGTCGACCTCATGCTTATTTGGCGTGCCAATAACAGCATAATGCAGACGCTCGGCATGGTAATATAACATTGACATTCGAGATCTTTGTTTAAAATTTGAAGCGGCTACTATCTGCATATAATCCTTTGCATGAAGCTTTTTGCTTTTTTCCTCTCCATCGGGGGTTATAATAATAACCGAAAAAACCGGGGGTAATTTGCTGCTGGGATTTGTTTTAATCCCGATCTTCATCTTATATGTTGCAGGGTCGTATTCAGGGAATACATTTTTAACAGCTTCGTCTCTTCTTTCATAACACTTAAAACCAGATAAAGCTCCTGTTATATTCTCTGTTATGGTCTTTACGTTGAATTTTGCTGCAAGTTCAAGAGCAAGTTTTTCGCTATCGGAACTGGAATCTTTTTCAGGTAATAGTACTCCCAAAACATTATCTGAGCCGAATGCTTTTGCTGCAAGTGCCATAGTAACCGATGAATCTATCCCACCGCTGATACCAATAACGCCACCATGTCGTTTAAGCTTTCCGTGAACATCTTCTCTTAGTTTCTTCAGAATTGCATTAATTGTTTCTTCTATGTTCTGTAGTTTAAGGATGTCTTTATGAAATCCGGTTTTTTTTCCTTGACTCATAGTTATTTCTTATTAGGTTTAGTTGTTTATTTTAATACATCAGAATTCGACAATATTCTGCAGTCATTTAATTCATTTTGTGCAGGAGAATATCCTTTAATAAACTTATGATATAAAAGTTGAGTTGAAAGAATTGCAGCAAGTGCCATGTTGTCAAGTTCTGTTTGCTGCAGGTTTTTAAGTTTTTTCAGCAATACATCAACTTTATTATTATCAAACAGGCCGTATTCAACTATTTTATCTTTCCCTAAAAGTTCAGATATGTATTCCGGAGCGCCTTTTCCTAAAAAGCTTGCTGATATCGGGGCTCTGTATGCCTGTTTAGATCTCTTAAGGACTGAATCCGGAATTCTTCCCTGCATAGTGTGCTTAAGAAGATATTTTTCGTTTAATCCGTTTAGTTTCAGATCGGGGTGTAATCGTGTGGTAAATTCAACTACACGATGATCAAGAAATGGGTATCTTCCTTCTACTGAATTTGCCATTGCCATGCGGTCGCCTTGTGAGGATAAAAGGTATCCCGACATAAATATTGTTGATTCCAGCCACTGAGCCTTTGCCAGATCGTGCCATTTATTAATATGTAGCAGATCTAACGAACCTGCAAAATCAAGAATCGGGTCATACCCGCTGTTAACAGATAGAATATCCTTGTTTAAGTAACCCGCAATCTTTGATGAATTATTCCAGCGTAATATATGAGAGTAATAGGGAAGGTCTACATCTCCGAGTTTGTATCCGAAGAAAAACTTTAGCATTTTACCGTTCTGACTTTGTAACGAAGGAATATATGGATATAGTTTCTTTAATAATAAAGGCCGCAATATGGAGTCGGGTTGTCTGGACCAGAATCTTCTGATATACATTTCTTTAAAAATGTTGTACCCGCCAAGCATTTCATCTGCTCCTTCTCCTGTAATGACAACCTTTATATTATTTTCTCTTACCTTTTTCGATAATAAATACATTGGGGTAGGAGCAGTACGAAGAACCGGTATTTCTGTGTGCCATACTACATCTGAGAATGATTCTGCAATTTCCTGGTTGGTGCACTTAAATCCTGTGTGCTGTGTTTTAAGATATTCAGAAACTTCCTGCTGATAAATGGTTTCATCGAAATCTTTTTCAACAAAACCGATTGAAAAAGTCTGAAGAAGATCTTTGGCTACTTTTTTAATGAAATATGTTGTTGCCGAAGAATCGATACCTCCACTGAGATATGCTGCTACAGGTACATCTGCCCTGAGACGTAACCTTACAGAATCTTCAAACAGCTCTTCAAATGCTTCTGATGCTTTGTTAATATCGCCTTTCTGATAATCGTAGTCATTTGAAAAATCAAGACTCCAGTATTTATTGATGCTGATTCCATTGTGATTTACTTTAAGGTAATGACCCGGTGGTAATTCAGAGATACCAGTAAAACAAGTTTTTGGAGATAAAGTAGTCCAGAAGGTAAATACCTGCATCAGTGCCTGTGTGTCTAACTTTGGTTCAACTGACGGGTGTTCAAGAATCGATTTCATTTCAGATGCGAATACAAATGTATTCTTGTTCTGTGTATAGAAAAGCGGTCTTATCCCCAATCGATCGCGGGCCATAAATAATTCCTTTTTTTCGCTGTTCCAAATGGCGAATGCAAACTGACCGTTCAGGTATTTTAAGCAGTCTTCGCCATAAACCTCATAACATTTCAGAATAACTTCAGTGTCGGAATCGGTTTTGAAATTAACTCCTTTTTTTAGTAATGTCTGACGAAGTTCAATATAATTGAACACTTCACCATTGTATACTATCCATAAGGAATTGTCGTTATTCGAAATGGGTTGCTGGCCAGTGCTTAAATCTATGATACTTAACCTGAGGTTACCAATGCCTGCATACTCATCAATGTACATTCCACTTTCATCGGGTCCGCGGTACCGGATTCGTCCCATCATGTTTTTCAGAACATCGACAGTAACATTGGTGCCCTGAGTATTAAATATACCAGCTATTCCACACACAAGCGGAAAGTTTAAATTAATTACTTAATTTTCTCTGAATAAAATCTGAAATAGCATTTATCGATTCAAAGTTTTCCTCAATCAGATCATCATCTTCGGTAGTTACTCCAAACTTTTGTTCAATAAAGTCCATGAGCATAACGAAACCCATTGAATCAAAAAAACCCTCCTGGAAAATCAGTGTATCATCTTTAATTAAGTTCGACTCTTTGAAAGTATTTCCTTTCACATACTCCCTTAGTTCTTCCTTTCTATCAACTTTTATTTCTGACATATATTATTGATTGAATTTAACAGTTTAATAACTGAAGCAAGATTAGTTCATTTTACTTCCTTACAAAAAAAAACTTGATAAACGTATTGTTTTTATAGGTTTATGGTTTATATATTTTAATGTACTCTGTGTTCTTGTCTGCCACGAATTGTATAACATAAATTCCTTCGGGAAGTTCATTGAAGTCTATTTTATACTGATCTTTATATAAAGTTTCAATTTTCATAATTCTTCCTCTTATATCAACGAATCTTACTTGTTTAAAACTGAAGTCAGTTAATGATGATGGAAGAAAAATTATTCCGTTTCTTATATCAATATTTGTTATCTCATGGATATTGATTCCATCAGGATTTTGTCCTGAAATTGATAAAACCATGTATCCGTAAACGCCTGATTCGTCCTGTGCAAAAGCCTGCACGTATACCAGTCCGTTTGATATTGCCTGAACCAATCCTGATTCATTTATATTTGCCGAGCCATTTACATTTGCTACATACCAGGTTATATTTTTATTTGAGGCTTCTTCAGGAAGTATCTCAGCATACAATTGTAATGTTCCTCCGGGTTCTGATATTTCGTCTCGGTCTCCTTCAGAACTAACATTAATTGTTGAAACCAGTACTTCCACTCCGGTTATATAAATATCGAGAGTATCAGTAATTCCTGTTCCGTCATTTGATTCAGCCAATATTGTAACGGAACCTTCAGAAACGGGTGTTACTAAACCTTCTTCTGATATGGTCGCTTCTCCTGTACCAGGAATAACTGACCATGTTACGGTTTTATTTGAAGCAGTTACCGGTAAAATTTCTGCAGTTAACTGTAATGTTTCATCAGGCAGACTGATCTCAGCAGTGCCATTTTCACTAATAATATTGATCTCGGAAACCAAAATCATTTGATCTATCACTGTTACTGTTATTTCATCAAATACACCGGAAGCATCCTGCGCTGTAGCCCTGGCAATTACGGTCCCTTCAGATACAGGGGTTACCAGACCGGCAGTACTAATGACAGCTTCACCTGAGATATCGCTGACAGACCATGAAACCAAATTATTAGTAGCATTATCAGGTATAATTTCCGCATATAACTGCAGGGATCCCAATGGTAAATTGACATTCGTTTCTCCTCCTTCACTTGTAATATTAATATCTGAAATAAGAATGGTTTCATCTATTATTGTAAGTTCGATATCACCATGTATTCCCGATCCATCCAGAGCTGAAGCTCTTGCTGTAACTGTACCTTCAGCCACCGGTGTAACAAGCCCTGATGTGTTTATTGTTGCTTCGCCGGTTCCGTTAATAACAGTCCATAATACTGAATTATTTGTTGCGTCAACAGGAAGCACCACTGCGTAAAGCTGTAAAGTTTTCAACGGATATGAGATCTCAGTTTCATTGTCCTGACTGATCACAGTGATATCGGTAACTAAGACTGTTTCATCAACTATTGAAAGTGAAATTTCTCCGAAAATTCCAGATCCGTCATCTGCAGTAGCCCTGGCTGTTATCGTGCCTTCAGATACGGGCGTAACCAAACCTGTGCTATTGATTGTTGCTTCACCGGTACCATTAATAATGGTCCATGAAACAGATTTATTAGTTGCATTTTCAGGCAATACTTCAGCATATAATTGTAAATTTTCTGAAGGGTAGATCACTTCGGTTTCGCCACCTTCGCTGGTAACATTTATAGCGGTAACAGGAATTTCTTCATCTGTTCCCCAACCGGCTATTCGTGCCCATAACCACCAGGCTGCGATTCCTTTAAGAACACAATGCAACCTTGAGTTATCATCACCACCTTCACCATCGGAGTGTTCACAGGAATTACAATAATTGTCAGCAGCCATTAATGTCAGTTCTGAGGCCGGATTTGCATTCATCCATTCAATTCCCCAGTTACCTCTTATCGATTCATCAATATCATATGAACAATCCCAGCCTAGTCGATTTTCGCCTGAATAAGTTCCGTCCGGATTTCCATCACCAAAATAAGTCCCGTCGGGATTATATGATTCCAGATCAGTAAAATCGAAAAACCATTTATTATTGGCATGACAATATTCTCGGATTTGCTGGTTTGATTCAAATACAGACTGCCCGCGACCTGAACTGTTATAAGGCCATGAGTGTCCGTTCATATAAACAAAGGTTACAGGAACCGGCCTGTTCTCTGAACCGCCCGGACCATATTTTGCTTCGAGTGCTTCCATGTCTGCCAGGTACTGGTTGATATCCATTTCATATATATCACACCAGGCCCACATTACAACATTACATTCAGGATTATTAGCCAAATAGTTATCGGTCATACTGACCCAAACAGCATTTTCATGTTCAAGATCAGCGACTGCTTCCTCCAGATGTAATGTCCCGTCAGAATCAGAATCTCCATAATCATATTTAGAAGCATAAGAACCCGAATAATTTCGGATGGCTGTCATTCCTCCATCGGTGAGCTGACTTCCGTGGGAAGCACGATAATACATTATGTGAAGATTCGCTTGTGCAGAATCGATCCAGTTATCAGGTATTGCATGTAAATCATTGCACCTATGGTCAATAATTTTATAATCCTGACCTGTTAATTCTAATACAGACAGAAAAAATATAAAAATAATGATGATCGTGATAAGATCCTTCATCATGACTGATCTATATTTTGAAGCCTTTTTCATTAACTCACATTACATCTTTTTAATATTTGACGAACCATGGAATTAAGTAAAACACTCTTTATATACATTTTATAACATCATATCACTGCATGACAATCATTATTATATACTTCTATAACCCTTATCAGACTGATAATATGTTATGTGCCAGTTACTGAAAAGAATGTTACTGTAATTATTTTCAGGATCTCGGATATAAACCAATCTTTTTGTATTCTTTAAGGTTTTATAATGACAATGCAGTAACGCAGTTTTAAACGAAGAGTTCATTCCCAATACAGTAACTGAACAACAACCTTCTCTCAGAAGAAATTCTTCCAAAGCTGAGATTACATCACAATATAGATCAATATTACTGTTCAGATATTGAATGTGGACTATCCTACCACGTTTTACTCCATGCTCACATTGTTTAATATAACAGACTGCAACTCCAAGTTCCTTGTTATTGTTTTTTAATATAAATGCTTTTGCTTTTACAAGCGGACATCGTAAAAGCCACTGTATCCTGTTATCTGTAACTACATCGGAAAGATCGTTACTGATTTCATCAATTTCAGGTATTCTGCCATCGTAATTACCCAGTGTAATTGCGTTTTTCTTTTTCTTTGAATGCTTACCCAGATAATAAACGGATTTTGCCATTTTAATTAAGAATGGCTGGTTTGAAGAAATCAGAAATTTTAATGGCTTAAAAACCTTAGTATATATTACTGCTTCACCAACATGTTCAAGTTTAACTGCTTTATAAGAATTTCGTGCTTCTTTTGATCCTCCGATGGCAAATCCGAAATCGGCCAGTTTCATTACTTTAAGCAGAAGCTGAATGCCTAAGATTCCTCTGTTACCAGGCGCAATCATCCATGACATTGGTATAGCGCCGGTAATTTTTTTATTTCCAAATCTATAAGTGTTAATGGTATATCCGATGACACCAAGTATTTCATCTTTTTCATCAAGGGCGATATAACCGTTGAGTTTATCAGGGTTATTCGGATCAGCCAGAAGCCACTTCAGTTCTTCGATACCTTTTGAAAGTTCGCTGTTGTCGGGATATATTAGTCTATAAAGATCCTCAACTTTTAGTAAATCATTGGCCTGTAATTCTCTTATCTTATTTGCCATAACATATTAATTTATCTCATTCGCCAAAAAGTAAATGAGATTTGTAGCTACTACTTCAGATCCAAATTTATTTAGATGTCCTCTGTCGAAAGTGTATTTGGGATAAATACTTGGATAGGTTTTCCCTTTCCATTTAAATGTGAATGGTTGACCATCAGGTCTGGTTGATTCCACTTTCCCCAGGTCAAAAACCGGGAATTCTGAGCTTAGCTCATCAATAAGCATCTCATTGAACTTAGCTCGTCTGATATTATTTTCAACTTCTCCGGCCGGTTTTCCCATGATCTTTTTTAACAATCCTTTTGGTCCTTTTTGTATTGCCCTGTAAGGTGAAGTAAACAGAAACATTTTTGCTTCAGGATAAAGTTCTTTTAGTTTCAGCATATTTTCCTTGTAATAACCGAACACTGAATCTACATTGTCGAATCGTCTTATATCGATATAACAAAATTTAAATGATGCAATAGCATTTGAATCAACAGAAATTTCATTCATCAGCTTCACGAAATCATCGACTTTCGAATTTGGATCCTTATTACTGCCAACTGCAAAATGAATTAACCCTGGTTCCTGAAAAGATTTGAAATCTCTGGTTTCCCTGACATTTAAATTTATTCCCGTTTTTTCTTCCAAAAGATTAACGCCATCCATTATATTATATCCTACCGACTGGTGCCCAAAAATAAATTTCTTTTCCGACACAATTTCCATAGCATTTTTTAACGACTGTCCTTCATGAGGTTTATACAAAAGCTGAATACTGCTCATATCTTTTTCTGATTTTGGTGCATTGCAACAAGTTAAAAAAATTAGAATTATGATAAAGTACGATGATTTGTTCATTAGTATCTGTTTAAAATAAGGGTTTGAAATTATAATTTCTACTTCAGGTAAAAGCCAACAACCTTTATAAATTCATTATAAATTTAATCTGGCATCCATCCGGCCAGTCTTGCCCATAGCCACCATGCTGCATTACCTTTAAGCACGCACTGAAGTCTTGAATTGTCGTCTTTACCTTCTCCTTCGGAATGCGCACAGCTGACACAGATATTGTCTCCGGCTAGTAATGTAAGTTCAGAATCAGGATTTTTCTTCATCCATTCAATTCCCCAGTTTCCTCTGGTGTCTCCCTTGTCGTAGGAAGAATCCCATCTTAGACGATTTTTACCTGTATACTCTCCATTATTCGATCCGTCCCCAAAATAATTACCATCAGGATTATAACATTCTATATCATAAAAATCATACAACCATCTGTCATTATATTCACAGTGTTTGCGAATTTTTCGATTTGCTTCGTAAACCCATTTGCCCTTTTCTCCCCATGGCCATGTATGTGCGGTCATAAAGATAAAGGTTACTGCCGATCTATTTTCATTTGCGTTTCCGTATTTTGAGATGAGATATTCCATGTCGGCAATATATTTATCGACATCCATACCATATATTTTGCACCACGCCCACATTACTACATTACACTTGGGATTGGTATTTAAATACTGTTCCGTTATTCTTACCCAATCAGCATTCTGATGCTGCAGGTCTTCCCGGAATTCAACCAACTTAAGACTACCATCCTTACCATTGGGACTAAAACTGTATAAGTTGGAATACTCATCGGAAAAATTTGTAAGAACCCGCATCCCTCCTGAAGTTAATTGTGATCCATGTGATGCCCTTGCATAGCGGATATTTAATTTTGCTTTTGCAGAATCAATCCAGTGTTTAGGTATCTTATGAATATCGGTACAATTGTGATCAATGATATTAACAGGGCTTTTTTGTGAATATGCTTCTGAATGATTTATACACTGAATGAACAATATGGAAAATGAAATAGCAACAGTATATTGAAAAATATATCTGAAACAGTTAATTAATCTATTTAATGACATAGATGAGTTCTTTGGATTCATTTACAAAATTAATATAATGTTGTTAATTACAGATTTGCAATTTGTTAAACTAATGTAAAATGTATAATGATTTATAAGGGGGACATACTGAATACTTAGCTAAATAACTTTTCTAAGATACAGGGACAGTAATTTTGTAAAAATTAAAAAAATTCCGATATCTTTCGTGCCCCGTGTAATCAGTTAATTTATTAAACATGAATACAGAACCCAGAAGATGCACACGTTGTATTTTACCCGAAAGCTTTCCGGGCATTTCATTCAATGTAGACGGAGTATGCAGTATTTGTCAGGAATATGATAAAGAATGGGGGCATATAAATGAGGATTATTTTAAGAAAAGTGAAAAAAAGCTGAAAAGAATTCTTAACAATGCTAAAAAACTTAAGCGCCGCTATGATTGTCTCGTTCCGCTGAGTGGAGGCAAGGATAGTACTTATGTGCTGTACCTGTGTAAAAGGGTATACAACTTAAATGTTCTTGCTGTTAATTTTAATAATGGATATCAGACAGATGAGGCTTTCCAGAATGTTAAGCAAGCTGCAAATATTCTTGATGTAGATCTGATAATATATAAACCCAGATGGGAGACTACAAAAAAACTTACCAGAGGGTTTTTAAAAGCAACCGGTGAAGGTTGCACTCCTTGTAACGTAGGGGTTGGACTTACAATAAGTCGGATTGCCCAGTTAGAAAAAATTCCACTCATTATGAATGGAATATCACCAAGATCCGATGAACGTTCGCCAAGGACTATCTATGCTTCTGGAGGTGAGTATTTTATGAAGGTAGTGAAAAGAAATGCTCTGTTAAAAGATATCAGATCAACCATTTATGAAGATCAGGTAAGGCAACTTTCTTTCTGGCATCGTTTTACAAGAAAAATAACCAGGATGACGCTAATGGATCAGGGGGTATTTCGTTTTCTCCCTAAGAACATGTTTGTTAGAAATAGTATTCCGCTTGTTATTCCAAAATATGTAGAATGGAATGAAGATACAATTTTCAATACAATAAGGAATGAACTTAACTGGAAAGAGTCTGAGGTAGGAAAAGAACATACCGACTGTATGCTGAATCCGTTAAAATGTTATTTAAGGCATCAGCGTTGGGGATTTGGCAGTAAAACACAGAAGTATTCGGCTCTTATTCGCGACGGACAAATGGATCGTGAAGAAGCCCTTAAACTTATCACTGATGAAGGAGATGTGCCAAAAAATCTGGAAAAGGTTAAGAAAGTCCTTGAAATTGATACAGAGGAGTTTGAATCTATCAAGCAACAATATCACGGCGATTATATCTGATATAAAATATATTTATCAGGGATTCATGCAGCTATTCAACAATAATCTTATTCACCTGAATATTCCGGTTCTCATCAGTAATGTAAATGAAATAAATACCTGTGCTTAAGTCTGAAAGATCGAATTCAATCCTGTTTTCCTGGATATGATAAGGTGTTTTTACTTCATTTCCAAGCAAACCGGTTAAACTGATATGTTTCAGGGAGCTTAATTTATCTGTTTCTATAATAAGATAACTACTTGTCGGATTGGGATACACAAGATTGTCATTTGTTGTAAAAGATTCAGGAATAAATGTTGGATTTTCCTTATTCCAGCCGGCAAGATTTGCCCATAGCCACCATGCGGCATTTCCTTTTAAAATGCATTGCAGGCGGGAGTTATCATCATCTCCTGATCCGTCTGAATGTTCACAGGAAACACAATATTCATCGGCAGCCATTTGTGTTAGCTCGGATTCAGGGTTATTATTCATCCATTCAATACCCCAGTTTCCTCTGGTACTTTCGTCAATATCATATGAACAGTCCCATCTAAGGCGCATGTCCCCAATAAATGAACCGTTCTGATTACCATCTCCAAAATATTCTCCATCCGGATTATAACATTCCAAATCGTTGAAATCGTATAACCATTTATTGTTGAGCAGACAGTAAGACCTTATTTGCCGATTTGCTTGATATACCCACTCACTCCTTCCACTGCCGTTCCAGGGCCAGGAATGGGCTGTCATGTATACAAACGTAACAGGTACCGGTCTGTTTTCCGATCCACCCGGTCCATATTTCAGTTCAAGTGTATTCATATCAACCAGATACTGGGTTATATCCATCTCATATATATCGCACCATGCCCACATTACTACATTACATTCAGGGTTATCATCAAGATATGATTCTGTCATACTTACCCATTCCGCATTCTGATGCTGAAGATCTGCTTCAAATTCAACGATATGCAATGCACCTGCTTCCTGCTCTTGTGAAAAATTGTAAATGTTTGCATAACCAGGATCATAATTACGGATAGCTGTCATACCTCCGTGGGTAAGCTGGCTTCCATGTGAGGCTCTCCAATATGCTACATGAAGGTTAGCTTTTGCGGAATCAATCCATTCAAGTGGTATTTCATGAAGGTCAGCACAAACATGGTTGATATATTTCTCCGACTGTGCCTGTAGCTGAAATGTTATACATATTATGGTTAGTAAAACGATTTTTTTCATGTTTTATACTTTGAGAGTTATTAACCTGGTTAGCTAAATTACAATAACTAATCCTATGGTTAAGTATAAATAAGTTATAATTAATTGTTTGTTCAAGAACCAGAATTGTAGCAATTTAGAAGGACCCAAGCATATATATGTTTAAGTAAGCCATATAAAATCAGAGTAATACCTGAATATTATGTTTACTGCATACGTTTAAAAAGGGATTATTCTACTGTAAACAACTTGTTATTTGTTAATATTCATAGCATATTATTTTGATAACCAAATGTATAGCATTATTCCTCTCATATTCGAAATGTTAAATTGAGATTCTTCGTACAATAATTCTATGTTGGTTCGGTTATAGTAACTATTGAGACCATTGGTGTAACGATACGTAACATTCGTCACTCCAATACGTATATTAAACGGGCAAAATTATCATTTCATCAAACAAAACTACTAACATGGTTAAGAAAGTATTTTCTATTATCTCACTGTGCCTATTACCCATTGGTATTTATTCACAGTACGCATTTCCTAATGCAGAGGGTTTTGGAAGTTTCACAAGAGGGGCTTACGAAACAGGGACTGATCCAAGGATTCTTATTGTCGATAATTTAACAGATAATAATTCCGGGAATGAAACAACAGGAAGGGGTTCTTTCAGATGGGCTATAACAAGATCGTATCCACGAATAATAATTTTTGAGGTTGGAGGTACAATTGCTCTGACTACAAGTGAAATAGAGATCGAAAGTCCTTATATGTTCATTGCCGGACAGACAGCACCGTCTCCGGGTATTCTTATTATCAATGGAACACTTCATATAAAATCGCATGATATTATTATTCAGCATATATCCGTACGACCCGGAGATAATATTGTTGGTCAATACCCGGACGGCCGTGATGGAATAACAATGCGCAACGGAACGGCGTGTCATGATATTATTATAGATCACTGTTCATTGTTATGGGCAATTGATGAAAATATGAGTACATGGGGAGGAGGTGAAGTAATAACCAATTTTACTTTTAGTAATAATATTATTGCCAATGGACTTAATAATTCTCTGCACGATGAAGGTGCTCATTCAAAAGGTTTATTGGTTGGTTATAATACACAGAATGTCAGTGTCATAAAAAATTACTTTGCACACAATAACGACAGAAATCCTTTGCTGCAGGGTGGAACTCGATCTGAAGTAATAAATAACTTGGTATATAACGGAAGGCATGTTATTGTTTTTTCAAACCAGGCTGATTATGTAACAATGTCTTCGGTTATTAATAACAGAGTATATCCCGGGCTTGATATTGATGAAGGCTGTTCGGTAAGACTTGCTACCATTAATGATAACTCTCAAATTTATTTATCAGGCAACAGCGATCTGGCTGATGACTGGGATGATGCATGGGGTGGTGCATCACATGAAGCAGAGATTAGAGTTAATACACCACCAATTGCTTCGGGAAGAGTTGAAATTTGGTCATCCGATAATGTGAATGATAATATTTTAGAAAATGTTGGTTCACGTTCATGGGACAGAAATATTACCGATGAGGAGGTTCTAAATTCGTTTGTTACCAGAACGGGCAGAATAATAGACTGCGTTGACGAAGAGGAAATTCCATATTATTCTGGAACTGTAGTTTCAGCTTCGGCAAATACAGTTCAGCTTGCTGCAGATGCAGAACCAACGGATCCGACTTATCGACTTAACATAATTGAAATTACTAGTGGAACCGGAGCAGGCCAGCGCAGAACAATTATTTCATATAATGGTACGACCAAAATTGCCACACTTGACTCCAACTGGGATGTTATCCCAAATAGTACATCTCAGTATGCAGTTATTATTAATTGCGCTAATAATGCCGGAGGTTGGAACCTTTTCCCTTCTTCCAGTCATGTTCTCGACATTCCGTCAAATCCACATATAGATGATAATGGCAACGGTTTTACAAGACTCGAGGAATGGATAGAAAGTTTCTGCTGGCCTGATAATGATGAATGTATCCCGATTTTATATAACCAGGATTATCACATTGATAATGCTGTTCCTGTCGGGACTTTGGTTGGAACTCTAACAGGAGAACCCGGTTGTGAAGGTCAACAGGTAAGATATGCTATTAGCAGCTCCGATCATCCGGGACGCTATTCGCTAAATTCTGTTTCCGGTGAATTAACCCTGGCTCAGTCTATTACAGGAAATTCAGATGAAACGAATCATATTTCGGTCAGGGTTTACGATCCTTCAGATGAGAGTTTATATACAACTGCTCAGATTATTGTACATATTATTGCTATTTCAGATGAGGCCTGTCAACCTGAGATTTCACCACAGACTTTTAGTTTAGATGATACCTTAATCGTTGGTGGCATTATTGGTGAAGTGATTGCAGAACCTGGTTGTGAAGAACAACAATTACATTATGAAATTACTGCCGGGACCAATTCAGAATACTATTCTATAAGCAGTAGTTCCGGTGAACTGGTGTTGGCAGACCAGATTAATATAAGCAGCAACAGAACAGACCAGATAACAGTTACGGTTAGTGATGAAACATTTGAAGAGCTATCAGCATCGGCAATCGTTACAATTAATGTTAATCATATAGTTGTTGAAGAACCTCCTGTCGATTGTTCACCTTCCGTTTCTGATCAGCGGTTTGAGATAGATGATACAATATCAGCAGGTAAACAAATAGGTCTGGTTGTTGCACACGCAGATTGTGAGGGGCAGGTTCTTGTATATGAATTACAGGAAACGGAACGATCTGATTTATATAATTTAAACAGTACGAGCGGAGCACTTTTTTTGACTGAAGAGTTGAGTATTGTTGAAGATCGTGAAGATTTACTTGTTGTGAGAGTCTATGATGTATCTGATGCTGAGGTATACGATCTGGCAGAAATAATAATCGATATTACACATGTAAATTCAGAGCCGGTAGAGGCACGACACAGTGTATATATCGACCCGGGAAATGGAAACGATTTTTTTCAGAATGGAAGTATAGTCCATCCATACAGTAGTTGGAGCAAGGTAGAATGGACTGATAGTACTGATTATTTCCAGATTAGAGGTTCAGTTGCTTACGAAGACGAAATCGAAATTGGAGCAAATCATGTAAGAATTGATGCCTATGGATCGGGTGATAAGCCTGTTATTGTTAGCAATTCTGATGAGTATGCAATTTATGCTTTTAATAAGGAAGATATTTCGATTAATGAATTTGAGATAATAGCCGAAGAGGCTATAAGCGGAATTTATCTTTTGGGAGAAGAAACCAATAACATATTGTTACAACATTGCGATTTAAAAGAATCTGAATATGGTCTCAGGCTCATTGGCGGAAACATTATCATAATCAGATATAGTTCTTTTGAGAACGGATTAGATGGCATTTATTCACTCGCCAAAAATATGGATATCGATTATAACATTTTTCGTGGGAATGCTAATGCTATTAACATCAGAAGTTCTTATTCATCTGCCAGGATTTACAATAATGTTTTTTATGATAATGATGTAGGTATAGTCACTACAGAGGCAGATCTTGTATTGTATAATAATATTTTTTATCTGACATCAGGGGGTCAGCAGGCAGTAAACCATTCATTACCTATGCTGGTATCTGATAACAATATTATTTTTCCCGAACAAGATGGATTCATTGAAATAGAGGGTGAAGTCTATAACACTTTATCCGATTACCAGGATCATCTTGGAATGGATCTGAACTCATTTATTTCCGACCCGATGTTTAATGATATTGCGTCGAACGATTTCGGAGTAGCTCCAAATTCTCCTGCAATTGATAATGGGAAACTCGTTGGTTTGCACTGCGACTTTTACGGGACACAAGTACCTTGTGGTGATGCTCCTGAAATCGGATTAAAAGAAATGGAAATTTCAACCGGCATATTAAGCAGTGAAAATATTCAGGGTGGAAATTTTCGTTTATTTCCCAATCCGTCTGAAGGATATATCACTATTGAAATTGAAAAGGATAATATAGATTATTCTCAGGTACTCGTAAATGATTTTACAGGCAGAACAGTATTTCGTGAATTTCTGGGTACAGAAGGCAAAGGTCTGATCGATTTAAACCTGGAACATTTATCTGCAGGAGTTTATATGGTCCTACTACTTAATCAGTCTGGTAAATATATTGGTGAGAAATTAATTCTTGAATAAAAGTATGAATAAGACCATAACATAAATGTATTCGTAATTTGGAAAAGGCTGCCACAAAATTTTGTGGCAGCTTTGTTATCTAAAAAAAATCTTCGCCAAACCTTTCCTTTATTTTTCGACTTTCGTCATCAAATAGTTCATTCAATACCTTCATATAATTTTCAGGGATAACGAGTTCCTTTGTCTTATTAATTTTTCCCAGAACATCTTTTCCAAAATAATCAAGATTTACTTCAGCGCCAAGGAATTGTAAAATTTCAGTTATAAATTCTTTCGGCTGTTCGTCGAGTTTTTTAAATGAGGCAACCAGAAGATTTTCCTTTTTAATATATTTTAACCATTTGTCGATGTTATCAATATATTTCGAACACGCTATCTGATAATCGCTTTTAAAGAAGTTGATTATTTCATCTTCTTCTGCTTTGGATATGCTGCGCTTTATATTCCTGCTGTACTGCTTCTTTGCGTGTGACCAGGCTCTTTCAACCGGATCCCGTATTATTATAATACATTTTATATCCGGACAAACGGCTAGCAGCTCCTGTATTACATCTTCATCAAGATTGATATAAGATGCTGTTGCTTCTCCTCTTAGAACAGGTTTATAAAATTCACCTCTTTTAAAAAGTGATTTTATATTCTTAACAATTCTTTCAATAAGGTTTAATGTAAAAAAAGATTTATACCATTCCAGTTCATTGTATTTAAAACAGCGTGTTTTATAATAATCGAAGTAAATGTGTTCGGCCAGGGCAACAAGGTATTCTTTTAATCCGTTTTTAAGTTTAGTCTGTTTGAAATTCTCGGCAAACTTGCTGTCGGTTTTAAATTTTATCCGCGTGAAATAATACAGTTCTTTCGGATAACTGATCAAAAAATCAGGGTGTTTACGTAAGTTTTCTGATAACCATGTTGTTCCTGTTCTTTGCGGCCCTATTATCAGAAAATTTGGTAAATGTCTCCCTGATTTCCGATTACTTTTTTTAATATATTTCAATAAATTCTCGTTCACTATCAATTTATTTGATCATTCAAAAGGTTCTTGTATAGCCTCCTGTAATTATCTGTCATACTATCGCCCGAATAGATTGTAGTTACTTTATTGAAAGCACTTAATGATCTTCTTTTCATTTCTCCCTTATTTGCAGTTGCCCATTCCAGTTTTTCTGCAAGGTCATCAGCATCTTTGTTTTTAAAAAATAAAACATCATTATCATCAAATACTTCTGTGTTTTCGGGAATATCGCTGCATATTATCGGTGTTTGGGTACCGGCAACTTCCAGCAGCATTATAGACATGCCTTCGGTTTCCGACGGGAAAATAAAAAACTCAGCTTTTTTTGCCAGTGCAAGCAAAGCAGGTTTATTGCTTAAATAGCCGAGAAATTTGATGTCGAGATTTTTAGCATTTTCTTTAAGTTTATCGATATACTGTTGCGAGTGGATATCTCCGGCAATTAGTACAGGGTTTTTATAATTTAAAATATTCAGCGAATTAATCATTGTATGGCAACCTTTTGTCGACATAATCCTCCTTGCACCAAAGAAAAGATATTCTTCTTCAACTTTATTCTTCTTTAAAATATCTGAAGCCGTTTTTTCATCATAATCACGTACAATTTCAATTCCGTTAGGAACATATTCCACATCGCGATTATATTTTTCCTTATAATAATCGCTCAGTGGTTTTGATATTACCGTAAGCTTTGCTTTTGATTTAATAAACAGTCGTTCATTAAACCGGAAATATGTTTTACCGATAAAACTCCATTTATCTCTTACGTATGGTGATTCATGCGATGTAGCAAGGATTCTTTTAAATTTAAGCCTAAGTAAGGGTAAAAAGAAAGCAGCATCAATTTTACGAAGGTGAACAATGTCGTATTTACCAAATAACATTATGTGAAAAAAGCATATCCAGAAGTAGATATATACTCCAAGTCCGCCAAACGGAAGCTCGGGAAACTGAATGACATTTACACCGGGAACATTATTTTTTGCGTTGGGATGCCTGTAACAGTATATGGTAATATCAAATTCATCCTTCAGGTTTCTGATAAGGTTTTCGGTAGTTCTGCTAACGCCACCTCTTGATGGAAAGTACTTGATGCCAAAATATACCAGTCTTGGTTTATTCATAATAATCAGGTTAGTGAGAGGACAAAGTTTTTATATTTTTCTTTAAATCGGTCGAAACTATAATTGTTCTTAAGATTTTTGTAAGCTGCCCTGCTAAACTGTACTCTTTTTTCAGAATCGGAACATAAAATACTTAGTTTCTCTGCCATTGCTTTATAATCACCAACAGGCACTATATATCCACTTTTCCCATCAGTTACCAACTTTTGAATATCACCTGTTTCTGTGGCAACAACAGGTAATCCATAAGATGTTGCTTCCATTATGGAATTTGACATTCCTTCAAATATTGATGAGTTCAACATTAAATCGCTTGTTCGGTATAATTCAGTCAAGTTATCTGGTTTCAGATGAATATCAGTTACAGATTCAATTTTATAAATTTTCAGCCATTCACGTATCTCCGTTTCCATTTCACCAAAACCTGCTATTATAAACCGGATGTTTTGAATTTTTAAATCATGATAGAGATATGATATTGCTTTGACTGCATTTTGATAATCTTTTTGGGTAACAAAACGGCCGACCATAAGTATTTTAACCTTTTCATTTTTTATTCGGGCCACATAATTATCATCTACAAGAACTGTATTTTCGATAACCAGACTTTTATCTTTCCTGTACCCATTGCCACAATATATGTCAAGTGCTTTTTGGCTGTTGAAAATGATATAATCCTGAAACCTGTTTTGAATTTTTTTCGTGATAATAAATTTCTTTTTAACAATCTTGGTATTTCTTATTCCACCAATGACATATTTAATTCCTGACAATCTGGCAATTATTGTCCCTATCACTTGGTCGGCGGGTAAATAACAAAAAACTGCCTGGTATTTTTTTTTTCGAAAGATTTTATAAAGTTTGAATACTCTAAAAAGTGAATATCCTTTAAGAAAATAATAAGGTATTTGCCATTTCTGCAATTGTTTTTCATAAGAATTTTCAATCCTGTGTCCTTTGAATACGATAAACTCAACCTCATATTTATCTTTAAGGGCTTCGGCGAGAAATAAGCTTTGCTTTTCTGCCCCTCCAAAATGAAGTTGACCAATGTAAATACCTATTTTTTTAACCGGTGCAGTCATTTAATTTAATAGTTCTTCAGGTAGTTTTCTGAAGTTGCCTGAATTGAAAATGTTTTATCTGCAAATATTTTAGCCTCTTTAATTTTTTTCTTTATAATGCCTGAATTAATATCATTCCAGACATTAACGATCTGTTCAGCAAATTGAATATAATCCTCCGATTTAAACAGATATCCTAATTTACCATATTGTGTTATTTCCAGTGGTCCGTCAATATCGGAAATGAGAACAGGGACTCCCGCGGCCATTGCTTCTATTACAGTTATCCCGAAGCCTTCATACCTTGATGGTTGCACAAGAAGATCATAATTCTTCAGATTCTGATAAATATAATTTCGGTCTCTGTATCCGTCAAAATTTACATAGTCAGCAATTTCAAGTTGGTGCATTAGTTTTTTCAGGTATTCTTCCGATTCACCTTCTCCAACAATGCTGACTTTAAACTGCGTGAATTTTTTCCTGTTTACCAAATAATGAATCGCTCTCAGAAGGATATCCTGACCTTTCTTTTTATGAATCAAACGACTTATCTGAATGATCTTAAGTTGCTGTGTACTATAATTTTTCTTTACAGCTATCTCTTTAAGCCTAAGTCCATTGTAGACAATAACAGATTCCAGTCCGGCTCTTTTTAATACATCGTCGTAAACTGACTTCGATATCGAAAATAGTCTTCCGTATCGTTTTAGATTTTTGATTGGACGATTCACATCATGAATTGTAAGATATATCTTTCTCTTTGGTATGAAAAAGAGAGCGTTAACCTGGTTATCGATATGGCAGTGTATTACATCGGCCTTGACAGAATATAAGATAAGATTTAGCCGGATAATTTTAAAAATTCCCAAACTGCCTATCCTGCGGTTCAGCTTATAAACTTTTATATCGGAAGATAACTTTTGCTCGAGACTTTCCGCAATATTATCATTTATAATTATGAAGTGGACGATGTTGCTTTTAACCTGCTCATTCATAAGGTCGGCAACCATGGTTTGTATACCACCAAAGTTAAATGACCAGACAATATGTACAATTTTCTTCATTTACTCTATAATTCAAATCCGTATTGTTCTTTTACTTTTTCCGCTAATTGAAGAAATAAATTATCCCAGTTGTATTCCAACAGCTCCTCTTCCGGAATATGATTTACAAAATCTCCCGATTTCACTATTTCATCTATTATCTGAAGTTGTTCCTCTTTATTTCCACCAAATCTGATATGTTTTGATATTTTCTCTTTCTGTAACGAATACATATAACTTGAAACAACGTGTTTTCTGAAAGCCAGGTATTCGAATACTTTAAGCGGAGATACAGAATCGTTGACTTCGTGTATTTTAAAAGGATTCAAACAAATGTCGAATGAACTGATATATTTATCTACATCTTCTTTATCCTTTGGCCCAAGGATATGAACATTTTTATAATGTTTTATTCTTTCCAGCGGAAACGATTTTTCAACCTTACCGACGAATACAAAATTATATTCAGGCCTTGATTTGATCATAAACTCCAGCACTTCTTCATCGGTAAATCTAAAAAGGGTACCTAGAAAACCAAGTCTGGGATGAGCAATATCCTTAACATCTCCGGGTTCTTTTTCCTTACCATGAAAACTTGTATAGCTGTGCCCGTTTGGTATTACAATGATTTCCTTATTGGTAAGATGCTGGTATTTCTCTTTTATTTTTACAGCTGTTACAATAGCAATATCAGCAAGTTCATATGCCTGTTTCAAATATTGCGAGTAAACATAATTTCGTTTTTCATCACCGGCAAGCTGATAGAATAGGGGAACATCATCTGATAAGTCGAATATTGTTCTACTTGCTCCAAGTTTAGGAACAACATTACTGAAAGGTATGATATTGAACCAGAAAATAAATTCTTCGATTCCTTTTTTCTTAAAATAACGCTTGATGTCATTTACAAGTTTCCGGTTGAACATATTTCTTATAAACCGGCTGTGAGGGAATGGAAAAAACGCCGACGGGGTAATAACCGTGATATTTTCATCTACTTTATTAAACAGGGTTTTCCATAATTTGTTCTTATGGTTTTTTCTAAGCCGGAATGCCGATACGCTCATCTCAATATAAAAAACCTTATGGCCTCGATTTGCCAGGTTTTTTGCAAAATGTTGTTTTCTGAACCAAGGTCCCCTGTCCCAGTAATGACTGCCGTAATAAAGAATGTTCATGCTATGTTTGGTTATCGGATTCAGGATTAATTGTTGCTTCTAATCTAACGATATGGTATTTCTTTGCACTTATTGCTATAAATATTGCTGTCAACATATATAATGTATAATCGTTATAACCTTTTCCTCCTGCATAAAAAACCAATGACTTGGATAAAAGGTTCAAAATAATGAAAATATAGATTGGCCGGTATGCGAGATATTTACTGTTTAGTTTAAAATGAGACTGGATGATCGGTAAAAATAAAAAGACCGCCAGGAAGAAAAATCCACCCAATCCAAAGACTCCCAGTATCGAATGATAGGATCCATGTCCACCATCTGCTAACTGGTTTTGGATCCACTCGGTATTTCTGTTCGTTTGATCTATTGATACCGGTCGTATCCCACGTCCGAAAATCGGTTTTTTATAGAATTCTTCCAAAAATGCTTTAAAAATCACCCCCCGGCGAGAAGCATATTGTCCCTGTATACCACCCTGAATAGCAGTTATTCTGCTCAACTGGCCAACAACCATTTGCTCAGGTAAAAATTGAATGCTTCCAATGAGTACAAATATAAGAGCGACAACTGCAATGATTTTTCTTATATCAAATTTTTCTACCATGGTGAAGTAATAGAACAAAGCGAATAAATATCCTATTGTAGATGCACGGCCGGCATTAATAAACATGTACATGGTAAATATGGCCAGCAAACTTATAAAGACAATTCCTGATGGTGCTTTCTTTGTATTTCTTAAGGCTATCAGTGAAAATGCTCCGCAATACCCTGCCAGGTCCAGACCGGAAAGCCTGTATGCTGTTCCTCCGTATCGTCCGGATGCTTCGGGATTATACCTGAATGATCCATACATAAGAGGGATATCGAAATGCAAGAAATAACTAACTATACGTACTAACCCAATAAGCAGGCTAAATGCAATAAGGATTTTTAATATCGCGATATAATTAAAGTTTTGCTTATGGTAAACATACCAGAAGGTTATAAAGAATGTGCAAAATCCGGTTGCTATCCTCAGATATGATTTAATACCGACATCTCCTTCACCGCTACCCATACCTATTGAACCTGATAAAGGGTAGCGAAACCAGCTTATTATTGCCCATATAACAAGAATAAAAATAGCAGCAAAATAGATTTTATGGGTTTTAATAAGTAAGCGCTTCCCGCTATAAATCAAACTTACAATCATCAGTACAAGTATAACAGGGGAAATTATTTCTAACAGAAAGAATTTACTTCCTATATCGACCCCAACCGGGAAAAATGTAGCTATCAGAAAAATTGCAGCCAATATTCCAATGTTGTTGATCTCGTCAATATTTTTATGTTTTAGTAATCCTGCCAAAGCAATTTTATTTTATACTGCGAATTTCATAAATATTTTCATTCTCAGCCTGAATAATTACACAAAAGCTTTTCTCTTTTAGACCGTATGCACGTGAATATTCATATTCTTCAATATAAACTGAGTTGCATTTTGGTATAAATATATTTACCTGGTTGGTAACAATTTGGCTTGATGTCTTTTCATGTATTTTCTGGTTTGGTGACAGAAAAATTCTTGATGAAAAATTTCCTGTACAGTTTTCTTCAATAGAAATACCATCATTCTTTAGCAAGAATGTTCTTTTAATATTATATATGTTAAACAGTAAGTAATGGATATGGAAAGAGTTTTCCGAAAGTTTATAATCTAACAGATCAAAATACTTCTTTGTTTCGAATATTTTGCTGGTATCAAATCTGTCTTCGGGCAAATTATTTGGGGAAATGGTATTGTGGTATTTGTATGAACGAAACCTGTTTCTGATATTATAATCTGTTGTATATCTGAAAGAACCGGGATCAACAACAACCGGAAGGTTATCAATGCTCAGGTGATAACTGCCACAGTCATAATGGTTATGTCCTCCATATCCATTTTGTCCGATCGGGATTACTGATATAGGGCATTGAACATTGTTACTGCGTAATACTGCTAATCCTGTTTGTCGATAATAACGATTATGACCTGCACTTTTAGTAGTACTTGCTGATTTTAAAGTGACCGGTTTTGGCTGAATTTCGGGTAGTAATAAAAACACAGGGGGCAAATCGGAAGTCGCGGTTTTAAAACAATTTCCATAAATCAATCTTCCGATTTCTGTCAAATAACTGTAGTTACTAACCTCGTTACTATTCAGATGAAAAAAAGTGCCACTGTCATTATCGCCAAACTGCGGTGAGTTACCTGCATCATCAATAAAAGATTCAATCTGTTCAAACATTTTATAAAGCCGCAGATGATAAAAATCAGGCAATCTGATATCATTAGCTGCACATATAATCGAGCCCAGACTGAACATTTCTGTTGCCAAACGATGATAAGAAGTAGATGCTTCAAATGATCCGCCATCTTCATAAACCTGGTAATCCAAACATTGCGTTATCCCTTTAATGGCTTCCTTTTGCCAAATCCGGGATTTTTTATATTTCTTCAGGGCAACCGATAAAAACAAAAGACCGAGGTAATCTGCAGTGGTGT
The DNA here is from genome assembly GCA_016929525.1 of Bacteroidales bacterium. Lineage (GTDB taxonomy): Bacteria > Bacteroidota > Bacteroidia > Bacteroidales > UBA10428 > UBA10428. The sequence goes on from JAFGIP010000117.1 coordinate 95,673, forward strand.
GATTTGTTGAATGATTTCCGGGATAAATCTCCGGAAAAGTATAGATATATTCTGCGTGCCGTATTAATTCCTTTGAAAACTTGTTTTTGAACTCCTGGTCTTCTTCAATAAATTTTCTAAATACCGAATGAGCAATCAGCCAATTTATAGCGCGTATGGCAATATCCATGGTGCACAACCAGTTTACTCCATATAGAAAAGGATTACCGGAAATCCAGTTTTCAACCAGATTTTTAAATTTATAGAAGTATTTTTTGTCACTGGTCTTTAGATATTGAGCGGCCAGATTTGAAGCGAACGTAAACCGGGACAGTTCCCATGGGAATTTGATATCATATCCCTTGTTGCTGAACCTGGATGACTTTATCTTATCGAACCTGACTATTGGGTAATGAAATCCGGATGCATAATCTTTATTCCAGCAGATATCGTTTTCAGGTACCTTAAATCCGAAAATATCTGCTATATAATCAGATTCAGGAGTATATACTTTATATCGATCTGAATTATTACTTATATTCCAGATCGGAGTGACGGGGCAGTAACCAAAACGCCGCCTGAGTAAAGACAGTGTTCTGACTTTCTTAACCAGCCTCCTGTATCTTAATTTATAGGAGTTTATGCTGATGATTTTATTAAAGACTGCCTTCATCTTTTGGTATATTATTCTCCTGATTACGATTTCTCTTTTTCTTTTTCCTGGCATTTAATAACAGAGACTTTACCTGATTTATTTCCTGTTTTTTTATATTGCCGAGTGCCAGATTAACCAGAAGCATTAGAATTGAAGTAATTAAAGATATTAAAACCAGTTGCCAGATATTTTTAGCATAGAAGGTGTAATAAGTGAGTATGGCCATTACCAAAACAGACATCACAATTTGCGATATTTCAAAAAACCGGGAACGTTCTATAGGGTAATACTTATTTCCATAATAGCTACCAAGGATAAACATTGCAAAATATGACAGGAATGTGGCAATGGCTGCTCCAAAAATACCGATTGTCGGTATCAATGCAAAGTTGAGTATTATGTTAAGCACACCACTAATAATAATAATTTGTGAAACTTTTCCGGTCTTGTTAGTAAACAACATTCCCATAGAATTGAAATAGAAAAGGCCGTAAAGAACATGAGAAAAGCCAATCAGGAATATAATGTTAAGTCCTTTTAAGAAGTCTTTATCCACAGTCAGGATCTGAGCTAATATTAGTGCAACAGAAATGATTAACAAACCCAGGATAGGAAGCGATATAAATAGAATCTTATTGAACTTTGAAAATATCTCTTTACCATTCTTCATTTCATAAATATCCCAGCGTATAGGATTCCACGACAGAAAGAAAGTAGTTATCAATAAAGAATAGACCAAATCACCAAACTTGTAACCATATGAATATAATCCAAGCTTTTCTGAACCAGCCATTTCTTTCAGGAAAAATCTGTCAGACAGTGTTATTACAAAAGACGCAATATTACCGAGCATGAGTGGTATTCCGTATTTAAGCATTTCCCTGACAAGTGGTATATTATATCTGCCGGACATTTCGTGGGTCAGAAGTCTCCCAAAAATGACTGAGACAATAATAAACGTTAAAAGGTGTCCGTATATGACCCAGGTATAATCTTTTTTCAGAACGGCAATAAAGAATGCATTTAGTAAAAACAAGATAACGGAGTGCGCTATTACTCCGGTAACATATCCTTTTGGCCGGCGATTTGCCCTTTGAATTATTTGTGTGTCTTCAAATATTATGTGTATGGTTTCTGCAAGAAAATATATTACAACAAAAAGTGCAATGAGAGAATTATTAAAAAAAATGAATTTTATAAAAAAGGATATCAACAGCACCGAGGAGCTTGAAAAAAGCTGAGTTAGAACAAAAGCCTTAGTTACTTCACCTTTATCATATCCTGAGTTGGTAGATTTAAATTTCCAGTAAGCAGATCCCATTCCCATTCTTACCATATTACGAAATAAAGCCCCAAATGCTAAAATATACTGCAGATCACCATATTCAGCTGGAGTAAGATAAGCGGTGTAAATGGGTATAATCAGGAAATTTAAACCTTTAGTTAAAAGAGGCTTGATAGAGTACCACAGGCTATCCTTTAAAAATTCAATTAATTGTTTTCTCACTTTCCTTTCAAATATTTACAGTTATTTGATTTCCTGATTATTACTTAATAATTGGAACATGTTATATATAGTTGTGACCTGTATTAGTTACTTTTATATTTATCAAAAGAGACGGGTTTACCGGTTGTGTAATTATAAATATCTCCAAACCCAAAAATTTTGAGAACTTCTAAGATTTCGTCAGTCTTTTGCTCACCTAGTCGTTTTACCAGCTTTGATGCAGGAAATATTGCGGTTTTTTCCTCGTCCTTCATATAAAGTAGTATCTCTTTATTTATTTTGGGATCTTTTATTTTTAGATTCGTCTTATCAATTATTGCCTTGACCTCACTGAATGAGTCAACAAATTCTTCATAGAAAACAAAATGGAACATAGGTTTGCCATAATTCTTTAATGCCATTATATTGTCGAGACACCAGCTGATAGCCATTCTTTTATGATCTTCTTTTTCATTTGCAAGGATATCCTTTTGTTGCTGGTTTAGAAACAGTTCAATATCCTGGACAGCTTTTGAGTGATCGGGAATATCGTAACCTTTTCTAAATCGACTATTTATTGCAGCGAGTGGATTTCTGATAATATATACAATCGGAACATCAGGGTTTAATTCAGAAATGATATCAAGATAAAAATTTGCCCTGACCAGTTTGACAACTCGTCTTCCGGTATATATCAAATGTGTTCCCAGGTCCCTTGCTTTTCCCTTATATTCTGCACTGAATATCTTTTTTAATGCATCTAAATGTTGCGGACTGTTTTTAATTGCTGAGCCTGCTTCCCTTTCGTTGAAGAAAGCAACTGTTTTGCTGAAATCGGGATGCAGAGGCTCATGAATGCACCTGGCTCTTAATATATCTGATAAAAGATTGGCAATATATGTTGTTCCGCTTCTTGTATAGCCTGCAATAATTAAAGTGGGTTTGTCTGTTTTTTTAAGTTGAATGAAAATGTTTTGTCTGTTCAGAAAACTTAAAATTTTTTTTAAATATTTTCTGATATTCTTTCTCATTGTAAAAAATTATTAGGCATAAACAATAAAATAATGTGGAAATACTGCGAAATGAAGATCAACTATGAGAGAATTATATTGAACTAACCCATAGTTTTTTCTTTTCAATTATCTTCCCGACAATTTTGACATAAATCCTTTCTTCTTTCTGCTTTTATAGTATTTGTAGTTATAACCATAACTACTGCTTGAATGCTTTACATCGTTCATTAACAATGCTAAGTTTTTAAGTTTTTTTAATTCAAGATCATGTAAAGTATTTTCCAAAACGTTCTTTCTTGTATAATTAAATCGGACAACAAAGATTTTTACATCAGCCAGTTCTAAAAGATGCACGGCATCTGCAAGAATGCCTATAGGTGGGGTGTCAATTATTATTATTTCGTACGAATCTTTCAGGTTTTCAAGTAAATCAATGGTTTCTTTTGAGGCTATTAATTCTGTCGGATTTGGAGGAACATTCCCCGGGGGCAGTACATGAAGGTTTTCATTATCAGTTTCTGCGATCGTATCTTCCAGCAAAGACTGGTTTGTTAATACAGAGCTTAATCCGTTTTGCTCTACAAATCCTAAATCATCATAAAATTCGGGTTTACGCATATCGAAACCAATCAGAATTGTTTTTCTGCCGCCAATAGCGAGTACAGATGCCAGACTGAATGCGCAAAAACTTTTTCCTTCACCCGATACGGAAGAGGTTACCATGATTACCTGCTGTTGTGAGCCTTTTGAGAAATAATTAAGATTCGCAGTAACTTTTCTAAAGCATTCTGCTATTGGTAATCCCGGATTTTCCAGTACTATTTTGTCACTTTTACCTTTAGGTTTTGTAATAATAGTACCAATTACCGGGAACTTAGTAATTTGGCTTAACTCGTCTCTAGAATATACGGTGTTTACTAGAAGCTCCCTGATTGTAATAATACTTCCCGGCAAGACTATACCAAGAAAAAGACCGATTAGATAATTAATTTTTTTACGGGGTAATACAGGCCCTTTCCCAATCATCCGGGGCGGCTCAACAATTTCTGTATTTGGCAGATTCGATGCCAGGGCAATTTGGGCTTCGGCTCTTCTTTGCAACAGGAATGTATATATTGCATCATTCAGGTTAAAGTTTCTTTCCATTCCTAAAAGTCTTCTTTCAGTTTCAGGAAGTTTATTCAGCTCCTGGTTTAGACTTTTTATTCTTTGATTTATATCTTCTAGGTTTATATCGGTTGTATTCAGATGATATATAATATTCTCGTATATAGTATTTTTAAGATTTTCAATTTTAATTTCCAGTTGTCGAAGATAAGGACTCCTTTGTTGCCTGTTTTCAATAAGAGTATTTTTCTCTGAATTCATCTCCACAAAACTTTGTACAAGGTTACCCAACAATGGGTCATCAATACCCATTGATGAAGGTGCAATTAGCTCTGATATGTTTTCCTGATTTTCGAACTGATCTTTGATATACGTGTAATACTTATAACTAACGGTAAGTGCCGCCTTTTCAGAATTTAGAGTCTGAAGTTGCATGTATATCTGTTCTGCTTTTACATCGACATTAATTACCTGGTGACTTGCCCTGAATGTAGCAAGTTCATCTTCAGCAAAACTTAGTGAATCGGCAATTTCCTCTAACTGGTTATTTATATAATTGATAGTCGACTTAGCGATATGATTCTTTTTATTCAGATTAGAAGAAACGTATTCATTTGTAAGGCTCTTTAAAAAATCAATGCTCTTGTTTACATTTGAACCACGGAGTTCAACTGTTGCTACTGTCGAAAGTTCATTGTTCAGACTTATCTGTAATACATTCTTGTAATAAGTAGCAAGTGACTGCAAATTATTAAGTTCAAAAGCATATTTCTTTTGGTATACATCTTCTATTTCAAGCTTACTGTTTGGAATAATTTTAAAACGAAAGTTTTCATTTCCAATTTCTTCACCAAATTTTGCCCTTTCATTTACTCTAATCTGCGGAATTAACTGGGTGACTTTCTGCTCTGAAAAGTTATAGAGCTGAATATCGGTTCCTTTTGCTTTAATTTCATATTCTTCATCGCTAAGTATATTGACCTCAAATTTAAGCTGAACAGGTTGTGGAAATCCCGGATTAAAAACCACAATAAAAGGTGATGTCTGATATAATTGTTTTTCCACAAAATTCTCTGTAACATAATATGAAACATCGAAATTTAAATTAGACAAAGCTTTCAGTATTATCGGATAAGAATTTAATATAGATACTTCGTTATAAAAATTCTGACTTGCATTAAACAATCCAAGTCCCGGCAAAATATCAGGAGATCCGGAAAGTTCTTCATTCTGATCTCTGAACAGCACTGTTGTAGATACGTTATAAATCGGAGTTGTGAATGAGTTGTACAGGTAAGCACAACCAATACCGATAACAGCTGCAATTAATAGCACTCTCCAGTATGATAAGATCTTCCGGGATATTAGCGCATAATTGATTTTGGTATTGTCTTTAACATCAATGTATTGTACTTTAAATTCTGGTGTTGTATTCATATCGGGTTAGTCTCACTTAAAATATATAAATAACTTACTGAGAAGAATTATTGTTCATTGTATAGATTAAATTAATTGCCAGTAATGTTGTAGATAATGTTGACAGTATAAGTGAAATTGGTGTTGAGATATCTCTCCATTTAACAGAGCTTCTGGGTTTTACATATATTACATCATCTGGTTCCAGAAAATAATAATTACTGAAAATCAATGCATCTGAGGTTAGGTCAATGATATTTTTCTGGATTTTACCATCTTTCTGTCTTAACAAATAAACTTCTTTTCTGTTCCCGTGTACGGTCATATCTCCGGCCATGCTTAATGCTTCAAAAAGGTTAATATGTTTTTTAGAGTAAGTAAAATTACCCGGAGTCTGCACTTCACCAATAACCGTTACTTTTTTATAAGCATACTTTACTATGACGGTAGGTTGATTAAAAAAATCTGCAAGCTGAGTTTCCATTTTAGATCTAAGCTCTTCTAAAGTTTCACCTTCAACATGTAAAGTCCCTAAAATGGGAAAGTAAATATTACCGGTGTCGTTTACCGTATAGCTTACCAGTGAAAGTGCCAGTTCATTATTGAATGCAGTTCGTGCATAGTCACTTTGAGTATCGAAAAAATTAAATGAAATATCATCGAAGCTCGATACTTTTATATACAGTTCATCATTTGGTTTGATAACATCGGGCACTGTTGACTGCAGTTCATAGAGCTTTTGTTCTGTTATCGGGTCTTGCAGGTATTCTAATTTATTTTGGGGAATACACCCTGCTATCAGGGATAATACTGTTAGAACAAATATTAAACGAAAAATGTTGATTTTCATAGAGTGTACGGATATTGGGTATCAGAAATGTAAAAATAAACTATTGACCAAATAAATGTTACAATATTGTAATGGATTTTGATAGAATACACTTTTGTTACAGGTAAAGTTGTTCTAATACCGGTTTAAAGAAATCAATATTGCATTATTAATAATCTGGTATATATAGTAAATAACAACATAAATTAAAATAAGGTACATTTCAATTCATATATTACCTCTCCGGAATTTATTGCTCTGATTTTACTTTTCTATTTTGTTTTTAGTTAATGGTGATCTTAAAATGCTGTTGTAAACCTTTTGATAAAAGGCTATTACTGACAGACTGTCCTTTGGTGTCATTGTACCTTTATTAACAGTAAAACTCTTTGTGGTAAGATAATAATTATATATCAGTGAATCGGATACGAAGCCAACACCATTATTGAAGGCAAAAACCGTTTTGTCAGGAACAAATTCAGCAAGAATATTTTTACTGAAAATAAATTCGTCACAATTAATATTCAGTTGCGGAAGTAAAGTGGCAGCCAGATCCGTTTGATTACAGTATGTTGAAATTATTGTATCAGACAGGGTTAATGCACCCCCGTACCATATCATCGGAATATGAAATTTTCCGGGATCATCATACTTCAAATCCCCCGGTAACTTTGATCCGTGATCTGCAATGAATATGACCAGGGTGTTTTTTAATATTCCCATAGTTTTCAGAGAGTCAATAAATCTTCCGATATGGAGGTCTGTATAATGTACCGAATTGCAAAATTTCGCTTCTTCATTATTCCCTTCAACTAAAGGAATTACAGGACTATCATACGGAGTATGACTGCTTAGTGTGAAGAGTGTTATAAAGAAAGGGGGGCGGATATTTTTAATATCGTGAGCTACCCTTTGAAGCAGGAATTCATCCGGTACTCCCCAGTTAATTGACCTCTGATCAGATGGAAAATCTTTCTCTTCAATAATGTGTTCAATACCTGCATTGATCAGGTAAGATTTATAATTAGCAAATTCGATATTTCCTCCATAGTAGAAGTAAGTGCTATAATCATTACTTCTTAGTTTCTTTGGGATAGCAGGAATATGTTCTGTTTTATCTGAATACTTGATCAGTGAGGATGTCGGTTGGGAAGGGAATCCGCCCATTGTGGCCAGCATGCCTTTATCCGTACGGTCGCCGCTTGCATACATGTTGGAAAAAAGTATACCGTCTTTTGCAAGTTTATCAAGATTTGGTGTTAACTGTTTTGATTTGCCCAGGCAGCCTACTGTATTTGCTGTAAAACTTTCAAGGACAATAAGAATAATGTTTGGATCTTCAATTTCCAATACCCTTTGATAAACAGATGAACTTTCAGTGAAATCAGAGGCATAACTATCTGCTTCTTTTTCAGAGATACCAGTAAAAGGATTCTGTTCTATCTCCATATTCAATATTGAAAAACCAACATTCCATGGCAGATTTACTGAAGCATGATTAAGAAAACTTATTTCATTAAAGTAGGCTGAAGCAGTACTAACGGGACTTCCGCCTATACCTCCCCTGATGGGGATGATCATAAATCCAAGTATTAATAGTATAAGGGAGGAAGTCATTAGTTTTTTCTCTTCAACAAGAACAGTGTTCTTAAAAAGCCGGTTGAATAAGTATATAAAGAAAGTAAATAATGCTGTTCCGATAATGAAATGAAACAACAAATACCAATAGCTTACTGCTGAAAAAGCTTCATCAGGCTTGCTCAAATAAAGCAAGGGAGTGTAATCCATTCTGAATCCCCATTCGCGATATAACCCCAGGTCTGCTGCCGCAAGTATTGAAAATAAAAAGATTATGATATAGGTATATATTCTTATTATCCTGAGAAACAGGACTGAATTGATAAATACTGAAATAAAAAGTATGATTAAAGGCATGAGCAACAGGTATCCGGAAGCAGAAATATCCAGCCTGAGTCCATGGAAGTATATTTCCCACCAATGTGAAAAAAGGGGAAAAGACTCACGCCAGAAATAAATCAGAAAAACAAACTTTAATACGAAGAAAAAGAATAACCAGTAGAGGAAATATTTCGTCAGATAGATAATTCTTGAAAGCATTATTAATGTATAAGCTTTTTGTAATATAAAAATTCAAATTTAAACACACCGCGTGTTCTTCGCAAGTTAAATTTCCAGACAGGATGAAGTTATGTGGTAAACCGAGCAGCACCATTACGTTCGTATTTGTGGGAAAATACGTATCTGTTATATAGTACTTTGTCTGGCTCTACTGTGATTAAATAAAAACGCTGCACAAAAAGGGCAGCGTTTGCAGGCAATTTTTATATTTTCATCAGAAGATTTTTATTCCCCGGGTTTATCTTCTTCAGATTTAGGTTCATTTTTTTTAGTTTCCGCTGTTTTCTTTTCAGCTACTTTTTTTTCTGCCTTCTTTTCTTGCTTCGGAGCAGCTTTTTCGTCTTTCTTATCTTCTTTTTTATCTGTTTTGGCCTTTGGTTCTGCTTTTTCCTTTATCTCTTTGACTGTCTGCTTTTGTTCTTTGGTTTCCTTTTCTTCTTTAACCCTATCAACAGCAGTTTCTTCTTTTCCCCTTTCTTTCTTATCTTCTTTAGCAGCTTTTTTTTCTATTTCCTTTTCTTCTTTTTCTATTACTTCCTCAGCAACTTCTTCTATTTTTTCTTTTACTTCCTCAACAACAGCTTTTGGAGATTCAGTCTCTTTCTTTTCTTTCAGGATTTCTTTTGTTGCTTTTGTTTTTTTTACGGCATCCTTTGCTGATTTACCATCAGTTTGTGCTTTTCTCTTTTTTCTGGGGCGTAATATACCATAAGATCCTTTAATAATTTTACCTCTTTTAGTCTTTTTATCGCCTTTTCCCATTTTATTGAGTTTATAGATTAGGCCGCAAAAATAGTAAACATTTTGAATTATGGAGATATAATTATTTTTGGTTTAACATTAATTATTACATATAAATAAAAATAAAAAGGATCATTAAATTATTTTAGTTCAAAAATTATATGATATAAATGTAAGTCTTGATTAATCGCTATCTAATAAAAAAATATTGAAAAAACATAATAATAATAATAAATCAATCCTGAAATTCAATCATATAATTTTCGATCTTGACGGTACGATTAGTGATCCAACGATTGGTATCAGAAATTCACTTGAGTATTCTGTAAGGAAAATGGGGATTAATTTTGATATCTCCTCTCGTTTTAATGAATTCATCGGGCCTCCTTTGCATATTGGAATTGGAAGTATTATGGGGCTGTCAGAAAATGATACTGAAAAGGCGGTTAAATATTTTCGTGAGTATTATGCTAAGGCCGGATTATATGAAAATATAACCTATCCGGGAATAAAAGAACTGTTTGACAAACTAAAAGAAAGAAAGGCCGAAATATACATTGCGACATCAAAATATGAAAAGTATGCTCTTAAGGTAATTGATAATCATGGGCTTTCAGAACACATAACATTTTTAGCCGGAGCCGATTACAAGGGTTCGGGTGCTGAAAAAGAATCTTTGATTAAACGAGTAATAGATAAAATAATTGATGAAGACAGAAAAAATATAGTAATGATTGGTGATCGCAGTTTTGATATTCTTGCCGCTAAAAGAATGCAAATATCTGCAGTTGCAGTTTTATACGGATTCGGAACTGAGGAAGAGTTAAGTGAGGCAGGGGCAGATTATATAGTGAGAAACGTCCAGGAACTTTCTGATTTACTTATAAGTTAAGTAAAAACCGATATATGTTCTTTTAGCCTGTGTTAAAAGTTAACAATATGCGTCTTTTCCCCCTAATTATTTAAATATCATTTTATAACTTGGTATTCTACCATTTTTTTAAAATTGTATGCGCCGGCTTTTCTTTTTGTTTATTTATATTCTGACTTTTATTCAAATATCAGCAAAGAATGAGGATTCAACGGATGTAATCAATAACATTTATTTCGAATCACTAAAGGATAAGCTTACCATTTATATCTATGGTATTTCAAAGTTCAATGATTTTCAACTTAAAAACACAGACAGAAATGATATTATAAAATATTCCCCAAATTCGAATCTGAACCTGGGCCTTGGTTTTAATTATCGCTGGGTGGGCATTGGTGCAGCTTTTAATTTTAAATTCATAAATAACGATAACGAAATCTATGGTGAAACTTCAAGTATGGATCTGCAACTGGACTTATATAGCAGGAGAGTACTTTTTACGGGAAGCATGCAATATTATAAAGGCTTTTACTGGAAAAATGTTGACGAATATTATTCCGACTGGAGTATTGAAGACTCTGTAATTATAAGACCTGATATTTCAACATTTACTTTCAGTACAAGTGCTATATACACATTCAATAACGATAAATTTTCATTTAAAGCGGCTTTTGCAAACAATGAATGGCAGAAAAAGAGTGCAGGTTCATGGCTGGCAGGTTCGTATTTCTCACTATACGGAGTTAATGCCGATTCAACTCTGGTACCTGATATTGCTATGTCTTCATATCCACTTTATGATAGTCTTGCAGCTCTCTATTCCTATTCAATTGGCGGGTCTTTTGGTTATGCTTATTCTCTTGTTATCAAGGAACATTTCTTTATAAGCGCAGCGTTAATGCTGGGGATATCTGTTCAGACTTACAAAGCACAGGATATTAATGCAACCATTCTTGATTCTGGTGTCAAACTCTCCACAAAATCACACTTCCGGTTTGCAATTGGTTTCAATAGTGAAAGAATGTATTATGGTATATCTGCTGTTGCAGACAGCTATCTGACTAAAAATGAAAAGCAGTCGGAACTCTCGTACAATTTCGGAAAAATTCGTATTTTTTATGGATACCGCTTTAATGTTGGGGATAAATAAAAGTTTGTAGGAATTATTATCTGCGACATATTAAATAGTAATAATAAAGAAAGCTTGCAGGTAAGGAAAGAAGTGCAAGCTTTCTGTTTTATGGGTCAAATCGTTAGGGCTAATGGGCAATAAATATAGCTATTTCAATTTATTTTCCAAGCTTTCATTGAAAAAATCTTAGAATTATTTTTACTGATTATTTAAAACAGGAATCAATATAATGATCATAAATCATTAACAGTCAGTTTGATCTTGGTTAGTTTTTCCAGTAGTGATCCGACTTTATTTAATTGCAGCATATTTGCCCCATCAGATTTTGCTTTTGAGGGTTGGGGGTGTGTTTCCATGAAAATACCATCAACACCTACTGAAATACCTGCCCGGGCAATGGTTTCAATCAGATCGGGTATGCCTCCTGAAACTCCTTCCGGTTGATTTGGCTGCTGAAGCGAGTGTGTAATATCCAATATAACAGGAAAACCGAACTTTTGCATCTGGATGATTCCCCTGTAATCAACAATAAGATCACCATATCCGAACATTGTACCTCTTTCGGTAAGCATCACCTGGCTGTTCCCGCTTGAGGTTATTTTTTCAACGGCAAATTTCATCGATTGTGGTGCAAGGAATTGTCCTTTTTTAATATTTATTATTTTGCCTGTTCTGGCTGCTGCAATAAGCAAATCAGTCTGCCTGCATAAAAAGGCCGGTATTTGTATAATATCAACATGCTTTGCAGCAATTTCCGCCTCGTTTGCTGCGTGAATATCAGTCACAACATGTATGCTCAATTCTTTTCTTATATCTGAAAGGATCTGCAGAGCTTTGGTATCTCCAATACCTGAAAATGAATCACCTTTTGATCTGTTTGCTTTTCTGTAAGAAGCTTTGAAAACGAATGGAATGTTCAGTTTGTTGGTTATTTCTTTCAAATGCTCAGCGATTTCAAAGCATATATCCCTGCTTTCTACAACACAGGGACCTGCAAGCAGGAAAAAGTTTTTTGATTTGGTTAAATAGTCTGTTGATATTGTATTCATTTATTTTTTTATAAGATAATTTGACATTGTAAAATTCAATGTAATTCACCTAATATAACAATATTATCAAGATTTTATTTTTATAGATATAAAACATACAAAGATAATGAGTTAAGAAATGTTCTAAATAAACATTAAAGAGAGCACTTAAGCAATTTTTTATTTGCAAGTGATTTCTTGAAATTATTTATTTGCAAAGCGAAATAAATCTTAGTTAATCCTAATTATATGAAACACGTACTCACATTCTTGATAATTTTTTCAGGTCTTTTTTTACATGAAGCTAAAGCTCAGAGACGATTAAGCGATACGGCTTTTACATATTTCAGGGGAATTGAAGAACCACCTTCTAACTGGAATGAAAATGGTTTTGATGATAGCGGTTGGTCTGAGGGAAGTTATAGTATTGGTTTTGGTGATTCCGATGATCATACGGTAATTGAACCGGCATCATCGGTTTATACAAGGCACTATTTCAATATTGATGAGACAGATTCAATTGAAGAAATGATTCTTCTGATAGACTTTGATGATGGTTTTGTTGCGTATCTGAACGGGGTGGAGTTTGCACGGGTGAACATGGGCAAGATAGGCTCACCGACATGCTTCGATCAGCTGGCAGACAGATCACACGAAGCCTATAAATACAGGAATCTACAGTATGTGGTTCCGGGATATTATATAGATAATGAACTTATTTCAGGCAATCTGGTCTACGGAGAAAATGTTATTGCAATAGAGGTGCACAATGATAGTATCGATGGCAGCGACCTAAGCATGGAACACGGGATATACGATATTACAGATGCGTATTATAATATTTTTTCTGTTTTTTCCCGGTATAAAAGATGCATGGAGCTGGACTCTACCGAGCTGCCTGTAATAAAGATAGAATCGGATGAATTCGGGATTCCCCATAAAAGGATAGAAGTGCCTGCATATATTGAAATTATTGATAAGGGTAGTAACGGTTATAATAAACCGTATAAAACGGAACCTGTTCATGCCGGACCTGTTAAGATTGAATTAAGGGGCGAATCTTCTTCGACTTTTCCAAAACAGTCGTTCGACTTTGAGTTGAAACAGGAAAATAGTGCTGATACCAGTATTTCACTTTTAGGTATGCCTGAAGAGGAAGACTGGATACTTCAGGGGCCTTTTGCTGATAAAAGCCAGATAAGAAATGCGTTCATTTACGATCTTGGGAACAGGACACAATATTGGAATCCGCATGTCAGATTTTGTGAAGTAATAATTAATGGTGAGTATGTTGGGTTATATAATCTTATTGAAAAGATTAAGCGCGATGATGAAAGACTTGATTTAGCCAATCTGCGGCCCGAAGAAATTTCAGGAATTGACCTTACGGGTGGTTACATCGTTAAATATGATAAGGGACCTGGCGGGCTTCAAATTGTATATCCAAAGGAAAGCGATCTTCAGCCTGAACAGGAAGAATATATAAGAGGACATTTTGATGAATATTATTCCGTATTAGGATCTGAAATGGGGCTTGACCATTTCGTAGGGTACCCAAGATATATCGACGTAAATTCTCTTATCGAGTTGATAATTATATCGGAACTGTCAAAAAACTGTGATGCTTATATGTATAGTTCTTACATGTATAAAGACCGCAATGACAGAGACAGCAGGATTGTTTTTGGGCCTTTATGGGATTTCGATTTATGCTTTGGAAATTCTCAATGGCAGGAGGGTTTTCAGACAGAAGAATGGCAATTTGATTATCGCACAAATAATAAATTTAAGATAACGCGTCTTTTCCAGGATCCCTCTCTGGTTGAAGCTTTCGCTAACAGATGGTTTGAGTTGCGTGAGCAATATCTGCACACCGATTCACTGATAAGTAAATTAGATATGATGGTCAGTACTTATCAGGAGGCAATTGACAGAAATTATGAGGTATGGCCTGTAATTGATGAAGGACTGTTTTTCCCCGCCTATGAAGTTTATACATACGAAGAGGAAATAAATTATATCAAAAACTGGTTGCTTGCACGTTTAGACTGGATTGATAACAATATTTATAATATCTATTATCCGGTTACTTCTACAGATGATGTCATTATTTCTGAAGGGGGAACTTTGAATCAAATAAATGTATTCCCGAATCCATTTCAAAATGAGTTAAACTTAAAACTTAATCTGGAAATTGCAGGTAATGTGGATGTTAATATAGTGCATATGAACGGGGCACAGTTTTCTTTATTGCAGAACGCTTATCTTGATCCGGGAGAATATTTCCTGCAACTGAATATCAGCTCAGATTTACCTGAAGGTATGTATTTACTTCGTATACTTCAGAATGGTAAGCCTGTTGGAAGTATAAAAGTGCTGAAAGTAAATTAGTTTAGTATTTATAGAGTTTTCCCCACATTTGTTTTAGCCTGGTTATCAGTTCTTTTTCCCGGTTATTATTCTGGGGATTATAAAGGATTTTGCCTTTTATGCTTTCAGGCATGTAATTTTCCTCAATGAAATTATCCTGATAGTCATGGGTGTATTTATAATCCTTACCATATCCAATGTCTTTCATAAGCCTGGTAGGAGCATTTCGAAGATGGAGCGGAACGGGCAGATCGCCTGTATCTGCAACAAGTTTTTGGGCTTCGTTTATGGCCATGTATGCCGAGTTGCTTTTTGGTGAATTTGCCAGGTAAATTGTAGCTTCTGAAAGAATAATTCGCGATTCCGGCCATCCTATCATATTCACTGCTTCAAAACATGATTTAGCCAACAGTAAGGCATTCGGATTAGCTAAACCAATATCTTCAGCAGCCAGAATTACTAATCTGCGGGCAATGAATTTTGGATCTTCTCCTCCTTCAACCATGCGTGCAAGCCAATACACCGCTGCATTAGGATCACTGCCGCGAACCGATTTTATGAAGGCTGAAATAATATCATAATGCTGTTCACCATTCTTATCGTACAAGGCCATATTCTCCTGTAACTTTTCCTTGACCATCTTATTTGTGATCACAATTTTATTGTCCTTTTTTCCGGTATCGGATGAAACCAGCAGTTCAATAATATTTAAAAGCTTTCTGCCATCACCACCAGAATATCTCAGGAGTGCTTGATTTTCCCGGATATCTATATTAAACTTCTTCAGAATTATATCATTTTGAGTTGCTTTATTTAGCAGAGCTATTAGTTCATTCTTATCAAGCGGGTTAAGGATATATACCTGGCAACGCGATAATAATGGTGATATAACCTCAAATGAAGGATTCTCTGTCGTCGCCCCTATAAGTGTAATTATACCTGCTTCAACAGCACCTAGCAGGCTGTCCTGCTGCGACTTACTAAAACGATGTATCTCATCAATGAAAAGTATCGGATTTGGATTATTAAAAAACTGCTGTTTTTTAGCTTTTTCAATGGTATCTCTTACGTCTTTTACTCCGGAGTGAACAGCACTTAATAAATAAAATGGTCTGTCCAGGGTATTGGCAATAATTCTGGCCAGTGTAGTTTTACCAACACCAGGAGGGCCCCATAGAATAAACGATGGGATTACCCCTTTTTCAATAGCCTGCCTGAGAACTGCTTTTTCACCAACCAGATGTTTTTGTCCTACATAATCTTCCAGTGTTAGTGGCCGCATTCTGTCAGCAAGTGGCTGGTTCATTTTCTTAAATTAAGTTAAATCTTTTTACAGTTTTCAAATTGGGTAAAAATAATGAATTCTGATAAGTGAGTGATTTTTAGTATTTATAAATAAAGAACCATGAGATGAAATAATCAAGTATGTTAATTGATTTCTAATACCAATAATAATTTTTAGTCATATTATATATATTTGAAGAGTAATTTTCATATTTCAGCTTGTATGAAGGATAAAGTAGTTATCGTTACAGGAGCATCATCCGGTATTGGTTTGGCATGTGCAAAAGCCTTTTTCGCTTTAAATGCAAAGGTGGTAATTGCATCGAGATCTGAAGATAAACTAAAGCAGATTGCTGAAGAACTAGATAGCACAGGAGAAAATTGTCTGGTAGTGAAAACGGATGTTGTTGTTGAGGAAGATTGTAAAAATCTTATTGAAAATACTGTCAGAAAATTTGGAAAAATTGATATACTTATCAATAATGCAGGTATTTCAATGAGGGCGCTTTTAGATGAGGTTGAAATCTGCGTACTTAAGAAAGTTATGGACGTTAATTTCTGGGGAACGGTTTATTGTACAAAATATGCATTACCATATATTCAAAAAACGAAAGGAATAATTGTAGGAATTAGCTCCATTGCAGGGTTTCACGGATTGCCCGGTCGAACAGCATATTCTGCTTCAAAATTTGCTATGCATGGTTTTATGGAAAGTATCAGGATTGAAAATTTTAAAAAAGGTGTTCATGTTTTAATACTTGCTGCCGGTTTTACTGCTACAAACATAAGAAAACGTGCACTTGATGCACATGGAAATGAACAAGGTGAAACTCCCCGTAATGAAGAAAAATTAACTTCTCCCGAAATAGTTGCTAAGAACCTGATTCGCTCCATTAAGAAAAGAAAACGTACCCGTATAATGACAATTGAAGGCCAACTGATGGTACTGTTTCAGCGAATTGTTCCATTACTGACTGATCTGGTTATTTTTAATAAATTCAAAAAGGAACCGAACTCACCTATAAGATAAGTTTCATGATCATTGCTAAATCAAAAATCAGGGTGCGATATGGAGAAGTTGACCAGATGGGTTATCTGCACCATGGTAATTATGCACTTTATCTTGAAGAGGCAAGGACAACTTTATTGCGTGAGCTTGGGCTTTCATATAAAAAAATGGAAGAGGAAGGTATATTATTGCCTGTCAAAGAAATGGAGATACGTTATATTTTACCTGTTGTTTATGATGAAGAAGTTACTGTAAAAACTATGCTGATTAACATACCCGGTGCACGTCTTGATTTTAAATATGAGATTCTGAATTCAGAAAATGAAATAGTATGTAAAGCAATTACAACTCTTGTTTTTATTGAAGCCGCAACACGTCGTCCTATTCGTGCACCCGGGTATCTTATTGAGAAAATACAGGAAAATTTTTAAGTAAGGTGAACTATTAATTTCTGACTGATTATAAACGTCGTATATCAGGTGATATGTCATTTATATTTTTTGCAAAGTAATGGATTAATCAATTTCAGTAGTACTTATTTTAGACTAATTTTGCTTTGAAATGGTGTGAGTTTAATGGCAGATTTGAAACAAAATATAGATAAGAAGCAACTGGAGTCATATAAAAGCCTTTTAACAAATCTGGTTGAACAAAAAGGAACAAAAACCACAGGTGCAATTGATAAAGCTTTTGATACCCTTATTCAGAAGCGTTCAAATGATAAGACATTTTATGGGAAAAGTCTTGTTGTATCAGTTTTGAATAGTGCGGTAGTCGCAGTAAATGAGATTGGTCTGGGGAAGTCTTCAGTAATTAGTTTGTTTTTATATTATGCATTTGAAAAGGAAGGATTTGATGCACAGAAGATTAAAACAGAATATGATGAAACTGTATGGTTAATTACCGAGGGCTTGACGAAGATTTCAAAGATAAACGAAAAAACTTCCTCTTCGCAAGCTGAAAATTTCCGCAGACTCTTATTAAATCTGGCAAAAGATGTACGCGTTATCCTTATTAGACTTGCAGAACAATCTTACCTTATGAGGCAAATGAACCTGATGGCTCAGGAGGAACAGGTAAGGATAGCATCGGAAGCGATGTTTCTGTACGCTCCATTGGCACATAGGCTTGGATTGTATCTTATTAAATCGGAAATGGAAGATCTGTCGCTGAAATTTACCAACAGGGATACATATAATATGATAGCCAGGAAACTGGCTACTACTATGAAAGCCCGTAAAGTATTTATTGAAGAATTTATTGGCCCGATTGGAAAAGAACTTAAAAAGCAGGGTTTTGAATTTGAGATGAAAGGAAGGCCAAAATCTATTCATTCTATTTGGAATAAGATGAAGCGTAAGGGTGTCGAGTTCGAAGATATTTATGATCTATTTGCTATCCGGATAATTCTTAAAAGTGAACTTAAAAATGAAAAAGCTGATTGCTGGCAGGTTTACTCGGCAGTTACCGATATTTTTCAACCCAACCCTTTGCGTCTGCGTGACTGGATATCAGTCCCGAAAACAAATGGATATGAATCGCTGCACACAACAGTTATTGGGCCGGGAGGAAGATGGGTAGAAGTACAGATACGTTCGGAAAGGATGAATGAAATTGCAGAAAAAGGAGTAGCCGCCCATTGGAAATATAAAGGTCTGGAAGGAGAACAAGGGATCGATGAATGGCTGGCAAAAATAAGGGATGTGCTGGAAACCCCTGAACCTGATGTAAATAATTTTATTGACGATTTCAAGCTTAGTCTTTATTCAAAAGAAATTTTTGCCTTTACTCCTAAAGGAGATCTTCGAAAATTTCCGGAAGGAGCAACAGTACTCGATTTTGCCTATGATATACATACCGATGTCGGAGCAACCTGCACGGGCGCCAGGGTTAATGGTAGAAATGTTCCGATAAGATATCGTTTACAAAATGGTGATAAGGTTGAAATACAAACCTCGAAAAACCAAATGCCAAAACTGGATTGGCTGAATTTTGCAGTAACTACTAAAGCACAGAAAAAAATTCGCCAAAGATTAAATGAGGATAAGGTAAAAGAGGCAGAAATTGGCAAAGAAATAATCAAAAGAAGATTTAAAAACTGGAAGGTAGAATACTCCGATGATATTATAAGGCGTATTCTGAAAAACTATAGACTACCCAACGCCCAGGAATTTTATTGTAATGTGTCAAATGGTAAGATTGAACTTTCAGAGATAAAGGATTTCATAACTTCGGAAGAAGCTATATTTGAAACAGAAACAACATCACTTGAAGAATTTGAAACAACCCGAAAAGCTCCGGAAAGTGAAAAAACCTCGGAAGACGTCCTTATCATTGACGGAAAGCTAAAAAATATAGATTACAAACTGGCAAAATGTTGCTCGCCAATAATGGGAGACAGTATTTTCGGATTTGTAACCATTAATGAAGGTATTAAAATTCATCGTACCAATTGTCCTAATGCTGCTCAGATGATCGGTAAATATGGTTATAGGGTGGTTAAGGCAAAATGGACCAGTAAAAGTCCTGAATCATTATTCTCAGTTGATATTTCAATTCGGGGTGAAGATGATCCGGCTATCTTAAACAGTATTTCCGAGGCACTGGCAAAAGATCTAAAAGTAAGTGTAAGGTCTATATCTTTAAACGCATCGGAGGGTCTAATACAGGGTACAATAAGTCTTAAGGTTCGCAATTTGAAACAACTTGACTTTTTATTATCCAGGCTTTCGGCAATTAAGGGTATATACTCCGTACAGCGATTTGAAGGAAATTAACTACAAGATATTTATTGTATATTTACACATTGAAATAATAACCGGTGTCATGAGGGTTACAGCTATACTTTTATTGATTTTTACAGGAATTACAACAAACATCAACGGTCAGATAAACGATACGGTTATCGATAATGATCTGATTATAGTTCCGGAAGATAATGGTTATCAAAATGAAATAATTAGCGATACTGATAATTTAAAAAAGCTAAAGCCCGGTTTGGAAGTTGGTACATCATTTTCTTTTTCACCAGACAATTATTATGGTCCTTCATATTATGTAGCACCTCATTCTTCTTTTTTAGTAACGCCACGTTTTATTCTGACTGCCGGATTGGCTTATGAATACTCTCAGATCTATCCTTTGTATTCAGGCGAAAATGACGATATGGAAATGCTCCCGATGACAAGAGCGTTTTTATATGCCAGGGGGACTTATTTGCTGTCATCAAGACTGACTATAGGAGCTACTGCCTATAAAGCAATTAACGATGTTCCGAAACTTACCCGTAATTTGGAAGAAATGAGTAATAATTACCAGGGAATGAGCCTTGATATGCAATATAAAATATCAGATTCATTTTCAGTAGGTTTTCAGATCCGCATGCAGAACGGATCATATTACTATAACGGTAACAGCATGATCCCGGCTGCCGGATATGTTCCTCTCCGGGGGTTTTAAATATGTTATTTTGGTAAGGTTTCTCTAAAATTTATGTTCGGTTTCTGATTCATTCGGCAAGTATTTATATTCATGTTTTGTGCAAATGTAATTCAGGTATTTGCTATCGGGTGACTATGCAGACAAATTTTCAAAATCACTGGTATTAACACTTGGTGAAGTAAAAACAAGGTTTTCTTCTGTATCAAATATTATCAAAATCTAGATATTCTTCATATTATTGTCCTCTTATTTCATAAAAGATATTATTACTTTATGAGACGAAATATCTGGCGGTTAGAAGAAAAAATTACTTATAATGGAACTTATTGTGTTGAAAGTATTGTAAAAAAGTTATCTCAGAAGGTTGGTAAGTTTAATTCGAATATCAGCATATTAAGTATTAGTATATTCCTTAGTCATGACCAGGATGAATTTTACGAAGTCAGAAAAAAAATTATCATCAGAATCAAAGATGAGTTTCCTGAAACTCCTGCTCTAAGTGTAATAGCACAAAAAACAACCGGAGGCGACGGAATACTTCTGGAAGCAAATGTCATTTATAATTATACTTCTGATATTGCGGTTTCCTATGAAAGCATAAATGATGAGATTTTTTATACGAAAGTAAAAGCTGTTGATTTTGATGAATATTATTTTTCAGGACTTACTTACAATGGCACTGAATTAAGTATGGAAACCAGAATTGAGAAAGCTCATTCGATATTAAAAAATGCATTCAGGAAGGAAGGAATTGGTATGTACGACATTGTCAGACAATGGAATTATGTCGAAGCAATAACAGGTTCGGATAAGACTAAAGAAGATCCGGTACAAAACTATCAGGTGCTCAATAATATAAGACATACATATTATAGTGCTTATGAATTTTCCGGAGGATATCCTGCTGCAACAGGAATAGGTATGCATACGGGTGGTTTTATTCTGGATTGTCTTGCGTTGAAACGAAAAACTGAAAAATTGGTAATTAAACTAGTAAAAAATCCATTACAGTTAAGCGCTTATGAATATTCGCAAGATGTGCTTAATGGTTCATCTTCCGGGGTAACCGTATGGCATACACCCAAATTTGAAAGGGCAAAAATTGTACAGTGGGCACAGGGATCATATTCCGTATTAATTTCAGGCACTGCGGCAATTCATAATGAAAAAAGTCTTGCATTAGGAGATGCGGCAGAACAGACCAGAATTACACTGGATAATATTGACAAACTGATCGAATCGGCATCCAATATGATTAAGGTTGATCAGGGAAAATCAGTAAACAGGGTGATAAAATATTTAAGAGTGTATATCAGGAATAAAAACGATGTTGATATTGTAAGTTCAATTTGCAATGCATATTGGAAAGATACAGAACCCGTATACCTCATAGCTGATATTTGTCGTGCCGAACTTCTTGTAGAAATTGAGGGTATTGTAGATTTAATTCCCATCTAAAATAAAATAGTCTATGAGATATTCTGAAGCTAAAAAGGGAAGAGTATTTATTCTCAGGCTTGAAGACAAGGAATTATTGCAGGATAGCATTGAAAGATTTGCATGCGAAAAGCAGATTATGCATGCAGAAATCCAGTTGCTAGGAGGTGTTGATAAGGGGAGTAAACTTATTGTAGGTCCTGAAAAGGGGAGGAATTCAAAAGTAGTTCCAATGGTTATTACGCTTGATGAAATGCATGAAGCAATTGGTAATGGAACCATAATACCAAATACAAGTGGCGAACCCAAACTGCATTGTCATATCTGTTGTGGGAGAGGGGCGAAGACGATTTGCGGAGAAATACGTGAAGGAGTTATTGTTTGGCATGTTATGGAAGTTATTATCTCTGAAATAACTAATTGCAGTGCTATCAGAAAACGAGATAAGAATCTTGGCTTTGAATTACTCTATCCGGAAAATTAACTCAAATAATTTATAAGGTTACTGAAATTGGTTATTCAACAAAATTTCCATTCTCATAAAGACCTTCCTGAGATGTACCATCGGCCCAGGTATATTTACCTTTTCCGTGAAAACGGTTATTCTTAAAGTAACCAGTGTATTTATCTCCATTTGTATAGAAGAAAATGCCGTAACCGTCCTGAATACCATTTTTCCATTCACCCGTATATTTTGATCCGTCTGCCCATGTGTAGGTTCCCTGACCGTTGAACTGATCGTTTTCCCACATTCCGTCATATTTATCACCAATCGGACTGACTAGTTTTCCTAATCCTTCCCGCTTGCTGTCTGCAAAATTACCTTCATACACATAGCCATTATCATAAATATATTTTCCTTGACCATCGATGCATGAACCTGATACACATCCTGATTCCTGTGAGTGAATTATATTGAATGAACACAGTGCTAACAATATGGTAATGATCTGCTTCATTTTTTAAATTATTTTTTTCTATATAAAAATAGTAGAATTACAGATAAACTGTAAATATCATTTATGAAATTATCTTTTGCGCAATTTTCAGGCCATCTGCAGCAGAACTAATAATACCTCCGGCCCATCCGCTGGCTTCGCCGGCAATATAAAGATTTTCATAGTTGGAATATAAGTGATCAGGATGCCTTTCAGCTTGTATAAGTGCTGATGTTTTACTTTCAAGTCCGAGTATGATTCCTGATTCGTAGCCCTTAAGTCTATGACTGAAATCAGTTAATCCGTTTTTTAAAGATTTAATAATGGCATTTGGCAGCAGTTCATTAAAATCAGCTTCAACTAATTCAAAAGGGTAACTCGATTGAGGTAGTGCTTGTGATGTTTTCCCTGCAATAAAAGACTGAATTGCGGAAGCAGGAGCATTATAGCTGTTTGTATATCTGAAAAAAGAATTCTCGAGAGCTTCAAGCCAGTCGAGTGCTTCTTCTGCCAAAACTTTTCGCTTAAGAAATCTTTCAATATTAAATCCCGCTACTACAGCCGCATTGGCAAATTCATTATCTCTGAGATACCGACTCATACCATTTACAATATTTGTATGCTTAAAAGGTGTTGAAGGGACAACTATTCCTCCCGGACACATGCAAAAAGAATATACAGGAGTGTCCTTATCCTGGTTAAATGTAAGACGATATTCAGCGGCTTTTATGCCGGGAATCTCAGGAATTCCCCATTGCGCAACATTTATTATCTCCTGCTTGTGTTCAGCTCTGAATCCCAGAGCAAAATTCTTTGTTTTGAATTTAATGTTATTATTGATTAGAATTCTGTAAGTATCATAAGCAGAATGACCTGATGTTACGATAAACTTATCTGCCTCTATTTGTCCCGCAGAAGTATCAATACTTTTAATTTTGTTGTTTTGTATGCTAAGTCCCGTAAAACGTGTATCAAAGAAAATTTCACATCCAAGGTCAAACAGTTTTTTTCGGATGTTTTTAGAAATTTTAAACAGGTTGTCGCTGCCGAGGTGAGGATGTGTTAAATAGAAGATTTCAACAGGTGCTCCCGCATCTATAAGGTGATTGTAAATAAAATTTCGTTCCTTTGAAATATTCTTGGTTCTCGAAGTTAGTTTCCCATCGGAAAAAGTCCCCGCGCCGCCTTCACCATAAGCATAATTATTTGATGGATCAAATACACCTTCTTTTTCAAATCTTAAAATACTTTTTTGTCGTTTTTCAACAATGCTTCCTCTTTCTATTAAGGAAACCTTACACCCACTCTGCAGCAGATATAATGCTGAAAATATACCTGCCGGTCCCATACCTACAATTACTACGTGCAAGTTCTTTTTTTCAGAAGGTACTTCTAATGATTCAATGCATGGTTCTTTTCCTGCTTTTATTTCATCTGAGATAATTCCTAAACAATACTGCCAGCAAATATTTTTCTTGTTGCGTGCATCCAGACTTTTCTTTATGATCTGGTAATCAAAATTCTTTATTCCGGTTTTTTTACTGATTTTTTTCCTGAGTTCCTGGTGGGGATCATGAACTGATAATCGAATATCAATTTTCTTATAGCCCATAGAATAGCTGCCTGCAGATATTAGTTAACAGGAAGGCTGAAATAAAATGTACTTCCTTTACCAATTTCACTTTCAGCCCATAACTTTCCACCATGAATATCCATGAACGTTTTGCATAATGAAATGCCTAGTCCGGAACCTCTTTCTCCCATTGTCCCTGTTGCATGGACATCTTCCGGAGAAGTGAAAATCTTATTAAGAACATCCGCATCCATTCCGACTCCTTCATCCTGGACTGAAACTGTAATATATTCGGAGTCCTTTTTCATATCAATTGTAACGTTGTTCCTTGGGTGCGAAAATTTAATGGCATTAGAAAGCATATTCCTTAGTACCGACAGTATCATATTTTGGTCAGCTTTTACAGTATAACTGCTAATTTTATTAATTGTATTCACCGATTTGCTTAGCGCCAGATGATGGGTATGTTCTACAGATTTATCGGCAATATCGCGAAGGTTAACTGTTGTGAACTTAGGCTTAATCTCATCTCGGTTGTATTTTGCCCAGGTTAACAAATTATCAAGCAGATCATATGTTGAATCCACTACGGGATAAAAGCTTTCCAATAACTCTTTGGTGTCCTCAATGTCTGCCATGCCTTCCGATATTGTTTTAGCAGCTATACGCATGGTGCCAACCGAACTTCGCAGATCATGACTTATGATGGAGATCATCCTGTCTTTCGATTCATTCGCTCTTTTAAGTTGAAGCATAAGCTCTTTGTTGATTTTATGTCGTCTGTAAACCATAATAACTATTACTACCATGCTCAACAGAAAAAGTATACTTACCACACTCAGTATTATAAATAATAACCTCTGCTTCTCGAGGAGTAAAAGAGCTTCCTCTTTAGCTTTTAATTTATTTTCCTGTTCCTGGAAATTAAATCTGGTTTCAAGCCCGAGCAATAACGACTGGTTACTCATTTTGCGTAACGTATCTTTTGTTTGGTCTAAAAGCAGTGCATATTCAAAAGCTTTTTTATAATTACCCGTTGCACTTAAAATTTTATAAAGGATCTCATAATTTTCCACCTGAAGGTCATAAGCACCGAATTTCTGCAAACGTTTTTGCGATTTATTAACCATTTCCAGTGCCCTTGAATAATTTTTTTGTTTTAGATATACGTTTGAAAGATATTGTTCATCAATTGCCATGAGGTATTTTTCGTTGTCAAGAGAGTCATATTTATATGCTTCAAGATGATAATAAAGCGATGAGTCATATTTTCCCTGTGCAAGATATACATTGCCAATATTACTAAGTGAATATGGACTTGGGCGACCACGCTTTGAAATCTCATAATTATTGGAAGCATGAAGGTAATATAGTGCAGAATCATACTGTTTCAGGTAGATGTAAGTTCTTCCTATATTATGAATATGTGTAGCGATAATATCAGAATCTCCCAGTTCACTAGCGGTCTGAAGGCATTTTAGATTATGTTTCAATGTTTCTTCATAATTTTTAAGCCCGGAGTGGACTGTGGCAATCCGGTTGTGGCAAAGTCCCTGCATATCTATATCATTCCCGGCGATCTTTAGCGCATCATAAGCAAGTTGTAAAGCAGAGTTATAATCGGCAATCTGATTATAGAAATCGACTTCGCGTAAAATTGACCTGACAATTAGAACGCTGTCGTTTAATTTTTCCGCAATTTTTCTTGCAGCTAAAGCATATTGATATGCCCGTTGCGGATCATTTCCCAGGAGGTAATAATTCAAATCGGCATAAATCTCGAATAAGGCAGTATCATTTTTTTCAAATATCAACTGTCTTTCAAGGCTGTCGGCAGAACTCTTCCAATCCTTCCCGCTGATATTGTTTAAACAATATATAATAGCAATTATTAGGCAGATTGATCGCGTCATTGAATTGAAATTCGATCAGCAAATAAACGAATGTTAATATAAATATTATATCTAGAATTCATTTAATTAACACAAAGGTAAGTGAAATATTTGTTTCAGTAATTAATACAACAGATCATTATCTTAAAAAAAGAGGGATTTTTCTTCGAATGGCTCGGGATTTTGTGTAATAAGCAATCCCTTATAATCGTTTCTTTCAACTATTTTATGAATATTTCTTACCATCTTATCATAAGAAAAATATCTGAATTCTTTTGGAATATTTAATTCAGACCATCCTTCATTCTGCTTTGATACAAATACTTTTATCTTGCAAACACATTCCATTATACTACACAATAACAATAATTTATGATATATATGATTAAATAATAAACAATATAAAGATTATAATATAACAAAATAAATTAAATTTCAATATTTTATTTTAAAAAAATTCCGGGTTTAAACATTGTGGAAGCAATATTTAATTATATTTACCGTGTGCGCACACGGTATTTAAATTTTGTTTCGTCTATCAATATATTTTATAAATGAAGATCAGGATAAAAGATATTGCCTTAAAAGCGAATGTATCAACCGGCACGGTAGACAGAGTTCTTCATAGCAGAGGTGATGTGGCTGAAAATACGCGAAAACATGTTATGAAGATAGTGGAGGAAATGGGGTATGAACCAAACCTTATTGCAAGAACATTAGCCTCGAAAAAGAAATTTCACATGGCTGTATTAATTCCTGATCCTGAGGGGAATCTTTACTGGAAATCACCGCTGGCTGGAATGGAAAAGGCTCATTCTGAAATAGCCGGTTTCAATGCTGAAATAAATTTTTACCCATTTATTATAGATGATGAAATTTCTTTTCATGGCGAATTCGAAAAACTTTTCTGTCAGAAACCGGATGGGATCATTTTTTCACCGGTATTTTTAGATACATCATTGAAGATAATTCAGATTTGTGAAGAGAATCGTATACCTTATATTTTCATTGATGCAAATATAGAGGGGCAGAACAATCTTTCATATTTTGGACAGAATGCATCAAGAAGCGGATATCTTGCAGCAAGATTGATGGATTATGCTGTTCAAACCGATGGAGAAATACTAATAATAAATCCTTCCCATGAAAAAGAAGTAACCCATCATTATACAAAAAGAGAAGGAGGGTTTATTTCCTATTTCAACGGTTTATTAAATACGAATAAGCAACTTAAGATAAAATCTGTTAATGCTAATACAAATTCTGATTCTGAAATTAATTCTGTTCTTGATAAGTGTTTTAAACAAAATAGAAGCATTAAGGGGATTTTCATTACCAACTCAAAGATATATAAGATAGCCCGGTATCTTTCGAATAGAGAAATAAATAGTGTTGTTCTTATTGGATATGATTTACTCAATGAGAACTTAAGTTTTCTTAATAATAAGACCATTGATTTTTTGATCGGACAAAAACCCGAGGAGCAAGGTTATAAAAGCGTTCTTGCTTTATTTCATTATCTGCTTTCAGGTAAAAAACCTGAGAAAACCAATTTCAGCCCTATAGATATAATTACAAAAGACAATTTTGAATTCTATAAAATATAAAAGATAATATAATGTATAATCTGAGTTTTAATGATTTAAAAGGCAAAGTGTGCGTAATTACCGGTGGCGCAGGAATTTTGGGTACCTCGATAAGTCATGCTCTTGCAGCATCGGGTTTGAAACTTGCCATACTGGATTTCGATCATAAAAAAGGTATGGCATTGGCAAATGAATTAAACCATAAATATGTGACTGACTGCATTGGTGTATATGCTGATGTGCTGGATAAGCAATCACTTGTTAATGCCAAAACTGAAATTAATGATAAGCTGGGTAAGATCGATTTTTTAATAAATGGTGCGGGTGGAAATGCTCCTGAAGCGACTACAAAAATTGAGAAAATAATGGATGATAGCAATATTGAGGATACTTTTTTCGGATTAAGTATGGAAAGCATTGATAAAGTTATGACACTTAACTTTTTGGGAACATTGCTACCTACAAAAATTTTTACGATCGATATGCTCGAAAAAAAGCAAGGTTCAATAATCAATATATCATCAATGAATTCATATCGCCCACTGACCAAAATTCCCGCATATTCTGCTGCTAAGGCGTCAATTAATAATTTTACTCAATGGCTGTCGGTGCATCTGGCTAATACAGGCATCCGCGTAAATGCAATTGCCCCTGGTTTTTTTCTCACAAAGCAAAATGAATTTTTGCTCATTGATAAAAAAAGTGGAAATTACTCCCCCCGTGGGAAAAAGATTATTGAAAATACACCTGTTGCACGATACGGAAACCCTGAAGATTTGCATGGCGCAGTGCTATTCCTTTTATCAGATATTTCTTCTTTTATAACAGGTATTGTACTTCCGGTAGATGGGGGATATAGTGCATTTGGTGGTGTCTAATACAAAAGAAACAAACCTATGGCAAAAAATATAATAGTAGCACAGTCAGGAGGCCCTTCACCTGTAATAAATAACACATTAAGAGGAATTATTGAAACCTGCAGAATGTTTCCTGAAATATTTAACACGATATATGGCGGATGGCATGGGATCGAGGGTATTTTAAAAGAAGAACTGATTAATCTTTCTGCTCAGGATAACGAGGAGATTGCTTTGTTACGTAACACACCTGCTGCGGGTAGTATTGGTACATGCAGGTATAAACTGAAAGATCACCAGGAAAAAGATATGAATAGGATTGTTGATGTTTTTCAAGCACATGATATTGGCTATTTCTTTTATATAGGTGGTAACGACTCTCAGCATACAGCATTCAAAGTTAGCCGGTATGCTGCTGATAAGGGGCTTGATGTTATTGCAGTAGGTGTTCCCAAGACTATCGATAATGATCTTGGCGATAACGAATTTAAGTTGATTGACCATACACCTGGTTATGGGAGTGTTGCCAGGTATTGGTCTCATATCATTCAGAATGCTAATGAAGAAAACATGGGTTCGTGTCCAGCCGACCCTGTACTGGTTATCCAGGCTATGGGACGAAAGATCGGATATATACCTGCAGCTTCTCGTTTAGCAGACCCAGAACGAAAAATGCCGCTTCAGATATATCTTGCCGAATCGGATGTTGGAATTGAAGTTCTGGCTGATAATGTCAACGAACAGCTTAAACAGGATGGTCGTTGTATGGTCGTGATAAGCGAAGGTTTCAACATTGGCGATATAAGGGAAGTAAAAGATGCTTTTGGGCATATATCATTTGGTTCGAGCAAGGTTTCCGTGTATCAGGCTGTAGTAAATTATTTGAATGAGAAAGGTTTAAAAGCCAAAGGTGTCGCAAGAGGACAAGTAATGGGTACTGATCAGCGTGATACAACGGCTTATGCATCAGTTGTCGATCTTGATGAGGCTTACAAGGTAGGTCAAAAAGCAGTTGATATTGCTATAAATGATGGAAACGGATGGATGGCTACTATTCTTCGTAATCCCGGATTTATTTATAATGTCAGATATGATAAAGTGTCTTTGGAGAAAGTAGCCCTTTCGGAAAGAATATTTCCAAAGGAATGGATAATGCAAAATGGCTATGATGTTTCGGATGAATTCGTCTACTATGCTCGCCCGCTTATTGGTGATGACTGGCCATCGGTTCCGATGATAAATGGCCGACAACGTTTTACCCGACTAAAGAAAATTTTTGCTGAGAAGAAACTTGATAGCTATGTGCCAGAAGCTTATTGATAGTTGAAAGTATTAATATAAAGTTGGTAATTCTAACTACTGAATTCTGACTTATAACTTTTAAAATATTAAGAATGAACCCACAAGAGAAGCTGAAAAACCTGAAATCAGAGAAGAAATTTTTCATTGGCATCGATTCCGACGGATGTGTTTTCGATACCATGGAAATTAAACAGAAAGAATGCTTCTGTCCAAATTTTATAAAATACTGGGAATTACAATCAATATCGAAATATGCAAGAGAAACCTGGGAGTTTGTTAATCTTTATTCAAAAACCCGTGGCTGTAACAGGTTTCTGGCGATCATTGAAGCATTTGCTCTCTTAAAGGAAAGAAAGGAGGTTCTTAAAAGGAATTATAAACCTAGAGATATTGTTGCGCTGGTGGAATGGACAAAGAAAGAAACTAAACTGGGTAATGTTACTCTTGAGGCATATGCAAGGCAAGTGAACAACCCGGTTATCGATCTTGCTCTTAAGTGGTCTAAAGCTGTTAACAAACAAATAGGAGAGATGGTCTACGGAATAGAACCGTTCCCTTATGTAATGGAAAGCATTGAAAAAATTCAGGGGAAAGCTGACACGATAGTTGTATCGCAGACTCCGGTTGAAGCGCTGGAACGAGAATGGAAAGAAAATAACATTGCACATCTGGTAAAAATGATAGCAGGTCAGGAATATGGTACCAAGACAGAGCACATAGCTTTAACTGCCAACGGTAAATATGATAGTGAAAAGATACTGATGATAGGTGATGCACCGGGGGACCTGAAAGCAGCCGATGCAAACGGGGCTCTTTTCTTTCCCATTAATCCGGGGAAAGAAGAAGAATCATGGGAAAGATTTTATCAGGAAGGAATTGACAGATTCTTTGAAGGTTCATTTCAGGGAAGTTACCAGCAAGAGCTGCTGGATGAGTTTCACAGATTGCTGCCGGAAAAACCGTCGTGGTAAGTCAGAATATAATTGTTGCTCATACTGATTTTTTAAGTAATGAATTAAAATATGATTTATTTCGAACTTAACAGGGAAAAAACAGAGATTGGCAAGGCGGAGTTAAAAGAGGGTTTATATGCTGCATTGCAAAAGATCGGCGTAAAGAAACGTGTTATAGTTGTTCCTCCTGATATTACTCGTTACCATTCACAAGCAGGTATACTTACTTCTTATGTTTATGAATATTTTAAAGCAGGATTAGTAGATATACTTCCCGCATTGGGAACGCATGCCCCAATGAGCAGTCAGGAAATTCAGAAAATGTATCCGGGAATTCCTGAAAGTTTATTTCGTATACATGACTGGAGAAAAGATATAGTTGTTGTTGGCACTGTTCCCGGAGAATTTGTGGAGAGTATAACTGAGGGTGCCTTATATTACAATTGGCCGGCTCAACTGAACAAGATAATATGGGAAGGGAATCATGACTTGATTTTATCCGTTGGACAGGTCGTTCCTCATGAGGTTGTCGGCATGGCCAATTACAATAAGAATTTATTCGTTGGTACGGGAGGAGCGGAAGCCATTAACAAGAGTCATTTTATCGGGGCGGTTTATGGCATGGAACGACTATTAGGGCGACCTGATAACCCGGTCAGAGAATTACTCAATTATGCTTCGAATAAATTTATTTTGCACCTTCCGGTTATTTATGTACTGACTGTAGTTGCATTAAATAATGAAGGAAATCCTGTAGTAAAGGGACTTTTCATTGGCGATGATTCTGATGTTTTTTATAAAGCATCCGAACTGTCGCTAAATGTTAATTTTAACATGCTGGATAAACCTCTTGGTAAAGTAATAGTATATCTTGATCCGGAAGAATATAAATCACTTTGGTTAGGTAATAAAAGTATTTACCGCACTAGGATGGCTTTGGCAGATAATGGAGAGCTTATTGTTTTAGGACCCGGTTTAAAAGGGTTTGGTGAAGACAGCGAAATCGACCGGCTCATAAAAATATATGGCTATTCTGGAAAGAAAAAAATATTGGAATACACCGAGCAGAATGCAGAACTCAGAAATAATCTTAGTGCTGCTGCACATCTGGTGCATGGTAGCACTGAGGGTCGATTTAACGTGACCTATTGTCCGGGGAAATTATCGCGTGAAGAAATTGAATCAGTCAGTTTTCAGTATGCAGATTTGAAAAAAATGATAAAACACTATAATCCGGAAAGACTAAAGCCAGGTTTCAATATTATGCCCGATGGTGAAGAGATATATTTCATTCAAAATCCTGCTTTGGGACTTTGGGCTTATAAAGAACGATTTTATAAATAGAAAAGAAAAAGAAAAAGAAAAACAAAATGAAACAAAAAGCAGATATAGCACTAATTGGATTGGCTGTAATGGGTGAAAATCTTGTACTGAATATGGAACGAAATGGTTATACCGTTGCTGTTTATAATCGTACCGTTGAAAAGGTTGATAAATTTACCCGGGGACGTGGTAAAGGAAAAAAGTTGATCGGAGCACATAGCCTCGAAGAGCTTGTTCAGTTATTAGATCGTCCAAGAAGGGTAATGATGCTGGTTAAAGCCGGAGGTGCTGTTGATGCTCTGATAGAACAACTCATACCATTGCTTGAACCAGGCGATATTATTATTGATGGTGGTAATACATATTACCCCGATACAAACCGTCGTACTAAATATGTCGAGAGTAAAGGGTTGCTGTATATTGGTACAGGAGTTAGTGGTGGAGAAGAAGGTGCATTACTAGGCCCGTCTATAATGCCGGGTGGATCGAAAAAAGCGTGGGAATATGTAAAACCCGTTTTCCAGTCGATTGCCGCTAAAGTTGACGATGGATCACCGTGTTGCGAATGGGTAGGGGAGAACGGTGCCGGACATTTTGTAAAAATGGTACACAACGGAATTGAATATGGTGATATGCAACTTATCTCCGAAGCATACCAGATAATGAAAGTATTGCTTGGCATGACCAATGATGAAATGCACGAAGTCTTTAAAGAATGGAATGGGGGTGAACTTAACAGCTATCTGATTGAAATTACAAGCGATATCATGGCATTTAAGGATGATGACGGTTTACCATTGGTTGAAAAGATACTCGATACAGCCGGACAAAAAGGAACAGGAAAATGGACCGGGATTGATGCTCTCGATAAAGGTGTTCCGCTTACTCTCATTGGCGAAGCGGTATTTGCACGCTGTCTTTCATTCATGAAAGAAGAACGCGCTAAGGCATCAAATATCATTACAGGACCAAAGCCTGTTTTCAGTGATAATAAAGAAAAGTTTCTGGAAGACATTAAGGAAGCTGTGTATGCATCTAAAATAGTATCTTATGCACAGGGATATGTGCTGATGAGGGCAGCTGCAAAAGAATATAACTGGGATCTGAATTATGGAGGCATTGCGCTTATGTGGAGGGGTGGCTGCATAATCCGTTCTGTTTTCCTTGGGAAGATTAAGGAAGCTTTCGATCAAAATCCAGGATTAACAAATCTGCTGCTCGATCCATATTTTAAAGAGAAAATTATATCGGTTCAGGATGGCTGGCGAAGAGTAGTTGCTGCAGCGGTTACAAATGGTATATCGATTCCTGCTTTCTCAACAGCACTTGCTTATTTCGATGGTTACCGCTGTGAACGATTACCTGCAAACCTGCTGCAGGCACAGCGCGATTATTTCGGTGCACATACTTACGAACGTATTGATAAACCGCGCGGTGAATTCTTTCATACAAACTGGACAGGTAAGGGTGGTGAAACAGCATCTTCGACTTACAATGTTTAAATTGCAGCTATGAATAGTATAAGTACTGAAATCAGATTCCTGAAAATTACTTTCTCTGCAGGGTTGTTTGGTATTTTATTTCTATCGTGTTCTTCTTCTGAACATAAGACTATCAAACTGGCACATAGTCTCGATCCCACGCATTCTGTGCATAAAGCTATGTTGTTTATGGCTGAAAGACTAAGGGAAAAATCGGGAGGAACAATGGAAATTCAGATTTACCCGAGCGGACAATTGGGGGCTGAACGTGAATGCCTTGAACTACTTCAGATTGGCAGCCTTGGTATTACAAAAGTATCAGCAGCGGTACTTGAGGGTTTTATGGAAGAATATAAAGTGCTTGGTCTCCCTTATCTTTTTGAGAGTAAAGAACATTGCTTCAGAGTTCTGGATGGCGAAATCGGGCAGAAACTTTTGCTGGCCGGTGAAGACATATGGTTACGAGGTTTGTGTTTTTACGATGCCGGTTCGCGAAGTTTTTATACAAAAACAGAACCCATTTTGGAACCGGACAACCTGAAAGGAAAGAAGATTCGGGTAATGAAAAGTATCACGGCAAACAAAATGATAACTTCAATGGGCGGAACGCCAACCCCCATTTCCTGGGGAGAACTGTATACTGCATTGCAAAGTGGTGTGGTGGACGGAGCTGAAAATAATCCTCCCAGCTTCTATTTGTCGCACCATTACGAGGTTTGCAAGTATTACTCAATAGATGAACACACCACCATTCCCGATGTGCTTCTGGTAAGTACGATTATCTGGGATAAACTAAGTAATCAGGAGAAACGATGGTTGCAGGAAGCTGCGGATGAGTCGGTAAAAGTGCAGCGTAAACTATGGCTTGAATCGGAGCAGGAATCGCTGGAGGGAGTGAAAAAAGCCGGTGTTCAGATCTATTTTCCTGATAAAATACGGTTCAGAGAGAAGGTTAAACCGATATATGAAGAACTAAAATCAAATGGAAAAATATATCATTTGATTGAAACTATCCGAAATGAAGTTCCTGAAGATGTAAATGATTAGAAAAAGTAAAGCAAATGAATATTAAAAATCGAATCGATAAAATTCTCGAACAAGTACTTCTGGCACTTATGATTTTTCTGGTAGTAGATGTTCTCTGGCAGGTGCTAGCAAGATACCTGAGTAAACTCATGGTGAATAGGTTTGAAATACAGATACCAACTGTGCTGTATTCCTTTACCGATGAATTGGCGGGTTTTCTTCTTATTTGGGTTGCTCTGCTGGGAGCTGCATATGCAACAGGGAAAAAACAGCATTTGGCCATCGACCTGCTGTCTTCACGATTAAGTCTAAAGGGTAAAATAATCCTGAACAAGTTTATCAGTTTCCTGATTTTATTTTTTGCAACTGCTGTATTATTATTTGGAGGAACCTGGTTGGTATATACACGCTTCTATCTGGGGCAGGTTTCATCAGCCATGGAGATTCCAATTGGAGTTGTTTATCTCATTGTGCCGCTGTCCGGATTATTGATATCGTACTATACGATATTCGATTTTGTATCGGCATCAAAGAATTTTTAAAATAAAACCTCGAGTTAAAATGGATTGGTTTGGTGTAATAATACTTGTTTCAACTTTTATTTTTCTTCTGGCAATTGGTGTTCCTATTGCTTATAGCATAGGAATATCAGGCATTTTCACAATGTTTGTAAGCATGGATTTATTACCAGCCCTAACCACTATGGCACAACGTATGGCTACTGGTCTTGATAGTTTTACATTGCTGGCTATCCCGTTTTTTATTCTGGCCGGACAGATCATGAACCGGGGAGGCATTGCCATCCGGTTAATCGATTTTGCTAAGGTATTGGTAGGAAGGCTTCCGGGCGGGCTGGCCTTTGTAAATGTGTTGGCCAATATGCTGTTTGGTGCGATTTCAGGTTCTGCTGTGGCTTCCGCTTCTGCAATTGGGACCATACTAAATCCGCGTATGCAAAAAGAAGGATACGATAAAAATTTCAGTGCAGCTATCAATGCAAGTTCAGCTACTACAGGTCTTATAATACCGCCCAGCAATATTCTTATCGTTTATTCACTGGCAAGCGGAGGTGCATCAATATCAGCTTTATTTATTGCAGGTTACATACCTGGAATTATAATGGGATTGTTTTTAATGGTCGTTGCAGCAGTTTATGCATACCGCAAAAATTATCCGGTAGATGAAGGAGTTTCTTTTCGTGAAGGACTTGCCAAACTATGGGATGCATTGCCCAGCCTGATGTTACTGGTAGTAGTAATAGGCGGACTCATTGCCGGATACTTCACAGCTACTGAGGCATCGGCTATAGCCGTACTTTACAGCCTGGTGCTTTCTTTTATTTATAAAGAGATCAGATGGAAGGACCTGCCGGATATCATACTCAGGACAATTACCACTACTTCAATCGTAATGCTTTTAATTGCTACTTCTATAGGGTTGTCTTGGATCATGTCGTATGAAAATATTCCGCAAAATGTGAGTACGGGACTTATAAATATCAGCACTAATCCAATAATAGTATTGTTAATTATAAATGCCATCCTGTTGTTTGTAGGTGTGTTTATGGATATGACCCCTGCTGTGTTAATTTTCACTCCGATATTTCTACCGGTTGTAACACAACAATTAGGAATGGATCCTGTGCATTTCGGAATTATTCTGATTATGAATTTATGCGTGGGACTAATTACACCGCCGGTCGGATCGGTACTCTTTGTAGGCTGTAGTGTAGCTGATGCAAAAATTCAATCGGTTATAAAACCCTTGCTGCCAATGTTTTTAGCAATGATAATAAGCCTGATGCTCGTAACATTTATTCCCTGGTTAAGCATGTGGCTTCCGGGAGTATTTGGATTTTAAAATTTGAAAATGTTACTTAACAAATTTGATTTTAATTTTTATTCCAGACGGAGCAAAGCTTCTCCTTCGTAAATTTACTTCGGAGAAGGAATGGAACTGCCTGCATACCTTCGGTATGTAAACCGGCAGCCAGGTTCATTTCGGACGGAATGATCATCAAATAAAAAGTTTATTATGAAAAAATTTATGGATGATAATTTTCTTCTGCAGACAAGAACGGCAGAATATCTGTATCATGAGCATGCGAAAAAAATGCCGATCATCGATTATCACTGCCATTTGGTTCCCGGAGCAATAGGAGATAATATTCAGTACAGGAATATTACTCAGGCATGGTTGTATGGTGATCATTACAAATGGCGTGCAATGAGAAGTAATGGAGTCGATGAAAAATTCTGCACGGGAAACGCATCCGACTATGAGAAGTTTGAAAAATGGGCTGAAACTGTCCCAATGACAATCAGAAATCCGCTCTATCATTGGACTCATCTTGAGCTGAGAAGGTATTTTAACATTGAAGAATTATTAGGTCCGAAAACTGCTAAAAGAATTTATGATGAAACATCTTCTTTGCTAAATACGCCTGAATACAGCGTTCGTAATTTAATGAAGAAAATGAATGTACGCGTTGTTTGCACAACCGATGACCCGGTGGATTCCCTGGAGTACCATAAGAAAATAAAAGATGACGGTTTTGAAATTAGTGTTTATCCGACATGGAGGCCTGATAAGGCATTGGCAGTTGAAAATATTGAGTTATTTAATGTATATCTGGATAAACTTGCTGTAGTATCCAATACTGAAATTATAACTTTTAACGATTTGATAGAAGCGTTGAAAAAGCGGCAGGATTATTTTAATGAGCTGGGTTGTCGCCTTTCTGATCACGGTCTGGAGAATTTTTATGCTGATGACTATACGGAAGCAGAGATCAACGATATTTTTCATAAAGTGAGAATCCATCATCCGATATCACAAAGTGACATTATTAAGTTCAAATCGGCAATGTTATATGAGCTCGCGTTAATGGACTATGAGAAGGGCTGGACACAGCAGTTTCATATTGGTGCCATGCGTAATAATAATACCCGCAAATTCGGCACTCTGGGTCCGGATACGGGTTTCGATTCGATAGGTGATTATTTGGTAGCTCAACCCATGTCAAAATTTTTAGATCGACTGGATTCTACCAACCAGTTAACAAAGACTATTTTATACAATCTGAATCCTGCGGATAATTATATCCTAGGTGCTATGCTTGGTAATTTCCAGGATGGACCCATACCTGGAAAAATCCAGTTAGGATCCGGTTGGTGGTTTCTTGATCAGAAATATGGAATGGAAGATCAGATAAATACATTATCAACTCTTGGATTACTTAGCAGATTTATTGGTATGCTAACTGATTCCCGAAGTTTATTATCATATCCGCGCCACGAATATTTCCGCAGAATACTCTGTAATCTTTTAGGTAACGATATTGAAAATGGCGAGATACCCAGTGATATGAATCTGATCGGTAAAATGGTAGAGGATATATGCTATAATAATGCGAGAGAATATTTTAGATTTAGCATTGTGTGAAAAATAAAACCAAAAAAAATGCGAATAGAAAAATACTCGTTCGGTATAGGCGACCGGTTCGGAAAGGAAGGTGAAGCTCAACTGGAAGCCATTCAGGAGATAAACAAACTGGGAATTCCGGTAGTTCCGGTATGGAATAAATCAAACCGCGAACATACAATTGTAAAAACAAACCCTATGGCAGTATTGGAAGAGGCTAAAAAAGCGGTTGCTGCAAAAGGTTGGAATAATAGCTATTACGTTGATGCTGATCATATCGGATTAGCTACTGTGGAGGAGTTCATAAATTACAGCAATTTCTTCACAATTGACGTTGCGAATTTTATCAGGAAACCTGTATCAGAAACCAAAAAAGATGAATTTGTAAACCGGCATGCAAAGTATACCGGAGCACTTAAGATCCCCGGAATTCAGGAAGAGTTTGAAGTGACAAAAGCATACCTTGAAAGAATTGCAGATAACTACATGTTAGCTGTTCAGGAAGTTAAAAAAATATACTCGCATATTGTAGAAAAAAAAGGGAAGAATAATTTCATTCCTGAGGTGTCAATGGATGAATGTGAAATTGCACAAACACCATTAGAACTGTTTTTTATTCTGGCTGAACTGAAATATGAGGGTATCAACGTACAAACCATTGCACCGAAATTTACGGGACTATTTGCCAAGGGAGTAGACTATATTGGTGATATAAAGCGATTAACTACCGAATTTGAGCAGGATGTTGCTGTTATTCAATTCGCAGTAAAGGAACTGGGACTGCCTGAAAATCTAAAATTAAGTGTTCACAGTGGCAGCGATAAGTTTTCGATTTATCCTGTAATTCGTGAGACAATTAAAAAGTATAATGCTGGCATACATTTAAAAACTGCTGGTACAACCTGGCTCGAAGAGGTTATAGGCCTGGCTCAGGCAGGTGGAGAAGGACTTCAAATAGCCAAAGAAATTTACCAACAATCAGTTGAACGATTCGATGAGCTAACCAGTCAGTATATTACGGTTCTGAATATAAATCCTGCAGAATTGCCATTACCGGAGAAAGTTCAACATTGGACAAGCAAACAATTTTCTGATGCTCTGACGCATGATAAAAATTGTCCCGACTTTAATCCTTCTTTTCGTCAGCTAATTCATGTAGGGTATAAAATTGCAGGTGAGATGGGAAGTACATTTCAGAATGCGCTTGAAACCTATCGCGAAAAGATTGCAACGAATGTCAAATACAACATTCTGGATAGACATTTAAAAATGTTGTTTGGAATATAGATTGAAGCTGGAAGCACTTTTAAGTGAAAGTAAAAAGTAAAAAGTCTAAAGTCTAAAGTTTCCTTCATTTAGCTTCAGACTTCCTACTTCGAACTTTTATAGACACTGGGTGTAACTCCGTATTTTGCCTTAAAGCACTTACTGAAATATTTGATATCGTTAAACCCGCACATGTAACCAACTTCAGAAATACTATAGCCTGATTCAACCAAGAACCTGGCTGATATTTGCAGGCGCATATCCCGCAAAAACTCAACCGGAGAGATACCTGTCAGACCTTTAATTTTATTGTACATAACGGTCCTGCCTACATTTGAATAATCTACAAGTTTTTCAACATTAAAAATCGGATCGGAATAGTTCTTTTCGATAATGTCGATAATATCGTTCAGAAATTTTTCGTCTTTTGGAGTGATTTTGATTGAATCGGCAGCAGTATCCTTTTTATCACGTAACTTCTCAATAATGATCTTTCGTTGCTTGAGTATATTCTCAATAACTGCTTTCAGATATTCTGCATTAAAAGGTTTTAGGATATAGGCTTCGGCCCCTGTTTCTATACCTTCAATCTGGTATTCAATCTGAGTTTTGGCAGTTAGAATTACTACAGGAATATGACTAATTGCAAAATTGGCTTTTATTATTTTTGTCATGGTTAATCCATCCATTTCAGGCATCATAAGGTCTGTTATGATTAGATCGGGGTGATTTGATTCCAGATATTTCAAACCTTCGGCTCCATTGAATGCTACATCAATAGTGAAGTTAGCCTGAAGAATATTCTTAACATAGTCAATTATTTCCTCATTGTCTTCTACCAGAAGAAGTAAATATTCAGTTGGAGAGACTTCCGTTTTTATTTTCTTCCCTGATTCATGTATTTCAAATCCTTCATTTTCGGGGAGCTCAATTACTCTGTGTGCTGAACTGCCGATTATTTCTTCTGCAAAATCACAATCTTCGAAATGATCTTTACCAAGCTTTATTTTTATTATGAAAGTACTGCCTTTATTTACTTCAGACCGGACATCAATTTCGCCTTTGTGCAGTTTCATTATTTCGTATGATAAAGATAAACCAATTCCGGTACCCTGATAATTTATATCGCTTACGGAAAGAGGAGTATAACGATCAAACAGTACAAGGATCTTGTCTTTTGCTATTCCTTTGCCTTCGTCCTTTATTTCTATGGATACATATTCGGGATCTGGCGACTTTATCTGTACATGAATAGTTTTGTGTTTTTTACTGAATTTGAAGGCATTCGAAATTATGTTGAACAGAACGGAGTCGAGTTTATCCGGGTCGACCCAGACTTTACAGTTGTCAATTTTTGAATCACAGGCGAAATTCACTTGTTTTTGCTGTGCCATTTGTTTGAAATTGTCACATACCTCTTTTACAAAATCAACCAGTTCAACTTCCGATACTTTCAGCCGCATTTTGTTTTTCTGAATTTTACGGAAATCGAGCAACTGATTTACCAGGCGTAACATACGCTTGCCATTACGTTCCATAATATTGAACGATTGTTTTAATGATTCTGGCAGATTCAAATGTGCTTTTATATCATCAAGTGGACCTAGTATAAGTGTCAGCGGAGTTCGTATCTCATGCGATACATTGGTAAAAAACTGGAGCTTTATATCATTAACGCGGCGTTCCACGCGCAGATCATTGCGCATATGGTTATATTTGGTCAGGATTCTGCGTGTTATTTCGCCGAGGATGATGATAAGAATGGCATAACCAATATAAGCCCATACAGTTTTATACCATGGAGGCAGAATTGTAATTTTAATAGTTCTGGGTTCAGGATTCCATGTGCCATCCCAGTTTGCTGCTTTAACCTGAAACTCATATTTTCCTGGTGAAAGATTGGTGTAGGTTGCACGTGTCATATTCCCGACATCATTCCAGTTGTCTTCAAAACCTGCCAGTTTAAAAGAGTAAATACTTTTCTTCGGATCGAAAAAGCTTAATGCTGCATATTCAATACTGAAACTTGACTGGAAATGTTTAAGGACAATCTCTTCCAGAAATTCGATGGATTTGTTGAAAGGAGCATCGGGTGCCCAGAAATCGACATCCTTATTGAAAAGTTGGAAATTGGTAAAGACAATAGGAGGAATGTATGAATTTCTGGTAAATTTCTCAGGATCTACTACCAATGCACCGTTTGTACTTCCAAAGACCATACGACCGTCATATAGGGTGCAGCATGTATTTTCGGAAAACCGATCCGATTGTAAACCGTTGTTTTTATCGAAGTTCTCAAATTTCAGATTAGCCAGATTAAACTTGGATATTCCACTTTCGGTGCTGAACCACAGATTATTTTCATTATCCTGAAGAATGCCGAAAACGGCATCGTTTACCATTCCGTCGGAAGAATTAAAACTCTGAAATAAGGCTGAATCCTTTGTAAGATTAATTAGTCTGCTTACTCCACCACCAAATGTCGAGAACCATAAATTCCGGTTTTTATCTTCAAAAATATGTACGATATCATTATAACATATTGTTGTACTTTTCTGAGGATCAAAACTGAAATGGCGGAAGCTCGCACTATCAATTTCCGGATGAAAACCTTCAAGCAGATTAATTCCGAATATGCTTGCAATCCACAGTGATCCTTTTGAATCGACAAGTAAATGCCTGATCTCATTACAGGAAATATTGCTGTTTGCATGATCGAAACGACTGCAAAATAAATCATCGCGATTTCTGTTTTTTACCAAATTTAAACCACCGCCATATGTTCCTATCCAAATTCTGTGATCATGATCTTCTACGATTGAATAAATGTTATTACTGCTTAGTGAGGAAGGTTTTCCGGGCAGATTTCTATACAGATGAAAGGCAATATCGTTATAATTCGATTTATAGTAGTTGAGCGGTTTAGTACTAACGGCTACTCCTCCGCCTTTCGAACCCAGCCAGATATAACCCTGGCTATCCTGCAGCATTGTGTAAATGTTATATCCGGGTAGTTTCCTGCCAATTAGCGGAAGATCTTCAAGAACTGTTATCTCTTTTAACGAACTATCGTAAATGTAAATCGTCCCTGATTTTGTTGCCATCCAGATATTCCTCCGGCTGTCTTCAAATATACTGCGAATAACATTGTCTGACATGTCTGTGATATTCTTTTTTAGGATAATATTCTCAAAGGAAGGATTGGCGGGGATTACCTTACTTACCCCACCGTTAAACTGGCCTGTGCCAATCCAAAGTAAACCTGATTTATCTTCAGCAATACAGTGAGCAAAGTTGGAACTTAGAGTGGTAGGATCGTTTGGATTGTTTCTGAAAAATTCAAATCGTTTTTCTTCCCTGATATAATGTGCAAGTCCCGCACCATGTAAACCTATCCAGAGGTTTTGACCTGAGTCCTCGTAAAAATATTGTCTTTCGGCATCGACCAATGGTTTTATTTCTGCAGGAGTAAGCATGTAGTATTGTTGCTCGGGGGTTTCAGAATCAATTCTTGTTACTCCGAACACTTCGGTATTGATCCAAAGTGTTCCGAATGAAT
Source organism: Bacteroidales bacterium (assembly GCA_016929525.1). GTDB lineage: Bacteria > Bacteroidota > Bacteroidia > Bacteroidales > UBA10428 > UBA10428. Next base: position 138,789 of record JAFGIP010000117.1, read on the forward strand.
CTTCAAAGACCGATGTTACCCGGTCACCATTCAATTTAAAACCAGTTAATTCATAAGAAAGAGGATTATATATAAACAATCCTTTGTCAGTTCCAATGACCAATTTTTCGTTTTTGATTTTTTTCAGTAAGGTTATTTCAGCATTTTTAAGTTCTATAAATTCTTCAGGAAGTTCAACAAACTGGTTATTTCTGAAATTGTAAATAAGAATTCCGTTACCTTTTGTACCAAACCAAATCTCGTTTTGCATTTCTATAGCCGAGGAGAAATTATAATGGATATTAAAATGTTCTATAATTTCAGCGGTAACGGTTTTTAGTTTTTTATCAAACCTGTTCAATCCCTGTCTGGTTCCGATCCATATATGGTCAGAAGGATCAGAAAGAATAAAATTAATTTCGTTGTTGGTAATTGCACTTACACCTCGACTTAAATACTGGGCTACGTTGTAATTACTAATTATCGAGTCGAATACAAGATGATATACACCTGAATTTGATGTACCAATCCATATCTCATCCTCCGATTCCTGGCAGAAATATGTAAATTTACTATTACGCTCTTCTTCAGAACGATGATAGAAAGGAATTGTATAAAATTCTTCTTTTGAAGGATCAAACCAATGAACATAATCGTCGTAGGTTAAAACCCACAGAAAAAACCTTTCATCTTCCCAAATTGATTTTATACGATTGTTTGTGAGAGAATATTTGGTACCAGGTTTTGATTTCAGTATTTTAAAATTATATCCATCGTATCGGTTAAGTCCGTCCATGGTACCCATCCACATAAAGCCTTTATGATCGCAAAACAGGCTCAGAACAGTATTTTGCGATAATCCGTCACTCGAATTAAGGTGCTCGAACCGTTCAATATCAATTGCAATGGATTTGTTACTGTAATTCAACAATATTGCAATAATTAGCAGAATAGCTTTGATATCTGATATATTATTTTTTTTGGTTTTATTCATTTTAGAATAACACAGGTGCAATAATATATTCACTGCTATTTATTTGAATAAACAGTGTGAGTAAATATAATCTTTTATCATACACTACCTTTTATCCTCAATATATAAGCCTGACATTGAGGGTAAGTTAAACTATGATCGATATCTATACATGTCACCTTGGACTTGATCTCTAAAATATGTAACAAAAATCGCATTTTGTAACATTTTATACACTAATTTAAGACAATATGTACCCCTTACTTCATAACCTGCAATGTACTTTTGGCAATAAAGTAAATACTGATTGGATTTGTAAAGTTGAATAATGAAAAGTATGAGTACATATGCTAAACTGATTTTTGTAATAATCCTATTATTGACTGGCTTTAAAGGAAACGCTGGTACATATTATGTTTCAACGGAAGGGAGTGATTCAAATCCCGGAACACATGAAAGTCCGTTTAAAAACATTTCGAGGGCTATTGATATCGCTGAGCCAGGTGATACAATCTATATTTTAAAGGGCTTATATGAATACAATTTCGGTATAGGAATAGGAACATCAAAAAACGGAACGCCCGAAAATATGTTTCACCTTTATTCATATCCGGGTGATACTGTGACCATTGATTTTTATAAACAACCATTTGGGGACAGAGGAATTAGCCTGAGGGCTGAATATTGGCATATAAAAGGTCTGATTATATGCAATTCAGGTGACAATGGCATGCATATCGAAGGGGCTAACAACATAATTGAGAATTGTGTTTTCTATGGAAATGATGATACCGGTTTGCAAATTAGCGGTAATGGGTCTTTTAACATCATTGTCAATTGCGATTCGTATAATAATGTTGATCCCGATCATGGCGATGCCGACGGTTTTGCGGCAAAACTGGAGGTGGGGCCCGGTAATAAATTCATTGGTTGCCGGGCATGGAATAATTCCGATGATGGCTGGGACCTGTTTGAAGCCGACGATTCGGTAGTGATTGAAAATTGCTGGGTATTCAGTAACGGGTATCTTCCTAATGGAGATGAGAGCAGTGGGAACGGTAATGGGTTTAAGTTAGGAGGTAATCATGTTTCCGGCAATCACCTGGTTAAAAATTGTCTGGCTTTCGGGAACAGGAAATACGGTTATCATCAGAATAATAACACGGGAAAGGTGACCATATATAATTCGCTTGGTTGGGATAATGTGCAACGAAACTATAATTTTTACCTTGAAGAAGCAGGGCAGAATACTATTACTAATTGTATATCTTTCAACGGCGGATCGGAAGATAGTTTTACTAATTGCGATCTGATTACCAACAGTTGGCAAGGCCTTAATGCTGATGAATCAGACTTTATTACCATGGATGTTACTCAGGCCAAAGATGCCAGATTACCTGACGGAAGTATGCCAACAAACAATTTTGCCCGATTGACCCTTGAAAGCGACTTAATTGATGTGGGAACAGATATAGGTATCCCTTATAATGGTTTGGCACCCGATCTGGGATTGTTTGAAACACCGGGCAATGAGGTTCAGTATATTTTGAATGTCAATATTAATGGATCAGGAGGGGTCTGGATGGATCCTGACGGCGGACTTTATGAGGAAGGGCTTGAAGTAAGACTAATAGCCTGGAAAGATCCGGAATATGATTTTGATGGTTGGAATGGAGATACTTGCGGTTCGAACGATACCTTATGGATAACCATCGACAGTGATAAAAATATAACAGCCTGCTTTACTCCAATTGACAACTCAGAGCCCGACAGCACAAGAATTGAAGCTGAAGATATGTCGCTTACAGCTTATATTTTTGAAAGGTTCAGTACTGCTTCTAATGGTAAGGTTGTGCGAAATAATACAACCGGGTTTGGAAGCGCTGTTAATACTTTTAATGGCAGCGAGGACAATTACCTCGTTAGGGTGTGTTATCTCGATCAGGTTGATGGTACAGCAACATATAGATTTTCTGTAAATGACGAACTAATTTCAACATGGGTAGGAGACAGTGTTTTATATACCAATAAATTTGTACACAAAATAATATACAATGTTGTTCTTTCTGCAGATGATGAAATTAAGGTGGAATCAAAAGCCGAAGGTTCTGAAAACGGACGAATCGATTTTATTGAAATAATCAGAAGTGAATATATACAGAGCGATAATGCAAGTTCATATTTTACAATCAATGAAGAATTATATCAGAATTGCCCAAATCCTTTCGATTATATTACATCAATTTCTTTCAGTCTTAAAAGTGCATCGGATATAACATTGGAACTCTACGATTTACAGGGAAGATTGCAAAAAGTGCTTTTAAAAGGGTACTACTTTCCAGGATTATATTCATATGAGTTTATAAATGATAACCTGTCTCCGGGAACATATTATTACAGGTTAGGAACACGGGAGGGAAGTCATTCTAAAGCCCTTTTAATAAAGTAATGTGGAAAATATGTTGAAATGTCTGGTTTAAATGAGACTGTTCAAAAAAGTGTGTCAAGTATAAAAGATAAATGATTTACTTGACTCATTATGAAAACAGAAGAAAATACAAAA
>JAFGIP010000118.1 GCA_016929525.1 Bacteroidales bacterium
CCCACAATTCCAACAAAATATTATAATTATTATGTTGTAAAATATTAACTCGGGGCTTGTTTTTCAACATAGAGGACAGCCTCTTTATTATTCATTTAACAATTTAACTATTCAATAATTATCTTTTCAAAGGTTGCATAATCTTCGCTTATTAATTCGATCAGGAAAATTCCATTACTAAGTTCTGTAGTCTGAATCTGAGTAAATGTACCTGACACTGGAACAGATTTAACTACCCTTCCGGTCAGATCCAGCAGATTTATCAGATAAATATCATCATTATGGATAATATTTATTTCACCATTGGCCGGCATTGGATATATTGTATAATCAGCATCAGTCAGCACGTTGTATGTTTCTGAATCCTTTGGTTTTGTTCTTGTCGACAGAGTACCGGGTTCAGATTCGTTACCGGCAGGATCAAAAGCAATTACAGAAAAAGTATAGGCTGTCCGTTTTGTTAGTCCGTCAATATGGTATGTTAATCCGGAAGTAGTACCTGCAAATGAACCGTTAACGAGAACATTGTATCCGGCAACCGCAACATTATCTGTTGATGCATCCCAGGCTAAGTCAGCAGTGGTTGTAGTCATAACAGCAGAAAGGTTTGCCGGTGCAGTAGGTGGTTCGGTATCGTTTGAAGGATCAACACTGCGGAATTCAAGCCAGTTCAGATTGAATCCTCCGATATTTGCATATACTCTTAATCTTTGCGGTCCGGCAGGTAGATCAAAAGGATCCGAAGAAACAGTTGTCCATGATTGCCAATCTCCTGTTACGGGCAGTGATGTTGTTACCAGAGTACTGCCGGCTTCATTTTTAAGTGCTATTTCGCCTTCAGCTGACATTGCAGCAATACGGTAATCGATTATATAGCTTCCTGCTGTTGCAGGATCTACAACATAATCGAGCCAGTCTCCGGCATCGATCCAGCCAACATTCAATCCACCGCCTTCATCAGTTGCTAATTCAGTATCAGTTCCAAACTGAGCATCAAAATCTTCAGCTTCTATCTTAGCAGGTATGGTTACAGTTATTATATCGGTTGTAGTAACTGTGGTAACAGCAAATGCCGATTCATTGCCACTATAATCCCGCGCCAACACCTGGAATTCATAACTTGTCAAAGGCAGAAGTCCTGATACATTATAATCATGCCAGATTGTTGTTCCTGCTAAGGTGTTGTCAACATATACCACGTATTCTTTTACGGAGAAATCATCATCGGAAGGAAGCCATGTAAGGGTCACGGATGATGATGAACCTGTGCCTGATAAATTAACAGGTGTTGTCGGAGCAGTGTTATCTGTTCCGAAATCTCCTTCATAGAATCGAACATAATCCACTACCATCTGCTGGGGCCATATTCTTCGGTCGACACCTCTGGCTCCGCCCCAGGTTCCACCCACAGCAATATTCAGTATAACATGAAAAGGTTTGTCGAAGGGCCATTCTCTATAACCTGTTTCTTCATTAATAAAAGTGAAATAATGCGTATCGTCTACAAACATTTTAATGTCTGTCGGGGTCCATTCCAGTGCATAAACATGGTATGCAGTATTAAAATCACTTACAGTGATTTGTTCTGTAACCTGTGTGTTAATAGTGTGATTATAACTTTCGGTATGAATCGAGGCATGAATTACACCCGGATCGTAACCAACATGTTCCATGATATCTATTTCACCACACGTTGGCCAGCCACCGTAAACCCAGTCGGAAGGCAACATCCAGATTGCCGGCCATGTCCCTCTGCCTTCAGGTAAAATAGCTTTCACTTCAATTCGGCCATATAAAGCATCGTGTTTATGCGATGTTTGAATTCTGGCAGAAGTATACTCATAATCATTCCAAAAGTCTCTGCGGGCTTCAATAATTAAAATTCCATTTTCAACCCTAACGTTCTCGGATCTGTCTGTGTACGCCTGTAGTTCTTCATTTACCCAACCCGGAGTCCATATCTCAGTGTTCCAGTCATCAGGGTCAGGTGCTCCTGTGTAGTCAAATTCATCGGACCACTGCAATGTCCATTGTCCGGAAATATGCAGGCACAGTACGACGAATACATTAAGAATAATAATTCGTGTTTTCATAAGGGTAAAAATTGAGTTAGTATTTTCAGAATGTATGACATAAATATAAGAAGTTAACGGATAGAATCTAAATAATATGCTATTACTTATCTATTACTTTAGGTTCTGATAAAGGAATTAACATATGAATTGTTCACTTGATATTTAATTGTTTTTAATATAATTTTAGCCACAGTGTTGTGTTTAATATTGCATCATCTAACAAGCCCGATATCAAATTTTTTAAACTATAAAATATTACCCGAGAAAAAATTGATCCTGGAATATTACCAGGGCTATATTCAGGCGTCAGATATTATCGGACTAAAGATCAAAATTGGAAAGAATAAAGAGTATAGTCCGAACTTCAATATAATTCACGATTTCAGGGATACAAGTTTTTTATTTAGCGAATCGGAATTATTGAAGCTTATCGATGGATTAAAAAGCAATAGTACAATTTATGGAAGCAGAAAAGCCGCATATATAACCAAAACACCCATGCAGATGGCCGCAACTACCTTGTTTAAAGTAATGAAGAATGAGTACCTGTTAGATGTAAATACAGTCGGCTCATTAACCGCTGCAATTGAATGGGTGGAACTGTCCAAAGAGGATTACGAAGAAATAGAAAATTGTTTGGCGGAATTGCGCAAGGAATGAGAAGAATCATTCATTGCACACAGCAAGGGATACTCTTCCTTTCGATAGAACTTAATTAAAATATCATACTATAAAATTATGCTAGTGGTCAGACACAATGCCAGCCCGCATAATGAAATAATTGTCTCCATGACAGTCCACGACTGAAGCGTTTGTTTTTCATTCAGACCAAGGTACTTACCAACCAGCCAGAAACCGCTGTCATTTACATGTGATAGTATGGTTGCCCCGGAAGCAATTGCAAGCACTACAAGAGCTGTATGAATTTCGCTTAGAGCCAGGATATCAAGAATTGGTGCAATAAAACCGGCAGCCGTAATCATTGCAACAGTTGCTGATCCCTGTGTAATCCTTACAATTGCAGCCAGTATCCAGGCAAGAAGTATAGGAGAGAAAGACGAGCCTACAACCGACTCAGCGATGATTTCACCAATTCCGCTATCCACAAGAATTTGTTTTAATACTCCGCCGGCCCCTGTTATAAGAATAATTATTCCTGCCGGACCAAGAGCTTTTGAGCTTAGTTGCAGAATCTCTTTTTTGTTTATACCCCTTCTTATTCCAAGTATATAAATAGATAAAATTGTTGCAATTATTAATGCCGAGAACGGATGTCCGATAAATATTACTATTTGAGTAATTACATTAGCTGAGACAGCATCATTTCTAATCATCATCTGGAATACAGTTCTTAAAACCATAAGCAGGAGGGGAATAAAAATCAGCGATACAATACCGGAAAAAGATGGTTTGTCTTTTATTTCAGCTTTAACATTAGCATCGGAATATAATTCATGATCAGGTATTACAGGTATCTTCTTTGAAATAAACCTGCCAAAAACAGGACCCGCAATTATTGCGGTTGGAATACCCAAAAGAAATCCAAAAAGTATAACCCAACCCAGTGATGCTCCGAGGATATCTGCAACTGCAACAGGCCCCGGAGTAGGAGGAATGAAACTATGGGTAACGGCCAGACCTGCCAGCAATGGAATTCCATAATATAAAACAGGCTTTTTAGCATCTCGCGAAAGAGCATATACTATGGGAACAAGTATAATAAAACCTACATCAAGAAATACAGGTATCGCAATGATGAAGCCTGTTATCATCATCGCCCATGATGATTTTTCTTTTCCGAATTTTCCGATCATGTAATCTGCAAGTGATTCTGCACCACCGGATACTTCAAGCATTTGTCCGAAAATGGCCCCCAAACCCACAATAACCGCGACAAACCCTAATGTACTTCCCATCCCTTTCTCGATACTTTGTAAAACGGCTTCCAGTGGCATTCCAGCAAGTATCCCAACGTATATAGAAACGACCAGTAAAGAAATAAAGGCATTAATTTTCAGCTTAATAATAAAAAAGAAAAGCAACAGGACTGTTGAAATTATAATAAAAAGGATATATGGGACAGACATAGTTTGAAGTTTTGAGTGAGACAAATATACCTGTTTTATTTTTTTACTGTTTCTGATATGAATATACTGTAAGATGCAGCTGTATTGTTTTAGTTTTCTAATAACTTTGAGTAAAACAAATTGAGAAGTGAATTATATAAGAGGTGAAATTAAATGGGGAATTATTGGTGTCGGCAATGTTTGTGAAGTAAAAAGCGGGCCTGCATTTCAAAGGGTTGAAGACTCAAAGCTGATTGCCGTAATGCGAAGAAATTTGGAAAAGGCAAAGGATTATTCCATTCGCCATAATGTTCTGCGATATTACTCAGATGCAGACCAGCTTATAAACGATCCGGATATAAATGCCATATATATAGCTACTCCGCCGCTCTATCACGAGGAATATGCTTTAAAAGCAATGATATCGGGCAAACCTGTTTATATTGAAAAGCCTGTCACTATAAATGCAAACGGATGTGAACGTTTAATTACCGCTTCTATAAAATATAAAATTCCGGTAAGTGTTGCTCATTACAGAAGATCTTTACCCCTGTTTAAAAAAATTAAAGGGCTGCTCGATGAAGAAATTTTAGGCAGGATTCGGCTGATTCTTATCTCAATGCTGCAATCGCCGTCGAAAAACATTATTGCAGATACGGAAGATAACTGGAGAATTAAACCTGAAATTTCAGGTGGTGGTTTGTTTCACGACCTTGCACCTCATCAGCTCGATTTAATATTCTGGTATTTTGGAGGACCATTGAAAATTAAAGGCAGTTCAATAAATCAGGGTAAAAAATATAATGCTCCTGATATAGTAAAGTTAGAAGCGCTATTCGAAGATAACATGGTTTTAAATGGGTTCTGGTCATTTAATGCACCTGAACAGGCTGCAGAGGACTCATGCACCATAATTGGTGAAAGGGGACAGATGAAATTTTCATTCTTCAGAGACCCTGTTTTGACGATAGATGTTGATGCAGCCAAAGAACAATTCAAATTTGACATTCCTAAGCATATCCAGGAGCCTCATATAGCAAGAGTCGTTAATTTCTTCAAAGGTAATGGAGAAAACCCCTGTTCACTTGATGATGCACTGGAATCAATGAAAATGATTGATTCTGTAAGGAACAGTGATCTGTAACAATTGACTTCCTGTTTATTTTATTCTTATTTTAAATTGCGACAGAGGTTTGAAATTTATAATTTTATTATAATAACAAGGTGTTATTATTAAATCAGGGATTATGCGTAAACAAATCAATTTAGTTAGTCTGATACTTCTTCTTATAATAACAGTAATCGAAATCAAGTGTCAACAGTTAAATCCCTGGCTTGGATGGCAGGGTTATAAGGTTATGTCTGATGAAATCTTCTATGATGCTTCCGAATGGAATGCTAATGCTCAGGAAGGTAATGAATGCCAGGTAACTGCAAGTGATACAAGCTTAAATATTCACTGGAAAATAACTGACGGAACAGGTCGCTGGGTGCAGATATACCACGTTTTTGAATCTCCGGTTTCCCTGGAGGGCCCTGATATCTTCGGAATTGATATACATGGCAGCTCCTGCGAAACTGAAGGAAACTGCCACAGAGACTATACCATTGAATTCAAACTTGAAAATGGAGCAAATCATGCCGTTTTTGTGAGAAGAGGAGAGGAGGGACTGCTCGGTGTGGACCGTTGGGTTGAAAAGTTGTTTTTTCAAATTCGTGATAATGACTTTATAATTCCTGAAGGTTTCGACTGGAGTTCGATTAACGTTGTTTCTTTTGTGATACGTTCATATCCTGAATGGGAAAATGTCGGAGCCGATTCTGGTATTGTCTCGCTAAGAAATTTTGTGTTCGATACAGTTACATCATGGCAGAGAAGTGAAGCGCCGGAGGAACTTGATGTACATCCTGATACGCTGGAAAATATTAAGGACAATGCTGCAGCATTTCTACTGGGGCGACAGAAATCTACCGGGTTGCTTACAACATGGGAAGAAGATGGCTCATCCTGGTTGTATGGGCAGGGTTTGGCTTTAAAGGCACTATCACTGGAAGGTGAATGGATCGATAATGAACCGGTAAATGATTATGCCGAAGCTGCCAGAGATCTTGCATATTTTCTTGCTGCCAATCAACATTATGAAGGATTTTGGCCGCGAGCATGGAACAGTGAGACCGGAAATGTAATTGTACCTTATGAATCATACGATTCATCCATTTGGATGGGTGATTTCCCATGGATGATTGTCGGTCTTAATTCATATTTAAGGTTATCCGGTGACTGTTCGGTAAAATCCGCCATTGACAAGGCTAAAGATTTTCTTGTTTCGTTGATAGAAGAAAGTGGAAAAGTTAATACAGTGAATGCTGTTAACGGAAATTTAATTGAAGTATCAAGTTCTGAAGCTTATGCAGCAATTATTGCCGCTTTGCTTGAGCTGGAGCAGTATGAACTGGCAGATCTTGTAATCGATTATATTCATCAGCAAACATGGAATGAAGAGTTAAGGTATTGGAACGAAGGGAATTATTCAGACAGAATAGTCCTGTTTACCAATACATGGCTGGGCTCGATACTATATAACAGAGGTTACACATCAGAAAGTCCGGATGCCTTATCATTATCCGGCAGATTAATGCAGACAAGCGGACCTGGCATATCCTACGGTCTCGATGGAATTGGACCTGTTGCTGTCTGGTATGAGGGCACTCTTTCTTATGTATCGGCAAAGGGTCCGGGTTCAAATTTTTTGTTTGACACATTAAAACATTATATCAATGAGGATGGTTCTGTTCCTCACTATAATGACGATATTGGAGGGGCTGCCGGAATATGGGCAGAAAAATGGGAAAGTCTTGATGGTACAAGCTGGCTTTATTTTACCGCCGCTGGTATAACTCCGTTTGAGGTTGTTGATCAGGAGATTAATTGTCCGGTTGGTACATATAATATTGATGACATTCCTGAATCAGAAGTTACGATCTTCCCAAATCCTTTTTCAGATGATCTGTATATCCGGTTGCCTGCAGACTATCAGAAAAACTTAAATATTAGTATTTTTAATTTATGTGGAGATAAGGTCTACAATAGTTATAAAGAATTTTCCGGATTAAAATGTCTGCATCTGGACTTTTCTTTTTTAACCAATGGTGTTTATTATCTGGTTATAAAAAGTCCGGATAAATTCCAAACAAAGAAGATCATTAAAGTTGAATAGGCGGATTCATAAATTCCGGTCTGCTTTTTATTTATCGCCTGTATTCGATCGAGTTACCGTTTGAACCGATGTAAACTCCGGTTCCTAAAACAACATCTACCCTGCTGTCGCATGAAGAATGAAATTCCAGCAATGCTGTCCCGAGCTCAGGAAAGCTGTTGTCTTCAATATTAACCTTTTTTAATAAGGCATATCCAGCTGTTGGATTAAACATACAGTCATCTGATATATGAACATTAAACATTGCCTGCTGGAATATTTCGGTTGATGAAGAGGTAATTTCAAACAGCTGACCTCCGCCGGTTATATAATAATCATCGTCGTCAATGGTCCCAGGTGTATTATTCTGAACAACGCTTATAAAATAGGCGTCCTGCTCAAATGCTACATAAATATCATCTGGCTGCTGTTCATAGAGTCTTAAAATTTCAGAATCAAATTCCTGCTCAGTCAAATTAAAACTTAGGAATCCATCTGTTTCAGGGTCAAAATCAAAATCCATTCCTGCGAATACCACCAAAAGATTACCATCTAACTCAACGACCGGAATTGTACTTATTTCAAGAAGGGTATAAGTAGTTGTAACTGCATCGAAGTTTGAAAGCAGAATTGTAAGAACAGCTGAATTCCCGCCGGCGAATATTCCTGCAACTGTAATTCTTTGTGCACGGTCAGTAATGAAGCCTGCCGAAGGTTGAATTTGTGGATTAATGTTAATCAATGCTGTGCCTGCTTCTCCACTGCCAGTTCTTACTGCCCGAACATTTGGGACATGATACCCCTTCATAACAGTCATTGCTATATTGGCTGCATATCCTGCAATATATGCAGTCTCAATTGTTTGAGCCACAACTTCGGTTTCCGGTTCGTGAAAATAATCTTTTATTTTTTTGCATCCCGACACAAGAATTAAGACCAGGATCAACACCGATGATAATCTGAATGTAATCATAAGCAGAATTTATATTAAAGATATACGATCTGCTCAATAAATTGTTCCTTTTATCAGGAATCCTTTAAAGAAATGCTGTCAAGTGCGCTGCATACTTTTTTGTATTTGGTTATTAACCTTATTTCTTCTCCAATCTGCATTAACTCTTTTTCGAACTGTTCTTTTAAAGAAATAAGCATATCGATTTTGGATGATTTCGCTAGTTCATCAACCAGTTCGTTAAAGTCGAATTGATTATACATTTCAGAAGTGTTTGGTTATAAGAGTATACCCCGAATTTGAATGATCAGTTAGAATATTTTGATCAATACCTGTCTAAAATATGTGAATGTCAAGAGATTATCTGGGAAAATATTTAAAAAATCCTGTTGCCTAACGTGTTCTTTGTATGAGTTCAATTCTAAAATGAAACGGATACACATTAATATTAATCGCATTTAGAATATTATATAAACTATAAAAAGAAAAATAATTCAGGTAACTATGTAAGAAATCAAACTGCAATGCGAACCAATACCAGAATCGTAAGTTATATATAAGAAATAAGAATTTTAACACAATTAAATAATAAAGATTTAATTAAATAACTCGCGATTCAGCATATTATTTTTAACTTTATTTTATAATTAAATTCAATCTGTATGAAAAAATTATTGTTTCTTTTCGCAGCCTTGTTAGTTGTAGGACTGGCAATAGCATTTATTGCTTCCTCAGAAAACGATCAGATCACTAAGGAAAGCAAAAGCTTAATTATTGAAAAAGGCGAAAAAGCTGATTTTATGGCCTTCAAATGTGGTGAAGAATCTGAAGATCAGGAAAAATGCGGAGAAGGTGAAGAATCAAAAGAAAAATGCGGAGAAGGTGAAGAAACGGAAGAAGAAAAATGCGGAGAAGGTGAAGAAACGGAAGAAGAAAAATGCGGTGAAGGTGAGTCCGAAGAAGAAGAGTAATCTTTTTCGTGATGATGACAAAAACATTAAGCTGGCTCTATGGTCAGCTTTTTTATTTTAATTTAATTAATATAATCACCCTCAATACGTCTTATACCTCACTTGCAATGACATTGGCAACCCTGAAGCTGTTTGCATAAATGGTCCAGGTATATGGAACGCTTCCTCCTGTGGGCATAAAACTTCCGTCGGTTACAAAGAGATTTTCAACCTCATGGGCACGACAATTTTTATCTAAGACCGATTCCTCAGGATTATTGCCAAATCTGCATCCGCCAGCCATAAGGTTTGCGGGCGGTGAACCCGAAATGCTTGAACGGATCTCTTTTGTATTCATTTTTCTCATCACATTTTCAGCTTTTTCAGCCAGGTATTTTCCCGGGATTAAATCGTGAGGATGATAACCAACTCTGATTTTTGCCACCGGAATACCATCTTTGTCTTTAATGCTTTTTGAAAGTTCAACAAAACAATCGTTATTGGGCATCCAGTCACAAAATATTTCAAAATTGAGCCGTATCTTATTTGTGAATTCTTCCTTTAGTCTTTCTTTTAGTTCTCTACCCCATAGAAGTTTACCTTCTTTACGTTTCACTTTTTGCGCTCTTCGTATCGGATTTGCATGAGCCATTAAAAAATCAATGGTACCACCTTTCATTTGTGGACCAAGTTTTGGATCATCAATAACATACCAGTCCTGCAAAGCCCTGTTAACGAAAAGGTGGATATCCCGTAAGTTACTGAACTCTTCCCGGGAAAACTGGTCAGAAGTGAAAATACCTGATCCTATTCCTCCTGCAGAGAACAACAGGTTTTTTCCTACCTGTCCGCTGTTATTGGCAAGACCATTTGGGAATTTTGCACCGCTTGAGAGTAAAAGTATTCTTGAAGTCTCTACGGCCTGACATGCAATTACATAAATCTTTGCATTGATTTTTATGGTTTTACCAGCCTGATTGAAATATTTTACAAACTGGATTTTCCCGCTGCTGTCAGTTTCTATCTTATAAGCACGCGAGTTAGGCCTTATTTCGCAATTGTTTGATTTAACTGCCAGGTCAAGCAGTGCTCTGGAACTTCCTTTAGCTCCTGTGCTGCAACCGTAACTTCCACAATAACCCGAATATGAGCATGCTAACCGATTCCGAACAGGACGTGAGATAATTGCTCTGGGCGTTGGAATAATATTGTAACCGAGTGATTCTGATGCTTTGTCTATATATTTTGAAATAGCATGCTCAGCAAGCGGTGAAAAAGGAAAATCATTAGTGGAACGTGGTTCCAGAAACGGATGACTGACCACTTTACCTGAAATACCAACCAGTGCTTCTGTAAGCACGTAATAACGTTCCAAATCGTCATAACCGACAGGCCAGTCAACAACATTTGCACCTTCAACCGCTCCAAATTCTGATTTTAGCCTGAAGTCGACAGGTTTCATTCGGTGAAAAAAACCACTCATCAGGTTAGAAGAGCCACCCACCATGTTCCCGTTCCAGAAATTCCTGCGATTAATGGCATTCGATTCGGCAACCCATTTTCCATCTGAATCAATATCTTCTATAACATGGGGTTCTTTTTCAAGTGGTGGTGTGAAAGTATCTCTGCGGCAGACTGCAATTTCATCTTTATAAAAATCCTTTTCTGTAAACCAGCCACCTTTTTCCAAAACAATAACTTTCTTTCCCAGGTTTGCCAGGGTATAAACCACAGGTCCTGCACCTGCGCCACTGCCAATTATACATACATCACAATCCGTAACCATAAGTTCCGTATATATTTGATAGTCCGGGCTGCGGTTGTCCGGGAATATGCTCCAGCCATTTCCAGCCGACTCTATCTGTATTGATATTATATGCTGTTGAACCTAACAACGCTTCCAGAATGTAATTCAGTGAATATGACAGCCATCTTCTTCCATTGCGATAACTTTCCAGGTCTCTAAGCACTGATTCCTTTTCCTTGTCTGTGAGTTCAATGAATTTTTCTTGATATAGCTCTTCTGCAGTTTCTTCAATCCATACAATCCCTTTGATCAGTATTCTTCTTTTTAATGGCTGAAGATTTTTATCTGATATAACAAACTGAAAATGTTCAGCTGCATTTATTTCATTCGCTCCGGGGGCATCATCGGTCTTCGGGAACATATGCAGTAGTACCGCGTGCAGTGTATCTTTTTCTGAATTATTGAGTTTGTAATTTACCTGGTTATTGCCGGAACTGAAGATTCTTTTACATGATGCTAAAGGAACAAAATACAAAGACGTAAGCATTGCTATATTTCTTAAAAAACGTCTTCTGGTATAATTTTTTAGAATAGCTTTGTTGTGTGTTTTTCTTGAATGTGATAGTATTTTCACAGCAATAGTTTTGTATAAAACTATGTAAAATTGATTGATTGAACGCAAAGCGTATTAAAAATCTTAATTTGTTTTTTCGGAGACGAAACTGTAAAAATATTGCATAAGAGACGCAACTCGGATAAGTATTAATTCATCTGTGGTATAGTTCAGAATTTAAAATTGATGTTATGAATAAAATATTAACTTATACTTTTTGTGCAGTATTAATAAGCAATGCTGTTTTCGGCGATGTTATTCCTGACGATTCACACTATGTCGAAAAATGCGCACTTATAACAAATGTTGATGAATTTCCTTCGGTAACTTTTATTGGACATGTCAACAATTTGGTTGGAGATGATTATAATTATGTGATTTCTTCAGAATCATGTCTTGAGAAGGGGTATAAATTCAATACTCTCGATATTTATGCGGTACACAATGCGTATATTGACGGAAAGGACATAAATGAAATTAATCTTTCAGCTGATCGGAATGCTGTGAAAGCAGATATTAATATAGAACCATATACCGGCTATTATCACGATTCGATCCCGATATCAGAGATAGATGAATATTATAAAGTAATGGGATTTACCGACAGTAACCTGGTATTACATATGTGGAAGAAGGTAACAAAGTATAGTGATGGACAGACAAATTTGGTTGAATTATATGATTACCCCGGTGACATTGCTTCATTATCATATAATATTCCTACCTATAACTTTAATAATAATTACTATTCGGAGATAAATATTTTTCCAAATCCTGCCAACCTTTTTATAGAATGCCAGATAACCAATGAATTCTCAGGTGAAATTACCCTGGAAGTTTTTAATACAGAGAGTAAAAAAATTCAGTCACTTTGTTTTGAAAAACACAGTGAAATTGAAAATTATAAGATTCCCATGAACAATGTATCATCCGGAATATATTATGTGCAGGTAAGTTATGGCGGGATGACGGATATAAGAAAAATAATTGTTGAGCAATAGCTGAAAATGAATTACGAGATTGATTTTTTACAACAATTATTAATTACCATTGTTCTTGAGACAACCATACTGCTTTTTCTGTCCGGGCTTATTCTCAAACATGTCAAAATCAGTATTGGCATTTTAATATTGGCAGGTGTAACTTCATCTTTTGCCACTCTTCCGTATGTCTGGTTCATTCTGCCGTTATTTATTAAAGTAAAATTAATGTACCATGCTGTATCTGAGATTTCAGTTATAATTATTGAATCGTTTATTTATTTCGGTATTTTGAGAGTTGAATTAAGAAAAGCATTTATTATTTCATTGATTTGTAACTTGTTCTCATATGGAGCAGGTATACTTATCAGCTGCTTTTAAGTTATCCGGTAATAATATAATTAATTATAATTAATTCTGATCTTTTTGCTTATTTATCATTAAGTCTTAGTTTGATTTAAAGAGAGTATTTAAACAGATTTTAATGCTCATTGTTATATAATACCGTAAATTTATATTCTGCATAAAATTACTTCTTCATATGGCGAAAACATCCGGACAATCTAAAATACCCATTTATGTAATTTCAGGAGGTAAAGGAATTGCAGGTCATACCATGGTACATTCTTTAATTATTCAATATCCTGAAGAAAGACTCCAGGTGAAGGTTATTCCGAATATTCAAAATAAGCAGAAGATAAACGAAGTTGTCCGGAAAGTAAAAGCTGCAGGTGGTATTTTAACACACACCATGGTAAACTCCGGTTTAAGAAAAATTCTTGTAGATGCCTGCCACAGGGAAGGAGTAAAGGAGATTGATTTTATGGGCGATTTAGCAGATTATCTCGAAAAGGAACTGGGACTTAAATCGGCAAATGTACCTGGTTTATACAGAAGAATTAATTCACAATATTTCGAAAGAATTGAAGCCATTGAGTATACAATGAACCACGACGATGGTATAAACCCGGAAAGACTGTCAGAGGCTGAGATAGTTTTAACAGGGGTTTCACGAAGTGGTAAAACCCCGCTCAGTGTATATATGTCGATGTTTGGCTGGAAAGTTGCAAATGTGCCACTTATTAAGGGAATTGAACCCCCAAAGCAATTATTTCAGATAAATCCGAAACGTGTTTTTGGACTGAATATTAGTTTAAGCCATCTTATGTCATTAAGGCATAAACGTCTGCTTCAAATGGGTAATCTTGCTAATCCGAATTATATTGATAATGCCAGGGTACTCGAAGAAATAAGGTATGCCAATTTTATTTTTAATAAGGGAGGCTTCACGATAGTTAATGTTACCAACAAACCTATTGAGACCACTGCCAATGAAATTATCGGCCTGACCTCGGATCGTTTTGGTAGTTTGAAAGGTAATGTAGAAGATGAACTTACTTAGACAAAAATTAATCAAAAGTATCAGCAGCTATATTATAAGCAGACTGTTGCTGAAAAGCAATATCATTATTATTCAGACTTTTTAAGATATTGCCGTGAAATTCATTCAGAGCTTTTGTATGAAAGAAAGGATAAATACGATCACGTAATTTTGAGCCACTTCTGAAAGAACTCGAATGAATTATTTTTGTGTTACCATTTTCTAAGGCCATAAATTGTATAGTCTGTTCCCCTTCCGATTTATTACCCTTAATATAGCTAAACTTAATTGTTCGATTACTGATATCTACATTAACGATCTCCAATCCGACGGCAAGATTATAGAATCTCATTAGTTTGAGGTTTACAAAGAATACCTGACCTGTATCAATCTCAGAGAAATTATCACCGTTACTGTATAATATTTCATCCT
This sequence comes from Bacteroidales bacterium, assembly GCA_016929525.1. GTDB lineage: Bacteria > Bacteroidota > Bacteroidia > Bacteroidales > UBA10428 > UBA10428. Next base: position 14,394 of record JAFGIP010000118.1, read on the forward strand.
GCCACTTTGAGAACTGTAATCCGAAAGCGATAATGCGACCATTCCATGACTGAACAGGGCTTGTTGTCTTATATGCTTCCCATACCTGATCCATACATACATCAGTAATAAAAGTATCAACAACTTCTTTAAACTCTGATAAATCCTGGTCTTTATCGCAGCTTGGTTGTATATCACTGAATTCGAGAATATGACTGGTTTGTTGATCCTTGATAAATTTTCTGATTTTTTTGTAGGGCACCCGATCTAAATCAATGTCGGTGAGTTTGCATTGCGAGAATAAAATGTTTGCACAGAATAAACCTGCAATTAAAAAAGCTAATCTCACTGCTGTCATTTTCTGGTTTTCTAAGTCCAAATTAATAAATCTTTTTTCTAAGCACAAAGCCCTGTATGAATTTATATACTGTTTGAAGCTAATTAAGTTGTTAACGGAAGAAATAGTTTTGAGAAATATGTATTTTTTATTGATGAAAAGAATGCTCTTGATTGTCGGCGCTTTCAATTTTTTTTGATAACTTAATACGGTGTAAACCAAATTCATAGAAAGCCATGATACGATTTATCAATTCAATAAGAATATCATCTGCATTTATTTGTTTGCTGTTAGTTGCAAACATAGCATTTGCTCAGGAGAAAGTTCAGTTCAGGGCGTGGGACAAGGTTGTTGTAACAGCAGATCTTTATGCGCCGCATGCGGCAACAGCTCCTTTCATTGTATTATTTCACCAGGCAAATTACAGTCGTGGTGAATACGTCGAGACAGCTCCGAAGTTAAACAACCTTGGGTTTAACTGCCTGGCTGTTGATTTAAGAAGTGGGGAAGAATGCAATGGAGTGATCAATGAAACCTGGAAATATGCTGATAGTCTGAAGATGGAAACACGTTATACAGATGCATATTCAGATATACAGGCAGCAATGTCGTATGTAAAAAGAAAATATCCTAACGCCAGGATCATTATTCTCGGCAGTTCCTATTCTGCATCACTGGCAATTAAATATGCCGGCGATTATCCTAAAGGCATATCAGGAGTTGTTGCTTTTTCACCGGGTGAATATTTTTCAAAATTCGGCTGGAACAGGGATATCATTCAAAAATCAGCTGCCAATGTAAGATGCCCGGTATTTATTACATCTACACCCATGGAAAAGGAAAGCTGGCAAAAGATCTATAATGCAATTCCTGTTTCTTCAAAAACGTCATTTCTTCCTTCATCAGGAGGGAAGCACGGTTCAAAAGCACTATGGAGCGATTTTCCCGAAAGTAAAGAATACTGGACTGCTTTACAGAAATTTCTGGCGAGGTTTAAATAATTAATTTATCTGGATTAAAACCTCAAAAGTTAGATTTACGCTATTTTGACTCCCACAATGGTTATATCATCGGTCTGTTCGTGTTTATCTTCATAGCCGCTTTTCCAGTCCTCAATGGTTTTGTCCAGAATTACTTTTTGTTCTGCCATAGGTTTATTTCCATTATCAATTAGTAACTGCCTTAGTCGTTTTGGCAGAAACTTTTTAGCCCTGGGTCCGCCGAACTGATCTTCATAACCATCGGATGTGAGGTAGATAATATCTCCTTTTTTAAGTTTAAGAACATGATTTGTGAAAGGACGCATTTCTTCCGAGATTGCAACGGGCATCCGGTCGGGTTTTATTTCGTTTAGTTCTTTTGTATCGTTTGATATTATATACAACGGATTGTTGGCCCCTGCATACTGTATGGTTCTTTTCTTTGTTTCATAAGCAACAAATGTCATGTCCATACCATCTTTCTGTTCACCTTCAATTCCTTTTTGCTGCAACGACTGAATAATACTATCTCTTAGTTCATTCAGAACCTGGCTGGCTGACAAGGTTTCTTTTTTTGAGATGATCTGGTTAAGGAACGATACTCCAAGCATACTCATAAAAGCACCCGGAACGCCATGACCGGTGCAGTCTGCTACTGCTATGTACAGTATATCTTCTTTCTTTCCAAAAAAATAGAAATCACCCGAAACAATATCACGGGGCTTATATAAAATAAAATAATCATTGGGCGATAACTGGCTTTGTCTGACGGTTTCAACGATGTATTCATCCGAAGGCAACACTGCTTTTTGTATTCTCTTGGCATAGCGAATGCTGTCGGTAAGTTCTTCGTGTATATTTTCTATATGTTCTTTTTGCGAACGTATTTCTTCGTTCTGTTCGTTCAGGATAATATTCTTCTCATCAACCTGTTTTTTCTGTTCCTCAATGATACCTTTTTGTTTGCGCGTAGTGCGTAACGACCTGAAATAATAAATGGCAAATGCCAGCACAAGCAACAACCCGACAATTACAAATATGATGACCATCTTTTGCCGCTTGCTTTCAGCATTTTTCTTTTCAATTTCCAGGTTGACAATTTCCATTTCTTTGTTATGTGCAATGCTGTCGGTCGCAGACTTTTTTTCATACTGGTATTGAAAATATTTCTTTTGAACCAGCTGTTGGTTTTCTTTCTTTATAATGCTGTCCCGCATGGATATGTATTCTCCATAGTATTTCCTGGATAATTCAAAATTTCCAAGACTGGAGTATATTTTATCTAAAAGTTCGGCGGCAGATCTGATATTAAACGTATATTCCGCTTCTTTTGCAATTTCGTATGACTCCTTTGCATACGCAAGTGCTTTTACTTTTTCGTTTCTTTCATTATAAATATCCCCGATATAATAAAGTGCAAAAGAAATACTGCTTTTATCTCCTATTTCTTCACTGATCTTGAGACTCCGGTTATATTGTTCCAGTGCTGTTTTAATTAAGGATTCGCTTCCTGCTTTATCTTGTTGCGATACAATTGCGGCCAGTTCTTTGTAAATAGTACCGATATTAACCAGAGTCTCAGCCATAATCATTTTATCTCCGATTTTTTCCTGGATCTTTATAGCTTTTTTATAATTATTCAGGGCCAGCTGATATAAGGAATCGCTTTTTGCTTTGTTTTGCGTGAATATTGCTGCAGCCTGATCTGCATAGATATTACCAATGTTGGTTAATGTGCCTGAAATATTGACACTATCTCCAATTTCTTCATTAATCTGTAAACTTCTGAACAGATATTCCAGAGCTGCCGGATAATCTTCTTCATAATGATAAATTGTACCTATGTTATTTAATGCAGCCGAAATGCCTTTTTTATCATCATGTTCCTCTTTGATTTTCAGGCATCGCATATAATACTCAAGTGCATTCATCATATCGCCCTGGTACGAATATGTTACCCCGATGTTATTCAAAGTATTGGCAATACTTCCTTTATCGTTAATTTCTTCCTGCACCTTTAAGCTTTTTTTGTAATATTCAATGGCTTTAGGTATCTCATCGAGATCGGCATACATAATTCCAATATTATTCAACGATTTGGAAATACTCTCTTTATCATCTGTTTCTTCACTGATCTTCAGGCTTTTTTCATAACATTCAATGGCTTTTGGGATATCACCAAGATAGTAATATGTATTGCCCTTATTGAAGACAGCATTAGAAATGCATCGTTGGTCATTGATCTGTTCGCAGAGCTTAATGGTTTTATTAAAATTATCCAGCGCTTTTTCAAATTCGTATCGACTGATTTCTGACTGGCCGTATTGAAAAAAAACATTTGCCTGATATTTTAAGCATTTGTCTTTAACATCCTCAGTCGGGTTTTTTGAAAGGACAGCATGAACAATACTGTCTATTTTTTCATTATAAATGGCCTTTACTGAATCTTCAGTGACAATTTGTGTTATAACATCGAGAACTGAAAGTCTTACAGTATCGTGCGTGGCAGTTTCCAGAATGTTTATAAGTGAATCGATCTTAACAGATCTGATTATGGAGTCGCTTTCATAATCGGTTATTTCAACTTTTACTGTTTCAGCTGATTTTTTATACTTCCGGTCTTTTTGCTTATCGGCATTGGAGCACCGGATTAACAGAACTGATAATATGACTAACGTTAATTGAATAAAATGAATCAGGAATTGCTTTTTAAAACGGTTAGTCATGACAGTTATTTAAGGTTTAATCACTACTAAAACTAAGAAATTAAAAGAAAAACAACAAAATCATTACCGAGGTAGAAGAGAATTAGGTAATCCAAATAGTAAAAAAAGAAATCTGCCATGATATTTGACAGATTTCCTGGGTTATTAATATGATTTATCGGCTTGAAATAGTCTTTAATTCATATTTTAATTATTCCAATGGGGAGTGTTCATTTAAGTGTGTCATCCCTTTAAATTCTATTTTCAAATATAATTGTTAATTGATTTAAAATGGTTGGCCAATC
>JAFGIP010000119.1 GCA_016929525.1 Bacteroidales bacterium
GATTGGCCAACCATTTTAAATCAATTAACAATTATATTTGAAAATAGAATTTAAAGGGATGACACACTTAAATGAACACTCCCCATTCATAATAGTTCTCAATTATCCACCCATCCAAATTTGCACCGAGTTCGGTATCATCGGTTCATCAACAAATATTTAACAGTTACACAGTTAAACAATTCAACGGTTAAATATTAACAAATGAATCATTTGGTGCTCATGTCATTCAGATGCAATTAATAGCGTTCTAACTATAGGATTGAACTAATTTACCGGACAATATCGAGAAGTTAGGTATTTATATTACTTTTGTTGCCCGTTATATTTTCACTGATTATTAGTTTGAAGAGAGTACTTAAGATATTTTCAATAATAGTTATCTGTTTATTTACCCTTTCCATATTTGGTTGGATGGCTTACCATATTTCAGAAGGGGATAAAAATTTTGGTTTTTTAACAGGACCTGTAAAATTCATGTATTCTTTCCCCGACCTTTTTTCCCAATCCGTTGAAGAAGTTAAAACCCTGCCAAAAACATTTATTCCTACGCCTGATAATTTTAAATCGATAAACAATCTTGATTCTGACTTTATTGTATTATCTACATATTCCGACACCAGCGATTCACGATCGATTGTATTGTTGAACCTTAAAAATGATTCAGTAATATATAAATGGACAGTTAAAAATCCGTTTATGGAACATAACAGGATAATAAACCCTTTACTGTTTCCTGACAAATCCCTGGTTTTCTCATTTGACGGTGTTTCGGGTTTGAGACGAATTGATTCCCTCTCAAATGTAATCTGGCAACAGGATAGTCTTTATGCCCACCATTCCATGAATCTTGACAGTAAAGGGGATATCTGGATTTGTACCTTTAGACCAGGTTATTCAGCGACAGGGCTGTATAACATTAATGGGGAAAGCGTCTTTTTCAAAGATAACTATATCACCAGGATTGATGCTGAAACCGGCAGAATACTATTTCACAAATCGATGACCGAAATATTAACTGAGAACAATCTGGCTTATTACCTGTTAAAATCGGCAGAACTCAAGGATCCTCTTCATATTAATGATATTGAGCCTGCATTTAATTCCACACATTATTATAAAGAAGGGGATTTGTTCATTAGTGCAAGAGGCCCTTCATTTATTATGCATTACAGGCCCTCAACAAACAAGGTTATACAGATGATCGAAGGCCCGTTCGTAAGTCAGCACGATGTTGACTTTCTCAATGATAATTCACTGGTGATATTTAATAATAACTCTTACACCATCTGGTCTGATGAAAGTAAACCTCCTCCAAAAGACTCAAGCCGGCTTGCAATTGCAGGTGATTTCTATTCAAATATTGTACGTTATAATTTTGGAGACAACAGTTTTTCATTCATCGGAGATTCTGTTTTCAGAGCAAATGATATTTTCTCCTATACAGAAGGCCTGATGGAATTTGTAGATCCTGCTACGTATTTTGTTGAAGAACAAAATACCGGGTTGATCTGGATAATCAGAGATGACAAGGTTTTATATAAAAATGTTTTGAAATCTCAACATGAAGGATACCATCATTTACCAAACTGGATCAGAGTAATTAAAAAAAAATGGCTGACTTATTATACATAGGGCCCGGACTCGGTATCGGGACAATCATCCTTATATTTATTATCGGAGGTATTGTAGTATTTGCATTTGGTTATATCTTCTGGCTTAAGATCAAGAGATTCTTCAAAAAGATGAAAAAGAAATAATGGTTTATTATTCTGTTCTGTTCATAAGCTTTTTCCTGATAGCTTTGATAATTCGTATTAACAGATTTGTTTTTCATGCTTTAGCTGAGAATAGTGTTTCGTTAGTTGATAAGCTAATATCTGATCTTGATGAAGAAGTGAAAATAAAGCTGATTCAGAAAAGCACCAACAAGCTGGTAATTTCACTTATGAAAATGCTGTTTGTTGTCATCTTTGCATTTGCGTTTGGCAGTATTCCGGTTATTATCTATTGTTTAATATCACGAACAGATTATAACAGTCTGGATTTCTTTTCATTTTATTCAATACTATCAATTTCTTTAGGAGCTACCGTTCCTTTTATCATACCTTCTGCCAGGAAGAATAACTCCGGCTATTCTGAGCTATCCCGGCTATTGCACAGGATGGCTTTGAATAATTACAATATTGCAAACAAACTATTCAAAAAGGAATCAAAAAAGATCGCCCGGAAAAATCTTAAAAAGAGGCATGACTTTGTAATCATTTCGGGATTAGCCAGAGCCGGTACTACAAGTTTAATGACTGACCTGTCCAAAATCAGTGATTTCGTTTCACTGAATTACGCAAATATGCCCTTTCTGATGTGTCCGAACTTATGGGCAAAATTCTACAAGCCAAAATCTAAAAAACTTAAAGAGCGGAGTCATAAAGACGGGATAATGATCGGCCTGAACTCAAGTGAAGCTCTTGAAGAGTATTTTTTTAAAGTAAAGGCAAAAGATTCCTATATAAAAGATTCTCATTTATCAGCATATTCCATATCACAGGAAGATTATATCGATTACCTGGACTACCAAAGTATCATTAAACTTGATAATAGTAAGATATATCTGGCGAAGAACAACAATTTCATATTAAGATACAAATCTGTAAGGGAGGTTAATGATGATTTTCTGATGGTGATATTATATCGCGATCCCTTAACCCATGCAGCATCATTACTGGAAAAGCACCGTGATTATAAAAGACTTCAGGAAGAAGATCCGTTTGTACTCGAATACATGAACTGGTTGGGACACCATGAGTTTGGACTGAATCAAAAACCATTCGTATTCAGTAACTCAGAGGAGAACATTCATGATGGTAAAGAGTCCATGGACTATTGGTTAAAAATCTGGATTAACTACTACGGATATGTTTTGACTATCAGCCATCCCAACACGATCCTGATAAATTACGACTCGTACTGTAATAATCCGAAAGAAACAATTGAAACCATCCTTAAGAAAGCAGGAATAACCGCTGAGCTTCCGGACTACAAATCCTTTAATAACAGAAGAAATGCCGGTGACGAGTTTTCTGATGATGTATATGAAGAAGCCCGGGAACTATACAGACAATTATGCAGTAAAGAATAATGTAATAAGGTTAGTTATACATTCAATCCAATTCCTCATTTAAAACCGCAGCCTCCACATCATGAGCCATGCAAACTTCTGATGGTATTCTGAAACTATTTCACCTGTTGATCTGTCAACTGTTTCGTAATATAAATTTGATCTGTTGGTAATATTTTCAAAATCAATGATCCATTCATCTGTCATTCTCTTGTGATTCCAGCGCAAGGTAAGCATTACATCAAGCCTCATATATGCCGGATATTGCTTTTCATAGGCACGGTCGTAATTGTAGTGGGCAACATATCTGCCGAAGCCGTCCTGTATTACGGTATAGGGTATATACCTGTTCCCTCCCGCAACCACAAATTTGGTACTTGTTGTCAGTGCCATATTTTCGCTCAGTTTAAATTCATAACCTCCCAGTGCATTTACAACATAATTGTTATTAAAGGCTGAATTTCTTTCAATGTTATCACTGGCCGTATACTTCGAATCGAATAAAGAAGTGGTGATAAGGAAATAATAATTGTTTAAGAAGAATTTCTCAACTGTAAACTCTACTCCATAGTTTCTGCCGGTTCCTCCATTAACAAGGCTGTCGTATGTAGGGATATAAAAATCGGCCCCGTAGTTCTGCAGCGATACATGTGATATTTCTTGCTCAATCGGCACATCATATATATGCTGGTAATAGGTTTCAACCTTAAATCGCAGGTTAGGAGCAGCTAAGAAATCGTAGCCGAGAACAAAATGATGGCTTTTTGTAAAATCAAGATCCTGAGTACTTGTTTTGACATATTCACCTGTTGATTCGTTATAGGCTTCGGTAAAGTACAGCTGATGCGGTTGTATCTGACTATGCAAGCCATATCCTATGCTTGCCGACTGATTTTTTGCAAAACGCCATTTTATACTGGCGCGAGGTTCGATAAGATAAGAACTGTTCAGGTCCAGATACTGTCCGTGAACTCCTGAATAAAAACTTACATTGTCGTTTAACCGGTGGCGCCATTCAATAAAAGACTGATATAAAGTCATGGTTCCTTTGGCCCGTGCCCCGACAATGTATGTTCCGTCGTTTTGCAACGTGCTGTCGTTAAAAGTTGGCTGATAAACATCTGCATGAAATCCTATATTAATATTATTTCTTGTATTGATTCGTGTTTTTAATTCAGTACTTGCCGAATACTGCCACTCCTGGAGCTTACTGCGTGTATAAAGATTGATACTCGCGTCTTCAATCGAAACGGAGTCATATGTATAATCACTGAAACTTCCGGCAACAGCAACACGGCTGACAAGCACTGTGTTATTGCTGAATGAATATATATGATTGATCCCATGGATCATCATCCCGGTATTAAATCCAAAGTCAACGCCAAAATCATCATAGGTGTAATCATCGAGGTTATCTTTTTTACTATCATAATTCCCGATATCGCTTAATCCTGCAAGGCCAAAAAGACTGAATTTGCCCATCTTTCCTGCTGCAAAATCCAATTTATAGGAAAGGTCCTGGTATTCCGGAATACTTCCCGCCGGACCATAGTTAATGCCCAGCTTTGACATCAGCCCTAGAAATGAATACCTGTAATTTACAAGATATGATGATGTGCTGGTTATTGAAAACGGACCTTCAGCCCCCAGCTCAAATCCGTTTAATCCCACCTGTACCAGATATTCCCTCTGCTGATTGTTCCCCGCCCTCATATTCAAATCGAATGCACCGGAAAGTGCATTCCCGAATTCTGCAGGGAAAGCCCCGGTGTAAAAATCGGAATTGCGCAAATGATTATTGTTGATCATACTTATCGGTCCGCCTGTTGTTCCGAATGCCCCGAAATGATTCGGATTCGGTATGTTCTGTCCCTCAAGTCTCCATAATAAGCCCAACGGTGAATTTCCCCTGATAATTATATCGTTTCGTGCTTCGCTGGCAGCCATTACACCTGCATAGTTGCTGGCCATACGGGCAGGATCGCCCCAGCTGCCGGCATATCTTTCAGTTTCCTCAACGGTAAATGAGCGGGCACTGATTTGTGCCATCTGGTTTATCGGCTGGTCTTTACGCAGATTGGCCTTCACTATTACCTCTTCTCCCTGGTACACCATTTCTTCCATCTCAACCTCAAGCACAACCTCATGTGCCGACGACAGTAAAATATTACTTATTGTTACCGGTTTATAACCTATATACGAGAATTGTATCTCGTGTCTCCCGGCAGGGACCTCTTCAAACCTGAAACTTCCTTTCCCGTCGCTGGTAGTACCTTTTTGCTGACCGGAAGAAACCAGGACTATATTAACACCAAGAAGGCCCTGCATTGAAAATTTGTCAACAACAGTTCCCCTGATTGTTTGCTTATACTGAGCCCGGGAAATCAGAAAAAAAGAAGTGAATAAAGCGATGGTTATTATTCTTTTCATGGTTGTAGCAATAAAGTTGGATAAAAGGATATGATTTATGATCTATCGATCTGTCAGTGATAGACAAAATACCTCTGAACGGGTTGCATTTCCAATATGAATCATTTTTCAGGTTTTATATATTTAGTTTTAAACATCGGGATCCGATAATATATCGAATAATTGAATCCCAAAGATGTTTTCTTATCACCTCTCCCAAAACCCGGTATATAGTACGGATCCATTGAATTAAAATTCTTCTTCGATACTAGTATTCTTCCACTGAAATACCAACCAATAAAAAAGTTTTTGAATAATTCTCCCCTGATACCCCCAACAATCTCAATCCATCCTGCGCCAACATTTTCTTGCGAAATATTCCCTCCGGAATAATCTCCCCAGTAATCATTTGCTATAATAATATTATCCGCTGAATGATCTAAGAAAGCCATGCCGTAACGAAAGCCTATGAATGACATCTCGTATTGATCAATTCTTTTATTTTTCAGCAGGTTATAATCCAACCCAAACCTAAAATATTTACCACTTGAAGTATAGTTATAAATGGAATCATTAAGATCGACATTCTGAATTCCGAATTCAAATACAGGATAATAATTCCTGCTGATCTCAATATCGGCAGAAAAATCGAATGCAGTCCTTTCAGGCTGAAAATAATACAGTGCCAACTTCGAAATATCATACCCTATCCTTAGTCCCTTAATTCTTGTTATTTCCTCTTTCTCTTCCTGCGAAAAAAGAACCACCGAAGCTGAAAGGCAAATCAGTAAACTAATATAGTATTTTGATATTTTCATATTCTCTTGTCGTTACCGCAGGATTGACAATCTCTACATCCTCAATAAAATTATCAGTCCAGTTAATGCTTTGCAAATGAAAATAATGAACAAACCCGCATTCAATTGATTCCATTATCAGTTCAATGTTATAGAAGAAAGTTAATGTATCGGTAAAATATAAAGTATCCGGTTTCGGTATTGTATCGTAAAGTGTAAAATCCATTATAACCGCGCATGAATCAAGACTGTTATTAAGTGGAAAACTAACACTCTGCACGGCATCTTCCGATTCGTAAAGTATACTCATACTGTCGTTAACGGCAATAATGGATGTAACCATAGCTGTAGTATCCACAACCCGATTATCAACAGTTGTATAAAACGAAGCAACCACATTTGTAATGGTATTTTCATCGCAAACCTCATCGGTATTGCAAGCAATAATCATTACAAGAGTAAACGGAATGGATATACAGTTTCGTAAAAACAGACAATTTCTTTTTAACACGACTGAACTCGATTTAGTGCTGCAAGATAGTGATTTTCTAAAGAGATATTGAAGGAGAAAGTTATTGATTACAACAAGTTTCGCAAGCTAAACCCTAACCGGGAATAATAACCAATTTAGAATCATTCAACTTTATCATATTGCCCGAATCATTAACTTTGTGCCTCTTTATAAAAGAGACTGTTACGATATTTATTCCAGCAGCAATAACTTAAAATATACCGATAGATGAAGAAATCGATATTGATAATCCTCGATGGATGGGGAAATGGAAATAAAAGCAAAGGAGATGTAATCTATACAACAGACACACCTAATATGGACAGGCTTCGCGAGGAATACCCTTTCTCGGAACTTCTGACCTGTGGTGAAGACGTTGGACTCCCGCAGGGACAAATGGGCAACTCGGAAGTTGGCCATCTGAATATCGGTGCAGGAAGAATAGTTTACCAGGACCTTGTAAGAATAAACCGTGCTATTAAGGACAACAGTATTTCTTCCAACAGAACACTGGTTGAAGCATTTAACTATGCCAAAAAGAATAATAAATCAGTACACTTTATAGGTCTTATCGGTCCGGGAGGTGTACATGCAATGAGTCATCATCTTTTCAGGCTTTGCAATATAACAAAAGAATACGATCTCGATAAAGTATATATCCATGCACTTACCGATGGACGTGATACCGATCCTAAAAGTGGTTTGGGTTTTATGAAAGAAGTTGTTGAACACCTGAAAACGTCAAACGGGAAAATTGCATCACTCGTTGGCCGCTATTATACCATGGACCGTGATAAAAGATGGGAGCGTATCCGGAAAGGCTACGACCTGATGGTATCGGGTAAAGGTAAACCTTATACCGATGTACTTCAGGCTATTCAGGAATCTTATGATAAAGGGGTGACCGATGAATTTATCAAACCTGTTGTTATCGTCGACGAAGAAGGAAAGCCACTTGGAACAATTAACGAAGGTGATGTTGTAATTTGCTTTAATTTCAGGACCGACAGACTGCGACAGATTACAACGGCACTTACACAACAGGACTTCCCTGATCATGGCATGAAAACCATTCCTTTACACTACCTGACCCTCACAACTTACGATGAGAACTTTAAAGGCATCAGGGTAGTTTTCGATAAACAAAATGTCGAAAATACCATTGGCGAAGTAGTATCAAAAGCCGGATTAAAACAAATACGAATTGCCGAAACCGAAAAATATGCACATGTAACATTCTTCCTTAACGGAGGAAGGGAAGAAGAATTTAAGGGTGAAAAAAGAATCCTGATACCTTCGCCCAAAGTTGCAACTTATGATTTGCAGCCCGGGATGAGTGCTCCCGAGGTTACTGAAGCAATCGTTAAAGAACTGAATACCGGCGGGCCGGATCTTGTATGTCTCAATTTTGCCAACTGTGATATGGTAGGCCATACAGGAATTTATGAAGCGATTGAAAAAGCTGTACAGACCGTCGACAGTTGTGTGGGGAAGGTTGTTGATGCCGCCCGTAATAACGGATATACTGTTATGATCATTGCAGACCACGGCAACGCCGACAATGCTGTTAACGAAGATGGATCACCAAATACAGCTCATTCTCTTAATCCTGTACCATGCATCCTGGTGAGTGACGAATATGATAAAATCAATAACGGGATTCTTGCCGATGTTGCACCAACGCTGCTTACTATTATGGGATTGCCTGTGCCGAAGGAAATGACAGGAAAGGTTCTCGTTTAAAAGCTTACACCCTGTCAGGGTTTTAACACCCAGTCCGGGTTATTCTTTCATTTATCTTCTCCTTTATTTTCAAGCAGTTTATCTTCAAGTTCAGTGATCTTCTCACTTTTTCTGATAATTGATGGTAACGAGAAAAGAACACCCAGCAGTGCACCAATAAGCAGCACTGCAGTAAGTACAATTGCAACTGTACTTTGTATTTCCCAGAAAAAGAATTTTACTGTTATTTCAGCTGCATTTTGTAATGCAAAAACAACTACTATCAATGCCAGTAGAAGTGCAATTATAAGTACGCGTTGCATAGATTAAATATTTTAAAAATGAATCAGGCTTGCTATTTCATAATCTTTCAATAATTCTCTCCCTTTAAGGAAGTCCAGCTCGCACATAAAGCTAATATATATTTTTTCAGGCTGTAGTTTTTGAATTAATTTTATTGATGCTAACGCTGTCCCCCCTGTTGCTAAAAGATCATCATGCAACAAAACGACATCAACTTCCGAAATAGCATCGCTGTGTAATTCGAGACTTCCGGCCCCATATTCCAAAATATAATCCTGGCTTATTTTTTTAGCAGGCAATTTACCCGGTTTTCTTATAGGAACAAATCCTGCACCGAGTTTATATGCCAGTGCTCCTCCGAGTATAAATCCCCTGGCTTCCATGCAAACCACCTTTGTAATGCCCTTATCTTTATAAATATCACAGATGGTATCTACAAGAAAGGAAAAAATTTCGGGTACTTTAACTGCTGTAGTTATATCTTTAAACTGTATACCTTTTTTGGGCCAGTCGGCTACATTTCTGATCTGTTGTTTTACTTCTTCTAATGAAATTGTCTGGATCATATCGTTTTAATGGTTTGGGAAATACTATTTCAAGGTTATAAAATTAAATGAATTAATTCAAATGTAATTATTCGTTTAAAAAGTATATCCCAACCTGATATCAAGAAAATCCGCAATATGCCGATGAGCTTTGATATTGATGCCTGTGTAAAGTTCATCGGTAATATGAAAATTCAGTCCATATCTTTGATAAACCGGATCCTCGCGTTTAAAAGGTGAATAAATATAAGCCCCGATCTGAATCTTAAAAACAAAACGGCCGATAAGCAAATCATGTCCGGCAAGAATTGCAGCATATTTATGATCAACGTTACTGCTGTCGCTGGTTATCTGAAGTCTTTCAATTTCATGCTTGTCGGCCAGATCGTTGGTTAATTCAATTCCTGCTGATATACCACTCAACCTGCCAACCACCCTTGTATAGTTGCCGTATATACCGTACACCGGATAATGTGTATGTCCTTTGATATCTGTTTTACCGGTACCAAATACGGCAACCTCGAACCTGTTCTTTTTCGGATTCAGATCAATTGTGTCATTTTTAAGTCTTATCGTATACGGTTGCGGCCTTAGATAATAGTCGATGCCAAGGTTGAATGTCGGGAAATTGATCCCCCTGTTTGGGTTTTTAATCCCCCCGTTGGAAATATGGTTATAATTTGCTGCCATCTGCAAACCCAATGAATTATTTATCCGATAGTTGATCGTCGTTTTTAAGAGAACAATAAAACTCAGGCGAGAACTGTAAAAAGTATTTTCCGGGTTTGACTGCTCATCATATACCCTGTCCATAAATGAGGGGCCCATACCGAAACGGAAAGAAATGTTCAGTTTTTTTTCTGCATTTATTACGGGTTCAATAAAAAAGTAGGTTGCATATGCATGTCCAAGGATATCCGGATTATGGTAATCAATAAAGAAAAATGAAACACCTGTTCGCGGGTAACAATAACAATAATTCCACGCATTTTTGCTCATAAGCTGCCAGTTCCATTCCAGTTCAAAACCGCGTGGTCTTGTTTTCGATACCGGCTTCAGATCTACAGCGTGGGGAATAATAAATCCGTAATGCGCCCTAAAGCCAACGATGTATGAATTCTGTGCCCTGGATAAATGGCAAGTGATGAACGAAAGAAATATCAATATTACAATCGGATGACGCATTCGATTGTAGTTTTATTTTATTATAATGTTGATTTAATAACTCCGCCATCAACAGCATAAACCTGGCCGGTAACATATTCCGACAGTGGTGAGAGCAACCACACAGCCAACGAAGCAAATTTATCGACATCACCGGTGGTTTTCATTGGTATTGCCGATTCAATTTCCTCACGGGCTTTCTTCAGGGTTAAATTATTCATTTCAGCTTTTTTTCTGATAAGTCGTTCTACAGCCTGTGTATAGTGATACCCTGGTGCCATTATATTAAAAGTAACTCCTTTATCCGGCATTTCCTGCGACAGGGTTTTTACAAAACCTACCACCGATAATCTCAAAGAAGTACTTAACACAAGATTCTCAAGTGGTTGTTTCACCGAAGCACTTTCAATAAAAAGAAATCTGCCATACTTCTGTTCAATGAATTTTGGCAGAAGTGCCTTTGTCAGTTCAACTTTCCATCGTAACAGAGTTTGATATGCTTCATCCCAGTCTTTCAGTTTTGTCTCTATAAAAGTCATAGCCGGTGGTCCGCCGGCATTTATAAGAATGCCATGTATTTTTTCAGATGCAATAGTCTTAACAAGTCTGTGAATAGTATCACTTTGTGTAATATCACCTGTCAGAATTTCAACCTGTGAATTGTAGGCATCTTTCAGTTCCCTTAACTTCTCTTCGGTGCGGGCAATTGCATAAATACTTCCGCCTTCCTGAATTATCCTGTCAGCAACGGCATGTCCAAAACCACTTGTAGCCCCGCAGACTATAAATGTTTTATTCTCCAGATTAATGTTCATATTTCTAAATTAATGGATTAGTCTGACTTATCGTACAGTTAAACAAAGTTTATGGGTAGATATGTTCATATAACACCTGTTTTATCCTGCCAGGTAAGATTATCTTAATTTAAACTGAATGATGCCCTGAATACTTATCCGGGTTATAAATCTACCAGCTTCCGCCGGCGCCACCACCTCCGAAACTCCCTCCGCCAAAACCGCCAAAACTCCCACCGCCTGACCTGAAACCTCCAAAACCTCCGCTTCTGCCACGAGATGATGAACTCATTAACATCAGTGCCATCCAAAACCCGATATTGTTCCTCCTTGCATAGGTACTTGTTTGTTTGAATTTAGCAACGATAATGATTAATGTAATTAAGAAGAAAAATAAAACTGGTAAAAGAACTTGTGCAGCCGATTGCTTATTATAATCTTCAGCAGTAAATTCACCTTCGGCAAGTTTCATGATTACATTGGTTGCTGCATCAAGCCCCCCGTAGATATCATTATTCTTGAACCTGGGTTTCATTTCCCTTGCAACAATACGCTTTGCAATTGCATCCGGAATAACACCTTCCAGTCCATAACCCACTGCAATGAATGTTTGCCTTTGACCTGCACCACCTGTAGGTTTAACCATAATCATAACACCGTTATCACTTCCTTTTTGCCCTACTCCCCATTCCTCTGCAAGAGTAAATGTATAAGAAGCTATGTCGTAGTCACACAGATCACTGACAATAACAATGGCTATCTGGGTAGAAGTGCTGAGGGCGTATTGAACAAGCTTTGCTTCCAAATCCTGCCGCTGACCAACGGATAACGAACCGACATAATCATTAACAAGTCTGTTCTCGTTTTTTGGTAAACAGTCTTCCTGTGCAATGCTATACTGAATAATACCAAAACAAGCTATAAGCAGAAATAATTGAATTTTCAGGATTTTCATAAAATAGTGTTATTTACAAGTCTTAATCAATATCAGTTATGTTTTTATAATCCCAGAGGGATTAAATCTGAATAGCCCTGCATGAAATGCAGGGTATAAAGTATAAAGGATCGTATTCCCCAACCACAAAGTGGTTGAATTATTATAGCAGAAATTTTTCTTCATATTTTACTCCGTGTTCAATCAATAAATCGATCAATTCTTCTTTAAAAGTTTTTATTTCATGATGAGCTTCCTGATTCTTGACATATTCAATTAGTGTATCTTTCTCTTTGAATGAATAGGTAAAAGCTCCGTAACCCGATTGCCAACCACTGAAATTTGAAAAAAGATTATTGCTTTTTATATTTTCAGTCGAAGCAAGTTCAATATCCTTTACCAAAGAAGCCAACGTAATTGTTGGATGAATATGAGTAATAAGATGTATATGGTCAGAAATTCCACCTATGCGATATAAATGACACTTTTTATTGTTGAGAATACCATTTATGTATTTATATAATTCTTTGCGATTAGATTTATCCAACGTATTTTGGCGTTTCCATGTACTAAAGATAATCTGGTAAAGAATTTGGGTATGTGTGCTCATTTTTGCTCTACATTCAACCCTTACAGGGTTGTGCTATGTCATATTTATTACCGCAGGTTTCACCTGTGGCTATTTTTATTAAATCCCTTCGGGATTTTTATACTTGCTAAAGCCACTTAAATTTTCCAATATTTAATCTATTTGCCCAATGATATCTCATCAGAGAGTTCATTTATATCATCTTTCTGGTAAGGAAAGTGTTTCTTCAACTGCTCCCCGGCCATTTTAATGCCTTTCGATAATCCCTGAACGAATTCACCTTTTTTAAAATGTTCCGACATCACATTTTTAATTTCATCCCAGAAGTTATCGGGCACCTTTGCATTTATACCGGCATCGCCAAGTATAGCAAACTTACGGTCTTCAACGGCAAGATAGAACAGCACTCCGTTTCTGAGTTCTGTTTTATGCATTTCCAGTTTTTTAAAAATATATGATGCCTGATCGAGCACATCGATTTTACATCTGTTTTCAACATGCACCCTTATCTCTCCCGATGTATTCAGTTCAGCTTCCTTAACAGCTCCGGTAATTTTGGCCTTAGCCTCATCGTTAAATATTTTTTTCAGCTCGCCCATATTATACAAATTTAGAACTGTACTTCAGGCACCTCATCGGCTCCTTCTTTGGCTTCAAAATAACCTTTCTTCTCAAAACCATAGAAATTATTAAACAAAACGGTAGGAAATCTCCTCATCTTGGAGTTAAACAGTTTAGCTATTTCGTTATATTTTCTTCTTTCAACTGCTATTCTGTTCTCCGTTCCTTCCAACTGAGCCTGAAGTTCCAGAAAATTCTGATTTGCTTTCAGGTCGGGATAACGCTCCACAATTACCATTAACCGGCTTAATGCACTGGTAAGACTACCTTGTGCTGCCTGAAATTTTTGTATGGCTTCAGCATCAAGTTTGTCAGGATCAATATTAATTCCCGTAGCTTTTGACCGTGCATTAATCACTGCAGTGAAGGTTTCCTGCTCATGGGCAGCATAACCTTTTACAGTATTTACCAGATTAGGTATCAGATCGGCTCTTCGTTGGTAAACGTTTTCTACATTTGCCCACTGCGATTTTACACCCTCTTCCAGATTTACCAGTCTGTTATAACTTGACCATGCCATCAATACAATTATTCCTAAGATAATCCAGATGGTCCACGATTTTTTGTATTTAAACTGATTCATAATTTTTTTGTTTGATTAGTACCTGCAAATTGCGAAAAAATAATAACTCCTCAATTAATTCTGTTAATAATATTGAATTTAAGAGGCTGTCTTCTATGTTGAAAAACAAGCCCCGAGTTAATATTTTACAACATAATAATTATAATATTTTGTTGGAATTGTGGGTA
>JAFGIP010000120.1 GCA_016929525.1 Bacteroidales bacterium
GATTGGCCAACCATTTTAAATCAATTAACAATTATATTTGAAAATAGAATTTAAAGGGATGACACACTTAAATGAACACTCCCAGAATATATTCAGTACACAACAATTTTCGCTCAAAGATTCACCTTTCTGACAGACCGTTATAACTTTATCCTTTTACCATCATTATAACATATAAACTGTAATCCATTCTCTATATAAAATGCTGAACTATTTACATAATGATCTACATCAAGGCGTATCACTTTACCATTAAAATCTTTAGATACATTGTCTACAGGAGTATGTCCTATCACAAAAGATCTGCAACTGTAAGCATTTAAAACTTTGTCAAGTTCAACCTCAGATATTTTCACATTTCCCAATATATCTGCAACTAATCCGCGATACCAGAGTATCCCTTCTTCCGTCAACAATGCCAAGGATTCATCTGTCTTATAATCCTGAGTATCTATGTCTCTTCTTACTATCGAATTGATTTCTTCGATACTCAGGTCATACTGCAATATTGAAGGACTTATTCCTCCATGTACAAAAATCAGATCGCCAATTTTCACCATTGAATTCTTACATCTCAACCACCTGCCTAACACTGTCTGTTCTGAGAACAGCTGTGATAAATCAATCCTTAGTTTACTACAATTAAAACGATATTTAAGAGCACTATAATAGTTATATCCAAGTAAAACCATCTGTTCATGATTACCAAGCAGGTAATGGACTTTCCCTCCGTATTTTGTTGCTTCATTTTCTAAATAATAAGTCAGCCACAGACACTGCGTTACATATTCTCCTCTGTCAACCAGGTCTCCGAGTATAACAAGGTGCCCCTGACCAAAGGTCCAGTTATAATTGGAATCCATTACATTATTTGCAGTCAGTAACTGAAAGTATTTCTCAAAATTTCCTTCGATATCTGATACAGCCAATAATTTATCAGGCATTGGAAACGTACATGTACTGTCAGGAATGAGTGAATGCAAATAAAAGAGTAAGGGCGGGCAAGATATACCGTCAAATTCACACTTAAATTTTATCCCGGTAATTTCGTTGCTTTTAATATTAACCGTATCAAATTTGTAATCAGTATCCTGAATTATTACCAGAGTGGAATCTCCTGAATCCAGAATATAAGGACCGTCCGCAAATGAGGATATTACTTTTTCAAAATCATTGGTAAAAGAAGAACTCATAACTATTAATCCCAGACTTAAATTAAAGATAACCTGTTTTATCACTGTTCAATATATTTTGAGATATGTATCCGATTACAGACTTTTAGACATGAACACCGGCAACACCCCGGTTTTTGAAAGGTTGTTGCAACCCATTCTTTAAATTCTTTTCATTGCCCTTCTAAAAGAAACGATTGCGAAAAGAAAAAGAATGACAGTATAAACTGTAATAATATAGAAACTGACGGAAATATCCCAAAAACCTGATCCTGACATCAATCCTTTTGAAGCATCAACTGCATGAGCAAAAGGTAATGCATAGCCAATAGTATTAAATACACCTCCAATCATTCTTAGATCCATCCATGCACCACTAAAAAGGCTTATTACTGTTATCAATACTGAACCTATTCCGGATACCTGATTTACACTAAACAGTGAGCCTAAAATTATTCCTAAGCTAATGCATGATAAGGCAAAGAAAAGAAACAAAAGTATTGCACCAATAATATTGACGAAGGTAGCTCCAAGTATAAAACCTACAACCAGGCAAATAATAGCCTGACACAATGCCAGCGGTATAAAGGGAATAATGTATGCCAGTATAAAACCCGATGGTTTTAAAGGAGTGGTAAATAGTCTGATCAGAAAAGCACTTTGTCTGTCTTTTGCAAGTAAAATAGCAGAGAACATAAGTAAAAAAGCGAAACAGAATATAATAATCCCAGGTGTCAGGTATTGAGGTGAAAACATTTCCAAACGTACGTTTTTATAAATAGAGGAAAAGAGTATCAATAAAGTAACCGGCATCACCAAACCCAGAAGTAATGTTACAGGATCACGATAGATCTCTTTAAAATTTCTGTCGGCTAAAGCATAAAATTTCATTCGATAGCCTCCTTTCCTGTTAAGAGTATAAAAACATCATCTAGTGTAGGTTCTTTCATTTGTAAATCGGTAATTATTACATTCTTTTGTCGCAGCAGATCTATGATAGAATAAAAATCAGGTTTCTTAGATCTTATTTCAATACCATTTTGGGCGATGATTGCATCAAAACCTTGCTTCCCCAATATCTCAATAATTTCCTGAGTGATATTCTCACCGGAAATTCTAAGAGTCTGTGTACTTGTATATCTTTTCTTTAATTCAGATGAAGTGCCTGTTTCAATTATATTCCCCTCATCCATAATGGCTATGGTATCGGCCAGATAATCGGCTTCTTCAAGGTAATGAGTTGTCAGCAGTATTGTCTTTTCTGTCTTTAGTCTTTCGATATAATTCCACACCGATCTTCTTGCATGCGGATCCAATCCCAAAGTCGGTTCATCGAGAAAAAGTATTTGGGGATCAGACATCAGTGCCATGGCAATGCTCAATCTGCGCTGCAAACCTCCGGAGAGTCTTCGGGCCTGATCTTTCCTGTCCTCAATTCCCAGCAGTTCCATCAGATCTTTTGCCCTGTTTTTTGATGCCTCTCTTGTTAGTCCGTATGACCCACCCATCAGAAGGAGATTTTCTTTTGTATTAAGATGTCCTGCAATTGCAGTTTCCTGTGGTGAGACTCCAATGATCTCTTTTATTTTTAATGGCTGTTCCTTAATACTGCAATTACTAATTACAGCACTTCCCGATGTTGGCCGGAGTATGCAACATAACATTTTAATAGTGGTTGTTTTACCTGCACCATTTGTTCCAAGCAGGGAAAAGATCTCTCCCTGCTTAATTTCAATGTTAAGGTCATTCACCGCTATTCTGTTGCCAAAATGTTTGGTAAGGTTTTGTGTTTTTATGGCTATTTTATCACTCCCCATGTAACTGTTATTAGCTGAATTTATTCGAAGCTCTGATAAAATGTTTTAAGCTGCCTGCAGAATCAGAGGGATACGTTCCCCCTATCCTTTCCGCCGTAAGTGTTGCCGACAAATATACCAAACTTACCAAAACCACCGGCACTGCTATTATATTTAGTGTATGTCGGGAACGGTTTTTATTTCAGTTTTTTTGTCTTTTTGTAGTTTTTAACCATTTTTCCGAAATCTTTGTCTTTCTTTCTTCTTTCTGCAACGGTTGATTCAAAGTACTCCTTCTCACGAATCATCTTCAGGTAATTCTCATATGAATCCCTGTCAATTTCACCTTCATTAAGAGCTGACAGAACTGCACATCCGCTTTCTGTTGTATGTGTGCAATCCCTGAACTTACAACTTCCGGACAGTTCAGTGATACTTTCAAAGGTCACTTCCAATCCGGCCGATGAATCTGCTATGCCAACCTCTCTCATTCCGGGATTATCAATTAGTATCCCTCCGTTTTCAATAACAATCAGTTCCCTGTGACTTGTGATATGCCTCCCTTTGTTCGTGCTTTCGCTTATCGTGTTTGTTTTCATTATCTGTTTGCCCGAGAGTTTATTTATGAGCGTGGACTTTCCCACACCCGAGGAACCCAGTAAGCAGTATGTTTTTCCTTTCAGAATTAATTCGTTAAGTTTTGTATACCCTTTTTGTGTTTCATTGCTTATAGCTACTATCGGCACATTTTTAATTCTTTGCTCTACTTTACCGGTCAGATTTTCCAACTCTTCGTTATTTACCAGGTCGGCCTTACTAAGAATGATAACGGGTTTTACGTCCGACGTGTTGCAGATAGCCAGGTATCTTTCTATCCGGTTCATATTAAAATCCCTGTCGACAGCCTGGACAATAAAAGCATAATCGATATTTGCTGCAATGATCTGTTTTTCTCCATGCTTTCCGACAGCCTGTCTTTCGATGAACGTTTTTCTTGAAAATACAGCATGAATAAGCACTTTATCCTTTTCATATTCCGAAATGGCAACCCAGTCGCCAACCGCAGGAAAATCAGATCTTTTCTGTGCCGTAAATCTGAGATTGCCTATGATATCGGCATCATATTCCTTTTCCGGAGTTTTCACTACGTATCTTTCTTTGTGTTCGGAAATAACCCGGCCCACATTAAAAGAATCAAGATCCCGGGTTTTTCGGAACTGTTCCAGTTCTTCATTATATCCTAAATCTTCGAGGGTCATAGCCTTATTAATTTATGCAGCACAGTGGTTAATTTATGGAAATGCAGGCATTGAATTGTAATAAGTTGGTTTGATCAGCAAGATACAAATTTGTGATTTATTTATCCGATGAATTGATGAAGTGATAAAATTAAAACTCACTGTTCACTGTTCAATAATCACTGTTGAATTACCTCCCTTACCTATTTATAAACCGACAAGGTCGGTGAGCTCGCTGCGCTCGGTTGTTTAATTGTTGAACTGTTTATTGTATAATTGA
Source organism: Bacteroidales bacterium (assembly GCA_016929525.1). GTDB lineage: Bacteria > Bacteroidota > Bacteroidia > Bacteroidales > UBA10428 > UBA10428. The sequence continues at coordinate 4,487 of JAFGIP010000120.1, forward strand.
ATTAACTGAGGAAATGAGGAACTGATTAATTGATGATCCTGATATTTACCAGAAAAAGTAGTTGGAATCCAGAATTTAGAATATAATAGTTATCATTAACCAGCAACTAGAGTATTACTTTGAACTCTATAGCAAACTATACTATAACAGAGACGCAGTCAGGAGATTTCGTTAATAAATTTTTATTCTTACCGCTAAAATCAAATATGTGCTGGGGCATGTTTTAATTAAAATAACCGCTTTTTGCTATTATTTCTTCTGATCCCATTTTGCAAATCTCTTCCAGCTCCATTCCTTTTTTAATACATTCTTCAATAATTCTGTATCCAGCAAAATAGGCTGTTTTTTGTACAAAGCCTTCGGGTGGTTTAGCAAAACTTCCGTCCGATATATACTTTGTAAACAGCTGCATGGTAGTATCGTTTAAGTCGTGATATATTGAATCTTTTATCATCTCCTCGTTATCCATACACCATTTAAAAGATTCTTCCGGCATAAAAGGTACTGAGTTTGTAACTTCAAGATCATCAACTATCAGGTTAGTAAGATAAACGGCCATTCCCTCGGCAATAACTTCTCTCATCAAAGTTAGTGGTTCCTCCGGTCTTCTGTCAAAATGCAATATATGTCCGTATTCGTGTGCCATGATTTTTTCAACATCATCAGGATTGATCCACATAGAAATATAGATCGTATTTTTTTCTTCCTCCGGAACTACAAAACAACTGCCATAAGGCAGAAAAAAGCATAAATCAACCTGTTTATTACTTATAGGGGGTAAAATGGTATGCGCCTTTAGTATAACTGAATCATACAGATAATTAAGAGTATTCGTATCATACTGTGTGAGAAAATGTTCATAATCCTCTATTTTATAATCTTTGAGGCTGTTCGGAAAATTTATCGAATCAATTGCTCCCCAGCCTAATTGCCTGTTATGGACCAATTGAACTTCCGGATAAGGCTTTAACAGCAATTTATTATAATTATCCCAACTCTTGTCGGTTTTGAGAAAGTCAATAAATGCCTGATAAGCCAGAATTATTTCCCCGTTCTTTTTAGAAATTATGTATCTGGAATTATCACGTTGATCCTTTTCACTACAGGTTGGGAAGAATAAGATACAGTATGCCAGAAGACTTATTATTAATATCCTTTTCATGGTAACAGATTTTGTCAGATAAAAGATTTTTAGTTTAAATAATGAGCCGTAACTATTATCCTCTCCAATGCACATCAATTTTATATGTTTATAACCGTGTATAACTAATAAAAACGTTTGTACACGGGCATATTTACTTTCATATTTCCTACTGCAAATTACAATTTATGCTGCTAAAATCAAATTCAGTATGACAACGGAAACAGAAAACCCGAGAAAGGAAACGGGAGACCGGAAACCGAAAGGCAGGTTTAAATACTCCCCTTCTTTAGACAACATTTCTTCAAATATAAGTTAGATTCCTCTTTCCGCCCAATTGGGCGGAAAGAGGAATCTA
>JAFGIP010000121.1 GCA_016929525.1 Bacteroidales bacterium
GATTGGCCAACCATTTTAAATCAATTAACAATTATATTTGAAAATAGAATTTAAAGGGATGACACACTTAAATGAACACTCCCAGAAAATATTAACTAATTCATTACCACAAATTCTCAAAAGCACAAAACAGGGCACAAAACTTAATCTTCAACAATGTATATTTTAGAGCATTTTAGAGTTTTAGTGTTTTCGTGGCGTAAAAATTAATGTTGATTCAGATCCCATAATTATTAAATATTTCTTAAAATGAACATATTAATTATATTCAAGTCAGAACTGAAAAGGGCAACCTATGAAATCTCTGTACTCTATCATAACGCTTTTTAATTGCTTCACCGAATTATGCAACTGGACACATAACTATTTCGTCAGGATTATCATCTGATAAAATAGAAGGTAAATAATTGACTAGTGACAAATGATTTTAACCGATTAATTAAAGGAATGATGAAAAAATTTTATCTGATTATAGTCTTAATAACAATGGGGTATATAAACCGGATCTATTCCCAGGAATATGAATCTGTTTTTGGCTCTGAGTCCACTTCATGGAATTTGTTTAATGAACTTAACGATGGTTTTGATACTGATTCAGTGTATGTAATTAAAGATACTTTAATTAATAGTAATACGTATAAGGAAATTAAAAAAAGTAAGTATGGATGGCACTGGTATATTCGTGAAAATGCAGATAAAAGCAAGGTTTATTTGTATTCCCCAAACCTAAGTGATTCAGAATTCCTGGTAATGGACCTTAACCTTGAAAAAAATGATATATTTATTATAGGTTATGAGGAAGACACAGCTGTTGTTGACAGTGTATTTCATATTAACGACAAAAAACATATTCTATTCGATTATGAATTATTTATAGCCACCGGTAATGAAAAGCTGGAATTCATTGAAGGAGTCGGTACTAATTTTGGGTTGTTTTACCAGGGCTTTGATAAATACGGAATCAGTATGTTTCATTATTTGCTTTGTGCTTTTAAAAATGAAGAACGAACATATTCAAACACTGCTTTTGAAGGAGAATGTTACATATTTTGGACACCAATTCATGACATAGTTGGTGAAAATTTTGTTAAGATCTATCCGAATCCTGCATCTGATAAGATTACCATTGAACTTGGAGTATCAAACTCCCAAGAGTTATTTTTAATGCTTTACAATTCCAGTGGCATTTTGATAGATAAAATCAGCCAAACATCTAATAAAATTGAAATTAATACCAATAATAAACCGGCAGGATTATACTTTTTTACAGTCTTTATCGATGGTGTGGTTATAACCGATAAATTTCTTATTGTAAAATGAAAAGATTAATCATAGCTGGTATAACAATTCTTTTACTAAAACCATTTACAGTAAAATCGCAGGAACTGGCAATAGGATTTTCCCCCGGATTAAATATTTCTATGATCAGGGAAACCGATAAATTAGAATCCTATTCCCGGGAATTTAAACCGATCCTGACGTATAATCTTAGTGCTCTAATAGCTTATGAGGGAAGATCTTTCTGGGGTATTTCTGCAGAGCCGGGATATATTCAAAAAGGGGCATTAATAAGATATGCAGACGACGATTACAAAAAGAAGTTGCACTGTATCAACATACCTGTTTATTTTGATATTTATTTTGGGAAAAGACTGAACCTGTCAGTTGGCCCTGAGCTGTCTTACATTGTTAAAGTCGATTTTAAATCGGATAATAGCAGTACTGATTTTACTGAATTGTATGAACGCAGATATGAATTATCCGGTAATATCGGATTTTTCTATAATGTTATTAAGCAGATTGATATTGGAATAAGATATAGTCACGGGCTGACTAGGTTTTTCAAGATATTTCTTTGGTTCGTTTCTTTTCATCATTGGAAAAGAAATGAACGAAATATTTGCCTTAAAGAACTACCAAAACATAATAATATAAAGCTATCAATATTGGAGTAGAGGTATAACCGATCTTTTATTCAAGGATCCTGTTACTAACGAAGATCCGGCAACAAAATAAAAAAGGCAATCAGATCGATTGCCTTTATATTCTTTTAAATAATTTAACTGTACTTTACCCCAGATAAGCCTTCAGCAATTTGCTTTTTGCTCTTTGTCGCAGGTGCTTAATGGCCTTTTCTTTGATTTGCCTTGTGCGTTCGCGGGAAATGCCGATTGAATCGCCAATTTCCTCAAGCGACATCTGTTTGCACCCGATACCATAGAAACGGCGTATTACCTTACTTTCTTTATCAGGCAGTGTATTCAGCGTACGCTCTATTTCCTGCTTCAGTGATTCTTCCATCAGGAATTCATCCGTGTCGGGAGAATCGGGGTTGCTAAGTACATCGAGTAAACTATTATCTTCTCCGTCCTGGAATGGTGCATCAACCGACAGGTGTCTGCCCTGTAATTCAAGTGTAGAAGCAATCTTTTCTTCCGGAAGATCAAGTATCTCAGCGACTTCATCGGGAGATGGTTCACGCTCGTGTTCCTGCTCAAGCTGAGTGAAGGCACGGTTTATTTTATTCAGTGCCCCGATCTTGTTCAGCGGTAAACGAACAATACGCGATTGTTCTGCCAGTGCCTGTAATATACACTGACGAATCCACCAAACAGCATAAGAAATAAATTTAAAGCCTTTTGTTTCGTCAAACTTTTTGGCTGCTTTTATCAGGCCCAGGTTTCCCTCGTTAATTAAATCGGGGAGACTTAATCCCTGGTGCTGGTATTGTTTAGCTACAGATACAACAAAACGCAAATTAGCCTTAGTCAATTTTTCCAACGCCTCCTGATCACCCTGTTTGATTCGCTTAGCAAGTTCCACTTCTTCCTCAGGTGAAATCAACTCCTCCTTGCCAATATCATGTAAATACTTCTCAAGCGAGTCGCTATTTCTGTTAGTAATTGATTTTGTGATTTTTAGTTGCCGCATAAATCCTATAATAAAAAGCAATTAAACAATTTTAAACAGTAAAACAAACTGTTTATTATAAATGTTCTATAAAAAAGTGAAAAATCAGTCTAAAAACGCTGAACCGCAAAGATATATTATTAAACTGAATAATAATTTAACTTTTATTAATAAAACTGTTAATGTTTCTAAAAATATGAAGAGCAGATCCAAAAAGCCGCTCTTTATTCAAATTTAGATTAAATTTACACAATTTTTTCGTTCAAACAAAATGCCTCATTATTAGCGAATTGTAGCGTGTAATTAATTCATTTCATGAGCCAAAGAGAAAACTGGAAAGTATATTTCATGTTGATTGTCACAATGATCTTTTGGGGACTTAGTTTTATCTGGTATAAACAGGCACTCCCGATCTTCACTCCGGTTACCATCATTTTCTTAAGAATGATCATTTCGGCCCCTTTATTATTTTGTTTTGCGTATTTTATCGGGCGATTAAAGAAAATACAGAGAAAAGATATTAAAATGTTTCTTTCCCTTGCTTTCTTTGAACCATTCCTGTATTTCATGGCCGAAAGTAACGGGTTAAAATATGTTTCTTCGTCGCTTGCTTCAATAATAATTGCAACCATTCCCCTGTTTACCCTTTTCACAGCATACTATTTCTTTAATGAACGTTTGACATATAACAATTATACAGGGATATTCCTTTCGTTTATAGGTGCTGTGGTTGTAATTTATGCTGATGGCATATTCGGACAGGTTTCGGCAACTGGAATTGTTCTTATGTTTATAGCGGTGCTTTCAACGCTTGGATATACAGCAATCCTGAAAAAGCTGTCATCGGAATACGGTGCCCTTACCATTGTGGGTTATCAGAATTTGATCGGGAGCATTTATACATTGCCGTTTTTTCTTATGCAGGATTTTAACGGTCTTACATCGCAAAATTTAACACTAAAGAATCTTCTGCCGGTCATCTATCTTTCGGTTTTTGCATCAACCATAGCTTTTATATTATTCGTCCGGGGTATAAAGAAAATCGGCATTGCCAAATCAATGGTATTCACCAATTTCATTCCTGTGGTAACAGCGGTACTTGCTGTTTATATGCTCAATGAAGGGATGGGCATATTAAAAGCGGCAGGAATTTTTCTGACAGTCATGGGATTAATGATATCTCAGTCCGGAAATTTTTCACGAATCAGAATTTACAGCAGGATAAAACGATGACAGGTTATACGCGCCAATCGATTATAAATCTAAATTCAAAATCGACATCTGTTAAAAGAAGAATAAATGATACGCTAAATAAAGCCGGCAGGTTAAAACCGCAAAAACTTGATGCATTGATGTTGAAACTACATGATGAGGAGTTCGCAAAGATCAACTGCCTGGAGTGTGCATTATGCTGCAAGAGTATAAGTCCGGCCATTTATCGAAGTGATATTAAAAGGATGGCTGCTTTTCTTAAATTATCAGTCCCGCAGGTAATAGATACATATTTAACAGAAGATAATGACGGTGAGTTTGTGTTCAGGCAAACCCCGTGTCCGTTCCTTGGTGATGATAATTACTGTTCTATCTATGAATCGCGCCCAAAGGCATGTCGCGAATATCCCCATACTAACCGAAAAAGATTTTATCAGATCTTATCACTGACAGCCAAAAACGCTAAAGTTTGCCCGGCGGTGTTTAATATTGTTGAGAAACTTCGGGGGCATATATAGCACAAAATTATACACGAAAGATTTATTTCATCTAACAATTCCTGTAATTAAAAATCAAATTAAGGATAAGATTTATGATCCACGTTAAACCGGACTAAACTTATGAGTTTATGGAACCATAACCTCCAGACACTTGTGATGCATGGTGATATTTATCTTTTCCTTTTTGAATCTTGTCGGTTCACCATCGAAATGAAACAGATATTTCTTTTTGGGTTTTTTAAACCTGATATGCTTCCCTTTTAGAGTTTCAAGATAATCGCTGCGATCAATTGATTGTCTGAAGAGTTTAACAGCAAGGGAAAAAACCTTCCATACAGGAAAAGGCTTCAAAATACATATATCGAAAAGTCCGTCATCAATTTTAGCACCGGGTGCGATGTAAGCATTGTTACCATATTGGCCGGCGTTAGCAACTGTGATCAGAAAAGCTCGTCTTACAAATTTTTCTCCGTCGATGAAGAATTTATATTTCTTTGAACGATATTGGCGGAATTCTTTGATTACTTCTTTCGCATACGGCAAGAAACCTCTTTTCGTATTTTTTGCAAATTTGTGACCTATTCGTGCATCAAATCCAACCCCGCAGGTACAAAAGAACCAGTTTTCATTCAGTTTTCCCGCATCAATTTTAACTGTGTTCCCTTTGTTAAGTATTTCAAAAGCTTTATTCATCCGTTTGGGTATGCCCAGATGATATGCCAGTCCATTCCCGGATCCCGTTGGGATAATACCCAGTGAAGCATCGAGATTTACAATTGCCGATGCAATTTCATTTACTGTTCCGTCTCCGCCAACGGCGACAATTTTTTTATATCCTTTTTTTACCAGTTCGCCAGTCAGGACATGAGCGTGCCCTGCATATTCTGTAACACTGATCTTTGATTTATACCTGGTATTATCAATTTGCCCTTTAATAAGATCCTTTATGTCCGGCTTTTGTTTTCTTCCTGCCTTAGGATTAAAAATGAAAGCCATTTGTTCTTTATCCAAGATAAATGCAATTTTATTGTAAAAGAAATTAATCAGTTGCGACGAAGATAATACTAAAAATTATTTGACAGCGTTTAAAGGTATTAGACATTTTTAAATCAATATGTTTATTTTTACCGGGCTACGAATAAGATTTGGATTATGATCAGATTTCTCTTACCAGTTATTTTTACATTCAACCTCTGCTTTGTTCAGGCACAATCGGGGGGTGATAATGTATTCGATTTTCTGAATCTTACAAATTCGGCTCGTGTTGCAGCGCTGGGAGGGCAACAGGTTAGCATTTATGACAACGACCTGAACATGGTTTTTCATAACCCGTCGTTGCTGAATGGTTCAATGTCGAACAGCATCGTGCTCAATTATGTAAATTATATTTACGATGTAAATTACGGATATGTATCATATGCACGAACTGTAGACAGGTACGGGAATTTCGGGGCAGGTATTCATTATATCGATTATGGCAGTTTCAGAGAGGCAGATATTTACGGTGAACGATATGGTACTTTTAATGCCAGGGATTATTCATTTAATCTGTACTATTCGAGACCGATCCTCGACAGCCTTTTCAATGTCGGAGGAACCATAAAAGCCATACAATCAAAGATAGAGACGTACAACTCATTCGGCCTTGCCATAGATGCGGGAATAACTTATCACAATGAAGACCGGCTGTTTACTGCAGCACTTGTAATAAAAAATCTTGGAGTACAGCTGAATACTTATTCAGAAAGTTCGGGTAATGAACCCCTTCCTTTTGAAATTCAACTTGGCATAACTCAGAAGCTGAAATATGCTCCATTCCGGATATCAATTCTCGGGCAGCATCTGGAAACCGGTAATTTAAGATATGAAAGTGAACTGTCTGAAGAAGACGAAATCGATCCTGCAACGGGCGAAACCAAAAAGGAAGATAAGCTGGGTAACTTTGCCGATAATGTTATGAGACACATTGTAATCGGATTGGAATTTGTGCCGACAAAAAGCTTTAACATTCGTTTAGGTTATAATTACAAGCGCCGTCAGGAATTAAAAATAGTTGATAAAACCGGATTTACAGGATTTTCCTGGGGGGTTGGTATCAGAATTTACAAATTTCATATCAGTTATGGCCGGGCAAGTTATCATCTTGCAGCAGTCTCAAATCATTTCTCCCTGGCAGTAAATCTCTCGGAGTTAGGAAAGAAGTTTTAACCGGATTTGAGAAGTAAAATCAAAATCTTACTTTTAAGCCTGTCGTTGTAACATGAATAGAAATGCTAACTTTGGTCGATGTTGCATTTTATCATGTATAAACTTACCAGGAAAATTATAGTTGCAGTAGATGGATTTTCATCGTGCGGGAAAAGCAGTTTTGCTAAACTGATAGCTGAAGCACTCGACTATTTATATCTCGACAGCGGTGCCATGTACAGGGCTGTAGCACTTTTTACTATCAGGAATAATATGGTAAAAGATGAAAGTATAGATACGGATAAGCTGGTAAAAAAGCTATCCGGTATTTCGATAAATTTTAAAAAAGAGCACAAGCAACTGATCACGCTATTAAATGATATGAATGTCGAAAAAGAGATCAGGGGTGCCACTGTAGCTGGTATCGTAAGCCAGGTAAGTAAAATCCCTGAAGTCCGGGGTTTTCTGGTGGAAAAACAACGGGAGATGGGTATCAACAAAGGGATCGTAATGGATGGGCGTGATATAGGTACTGTCGTATTTCCCAATGCTGATGTAAAAATATTTATGAAAGCCGATGTATCGGTAAGGGCAAAGAGAAGATACGATGAACTTATCGAAAAAGGTATTGAAGCAAATTTTCAGGAGATAAAAGCAAATATTGAAGAACGTGATTTTCTCGACCTGAACCGTGAGATTAGCCCGCTAAGACAGGCTCCCGATGCGTATGTCCTTGATAACAGCACAATGACATTTGATGATCAGATGGAGTGGTTTGAGGACATATTGAAAGAGAAATTATTACTTGTTTGATAAACTTAAAGGAATTGTTGATTTTAAAACCTGTTGAAAAGTAAGATCTTTGCCACTATTCCGATAACTATCGGAACACCAAAACACAAAATACCACAAAATTTGTTGTTTTATAATTAGTGAATTTTTGAGTTTCAGAGTTTTTGTGGCAATATAAAACGTATACTTAATAAATCTTGTAAAAAACCTTTTAATGGCAGTCATGGCTTTAACTACTTATATACTGTTATCATTTATATCGGGATAAAATATGGAGATTGTAATAGACGAGAAATCGGGTTTTTGTTTTGGAGTGAAAAGGGCTATCGATATGGCCGAGAAAGAAATACAGGATGGTAATACATTATATTGTCTGGGTGAGATAGTTCATAATAAAGAAGAAGTTACACGCTTAGAACGAAAAGGTATTAAATTCATTGACAGGGAAACCTTTTTCAAACTTCAGAACTGTAAGGTATTAATACGTGCACACGGAGAGCCTCCTTTTACCTATCAGCATGCACTTAAAAATAAAATAGAACTTATAGACGCAACCTGTCCGGTGGTTATTAAACTGCAGGAAAAGGTTAAAAATGTTGAGGCCATGAATCCCGATGGTCAGATTGTAATTTACGGGAGAAAGGAGCATCCTGAAGTGATCGGTCTTGCCGGACAGGTAAAAAAAGCAATTGTTATTGAATCGGAAGATGATCTTGAATTAATTGACTTTCATAAAAAGATCTTTCTGTTTGCACAAACTACCAAAGACAAGAATAAGTATATATTGATTAAGAATACCATTGCTCAGAAACTTCATGACAAAGGAATTGATGAGAATAACCTGATCCCGGTAGATTCAATTTGCGGACAGGTTGCCAACAGGGCACCATGGCTTGAAAAATTCAGCCGGGAAGTAGATGCTCTGATATTTGTTGGCGGGGTAACCAGCAGCAACAGCAAGATGCTTTTTGAGATATGTAAAAAAAACAATCCGAAATCATACTTCGTTACTAAATCAGACGATTTGGATAATATTGATTTAACAGGTGCTAAATCTGTGGGGATAAGCGGTGCCACATCTACACCTTCGTGGTTAATCAATGAGATTGCTGATAAGATCGAAATAAAAAGCAAGCAATAATCTTACCCTATGCCCGGAAAGCAAAAATATGCCGATGTTATTCTGCCGCTTGCCATTTCAGGCTACTACACCTATAAAATACCCCCACATTTGCACGATGCAGTCCAAGTCGGACAAAGAGTAAGTGTTGCATTAGGGAAGAGAAGATACTATACAGCGATAATCAGGAAACTTCATAATAATCCGCCTGCTGAATATGAAATTCGTGAAATTATTTCTGTAAATGATCCTTTTGCACTGGTCACTGAAAACCAAATGTTATTCTGGGAGTGGCTGGCAGATTACTATATGTGTACAACAGGAGAAGTTTACAGAGCGGCAATACCAACAGGACTAAAACCTGAAAGTGAGACGCGGGTAGCCCTTACTGAAAATGTTGAGGTTGAAGGATTATCGGAAGCAGAAATTAAATTTCTTGATCAGGTAAAAGATGCCCCGGGAATAACTATCAAAGCCATTGCAGCTGCTCTTGATAAAAAAGATGTGATGCCACAAGCAAATAAACTGATCGAAAAGAAATTGATTACGCTTTTTGAAGATATACGGATCAGCTATAAGGAAAAATTAAAAGACTATATCGTTCTTACCGAAGAATTAAATTCTGAAGAGAAAATATTGACAGTGCTTGATAAGTTGGAGAAGAGAGCCCCCAAACAATATAAATTGTTGAACGAATTTCTTCATTTGGCCGGTCAGGAATCAATATCGTTTTCGGCTGAAGTTTCAAAAGAAAAGCTGCTTTCAGTAAGTGGAACCAGTCATGCGATCTTAAATGCTCTTATTAAAAAGAATATCTTTCAGATTAAACAAAAAGAGGTTTCAAGACTGCGGTCAGATTTTTCTGACCTGAGCAAACCAAAAGAATTGAACGAAAGGCAGAGATCAGCTTTTCAAAAAATCAACGATGAATTTAGCAAGAAAGATGTTGTACTGCTGCATGGTGTTACGTCGAGCGGAAAAACTGAAATTTACATTCACCTTATTGCAGAACAGATTAAAAAGGGGCGTCAGGTTTTGTATTTACTGCCTGAAATTGCTCTGACAGCACAAATTATTAACCGGTTACAAAAAGTATTCGGTGAAAAAGTCGGAATTTATCACTCAAAATTCTCCGATGCGGAACGTGTTGAGGTATACCAGAATCTTGCAGGGATTAAAAAGCAGGGAAGTCCGTCGTACCAGGTTATTTTAGGGGTACGCTCATCGGTATTTCTGCCGTTTAAAGACCTGGGTCTAATCATTGTTGATGAAGAACACGAAAATACATACAAGCAGTTCGATCCGGCTCCACGATATAATGCGCGCGATGCGTCAGTTGTGTTAGCAAAAATGCATAATGCGAAAGTCCTTATGGGAACTGCAACACCTTCATTCGAAACGTATATGAATGCCAAAACAGGCAAATATGGGTTGGTGGAACTTTTTGACCGCTATCTGGATATTCAGCTTCCGGCAGTTGAAGTAATTGACGTAAGGCAGGAAAGAAGGAAAAAAAGAATGAGAACTTTTTTTTCACCACAATTGATAGAAAGTATTGAAGAAACCCTGAATAACAATGAGCAGATCATTCTTTTTCAAAACAGAAGAGGTTATGCCCCATACATTGAGTGTGATGCATGCGGCTGGATACCTTTTTGCAAACATTGCGATGTTAGTCTGACTTACCATAAAAAATCAAACAGGCTCACCTGCCATTATTGTGGTTATAGTATCCAAAATCCGGCATCGTGTCCGTCGTGTAAAAGCAGTAATATACAAACACGGGGTTTCGGTACTGAAAAGATCGAAGATGAAATAAAACTTATGTTCCCGGAAGCTAAAGTAGCACGGATGGATCTTGATACAACCCGGTCGAGACGATCGTATCAAAAGATCATTGAAGACTTTGAAAATCAAAAAGTGAATATTCTGATAGGTACCCAGATGGTATCGAAAGGACTTGATTTCGATCATGTGAGAGTTGTTGGAATTCTGAATGCTGATAATATGCTGAATTTTCCCGATTTCAGATCGTATGAACGAAGTTTTCAGCTTATAGCACAGGTTAGCGGTCGGGCAGGCAGAAAAAACGAGCGTGGTAAAGTGATCATACAAACAGGCGATCAGGAGAATGTTGTGATTAAGCATGTGATTGATAACGATTATTCGGGATTTTTCAACCATCAGCTCGGCGACAGGAAAACATACAAATACCCCCCGTTCTACAGGCTTGTTAAATTGACAATCAGGCATAAAAACCTGGGTACGATGAGCAAGGCAGCAAATCAACTGGCTGCTGAGCTGAAAAGATCACTTGGTAACCGTGTAATTGGACCGGAATTCCCTTTGATAAACAGGGTTTTTAACTATCATCAGAAGTGTATCCTTGTTAAAACTGAAAGAGATATGCATTTTTCAGAACGGAGAAAAGCTGTGAAAACGGCTATGGATAATATTCTGAAATCAGATGACTATAAAAGTTTGCAGGTGATTCCTGATGTTGATCCGTACAATTGAGTTGAAAGCTTCAAGTTTAGAGTTTAAAGCCTGCCTGTTTATAAATCGGCAGGCAGGGCAGACAGGTTTAAAGTTGGTGGTTGAGAAAGTTGAGTGAGTTTAGAAAGTTTATGGTTGAGAGAGTTGATAGCCCTGTAGGGACGAAATGTTGGTAAACCCAGGGTGTAACCCTGGGATATAACAGCACCTTATAAAATATGCACCAAGTTTTGATATTAATCCTGGGAAAAGTTTAACTGGTGCGTAAGTTTACCAGAATTCGATAAAATGACGTCAATAAACCGGAATTTAGAAATGAATGTATACGATATTGCGCACCATGCAATGCTTTCCTTTTTAAACTAATTTATGGTTGGAGCGCTTTTATTAAGACATTCTCGTCCACGGAAGCAGTCCGTGGCTAATAATATTAAAGTACTTTGGACTTAACAGAGTGCCAGGAGGTACTCAATCTATACAATACATAAAGCTCAATAATAAATTCTAAATTCTCAACCTTCGCCATCACCTTCTCTAATATTTTGATGATCAAAGAAAGCTATGGTCGACATGGTAAATTCCAGATAATACTTTCCGACTAATTATACACAAACAGCTCATAGGTATTCGGATTGTAATATGAATGATACTGCTTTAAAGGAAACTCTGAGGGACTGTCGACAGTTGGTGATCCTCCACTGGCAAAAACAAATATAGAAACGCATTCAGGGCAGGTTGCCATACCACTTGTTCCGTCCGATTCAACAATAATGCTTTCAGGAATATCATGCGGACAGGTACGATCGAACACATAAAATTCATAACCACCGGCATTGTAAATTATAAGGCCATTATTATCGTAACCCAGATAAGATAAACCAAGAGTGTAATTGGTAACAACAACCGAATTACCCGGTGCCTGCAGATCAAAGAACTCAGGATCAGTTTGTATATTGATGGAAAAATTAACAGGCACTTCAGGAACGGGATGCTGAACAGTTTTTTCACATGAAAGAATTAAAAAAAGAAGACAAATTATTGTAAAATAAAAAATGTGTAATTTTGATACTGTTCTCATAAGAAATAATTGAAATACAAAGATAGTTTAATTAACGTCCTGTATAAGCAAATTATTTCATTCAGCTTACTAAAGGATAACAAATAAGGAATATGGACAAGTTATTTGCAGGCGAGAATGATTTTTTAGATATACTGATCTATGCGGTTTTTATTATTGCCGGATTAGCTGCCAACGCCTATCGCAATTATGCAAAAAAGAAGGAAGAGGAACGGCGCAGGCAGGAACAACCTACAGAAGAAGAATTACCCGATGCCTTTCCTGATCTGGAATATGAATATGAAGAACCGAAAGAAATTATTCCCGATGAGCCTGAGTATTATGAAGAAGAAGTAACTGAACAACCTGTACAGGAATATGAACAGGAAATCCGGGAAGAAGAAAATATTGAAGTTGAAGAAGGAAATGCTGTTTTTGAAAGCACCAGCAACCAGTTATTATCTGATAACATAGAAAGCGTTGGAGATTCTATATTTGACGAAATCGGCCAAATGGAAAATCAGATATATTCCCTGGTGCAGGAAGAACCTGAAGCATTTAATTTACGTGACGCAGTTATCTACTCGGAAATATTAAAAAGGAAATACTATTAGTATTGATATATAAATCAATTACATATGTATTACTCTCTTGATTAATTAATAAAATATTTATTATCTTTGTCCAGGAAGAGTTCCGATCAGTATTTTCGGGATTCTTTTTTATTTGTACGTAGTAAAAAGCCAGGAGGATTAACAATGTCGAAGATTTCATACGTTACTGAAGAAGGTTTACAGAGGTTAAAAGATGAACTTGACCATATGATGAATATCGAGCGTCCGGCCATTTCAAAACAAATTGCCGAAGCACGGGATAAAGGTGACCTGACGGAGAATGCAGAGTATGATGCAGCAAAGGATGCGCAGGGTATACTGGAAATGAAAATTTCAAAGTTGAAAGATACAATTGCCAATTCAAGGGTTATCGATGAATCGAAAATTGATACAACAAAAGTTCAGATTTTAAATAAAGTAAAGATCTTAAATAAGAAAAATAACTCGACAATGGAATATACCATTGTTTCCGAAAGTGAAGCTGATCTGAAGGCTGGAAAAATTTCGGTTGATACTCCTATTGCAAAGGGATTACTGGGTAAAAAAATTGGTGATGTTGTTGATGTAAATGTTCCATCCGGAATAATACCCTTTGAAATTGTTGATATTTCAAGATAATTCTGTTCTAAATTATTAAACATGGCTTCTATCTTTTCCAGGATTGTTAGTGGAGAAATCCCCTGCTATAAAATAGCAGAAGATGATAACTATCTGGCTTTTCTTGATATTAACCCGCTGGCAAAAGGTCACACACTGGTGATCCCTAAAATAGAAGTTGATTATATCTTCGACATGGAAGATGATCTTCTTGCCGGTCTGCATCTTTTTTCAAAAAAGATTGCCAAAGCCATTGACAAGTCTGTTGAATGTGAGCGAATTGGTGTTGCTGTTATTGGTCTGGAAGTGCCTCATGCACATGTTCACCTGGTCCCGATTAATGACATTGGCGATCTGAGCTTTTCCAACCCTAAGCTTAAATTCACAAAAGAGGAATATGAGAAAATAGCAGCGACTATTATATCCAATATTGAATAAGATCATTACCCTGCGGAACGTCCGGGATTCTTTTTAATATAATCTTCCCATCCTGAATAATTACTTCCTTTTTTTGCCGGGATTCTCTGATAAAAATGGCACATTGCTGCTGCCAGACCATCGGTAGCATCAAGATTTTTAGGGATCTCTTCAAATTTAAGTATGTTCTTCAGGAAAGCCGCAACCTGTTCTTTTGAAGCAGCACCCTGGCCGGTTATCGACTGTTT
This sequence comes from Bacteroidales bacterium, assembly GCA_016929525.1. Taxonomy (GTDB): domain Bacteria; phylum Bacteroidota; class Bacteroidia; order Bacteroidales; family UBA10428; genus UBA10428. The sequence continues at coordinate 14,151 of JAFGIP010000121.1, forward strand.
GATCCTGCGTGGGGCATATTCAAAGATCGGCAACTGGCGACTTAGCGCTGCGGAAATTGCAACTCCCTGGGCCCTTCCAAGTTTTAACATCGACTGTACATTTTTTCCGTAGAAAGGTGCTTCAATGGCAAGTTCATCAGGATGGTATCTGTCTATCAGTTCCTGGGTACTTTTAAATATTTTCTCTAACCGCAGATAATGATCCTGAATTCTGGCAAAACTATGCACTCCCATGGTAATTAATTCGGGATTATTACCAGCGGCTTTAATCAAGCCATAACCCATGATCTTTGTACCCGGGTCGATACCTAATATGATCCTTTCGTTCAATTGTTATATTATTTGGAAGTATCTGTTTTAGAACAGAACTATTTCTTCATTCAAAAGAAGTTCAGGAGTAACAGGAACTACTCCGACTTTTTCACAGACAAGGCCTCCTGCCAGGTTTGCCAGTAAAGCCGAGTTGAATACATTGAGTCCGCTTGCAATAGCCAGTGCAGCGATACTGATCACTGTGTCTCCGGCACCTGAAACATCGGTAATATCTCTTACTTCGGCAGGGATAACTTTGAACTCTTTCCCGTTACTGACAAAAACACCCTTTTCAGAAAGTGTCACCATTATATTTTCAATACCATTGTCGATATGTAAAATCTTCACAGCTTCAAATATCTTGTCAGTATCTGACTTTGACAAAATAATATTCAGTCCCTCGCACAGTTCTTTGAAGTTTGGTTTAAATAATGTTACATTTTTATATTCAAGGAAACTCCTTTTTTTCGGATCGACCAGTGTTGGTACCTTTTTCTTATTTGCAGTCCGGATAATGCTACTAATCAGCTCCGGTGTTAGGACGCCTTTATCATAGTCCTGAAAGATCAGCGCGTCTATATTATCACGTTCCAGTATTCCGACTACCTTATTCAATAACAGTTCCTGTAACTCCTGGTCGAGAAAATTTGTTATTTCGTGATCGACACGCAGTAAATGCTGATGGTTCCCGATTACCCTTGTCTTTACAGTGGTTTTTCGCCTGTCCGATTCAATAATCCCTATATCCGTCATTTGTCGTTTGTGCAACAGTTTGCGATATATTTCCCCGACTTCGTCGCGACCTATTACCGAACATATGATCGGTTCCGCTCCCATAGATTTAATGTTGATTGCGACATTAGCAGCACCTCCCATGCGGTGCTCACGTTCGGTACACGATACAACCGGTACCGGTGCTTCAGGTGAAATTCTGTTTACCTGTCCCCACAGGTATTCATCTACCATAACATCACCAACAATCAATATTTTCTTTTTTGTAAAGTCTTTTAATAGCTCCTCTATATTCACTTCATTGAAATGTATTATGTTATGATCATCAAATATACAGTTTTATCCTTATGAATAGGAATTAAGCTTTTAACCAAAAGAAAATCCGGTATATACTTTACCGGATCTTCAGTTTTATCGATATATTTTTATGTTTGCTATTTCTTACTGCTTTTTAACTTTCTCACCCTGATCCTACTCTTATCTAGCTTTCCGATTACTTTCTTTAACTTCTTTTTCAGACTTTTAATTTTTTTCTTTGAAGCATTTTTCTTCTTCAGTTTCTTTAGTTTCTGTTCCAGCTTTTCAACGCTTTTCTTAAATTTCTTTACTTTTTTCTTTGCAGTGTTTAACTTCATTTTATTTGTTTTCAATTTTACAGGTTTTTCATCTGAAATATTAATTTTCTGCGATAATACCCTCCCGGTAGTTACCGGTTCTTCAGCTTTAGGTTTTATATCAGCGGGCACAGTTTTTCTTTTAACCGGTCTTCCGGGTTTTTTCACAGGAGTTTTCACATCTGCTGAGGTTGTTTTTGTTGCAGCTTTTGGTCTGCCCCTGCGTGCAGTTGTTTTAACCGATCTGGTTTTTGTGGTCGTTGCTGATTTTGATCTGCCTCTTTTGGCCGTGGTCTGGCTTTTTCCGGCAGCAGCAGAAGATGTAGATTTTGGTCTGCCCCTTCTGGCAGTTGTTTGACCTGCAGTTTTTTTAGTTGTTGTTTTTTGCCTGGCTGTAGATCCTTTTGGTCTTCCTCTTCCTGCTGCAGTTGGTTTTTTGGCGGTTTCAGATTTTTCTTTGCCGGAAGAAATTTTGTTTGATTGTAATTCTTCTTTATTTGTGTTTTCCATTATTTAATTAGTTCAGTATTGAATAATAAATTAAAATTAACTTTTATTCTTGTAATTTCCTTAAATCAATTACTTCTTATACAATATTTTATAAAACTTAATATTAATTTAAACTTAACAATGAGCTCAATTCAAAACATATGTTACGGAATATGATTCAAATTATCTTTAAAAGCCTCACTCTGTTTCATGTTATTTATATTTAATTTTTACAGACAGAACGTTTTATACTTGGAATAGATTCGATACTTTTATATGCCTTATTTAAGCCACATCGTTATTTGTTATATAAATATGCCTGAAATAAAAGAAAAAACAGTTTGTAGTTCGAAACAAACCAATGAGGTATTTAATAAAAAAATTAAATCTGTTATTAACTACGGCAGGAAAATCGAGATCGTAATTCACGATGAAAATTGTCTTGACCGGTTTATCAGGAATAAATAGTTTGTAAAATCTAAATCCTTTGATAATGTCTGACAAATTTATATTCAAACCGAACAATTATCTCTGCCGGGATAAGTATCATTATAACAACAACAATGGTAAGAAAAAGAAAGAGATACTCCGGACTATTGGATTCCACCCGGAAACGTTTAGCGGAATAATTGCATTTATCCTGCTTTTTGTTGGTATCGCACTTATGATTGTCAACACAGATATAGCAGGTTATATGAATGAAAGTTCATTCTTCCGGGTCCAATTTGAATTCTTTAAGACTGCCTTTCTTATGATGATCGCTTTTTACTTTGGCGGTTACTTATTAAGATTTTTACTGCAATGCAGGCTTTTAGTGTGCAGGAGATCGCTGAATACTGCCGGAGGCGGTGAACTATCTGAAGAAGAAATTGTACCTGAAGGTGCTGGTGGTTTGGCAGAAGATGATGGTATCTTTGGAAAGAAAGATAAAAGTTCAGGAATTAAGCTAAATATGATTACAGAAGGAGAAGAGGTTTTAAGCGATCGGTCAATGATTTCTGCATCGGAAAAACCCAATGGATTGATCCCGATTATCGATGCAGGTCATGGAGGTATTGTTAACGGTAGATACACTACAGCACCGAAAAAGATGTACCAGTTTGAAGACGACAATTATACGGTATACGAAGGTGTAATTAACCGAGAGGTAGGGAAAAAACTTATGGTAATTCTCGATAAGAAAAAAATTCCATACCACGATCTGACAGTTAACATCAATAAAGATACACCCCTTAAGGAACGTACTAATAAAGCCAATGAGTTATACAGTAATAATAAAAACTACTATTACCTGTCTATCCACAGCAATACAGCCAGTGCAACAGGTAAAGGAAAAGGGACAAAAGCAACAGGATTTGAGATCTGGACCAGTGTCGGGCAAACCAAAAGCGATAAACTGGCAGATATTGCCGGGAAATGGTATAAAAAACTTTTCCCCGATTTTAGATTCAGGCAGGATCTGGAAGATGGCGACCTGGATAAGGAATCGGCATTCTGGGTACTTCGAAAGACCAGGTGTCCGGCTTTTCTTGTGGAAAATCTTTTTTATGATAACAGGAAAGAAGCTGAATTCCTTATGAGTGAAGAAGGTCAGAACAGAATTGCAGAATGTCTTTCCGAGGCCATTAATGAAATCTACAATTCAAATTTATAATGATAAGTGATCATTATTTGATTGTCTTTGTTATTTCTGAATTTATGGTTGATTAGACTGTGTATTGTATCAGATCAAAAAAACTTCCCGGGAAAGCTACTACTATAAACATTTATCCTATATAATTGAAACAAATCACCACATTACTGGTAATGGTATTGGTTAAGTTTGATATATGCAATGCTTTCGTGCATGTGATAGCGAGAGGATTTAATCTAAAAACTAACCAATATGAAAAAAATTCTACTTTATCTGACATTTGCAGTTACAGTTACACTTATTGTTGTAAATGTAAATGCACAGAATCTTCTTACCGGCGGTAATATGGAAGATGAAGGTGCATGGGACACAACTTCTCTGGCAGACAGAGCCACTCATTATCCTGAACTGGAATTTAATTATACTTCTTCTATTCCCACAGCGGGAGAAGGAGGATGCCTTAAGATAACCGGTGAAATGAACCCTGGCGGAGCTGACGGGCAAATAGATCATATTATATTCCAGGAACTGACACTTACGGCAGGAAATACCTATTATGTGACCGGAGCGGTGCGCGATATTACAGGAGGTGAAGGAGTTTTCAATTTCTGGAGCGAGGTGGGATTTTCGTTATACAATCCGGCTGATTCCGGCTTAACAGGTACAACCTTTATCATGGCAATCAATACCTGGGAAGGATGTGGTTCAAATCTGGATGGTACATATCAGGATGATTTCTGTAAATATGAAGGTCCGTTTTTCAGAGTTCCAGCGGAACCTGAAGGAGAACAAACTTATTACTTTTTTATCCAGACAGGCATGTGGGATAATGGTATTGAACTGGTTTATTACGATTTTTTAATTGATGAGCTAAGTGTGGCAGATTCAGCCGAGGTGCTTTCAGTGCCGGGACTTACACCCGGTGATAACTATCTTTCACTTACTCATTATCCAAATCCTGTGGTAACGGCTGCCACAATTTCTTATAAGCTGCCAATGGATGGCAATGTTACAATTAGCATGTACAATATCCTTGGTAAGCGGGCAGAAGAGATTATCAATGAATATCAAAGCGCGGGTGACCATAACATCTATCTGGATGTTACAGATCTGGCCCCGGGATTATATTTCTACTCAGTGCGGTTCAGAGACAAATCATATACGCAAAAAATGATTATTGCACGATAGAGTAATTATAGTGACCTGATACCCTGTCAGGGTTCCAATACCCTGACAGGGTTATATTTTCCCAAAAATATTATTAGAAAAAAAAGACCATATAAATAATAATACCTTCTGCTACACCGGTAATTATAGACATCCCTAATATATCCCTTACTTTAATTGAAATAAAGCTCAGCAGGCTTATTATGGCAATCATAACAGCAATAAGCATTTCAGTAGCAGTGATCATGGATATCATCTTTGTAATAAATGTGAAGATCGCTGCTGTGATAAGTCCGACTATCGAGTACCTGATGATCTCCGCACGTGGATAATCCTGATCCATAAATCTAGTAATCCAGTCTTTGATTATAGTAAGTGCAAATACAAGAGGTACTACCGATAAGAACGGGGCAAAGAAGATCTTAATGCCTTTCTCTACTTCCATGCGGTTGTATGCCAGGAATGTGAATATTGTTACTATTAGCAGAAACCCAAGGATACCCGACTGGATCCAGAAGAATCTTTCGCGTTGTTTTTGAATATCTTTTTCCATTTTACTTGAATTTAAGTTTATATGAAGAAGTAAATAGCAAATCCTAAAAGCAGTCCGCTAAGTACCCCTGATAATCTTAAGTTTTTAATGAGCAGGTAATTTATTGAATAGGCAAATGTTACAACCGTATTCAAAAACAGCGGAAGTATTCTCAGTTCCCTGAATATCACGTTGCTGATCTTATCGAACCGGGATATGGCTAATAATATCATTAATGTTGTACCGATGAAGATCAAGATCGAAATGATAATATCTTTCCTGCTGATCTTTTTTTCCTGTTTTTTACCGGAAGAAGCTACATAGGCAAAAAACAGGGCAACAGGTAACGGCAGGATGAGTACCATGAACATCCTGACCAGTTCGCGGTAATCGGTAAAAGTGCTGAGCACGTTATAAACCAGGTAGAACAGGAGAATCAGTCCGACAGAGAGAAACAAAATAAAAACAATATTTTCTTTGCCTTTTAGCATTTCAGCCTTAATAAGAAAGCTGATGTGTAACAGAAATGCCGTTACATATCAACTACTATTCATCCGGCAATATACAAATTTGCCATTAATATTGGAGACAGGATGGACACCTGTATGCAAAGACAGGCTTGCAACATGCAAGGCATCTAACAAATCAGGTTACTAATCTCTTCTGTTTTCCGCAAGTGACACAAAAAATGTTATAACTATTTGATATTCAAGGGTAGTTTTTCTAATTTGGGTGCTGCAAAGCAGATTTTGTGGTATTTATTAGGAAAAATAAAAATCGAAGCGGCAGTTACAGCATTCAGATTGTATCTAAACAAAGAGGTACTTATAAAGTATTAAAAACTTACGGAAGTGGAAGGTCAGCTCAAGAAATAGAGTTCTTATATCAGCGTGCCAGACAAGAGATGCAGATGCTTGATGGTTCCAGTTCTTTGTTTATAGACGAGGATGATGTAAAAGTTGAAAGTTTTGTTAGTGGCCTTAGTAATGATTCTGTTCAGGTTATCGGACCCGAGCTAATATTTGGCAAAATCTACGATTCGCCAGGTTTCAATAAAGTTGAAAGTGATCTGTTTCGTCACCTGGTTATCACACGGTTATTCCATCCTGGCAGTAAATTAAAAGCCATAGATTACCTGTTTCGTTTTTTACATGTTGATCTGCATATCGATGAAATTTATTGTTTTATGGATAAACTCGGCAAACAACTAAAAGAACAGGTTGAGCGGATAGCATTTGAACATACGAAAGATGTTCTTGGTGGAGAGATTAGTATTGTCTTTTATGACTTGACGACCTTGCATTTTGAAGCTGCTGATGAAGATGATTTCCTTTTGTAAGGCCTTAATCCGTGTTGTTTCATCTTGTTTTTCCACGAGTACTCTGGTATTCATTAAATCTTTCCGGTTGTACTTTTTAATCCATTCATTTATGGTAGTCCGGTTAATACCATAAATATCTCCTGGCTTTTTCTTGGAGTATTTTCCTGTACTAAGTTCTGCTAAAATTTTGAGTTTAAAACCCTCGCTGTATCTTCTAGCAATACCATCATTTTTATACATAATTGCTACGTGTTGTGTAGCCGTTTTTTAGGACGGGTCAGTATTCGGCAAAAAGGTTTGCCGGTATGGTGTCGTAGGCACCTGCCTGCCGGTAGGCAGGTTGCACTGCACTGTTTTTGCCATGAAAAATAACAAATCGCGGCTTACGTTTCTATCTCCCGTGGCACGCCACAGCCTATGCACTATACCGGCTGTTTATGAAGTGTTTATTTTATTATAAAAATCATTATTATACATATCACTTATTGGAATCAATTGTTCCTTTATCGTAATTCTATTTCTCTCAATCTTCTCTATCTTATCAAGTGACACAATATATGAATTATGAACCCGACAAAATTTATCATTTGGCAGTAAATTACATAATTCTCCAAATGTTTGTAAAGTCATGATTTTTTTTGAAGTCGTAATAATTTTACGGTAATCCCCCATACCTTCAATATAAAGAATTTCTGATGTGTCAATTCCTTCCAGTCTATATTCTGTTTTCACAAAAATCTTATCAATATTGCTTTGGCTTTTTGTCAGGATTAATTCTTCATTTACTTTATCACATGCTTGAGCAAATCTCTCAAATGTAATTGGTTTTAATAAGTAATCGCACACCTGTAAATCAAATCCTTTTATTGCATATTGTTCATATGCAGTGGTAATTACAACTTTGGATTTGATTTTTATAGATTCGAGGAACTGAATTCCTGACAAATCTTTCATTTCTATATCAAGAAAAATTAAATCAACATCGTTTATTTTTAGATATTCAATAGCAACGGTTGTTGAATTAAAAGTGTCTAATAATTTAATGTAAGGTAATTTAGAAATGTAATTTACTAAATTATCAATAGCTAGTGGTTCATCCTCTATAATAATGCATTTAATCACTGGGCAAATTGATTTTTAGTGTTACACAATATTCATTATTCTCTTTACTAATATTCAAATTATGACTTTTTGGGTACAATAATTCTAATCTTTTTTTGACAAGTTCTATTCCAATTCCTTTTTTATCATTGTTTGTTGTTTTGTCATTGAAAGTGTTGATACAGTTAAATAACAGTATGTTGTTATTTTCTGAAATTGAAATATCAAGTTTCTGATTAAAGTCATTTAAGTTACTATGTTTAAATCCATTTTCGATAAAAGGTAAGAATAACATAGGGGGAACTAGAACTTCTTTTGAAATTTTCTTGGAAAATGAAACCGAATCAGGGTTTGAAAGTCTCATTTTTTCTAAATCAATGTATTGTAATATTATGTCTATTTCTTTCTGTATTGTGATCTTTTTATTTTCGGTTTCATAAACAACATATCTAAGTAAATTTGACAATTTCGATAATGCTAAAGAAGCCTTATCAGATTTAGTTTGAATCAATGTATATATATTGTTTAACGTGTTAAAAAGCAAATGAGGATTCAATTTTGATTTTATAGCACTTAATTCACTCTGAAGTTTAATATTCTCTATGTCCTTTTTTATATGTAAATTATTGAACCAATCAATTGAAAACCGATATAGGGAACCGAGTCCACCACAAAAGATTGTTCCAAGTATACTTCCTGTCCAAGGAGCTAATCCTTGAACAGATAAAGATTCTGATAAACTTAGAGCAGATACTTTAGTAATCAGACTAAGAATTAAGTTAACAGCTGGCATAATTATTATAGTAAATAAAGCTGTATGAATCCAAAATTTATTATTCTTACTTTTTTCAAGGTATTTGGGAACTAAAAATGAATAAAAGGCATAAAAGCTGGCTAAGAACCAAAATGCAAATGTTGTGGTCGAAAAAAACACGTAATTTGAACCTCCAGGAGGCATATCATCCGAGCTAAAGAAATAGGCAATGAATAGAGCAATTATCCAAACTGGAATATGAATCAGATATAAAATTATTTTTTTGTTCATGGCTTTAAAATTAAAGTTAAACATGAATCAAAAATCATCTGATTTACAATTATTCTCAAATCTAATCCTTTGTTTGGGCTTTTTCATCTGTCAGTTCCAAAATTGTATCGGTAGGCTCCAATCAGCTTGTGCACAACTAGTATATAAACGTACCTTTTACTTATTTTTTATACTTTAAGTATTTACTCGTATACACACGTCTATAAACGAATATAAACGTTTGTATACGGATATGTTTCCTTTCATATTTCCTCCTGCAAATTACATTTTTATGCAATATAATCAAATTCAGATGTTCTCCTTTGCTTTCTCTGCCTGGCCCTGCAAATTTTTAACCCGTCCTGCAGGTTTTACCCTCCCTGCGGGTATTTTTAGTGCTTCCTGCGCCGCAGGAAAGCCTCATAAGGTTGCAGGAAGGCAATTTTTCCTGCAGGAAAGCTTCATAAGGTTGCAGGAAGACATTTTTTCTTGCAGGAGAGACTGAAAAAGATGCTCGAAAGCCAATTATTCCTGCTCAGATGCCTTAAAAGGTTGCTCGAATGTCAGTTTTTTCTGCTCAGATGCCATGAAAAGTTACAGGGAGCTGTTTGGAACTATTAATGGTTAAATTTTTTACAGAACACAATGAATTGTCAGCAGGAAAGGTCATAACCCTGTAGTAAAGGAATAATAAACTTTCCGTAACATCGTGATCATTGGTAACCGGGAAATTAAAAATCATATAATCCAAAGGTCAGGTAATAAATTAATTATAAATAAGCATTACATATTGATTCCGATACAGGAATGCCGTAAATTGCACAATCGCTTACCACGTTATGCAGTTTCGTTTGTGGATGAAACCCGGGTAAGCAGGTTTTACGGAAATGCAATACTAATCTGATAATAAAGTTTATATCCTGAAATAAAACCCCGATATATGAAAAAGCTGATTGTAACAGCCGACGACTTCGGCGCACACGATTTTATCGATGCAGGTATCAAAGAAGCAGTATCTGCAAAATGTGTAAATACCATTTCTGTTATTACCACTTTCCCCGATTCGAAAAAAAGAATCGAAGAATATGCTGAAGAATGCAGGTCGAAAGCACCGGATGTTAAATTTGGCATTCACCTGAGCTTTAATGCCGGTTCGCCCGTACTGAAAAACGAGGTTTCTTCATTAACAAAGAATGGAAAGTTTATGGGAGTGAACTCATACGACTACGACAAGGTCGATACTTTCGATGTATATAAAGAAGCCGAAGCACAGATCAAACTGGTTATCGATGCGGGTGTCGAACCCAATCATGTCAGTTGTCATTGTGGTATCATGGGATTGTTCCCCGATTTTTTCAAGGTGTACTTGTTACTGGCGGCAAAATATGAATTACCGATAAGAAACCCGATATTGATAAGCCGCGAAAAAATATGGGGATTTCGCTTTTCAGGGATGAAAAGGGAAGGTCTTTACCGGGGCATAAAGATCGTGGAAAGCAAAGGACTCGACCAGGCTCTGGTAAATATTGCAAGTCTTACCGGCGACAGCATTACCAGAAAGATGAAGATATTCAATGGAGGTAATGTTACCTGTCCGGATTATTTTATTGATACTTTTTATAAGAATGGGAGTGAAAGCAGGTTAAAGAAAATTCTTGATAAAATGCCCGACAATGCAACATCGGAGATGGTGGTTCACCTGGGACAAGGGCATTATGACGATTCTGAAAAGGAACAGGAAAAATATAACGGGATCAATTTTAAATATTTCAAGGGCAGAATAAAAGAACTTGAGACAATAACACAGAAGTTGAATTTACACTCGGCAGTGGAGAAGGATAAAAATATAACCATGGCGCATTATCCCGGTTAATAGCTACAAACCGCGATATGTAAAGATTGAAGAAATAGCTGACTGGCTGTTTTTAACAGATAATGAATTCAATATATTTTATTGTTCCCCCATCTGCATTCTCACGATGGCTTCTTCATTAATCCTTCTTTTCAGTGCATGGTGATATTCATCGGCTCTTTTTTCGTCAAATTCGGTATAAGCTTTTGCAGACCACTCAAGGGCTTTATCCAGGTCGCCCAGTACTTCATACGCTACGGCAATATTATATGCAGCTCTTCCCCGGTGTTTTGCTTTGCCTTTCCGGTAAGCAACCATCCATGCATCGATGGCACCATCCCAGTCTGCAACTTTCGATTTTCTGACACCTTCTGTAAGTTTAGAGTTCTTTTTGGGCTTGTCATAAATATATCTTGAAATGGTATAATATACAGGAGAGATCCTTTCTCCATACAGATTTCCTGCATATCTGCTGGTCTGGTTTATCGAAGCTGTTTTATCAATCATACCCTGCACTGCAGCTGCGGGAGTTGCCCCGCTGTGTTGCCATCGTCGTGTTTCAGAGAAATGATACTGGTCTGTAATTCCCTGCCCGGTCGGATCGTACATCCGGAATCCCAGGTTGATCGTTGCGACACCTTCGGCATAGTGTTTAACTACCAGGATCTTATTACCGTCTTTATCTTGTTCTTCAACTTTTCGCGAAGTGTTAGTGACAATATAGTCCGAATCGAGGGTTTCAATGGCAACTACTCCGTCGGCATTATATTTCTGGCATAAATTCTGAATAATTCTCCATGGTAATGCTTCAGGAAATACCATTCCGCTGCTTTCTCCTTTGTATCTTTCAGTACCCCTGATTATTTTAAACCTTGGCGCATTCTGTATGGTCTCCACAACCCCTTCAATAGCATTCTGTGCTGCCTGTTCATCTTGTCTCATAAGTTCACCTGTCATCACTTCTTCCAATGCATTGACCCTGCTTTCCGGTGATGCTGTTCTATCTATAATCACCAGTGTTTTTATATGTTGGGGGACATCAATAACGGCAGGTCTGAGTAAAGTAAGCTTTACACTGGTAGAAGAACAAAACAGGATCATACAGGAGATGATCAATACTGATCTGGCTAGAATTTTCATGGCATTGTTATTTCTGATTATTAATGAATAGATATTAACAGAGTTAAGTTACAACGAAATTATACTTTCTGCAAGCCGGATACTAACTGAATACATGTAAGTTATAACCAATCATCGATCAACCATAAACTTTAAACTGTTTGTTTAATCGTGTAATTGTTGAATTGTTCATGTCTTATCTCACCTGCGTACCTTATAAACCTGATTTCGTCATTGCTGTATATGTTACATATTTCATGGATAAAAGATTTCAAATCACAACAAGTTAATGTATATTAGGCATTACACTAATTCTAATTGCTATTAACTATAATTTTACAGCGATGAAAAACATATCATTTCTTAAATGTTTATCAGGTTTGATCTTCATGGGTTGTTTGAGTATTTCTTCAGTCTCAGCTCAACCCGATTGTGAATTCCTGGTCTGGTCAGATGAATTTGATACCGACGGACTGGCAGATACCAATTACTGGGGCTACGACGTGGGTGATGGTTGCCCCTGGCTTTGCGGCTGGGGAAATAATGAACAACAGTACTATACTTACAGGGATACTGCCAATGCGCGTGTAAAAGACGGAGTACTGATTATTGAAGCCAGAAATGAATCAATGGGAGGAAGAGATTACACTTCTGCACGGCTTATCACCAACGATCTGTTTGAAATTACTTATGGCCGAATTGAAATATCGGCAAAACTTCCCGGAGGAGATGGTGTTTGGGCTGCGCTATGGATGCTTGGTGATCAGCAATATTACGGAACGTGGCCTAATAATGGTGAAGTAGATATAATGGAATATGTCGGGAGATATCCGGGAGAGGTAACGGGCACCATTCATTGTTTAACAAACTATGGAGCCAGCGGCGATGGTTCTTCAATGGAAGTTCCCGATGCCGAATCGGTTTTTCATGTGTATGGAATTGACTGGAATCCCGATTCAATTTCATTTTTTGTTGATGATTCTGTTTACCACGTTTATAATAACCTGGGTACAGGATGGCAGCAATGGCCTTATGACAAACCTTTCTATCTGATAATGAATATTGCAATGGGAGGTAACCTTGGCGGAACGATCGATGATGCTATATTTGACGATCCTGTAACCATGGAGATCGATTATGTAAGGGTTTATCAGCAACCTGAAAACTCAGCAGTCAACGGACCTTCAGAAGTGGTTCCCGGACAGGGGGATATATTGTTCACCTCTTTGATACCTGCCAATAAATATATATGGGAAGTGCCTGACGGGGCGGAAATTATTTCCGGCCAGGATAACGACAGTGTATGGGTGAACTGGTCATGCGATTCGGATACATTAAGATTAACCTTAGAGACTGACTGTGATACCGTTTTAATTGAGCATATAGTAAGCACCATTGATATTGAAATAAAGGGAGAAGATCTTGTGCATCCTCAGGAAACCGGTCTGGTGTTCTCAATACCTGTACTGGCATCAGGGACGTATTCATGGTCATTCCCTGCAGGTACAGTTCCTGTTGGTGAAACTGACTCAAATATTGTGGTTGTCAACTGGGGTTGCGATACGGGAACCGTTCTAATAAACTATACCGGTGTTTGTACTGAAGATTCTGTAATGTTGCCGGTGACGATTAGAACTCCAATGATCGAAGGGCCGACGTATATTGCTGCTAATGAAACAGGGGTTGATTTCAGAATTGACAGTATACTGAGCAGCACGTATCTTTGGACAGTTCCCGAAAATGTTACAATAACCGGCGGTCAGGGAACAACAGAGGTTACAACCGACTGGGCAGAGAACGGAGGAACTGTTATAGTTGAAGTTGAAAACGGATGCGGAACTATGGCAGACAGTATTGAAGTAGCCATTAGTAATGATATAGTTATTTGCAATTTTGAAACGGTCATACCTGATTGGGTACCTTTTGATGGCGGCACTTTTGAGCAGATAACCAACCCATTTATGGAAGGAATAAATATCAGTGATAACGTTGGTCAGACATATAAACTGGAAACTGCGCAGACATGGGGAGGAATATTTACTGATCTGCCATATACATTCAATTTTGATTTCAACAATACCATAATAATGAAAGTGTATGCTCCCAAGGCTTGTGAGATATTATGCAAGCTTGAAGCACCGGCATTGAGTGTTACAACGCAGATCCCATTTGATCTTACAACTATAAATGAATGGACAACGGTGTCCTATAATTTTAATGGTGAACCGAGCGACACATATGACAGGCTAACTCTGTTCTTCGATTTTGGAAATACCGATCAGGATATTTATTTCTTCGACGATATAATATTTACCTATGTTGAACCTGAATCAATTGCAGAAAACAACATTGGCTCCCGGGATATTATTGTATATCCGAACCCTTCTGTCGGGACAATAAGAATTAGATACTCCGGCGATCTGGTAATTCAGGGACTCAATCTGTATGACATTTCCGGTAAAGAAGTATTCTCTGTGTCAGAGTACATTCCGGGAGATGTAATTTTACCGGATGGATTAAATGCAGGAGTATATATACTGAAAATAAAAACAGCCGGATCATTGCATACACAAAAAATTATAATCGAATAGATGTTTTATTGAGATGAAATTGAAAAGCCCGGTAATCTTTTTATTGCCGGGCTCTTTATTAACATACAATATTCTAATAATATTAACGGCGGGAATTTAACAGCATTTAAATATCACTTATTTTAGTTATTGCAAATCACCCTAATTGCCGATACCTTTCGTAACTGTGAGTGTAAATAGAGTAATTGGTTTACCGGGAAATCCAAACTAACAGATATGAAAAAATTTGTTAATATTAATACAACAATGAGAAATTTTACGCTCATTTTTGTATCGGTTTTGGCATCTCAGTTTAACTCGAATATTGCTCAGGATGAATCCATATGCGAGCCATTTAATTGTGAAGCATCTTATACTGGTGATGCAGCCAGAAATTTTTACGGAGGTATAAAAACAGGCAATGCATATCTTGGTATTATTGATTTATTAATGATAATTAATACTGAGGGACTCGGACTCTGGAAAGGAGGTAAGGTAGTTCTGCAAGTTGAGAATACTCACGGCGATATTCCGTCAGCTCAGTTAACAGGAGATATTCAGGCTTTCGATAATATTGAAAACGGTCATAATACATATTTGTTTCTGGCATATTATCAGCAGCAGATAAGTAACCTTTCGGTTACTATAGGCATAAATGATCTGAATGCTGATTTTCATGTTACAGAAAACTCATGCAATCTGATTAACAGTTCTTTCGGAATAATGTCATTGGCTCCACTGAATCTGCCTGTGCCTATTTTCCAAAAAACAGCACTAAGTTCGGTTTTAAGATATGATTTTTCAGAATCCTTTGCCCTGCAGACAGGAATTTACGATGGTGATCCGCTTAGCCTTGACGAAGATCAATACAACCTGAATCATAACATCGGGAGAACAGAAGGTTATCTGAACATTACGGAAATACAGATTTCTCAGTCAATAAGTTCTTTAAACGGAGTAATTAAAATAGGATATCAGTACCATAACTGGACATTCAGTAGTCTTTCTGATTCTACAGAACAGCGCACAGGGAACTTCGGATTATATTTTCTGAATGATCAGGATATTATTAATTCCGGTGGAGAAGGTCTTTATTTAGGAACTTTTTTCCAGTTTGGATGGGCTCCGAAGGATTACAATATCAATCCGCTGTATTTTGGTGCGGGATTCAATTTATCAGGCTTCGGTCAAAAACATTCGAACGATATCCTTACGTTTGGGGTTGCACACACCTGTATTTCCGACCCTGTTTCTGATATTGCCGGATCGGAAACCGCATTTGAACTGAGTTATATCTTGCAGCTGCATACAAAAATTGCCATTCAACCGGATTTTCAATACATTCTCAACCCTTTGGCAGGAGGTAAGAAAGATGCAATTGTCGGAATGATAAGAATAAGCTTAACCGGATAATTATTCTTTAAAAAAATAAAAGCCGATGAGGCTGTCTTCTATGTTGAAAAACAAGCCCCGAAGACACCATTCGCTAAATATTCACAAATTTAATACATTGAAAATAAGTTCTTTGTGTATCCTGGAGATTTAGAGTCTTTGAGGCAATATTGCTTTTCTTTAACTTTTAAGACGATTTCTTTTTTATATTACAACTCTTAGTGTACTAGATAAAATATTTAGTAAGAATTAAAAGTGCAATCAGTATTATATTGCTTATTGTGCCTTCCACGGTATCCGGCCAGCCAGCGACAGAAAGTAATATAGAGAATGCACAGATTCCAAATATTGCCGGAAAACAACATAACAGCGACAGGAATGCGGCAATTGCTGCCAGAAAAAAGCAAAAAGAAGTTAAAAGCCACAACATACCTATGATACGAATTCCGATAAATCCAATATCAATTCTTCCATTAAAAAGAGTTGTTCTGTAAGGCATTTCTTCCATACTGGCGACCTGCCATGGCACCAGAAATCCGATGAGATGAAATACTGCGTGAATAAGAAAAGCAATGCCAAGAATAATATTCATATCAACAATGAGGCTGAAATAAAACAGACATAAAATTAAAGAATATACAGAAAAATAAAAACGTTAGCCCTGTTTTAACATTACTCCAAGAGTAAGAGTAACCATCGGGTAACTGATATCAGTTTTTACAGGATTTTCACCATTTAACCGGTATTCGGCGTTAGCATACTGGTGCCTGTATTCCAGGCTGATGAGTAGAGCTAAGTAATCAAAAGATTTTATTTAATAATCTATGCCGCCACCGTGCATTAGTCCGCCATTGAAATTATAACTGTCGTAGTCTTTATATCTGCCGCTCCAGCCAACTGAATAGCCAGTCTGAAAATCCACAAATGGTGATCTCTCTTCCGGTGTGATGAAAGCAACAGAATTTAAATATAATGGTATGAAAAAATCTTTTTCCAGGAAGTCGACTCCGACACCATATCCGGTTCCAATTCTGTTATTTATCTTAATATTATATGAGTACTGAAATAAGCCCCCGGTCAGAAAATTTTGTGTTTCGTCTAAAATATATCCTCCGACAACAAAGCCTGCACTTAATCTCACGCATTTATTAATTTCGATTTTTGTTTCATCCTGAGCAAAAGTTCTGTCTATAGAAAAGAATGTTAAGGGCATTAAAAAAAAAGAGCACTATATCCGCAAAGTTGCATTTTATTTAATTAACTGAATCGTTATTGATCCTTTTCTGATACTGAAATTCACTCTTTTTCATTGCCGGAACATTAAGACTTAATTCAGTTATTCATGGTTTTGGTTTTAAGTGAGGTTATAAGAAAGTCAACATTAAAATATTAATTGTGACTTTTTGCATTTTTGCTACTAATCTTCGGCTCAGGTTTATCTGTTCGCAATAATTCCCGCCATATTCAGCTTTGATTTCGCCAAATTGATTTTGAACTATCGTATAACCTGGTCCCCTATAAGTATTCAAAAGAGTTTTAATTAAAATTACGGTACATTTATCAATCTTAAAACACTCAATTGGTGAACTGCGAACAAATATCGGTAAGTTGTAATGCGTAGAAGACTGAAACACCTAAAAGAATAAAAGACGATAAAATCTTTTATTAATATTTCATACTTTTACTTTTTAATATAATGATTAAAACAATCTGTTATGGATAAAGCAAAAGAACTGGCTAATAAACTGGAAGCATGGTATATTAAAACTGATAAGGTGGTGATAGCATTATCAGGAGGAATAGACTCATCCTTAGTAACATATTCCGCGAGAAAAATACTCGGTAAACAAAATGCAATAGCTGTAATTTCAGCATCGGCATCGGTAAAACAGCGTGAATTGGATGATGCAAGAAAATTTTGTATGAAATATGATATTCTTCTGGATGAGGTAGATGCCGGAGAAATCGAAGATACAAATTATACCAGCAATCCAATTAATCGTTGTTACTATTGCAAATCGGCCCTTTATATTAAACTCGAAGAACTGATATCAGAGAAATACAAAGGTTATTATGTGCTAAATGGCAACAATTTTTCTGATTTTAGCGATTACCGCCCCGGACTTGAAGCTGCAGCAATTCATAAGGTTTATTCACCCCTGGCAGAATGTCAATTCAATAAAGAAGACATTCGGTTAGTATCGCGTTATTATGGTTTAACAAACTGGAATAAACCGGCCAGCCCTTGTTTGAGTAGTCGTTTCCCATATAGAGAGAATATCACCAGGGAAAAACTACACATGGTGGAAATGGCAGAGAACTTTATCAGTGATAAAGGATTTAGCGATGTCAGAGTGCGTATAAGCAAAGGTTCGGCCCGTATTGAAGTACCCTCTGAAGAGATTGATGATCTCAGGGACATTTTTCCGGAAGTTTCAGCTTCAATTATAAATTTTGGCTTCAATAGCTGCGAAATAGATACCGAAGGACTTATTTCCGGGAAACTTAACCGCACTATTGAAAAAGATGGATTGAATAAGAAAGTTGGTTAATCTGGTTAAATCTCAATCCCAAAAAATCCTCTCAGCAGCATACCGACACCAAAGCTTAAAAGGGCTACCCCTATACTTAATATTACCATTTCGCCAAATCTGCGGATGAATTTTTCTTCTTTAACAACCGAATAGTAATAATTGAAGGCAGCAATGATTATAACTGCTGCTGCCAGTGTTAATCCTAGTGAAATGAATACGTTTTTAAAAAGCAGATACGGGAGAATAAGAATAACAACTGTAAGAATATATGCCATACCTGTATAAATGGAAGCTTTTACCGCATGTTTCTCAGAGCCTTCCGATTTGGTTGAAAGATATTCCGATGCCGCCATCGAAAAAGCAGCTGCAATACCTGTGATGGAACCTGTAAGTGCAATGAGTCCCGGGTTTTGCAGGGCAAAGGTAAGCCCGGCAAGAGCACCGGTAAGTTCAACCAATGCGTCGTTAAGACCAAGAACCACAGATCCCATGTAGTTTATACGGTCTTCACGGATCATACCGATGAGTTCTTGTTCATGCTTTTCTTCATCTTCAATGATTGACCTTACATTCGGCACATGTTCCAGTTTTGAATACAAAACCTGGTCGTTTTCTTCGTTCTTTTCCATGAGTTTCAGAACGAAAGTTGGTCCAAGAACAAATGCAAAAAAGTTATAGACAAATATTTGCCACCGGTTGGGTTTAATAGTTTTACCGGTAAGTTGTTTGTAAAGATTATAGTGTTTAAGCTCATCTTCAGCCATTTTTTTTAAGAGTTTGCTGTTATTCTTATCTTTTTCCCGCCTGCTTAATTTGTTGTAAAGAATTGTTCCTGTTATTTCCTGCTCCTGAAAACGTTCCAGAAGTTGCAGTTCTGCTTTTGTAAGATTATCAGTATTACCAGTCATAATGTCCAGATTAGTTTAAAGTGATTACAGGATAAAAGTATAAAAATAGATAACACGTAACTTTGTTGATGAAAAGTGTCGTTATGTTGAAATTATTAATCCGGTTGCCGATGTTTTAATAATTTTACATATCAGTTTAATAATAAATGAAATCGCTGAACAAATATTTGAGCATTAAGAACTGGAATGTAATTGAATTACTTGTTTACCTGGTTATATGGAGTGCACTTATCTTTATGCCCCTTTTCTTTCTTGAATTCGATAATCCGACATACAAGAAAAAGATAATTCTGGGTTGGGTGCGGATAGTACCCTTTTTCCTGATATTTATAATACACATTCCGTTATTACCGCTATTGCAAACGAAAAACCGGCGCTTAATCTATATTCTGAGTACTGTTGGCCTCATATTGATAGTAAACTACATTTTTGTTTATCAACATGTTGTAAATGAACAAATATTTAAGCTTATCGGTAATGTATTTCCGGGGAACGAAGATATCGGTGAACTACTTGAACATCATGCACAAAGGCCGGGAGGCCCTTTCCACCATGGTGGCAGATTCCGTGGTAGGGGGATGAGGTTTTATCCTCCATATCCGCAGTATCTTATGTATACTTACAATGTAATTATTTCAATTCTTATCGTCGGATTCAGTGCAGCAATACATTATTCATCAAAAGTATTGAAAGAGGCACGCGACAGGGAAGAAATGAAAAAAGAACATTTGCAGTCGAAGCTGACCGCGCTACAAAACCAGATCAGTCCGCATTTCTTTATGAATACACTGAACAATATCCATGCACTGGTAGAATACAATAAAGAAGATGCAAAGAAAGCCATTGTTCGCCTGTCGAAAATGATGCGGTATATGCTATACGATTCAAATCAGGGCAAAACAACGCTGAAAAAAGAAATCGAGTTCCTGAAAAGCTATATTCAACTCATGCGGCTCAGGATAAATGATAAAGTTGAAATAAAAACAAAGTTCCCAGGTTCTTCACTGGAAATTCAGTTACCGCCATTTCTATTTATTTCGTTTATTGAAAATGCCTTTAAGTTTGGAGTTAAATATCATAACAGTTCATACATTCATATCTTATTGGAAATTACCGGCAACAATATTCACTTTAGTATTAGGAACAGTAAACACGATTCATTACCGGTTGATGAAGAATCAGGCGGAATAGGATTAGATAATGCCCGCAACAGGATGGATCTTTTATTTGGCAAGTTCTATTCAATGAACATTTACGATCGGGGTGATGAATTTGAGGTTGATATCGTTTTTCCTTATTTCAATACAAATAATGAAATTGATCAGGTATGAAGATAAATTGTATCGCAATAGACGATGAACCATTAGCCCTTCGGCAAATCTCCGATTTTATCAGGCAAACACCTTTTCTGGAGATTGTGGCTGAATGTCGCAGCGCATTTGAAGCTATGGAAGTACTTCAGGGTGAAAAGAATGTCGATCTTATGTTCGTTGATATTAACATGCCCGATCTGAGCGGTATGGAATTTATCAAAACCCTGAAGTCAGGTCCTGAAATTATATTTACTACTGCATATAGTGAATATGCCATAGAAGGTTATAAGGTTGACGCCCTCGATTATTTATTAAAACCTATTGACTATACCGATTTTCTGAAAGCAGCAAATAAAGCAAAAATTTATTTTCAAGCTATAAGCAAAACAAATGGTAATCAGTCGGATGAGGAAAATTATTTGTTTGTAAAGACAGAATATAAGGTGGTGCGTATCAAGCTTAAAGAAGTCAAATATATTGAAGGCATGCGTGAATATGTGCGTATCCATCTCGAAAATGCAAGACCTGTTATGACGTTAATGAGCATGAAATCGCTGGAAGATAAATTGCCACCGGAAAACTTCATGCGTGTACATCGCTCATTCATTGTAAACCTTAATAAAATAACAACAATTGAACGCAGCCGGATTATCTTCGATAAGGATGTCTATATTCCGGTAAGTGATCAGTATAAAGAAAAATTCCAGGAATTCATTAATAAACACTTCATTTAGAATTGAGATCATCTGGCAGATAATTATTAAATATTCCTGATCCAGCGATAAGTATTAAAATTCAGGTATTTTAATAAAAAGGGATGCACGTATTATATAAGGTATTTCTTAATTAAAGCATATACTTACTAATGAACAGATAAAGAACAAGGGGGAAAAAGAATTACCTGTCGGCAGGTTCAATGAACATAATTCATTCATCGGCGGTTAAAAACACTGTATAACTATTTTATAGTATTGAAATTGTTCTGCTTCATTAATGAAGTATAAATAATCTATATTTACTACCGGGAATAATGTGAAATTCGCAAATATCCGGCTTAATAAGTAACAAATAAAAGGACGATAAATACAAGGAGAAACCGGAGATAAGATGCAATATGAGAGAGCCTTTCATGCATAATAATAAATTTTGAAATTGGAAGTATGAACACTTTATTTAAAGTACTTGAAAAGAAAAGAATAAATCTGCCTGAAAACGTTTATGTTATCCTTAGCAGTTGCAGATCGTATAATATATTTAATTCAGTTGATCAGCTGGTGACAATTGCTGTGGGTGGTGAGAATAATAATTCCTTTGAAGTAAAATACAACATTCCCGACGTTGGTGTAATTACAGAGGCAATAGTACACAGAGTAAGCAATGGAATTTCTGCAAATTATACAGAACCCTATATGAGGCGCAGGGATCCTGATACAATGACAGTTGCTGATGATTTGCCCAGCGATAAGGGACATTTCAGGGACAGGTTTGGATATGAGTTTGATTTATTGAAAAAGGAGACAATTGATTGGTTAAAAGAACAGGATTTGTGCGTTTTTTTCTATTTTGCCGGAAGAGATAATATCGGATCAGGAGGTATGGCAATAGCTCCTTCCAATGCGGGTTTTTTTGCAATGGGGCTCTCCATGCTGCAAAGTATTATAGCTATAAATGAACTTCCTGAAGAATTTTCAATAGATTCGGTGGTTTATATTGCACCAACATTTCGGCATACTCATTTCAGGGGGAAACAAATAGTGGTACACAAACGTTCCGAGAACTTACATGAGATATTCTCATACAATCTGTATCCGGGGCCCAGTGCAAAAAAAGGTTTATACGGTGCATTATTATCGAAAGGGGAGAAAGAAGGTTGGATTACAGCGCATTGCTCAACGGTTCAGGTTGTGAGCCCTTATGATAACATAACTACATTTATGCATGAAGGTGCAAGTGGTGGCGGGAAGAGTGAAATGTTGCAAAATATTGTAAGGGAACCAAATGGTCAGGTCTTATTAGGGGAAAATATAATTACCAATGAAAAAAGGTTTATAAATCTGCCCCTGTTCTGTTCTTTTAACCCTGTTACTGATGATATGGCACTTTGTCACCCTGCCCTTCAGAATAATGATGGCAAGTTAACTGTTCTGGACGCTGAGAATGCCTGGTTTATACGGGTAGATAGTATTATTGATTATGGTGATGATCCTTTTCTTGAGAAATTAACAATCAAGCCAAAAAAACCTTTATTATTTCTGAATATTAAATCGAATCCGGATAGTACTGCGTTAATATGGGACCACATAGAAGATAGTCTTGGTAAAAGATGTCCGAATCCCAGAGTTATTGTTCCAAGGGACATTGTGCCCCGTGTTATAAATAATCCGGTTAGTGTAGATATTAGAAGTTTTGGGGTTCGAACGCCGCCTTGCACAAAAGAAAATCCGAACTATGGTATTATCGGTTTATTTCATATTTTACCACCCGCTCTTGCATGGTTATGGAGACTTGTTTCGCCCAGGGGTCATGCAAATCCAAGTATAGTTAACGGTGGTGGAATGGAAAGCGAAGGAGTGGGCTCATATTGGCCATTTGCTGCAGGGAAAATGACAAAACATGCAAATATGTTGCTTGAACAGATCATTCAGGCTCCCCAAATGAGGTATACATTAGTTCCGAATCAATATATTGGAACTTGGAAGGTCGGGTTCAAACCTCAATTATTGATGAGAGAATACCTTACAAGGCGTGGAAATGCAAAGTTAAGAAGTGACCAGTATCAATATGCCCGCTGTCCTTTACTGGGGTTTGAGCTGAATTATCTTACCATTGAAGGAGCAAAAATTCCTTCACGGTTTTTACAGGTTCATCGGCAGATTGAAGTTGGTACGGAAGGATACGATGCCGGAGCAAATATTCTTAATGAATTCTTTAAAAGTGAATTATTAAAATATAATAAATCTGAATTATCAGCTACCGGTAATAAAATCATTGAAGCTTGTTTATCAGGTGCAAGTGTTGAAGATTATGAATCCATTATTCCTGTTAATTATTAATACCAACCTTTCATCCTCAAGAAATTTAATTGATTCTTGATGTTTAAGTTTTAGTTTTAACTGGTCATATTATAAAAAAATTTGACAATTAATCAGATTAAATAAAATATTAGGTTTTAAAGAATAACCCTGTGCAAAATAAAACTATAAAAAATCATGATGTTCGTGTTTTGGTAAGAAAGATCAATAAACTCTGCAAAGGGTATTATTAATTAGGAAAATATCATAACCTCATTGAAACAATATTAATGTTTATCGATAGACTTACTCTCTTTGTCGATTTCGTTTTGAGCTACGATAGCAACTGTATACATTTACCCGGAAAATAAATTCAAAATAATATTTAATAAGATGAAAAAGATAGTCAAATCAGGGTTAATAGCAGCATTTACAGGGTTGCTGATTTTTATGATGACAGGTGTTAATGCTCAGCGCGGATACAAAGGTGGTGGGCCGGGAGGTCCCGGTGGTCCAGGTTTTCGCGGACCGGATTCCTGCAATGTACAGCTCCTGGTATATGATATGGCTGAAGAACTTGGTTTAAATACCGAACAGGAAAAGGAAATCCTGCAGCTTCATTATGATCATATCGTGGCAATAAAGAATATTAATCAGGAATATAAAAATGATTGTGTTGGTGAACGAAATGCAAGGTGGGAGTTGAGAGAAAAACTGGATGCTGATGTAAAGAAAGTACTTAATGCCGATCAGCAGGAAAAATACGATGAGTTTATTAAAGAGCGCAAGGGACCACACGGACCTCGCCGTAAAGACTAAAACAAATCATATCAAGCCAATAAAGGTAATAAATATGATTTGTAAAAGTTCCCTGCCTGGCTAACAGGCAGGGAACTTTGTTTTGGCACCTCTTCAATTAAGAATAGTTCTAAATATCTGTTACCGGTTAAAATTGTTATGTAATAGTGTATCTTTATTAAGATCAAAAGGTATGATTTTATGAAATCTAACAAGTTTTTTAAATACTTCATACCTCCCGACAGGTGGAAAATACCTGTTATAGTAATACTCGGAATTCTGGTTGGTCTGTTAATATTTTCCTTCAGGATTTCAAAAGCTCATTCATATTTATCTGATAATCCTGCTACCTGTGTTAATTGTCATATCATGGCACCTCAGTATGCAACATGGAGCCACAGCGCCCATCGTGAGGTTACAAACTGCAACGATTGTCATGTCCCACATAATAATGTGTTTAACAAATATTATTTTAAAGCGAAGGACGGACTCAGGCATGCTGCTATATTTACTTTAAGAAAAGAACCTCAGGTTATTTTCATTAAAGACGAAGGCAAAGAAGTTGTACAGTTAAATTGCATTCGCTGTCATGAGAATATAATATCCGACAATAAGTTGACGGCAACAGTTAAAGATTATAATTATCACATAAAAGAAAGGCAATGCGGGGATTGCCACCGCGAAACTCCGCATGGCAGGGTAAACAGTCTGTCGAGTGTACCCAATGCACGTGTGCCTTTACCGGGGAGTCCGGTCCCCGACTGGCTGAAAAAACTGAATAATAAAGAACAGATCACAAACTGATAAAAACAAAACTTTACTTTATAATACGCATCAGTATGAAACCACTTAGCGAATTGATCAGACTAAAACCTGTAATAGGCTGGGTATTGTTCCTGGCAACGGCAGTTATAGTTTTCTTCCTGGGTTTGTTAGCATCTTCAATTATAGAAAGAAGAACAGAAGCTGTATATGCATATACACCTCAGGTTGGCTATTCTCAGTTTGAACCAAGAAATGAAATATGGGGTAAAAATTTCCCTAAGGAATATCAGTCCTATTTAAAAACTTCCGACACAACATTTCGAAGTAAATATCACGGATCAGTAACCATCGATATGCTGGAGGTTGATCCCGGATTGGTTATCCTTTGGGCAGGATATGGTTTTTCGAAAGACTATAAGCAATCACGGGGGCATTATTATTCGGTTAAAGATGTCTGGAATACATTACGCACCGGTGGTCCAGCGGGTGAAAGAAAAAGCCCGATGCCAAATACATGCTGGACGTGTAAAAGTCCGGATGTTCCAAGGTTAATGAATGAGATTGGAGCAGCAAAATTTTATATAGGTACTTGGGAAACAAAAGGTCATGAAATAATAAACCCGATTGGATGTGCCGATTGCCACGATGCTGAAACAATGAACCTGCAAATTACCAGGCCTGCCCTCAGGGAAGCATTCGAACGGATAGGCAAGGATATTGACATGGCTTCACATCAGGAGATGAGAAGTCTTATTTGTGCACAGTGCCATACAGAGTATTATTTTAACGAAAATGTTGTTAAGGGAGTACCGTATCTGATGTTCCCGTGGGATAACGGTTTTAAAGCCGAGGATATGGAGGAATACTATGATGCTATGGACTTTTCCGACTGGACACATGCTCTTAGTAAAGCACCTATGCTGAAAGCGCAACATCCCGGCTACGAAATATATCTGACCGGGACTCATGCCAGCAGGGGAGTTTCCTGTGCCGATTGCCATATGCCTTACATTAGTGAGGGTGGACAGAAATTTACAAGTCACCATATTGTAAGTCCGCTTGAAAACATTTCAAATTCCTGTCAGGTATGTCACCGCCAGGAAACAGAGAGGCTGTTGAGAGATGTGTATGAACGTCAGGATAAAATTATAGAAAACAGAGACGAACTGGAAAAGCTGCTGGTACATGCCCATGTGGAATCAAAAAAAGCCTGGGAACTT
Organism: Bacteroidales bacterium; assembly: GCA_016929525.1. Classification (GTDB taxonomy): domain Bacteria; phylum Bacteroidota; class Bacteroidia; order Bacteroidales; family UBA10428; genus UBA10428. The sequence goes on from JAFGIP010000121.1 coordinate 40,558, forward strand.
GGGGCAACGGAGAATCAGATGAAAAATATCCTGATTGATATTCGTCATGCACAATGGCGTTGGGATTATGCTGCAGCAAGTCATGGTGCTTCTTTTCATTCACCTGTAGAGGTAGGAAGGGTAATTTCGACAGGTATAACCATTGCTCAGGAAGCAAGAATTAAACTGACTCGTTTACTTGCCGATCTTGGATTTAATAAAGAAGTACCCTATCCCGATATTTCCACAAAAGCAAAAGCACAGGCTTTTGTTGGACTCGACATGAAGAAACTAAATTTTGAAAAGCAGGAATTTCTTGAAGAGGTTTTACCAACATGGCTTGAGATGGCAAATGAACGTGAAAAGAATTATGAAGTAGAAACATACTTGAAAAAGGATTAAAAAGTGAGAAAGAAAATTGTACTTCCTGTTGGGGTCTTTCTTTTTGTTATCACTATTCTTTCTTTAATTCAGCTTAAGCTTGACAGACCTTTTATTCTGGCTGAACGTTTTATCAAAGGAGCTGGTTGGATAGAAATAATCATATTAGCAATATATGGTTCTGTTGTTTCCTATAACATGCAATTTCCAGATAAGATACCCCGCTGGCGACTTACCACCTGGACAATTTTTTCAGTAGTATTCTTTAGTCAGCTTATACTTGGTATTCTCGTATCAGATAAATTTCTTATGACAGGGAAACTTCACCTGCCAGTTCCTGCAATAATATTATCCGGGCCAATATATCGCGGAGAGATTACATTTATGGTTATTCTGTTTATATGCACTATTATTTTATCGGGTCCGGCATGGTGCAGCCATTTATGCTATTTTGGTGCTATCGACGGTATTGTTTCAAATAAGGGTATTAACAGAGGAAGTTTAAGATCGAAAATGAGGGTTAAGCATATTGTTCTGTTGGCAATAGTAATGCTGACAATAATATTCAGGATACTGGGTATTGATCATCTGTTTGCAACTATTGGTGCCATTGCTTTTGGAACAGGCGGCATTGTGCTGATTATAATAAAATCGCGTAAAAATGGAAAGATGATACATTGCATCCTGTATTGCCCGATTGGTACTGTGGTCAATTATTTAAAACATATAAATCCTTTCCGGCTGAGGATTGGCTCTCAATGTACATTTTGTGAAAGTTGCTCAGATGTTTGCAGATACGATGCATTAAGTTTGAAAGATATTACAGCTAAAAAACCGGGAATAACATGCACACTTTGTGGCGATTGTCTTCAGTCGTGTCACGTGGGTGCTTTCTACTATAAATTCTATAATTTTAGTCCAACCTTTTCACATAAGCTTTATCTTTTCATCTCATTATCCATTCACACCATTTTTTTGGCTTTAGCGAGGATCTAAATAATAAAATGATGATTGGTTTTGAAAGAATAAAACATATCAACTACCAGCATATTTCAAGCTTCTTGAGTTCATAACACGTAACTGTTTTGTTTATTGAATATCCTGAATAACCATAATATCAAAGATCTCATGGCGGTCCCAGTTGGCCCAGTAGCTAATGGCCGCTTTTCTTACAAGCTCCCAATATATATTACTGTCCAGCCCATGGATAATAACCAGTTCTTTGATCTGGCTTTCAATCTTCTTTCGGTATTCATCTTTTAAAGAAATTGTAATTGAGCGGTCCATGTAAGTGAATTTGGCCTTTGGCAGTTTCAGATCTTCACTATCAACACTAATCAATCCATGTCCTAATGTCCCGCCGGTACTTACCTGCAGTCCGTCGTTCATACAACTGAACGGAGGAGTGGTTCCCGCATAGGTTATAATTTCCATCTCATCAACACCGGTTCCAAAATATTCTTTTGCTCTTGTTCCCATTTTTGCACCAATGCTTGCATATATTCCCAGATGCCTATGCAATTCATTGGTTAAAACACAACTTATCCATTCATCATGACCATATTTATCAATTGTTACATCAATTATTTCCCTGATATCCACCTGATATGCCGATTTATCAGTTGGAAAAGACTCTAAAACCTGTTGCTGCTTTTGCGTTTCGCCATTTAGAATATGATCTAATGCTTCAGGAACAGAATCATATATAAAAACAGGATTTGATCTGTTAACGCTGAAAATGTCAGAAGTATCAGGAGAGAAATAATCGGGGTAATGAAGATAAAGTGAAAGTAATTCAACACCAGGGGATTTAGCAAAATCCGACTTAGTTTCTAAGATACTATTAACATATGGATCTGAGAATACATTTTTTATTGAAGAAAGAGTTTCCACCAGTTTATCATCGTATATTAACTCCGGGCAGCGATTATCGACTTTTGTGATACTGATATTTTGTTCCAGGAACCAGTTGTAAGAATCAGGATCTATACTATAATTAAAATCCGGTTTATTGCCCGGACTAGTGCAACTCCATATAATTTTTGTAATTCTTTCTTTTAAACCGGAAAGTTCTTTATAACACATCTTTACTGTATTCAGACTTCCAAGACTTACAAAAGTTATCGGAACATCAGAATGCTTAAAAATATAATTTACAACTTCAACAGCATTTAACATACTTATTTCATGTTCGATCTCGGGTCCCCAGGATTGCGTAATTGCAGTTTTACAATTTTTTACTTTGACCGATGAACTATTGTTTACTCCTGTTAACACACCTTCATGATAAGTTCCCTTCAAAAGGCTTTTAACTTTTATATATGCTGTTTCTGCATCAAGGACCCCGTTGGAAGTTGTAATTGCCAGGACCCTTATATCTGTTGAAGCAAGCAGCATACTTATAGCTCGCAGATCATCAAGACCCCCGTCTGTATCTACAATGATATAATGAGCCGGTTTCCACGGATGAGCTAATAGTGTTCCAATAAGAAACGTATGTATTATCGTCAGTTTTAGTTTTAGTATCATACAACTGTAAAAACAGGTTTAAAATGTTTTTATTTGTAATTATAAATCACTAGTGTTTTGATATTAAAATATAAAGTTCTTTGAAAAGATTGATAGATAAGGTTTGTAGAATTTTTTGAGGTTCAAACGA
>JAFGIP010000122.1 GCA_016929525.1 Bacteroidales bacterium
AAATTTTGTATTTTCTTCTGTTTTCATAATGAGTCAAGTAAATCATTTATCTTTTATACTTGACACACTTTTTTGAACAGTCTCTTCATCAATTATAATAATGCTGATGATAATGTTTAAAAATCATTGCACTGAGGCAACTGATTGCTTCTTTTGTAATGGTTTTACTTTAATTGTCTGAAGTTGCATGGAGCTCTTATTAACACTTGCTACATTTTTTAACTCTTCTGAAGTAGCTTTGCTGATTTCCTCCATATCTAAGGTCTGCAATATTAATCCAACCTCTTCCAGATCATGGTTTTTGATTAATTCCTGCAATCCGGCTTGTTTATCATTATACTCAACCTGATTGAAATTATTTATCATCGATTCATTGATGACAACATCAACAGCAGGTTCATCAGATCCCTTTTCTTTAGTTGTTTCTGAAATTATCTGAGCATTAAGAGAAACTGTTAAAACAAGGATTAAAGTCGTTAGAATTACTCCGCGTAGATTAAGACAATCTACTTGATTCTTGAAATAATAAGCACAAGTTTTCATAGATAGTAGTTTTTTGAAATTTGAGAATTGACTAATTATATCAGTAGTTATGTGAGAAGGTAAGAGTGTGAAACTAATCTTATTATTATATACGTAAAACGTTAAATAAAGTTGTGAAAATTCAGTGTTAAATTATTCTGAAATGCCTTAAATTAATGGTAATACAGGAATTGATATAAAATCCTGTTAGTTACATTTTTAATTTGGGAAATACTCTTTCGATAATTAATTGATATGCTTATTAAGTAGAGAACTGAAATTTAATTTACTCCTCAATAATGATAAAAATATCTTCGTTTGCTTTTTTCATAAGGTACTGTTCGCGGGCAAATTTTTCCAGGTTTTCATTGTTTGTTTTCAGTTCTTTCAGTCTCTCACTGTCTTCGTGAATTTTTTTAATATAGAACTCCTTATCATCATTTAACTGCTTTAACTGGCGAATATTCCTGTATCGTTCAAGCAGATTATTCTCATCTATCACTCCTACCCAGATTATGAATAAAACCGATGCCAGAAAAAATTTGTTACGTAGTAATTTCTTTCTGAATATTACGGACAGATAACCTTCTACCTTATCACTGTTCATCTTAATACATTTGTTCAAAAATACCAATGCTAAATCTTTAATCAAATACACGAAATAAAAAGTTATAACCAGGTGGTTAGAATTATCGGCTTCTTATTATGATAAAAATCATATAACACAGTGGTTATCATGTAATAAATGTCATTTTTTAGGTGCTTCAATATACCTAACTTTATACAAAAAGCATATGAGTGAAGGCAGATATATAATTCCGGAACCAACGAATGAAATTCAATTATCCTATGCTCCGGGAAGCAGAGAGAGAGATGAATTAAAAAAGGAAATTAAAAAAGCCCGCTCGGTTGAGGTTGAAATTTCTTCGGTAATTAATGGTAAGCATGTACAAACCGGCGATCTTAAAAGAATCGAACCTCCACACGATATCAAACATACTTTAGGTTATTATCACCAGGCAAAAAAAGATCATGTGATGCTTGCTGTGGATGCGGCAATTTCTGCAAAAGAACAGTGGTTAAATATGCCATGGGAGGAAAGAGCGGCTATTTTTCTAAAGGCAGCAGACCTGATCGCAGGTCCATACAGATGGAAAATGAATGTGTCGACCATGCTGGGTCAGTCTAAGAACCCGTTCCAGGCTGAAATAGATGCTGCTTGTGAAATGATTGACTTTTTTCGTTTCAATATCAAGTTTATGGAACGCATTTTCGAAATTCAACCCAGATCGGTACGCGGTATCTGGAACAGAACCGACTGGAGGCCACTGGAAGGTTTTGTATTTGCACTGACCCCGTTTAATTTTACATCTATTGCGGGTAATTTACCAACAGCACCGGCCATGCTGGGGAATACGGTTGTTTGGAAGCCATCCAAAAGCCAGGTATACAGTGCAAGAGTTATTATGGAAGTTTTACAACAGGCAGGTTTGCCTGACGGAGTCATTAACTTAGTATATGCCCCGGGGCCTGATGTTACGGATGTAGTTTTAAATCACGAAGAGTTTGGAGGTATTCATTTTACAGGATCAACAACCGTATTTCAAAGTATCTGGAATATAATTGGGAATAATATATCGAAGTATAAGTCATATCCTCGAATTGTTGGTGAAACGGGAGGTAAGGATTTTGTGATTGTTCATCAGTCTGCCGAACCAAAAGAAGTGGCAACTGCTTTGGCGAGAGGTGCATTTGAATACCAGGGACAAAAATGTTCAGCTGCTTCCAGGGCTTATATTCCTTCATGTCTTTGGGATGAGATCAGGCAAATGCTCGAAGCTGATCTTAACTCTTTTAAAATGGGGGGTGTTGAAGATTTCAGCAATTTTATTAATGCTGTCATAGATGAAAAATCATTTGATAAGCTAGGCAGGGTTATTGATAAGGCGAAAGAAGATAAAGATGTTGACATAATAATGGGTGGCGGATATAATAAAACAGCAGGTTATTTTATTGAACCAACTGTAATTCTCACAAAAGATCCTGAATACTATACTATGAAAGAAGAGCTTTTCGGGCCCATTTTAACAGTATATATATATCCTGAAGAAAAATACCAGAATGCATTAAAAATCTGCGATAAAACTTCGCCATACGCACTAACAGGGGCTGTTTTTGCCCGGGATAAACAGGCAATAGAATTAGCACACAAACATCTGCGTTATGCAGCCGGAAATTTTTATATAAATGATAAACCTACTGGAGCTGTTGTATCGCAGCAACCCTTTGGTGGTGCAAGAGGCAGCGGGACAAACGATAAAGCTGGTTCAATGATAAATTTGCTTCGTTGGCTTTCGCCAAGGTCATTAAAGGAAAATTTTAATCCTCCGACAGATTACAGATATCCTTTTCTGGAAGAAGATTGATCAAACATCATTTTTTATTTGAATCACATTCGCACTCGAGGCACTCTTCCAATGTTTCAAAAGGCACTACACCATTACATCCACCCCAGATGAACATGGTACATTCCCCGGTTTCCTGATTGAAATAATATCGGGGTATATATGCATAACATGGTCCCGGGTCAGGCTCAAGAAAACATTCCTCACAGTGTGCTATGTTATCTATATAGTCTTTGGAACATTTGCTGACAATTAAAGCAAGAAACAAAAAGAGTATGGTTTTTGGTAATCGCATAGAATTTATTTCGGTTATTACTTCTGATAAACTAGTCATTATAAAGGTTGCGTAATATAAATAAAAAAAGCCGGGAAACAACTCGTGTTCCCCAGCTTCCACAAAACTACTAACTAAACCAACTTGGGCAAAACCATCTAACCAATTGAAATTATGGGCGTTATCTCAATATATGGTTGTGTTTTCTGATTAATGTTACGTTGGTTTGCTGCAGTTGTTAAGTAATTTGGACTAATTTGAAGAATCTATTGACAAACGATTCTATTTTAGATATTAATAATAATGAAGAAAATTAGTAATTATTCAGTGAATAGAGAAAAAAAGAAATAAACACATATCAATTAATGATTTCTGGCAGCTTTTACCAGTGAGGCCAGCACTTCAAGGCTTTTTTCAACTGCATTTCCAATAACGACCACATCAGCTCCCGCTTTTGAAATTTCATAGACCTGTTCAGGGCTTTTCAGGCCACCACCTACAATCAGAGGTAATGATATATTCTGTTTCACTTTTCTGATAAGTTCAGGGCTTGCCGGTTGATTTGCTCCGCTGCCCGATTCAAGATAAATGATTTTATTACCGATAAGCTCTCCGGCAAGTGCTGTTGCGATAACAAGGTCGTGTTTATGGGAAGGAATTGGTTTGGTGTTACTGATGTATTCCACCGATGATCCGTTTCCTTCGCCTACCAGGATATATCCGGTTGGTATTATTTCCAGGCCTGATTTTTTAAGGTATGGTGCTGCAAGAACGTGGTTTCCGATTAGGTAATCGGGGTTTCGCCCTGATATCAAAGAAAGCAGCAGAATGGCATCGGCTTTATTACTGAGTTGCAATAAACTTCCGGGGAAAAGCAATACAGGTATGTTTGTATGTTTTTTAATTATTTCAATAGTGCAATCGATCTGGTCGCTTACTAGGCTGCCGCCAACAAGAATATAATTGATCTTTAATTCTTCTGCAGCATAGAGTGTGGCTATAAGTGAATGTACAGTGTACTTATCAGGATCGATAAGTAACGCAAATTTTTTACCCGGGGTGCTTATATCATTAAAAATTTTCACAGTCAGGAGTTTATACAGCTATATACAACAACATAATTGTTAATTGTGAAATATTTCAGTTCAAATTTATCATGCCAGAATCTGTTATCGACCCAGCCTGTAATAATACCACAATCTTCTGGTTCGAAAGGCTCAATTGTCAGATTTATTTTAAAATTAATATCCTGCTTATCACAAATTTTATATAGTGCTTCTTTAGCACACCAGTGAATGTACAAATGGTATTTTTGCTTTGTTTCATCTTGTGTAATAAATTCATCGGCATTAATAAATTTATGCTGAATGCGGCTTATCTTATGTGACATATATTCCAGGTCAACGCCGATTTTTTTTGTTTTACTGAGCATTATGGATGTTAGTGTTTGTGAATGGGAAATACTAATGCGAAAATTACTTTGATGAAGGTAAGGTTTCTTTCTGTCAGAATATACTATCAGGTTATTTGTTCCTGTAAGATCTTTCAGTAGTATTCTTACACTAAGGAATTCAATTTTACGGGCATCACTTTTAAATCCATTTAGTCTTTCTCTCTCTTCAGGAAATAGATGAACTCCTTTAATCAGCTCGTCATACGTTTCTTTTATTTCCCAGATACCAAACGTACAATCTTCTTCAATCTGTTCCTTGAAAATAACCGGCATATACTTTTACCTCCAGTGGAATGAATTAATCAAATGTACAATATCTTCTCGGAAAAAATCAATTGCTGGTGCTAGTGAATCACTGTTGGGTTGAACATCAAAATACAGCGATCCACTAAGAAAACCGGATATGCTGTCGGTAATGTAAAAATTTACCGAAGAAGCAGCATTTCCTTCAATATCGTACATTATGCCATAGACCTTATTTTCCGGGATACTGATTCTGGTCTCAAGAATATCATCGGCCTTTATGATATGTTTGTATACAATTTTTCTGACGTCTTCAACATGTTCAGGGAGGTTATTATTCAGGGGTTTATAAGTGATATAAACCTTTGCGCCATTCTGCTTAAATTCAAGGTTATACCAACATGGTTCAGCGTTTCTGACATTGGATTCTATTATTTCCCCATATTCAGGTATCTCGAATGTAAAATCACAGTCACTTTTAAAAGACTCATACGATTTTTCGGGGAAATCGATCCTGAAATATCCTCTTGGTCTGGGCGTGTAATCTTTCCGACATGATAAAGAAAATATTAATAAGAAAAGAATAGTAATTAATTTAAAGTACCTCATTAATCTATCAGCGTTTAATACTAACCTTTATTTTTTTTATTCGTCTTATATCTACTGCAAGAATTGTGAATGTAAAATTCCTATATGTAAGCTTATCATCTTTATCAGGGATTTCTCCCCTCAGCTCTAGAATTAAACCTGCTAACGTATCGGCGTCTCCTTTCACTTCGTCGAAAATATTATCTTCAATAGCAACAATTTTATAAAAATCATTCAACTGAATCTTCCCTTCAAAAATGAAGTTATTATTATCGATTTTCTCATAGGGAAGTTTTTCATTATCCGATTCATCAATAATTTCACCCACAATTTCCTCCAGTATATCTTCCAGGGTAACTATACCGGAGGTTCCACCGTATTCATCAACTACAATCGCCATGTGAATATGGTTTGTTTGAAATTCTTTAAGCAGATCATTAATCTTTTTGCTTTGTGGAACAAAATAAGAAGGCCTGATCAGGGATTGCCATTTAAAATTCGAAGATTTCTTCAGATGAGGCAACAGATCTTTTATATAAAGTATGCCTTTAATCTGATCGAAATTATCCTGATATACCGGTATTCGTGAATACCCTGAATCGTTGATCAGTTTAAGCAGTTCATCGAAAGGCATATTGATATCTGCCGCAACAGTATCCACTCTTGACTTCATGATATCGCAGACATCGATATTGCCAAATTTTACGATTCCTTTAAGAATATTCTTTTCCTCTGTAAGGTGTGATTCTGTAAGTTCGAGCGCATCGGAAAGTTCATCAATGGATACACTTCGCGAGTGTTTAATCAGCTTTTTATTGACTATGGTTGTAGAATAGATAAGGAAATGGCTGACTGGCCAGAATATTTTATTGAATACTTGCAATGCAGGTGCTGTGAATTTAGAAAAAGTCAGAGGAAATCTGTTGGCATATATTTTCGGGAATATTTCACTGAAAAAGAGAATCATGAAAGTGACAATCACAACCTGAATTAAAAATCCGATCCATGATGGTCCTGAAAAAGTAAAAAGTGCGCTTGTAATGAATGTTGATAATATTACTATGCCAACATTAACGAAGTTATTTGTAATAAGTATGGTAGCGAGCAGTCTGTCTGGAACATTTAAAAGATGTATTACCAATTTACTCCATCTGCTGCGGCTTTCTTTTAATGTACCGATCTGGGTAGGGGTAAGCGAGAAAAATGCTACTTCGCTTCCTGAGATTAAACCGGAGATAAACAGGAGTAATATCATTACTAAAAGCCCAAATGCTACTCCAATAGAAAATCCGTCTGCATTTGTGCTTATTACTGACGTAATAATCGTGTGGTATGGATCTGCCTCCAAAAGTTTTAAACTAGAATATGACTATTTCAGAATGGTAAATCATCTGCACCATTATCCATATCATCAGATGACGGGGATGCTGGTGGTTTTTCTTCAGACGTATCCTGTGGTGAAGAAATGTTATCGCCAGCATTATCACCTTTGCGACCCATCATTTGCAAAGTATCTACTACAATTTCGGTAGTATATCTTTTATTTCCGTCACGATCATCCCATGCCCGTGTACGGATACGTCCCTCAATATACAGTTGAGTGCCTTTTTTTACATATTTTTCTACTACTTCAGCAAGTCCTCTCCAAACAACAATATTATGCCATTCGGTCTGGGTAATTTTTTCTCCTCCCTTGTTGGTATAAGATTCTGAAGTTGCTAATCTGAAATTTGCTACTGGTGTGCCACTATCGAGGTATCTTACCTCCGGGTCGTTTCCGACGAACCCAATTAAAATTGCTTTATTAACAGACATATTGGTTGTATTGATTATTGACGATAAAAGTACAAAAATATTTGTAACTATAAAGTTGAATTCTTTGCTTATGAAGGTAAAAGCAAAGGCTCATCGTGTATATATTTGTCAATTAAACGGGGAACGGCGTAGCTGTTTATTTCGGCAAATGGCACAAGTTTAAATTTTTTAGCGTCCAGTTTCTTATAAAGTTTAATTTTTATAAATCGGGCATAGATTGTCTGATGCGTTAACTGATGTTTATACCTTTTCGATATTTTTAAAACATTTAGAATTGTCGATCTTAATTTGAATTCATCAATAATTATTTTCAGCAATTCTTCTTTTGATATTTCCTGGTTACTTTCTATCAAAGGGAATTCGTATAACAGTTCCCATATATCCCTGTTGCTTCTTTGTTGCAAATAAATATGTGATGTATAGTAAAACACAACATAATAGAAATAACGATCTGTGGTCTCCGTCCTGGGTTTTTTAGGAGGTAACAACGGGATATAGTTATTTTTTTTAGCATAACACTGATTTTGCAGTGGGCATAGCTGACACAAAGGATTTCTGGGTAAACAAACGAGTGCTCCAAGCTCAATCATTGCCTGGTTGTGCCTTCCCGGATTTCTTTTATCAAGTGTGTCATTTGCAATATCCTGATATTTTTTTTTCCCAGTTATGGTATCAGGACGTTCTTCAATTCCAAAAAGCCTCGACAATACTCTGGCTACATTGCCGTCAACAGCAGCATATGGTTTTCCGAATGCTATTGAAGCAATAGCGGCTGCTGTATATATCCCTATTCCCGGTAAATTTTTTATATCCGAATATTCACTGGGAAAGATACCATTATGGACATCAATGATTTTTTTTGCAGCTCTATGAAGATTCCTTGCCCGTGCATAATATCCAAGTCCCTGCCAAAGTTTCAATACATTGTCAAGTGAAGAAATTGCCAAATTATTTACATCAGGAAATGTATCTATAAATCTGTAGTAAAAATCAACGCCTTGCTGCACACGAGTCTGCTGTAGGATAACCTCTGAAATCCATATTTTATAAGGGTTTGATGTTTTTCTCCAGGGAAGATTCCTTTTTTCCGAGTCGTACCATTCTCCAACCAGCTTTGAAACTTTCATCAAATTAGGCAGTTATAAATTTGTCCTAAATAACAAAATTAATATAGTTGTGTTTCTTTTATCGGGATAAATAATTTATATTTGCACTTCAAACTTGGAAAATATTATTGTAAATAACTGATAATTAAAGCTTTTAAAAATGACCAAGGCAGATATTGTTAACGAAATTTCAAAAAACACCGGCATTGAAAAAATTACTGTACAAAAATCAGTAGAAGCATTCATGGAGGTAGTAAAACATTCACTAACCAAAGAAAAGAACGTATACCTAAGGGGCTTTGGTAGCTTCATTGTGAAAAAAAGAGCCCAGAAAACTGCCCGAAACATCTCAAAGAATACCACCATCATTATTCCTGAGCACTTCATTCCGGCGTTTAAACCTGCAAAAACCTTTGTAAATAAGGTTAAATCGAATATTAAATAATAAAATTATTGTTATACTAAAACATTAGTAAAATGCCAAGCGGAAAGAAGAGAAAGAGGCATAAGATGGCTACACATAAGCGTAAAAAAAGATTACGCAAGAACAGGCATAAGAAAAAGAAATAACTCTTTAAGTTTCATACTTATAATTATAAACCTAAAGTCATATGCGACTTTAGGTTTATCTTATCTTATTTAGCCCGCATTACATTATTATTTTCTTCTAAGATTAGAAGTTGTGAGTACAGAACTTATTATTGATGTAGCTTCTAGTGAAATAGGTATTGCTTTACTTGAGAAAAAGAAACTAGTTGAATTAAACAGGGAGAAAAGCGATCCGAAGTTTTCAGTCGGCGATATCTATTTAGGGCGTGTAAAAAAAATAATGCCCGGTCTTAATGCGGCTTTTATCGATGTCGGTTATGAGAGAGATGCATTTCTGCATTATCTTGATCTCGGACCTCAGTTTCGTTCATTGCAGAAATTTCTGAATGCAGCCATTTCACGCAAGCAGAAGAATTTATCGATGCAGAAACTGAAGCGTGAAAAAGATATAGATAAGAATGGTAAAATTAACAATGTGCTTACTACCGGACAGATTGTTCTTGTTCAAATTGCCAAAGAACCTATATCAACCAAGGGTCCTCGCCTTACGTCTGAAATAGCTTTAGCAGGCCGTAATATTGTACTGATGCCTTTTTATGACAAGGTTTCGGTTTCACAGAAAATCACTTCTGAAGAGGAAAGAAAAAGACTTCGTACTCTTTTACAAAGTATCCGTCCGAATAACTATGGAATAATTGTGCGCACAGTTGCCGAAAATAAAATGGTAAAGGTGCTTGACTCGGAATTACGTAACCTGGTAAAAAAATGGGAATCAGCTTTCGAACAGTTACGGGGAAATACACCGCCAAAGCTTGTTATCAGTGAACTGAATCGTACCGCCGCTATTCTTAGGGATATTTTAAATGTTTCATTTAACAGCATTCATGTGAACGATAATAATGTTTGCAATGATATAAAAGAATATATAAGTACAATAGCTCCCGAAAAAGAAAGAATAGTAAGTCTTTATAAAGGTACTACTCCAATTTTTGAAAAGTTTGGCGTTGAAAAGCAAATTAAAACATCGTTTGGGAAAACCGTTTCTTTTAAAAGTGGAGCGTACCTGATAATTGAACATACCGAAGCTCTTCATGTAATTGATGTTAATAGCGGTAATCGTTCAAAATCTGTTAATGATCAGGAGACCAATGCACTGGAGGTAAATCTTGCGGCAGTGGATGAAATCACCCGTCAGCTCAGGCTTAGAGATATGGGAGGCATTATTGTAATAGATTTTATAGATATGCATTCTCAGGACAACAAGAATAAAGTCTTTGAGCGGATGAGAATTTTGATGGAGAACGACCGCACAAAACACAGCATTTTGCCACTAAGTAAGTTTGGTTTAATGCAAATTACACGACAGAGAGTTCGCCCGGAAATGGATATTAATACCCGTGAACAATGTCCGACATGTGGTGGTACAGGAGAAATCTCCCCAAGTATATTATTGGTTGAACGAATTGAAAATTCCATTGCTGAAGTTGTTGATAACTATCAGTATAAAAATCTTATCCTTCGGCTTCATCCTTTCATTGAAGCATATATTACAAGAGGCTGGAAAAGTATTGTTAAGAAATGGAAAAAGCAGTTAGGTTGTAAAATAAAGGTCTTTCCACATAGCTCTTATGATTTTCTGGAATATCACCTTTTCGATACTGACGGGAAAGAAATTACCCCGTAAACTTTATTGATCTCAGTATTTTAATTCTTCCACTCAGGTATATTAATAATTCTATTTGTTTGGGGACATAATAAACATTAACTACATTCAATGAAATGTTTCGTAGATGGATGTTTTTTTGTAATAAATGCATTCAGTTGACGACCAACTTTAAAAAATTAGTTAATAGTTCATAATAACATATCTATATTTATAGATATATTATAAATTTGTCATTTCATTTAATAATTGATACATTATGAGAAAGATATTTCCTGCATTAATAATATTCGTTATAACAATATCTTCAGTTCATTCACAAGTGTTTGATCCTGTAAGTTGGAGCTTTTCTTCTAAATATCTTAAGAATAATACTTACGAGCTCAGGTTTGTTTCAAAAATTGAAGCCGGTTGGCATATGTATGGATTAAATATTCCGGAGGGAGGGCCAATTGCAACTTCTTTTCATTATGATACGCTGGACGGTATGAAATTTAAAAGCCCTGTTGAACCTGTTAATTCTCCGGATATAAAATATGACGCAATATTTGAAATGGATGTGGAATTGCATGATGGAGAGGCAGTTTTTATACAGACTATTCAAATTCCAAAAGGCATTAACGAGATTACGGGGTATGTTGAATATATGGCTTGCGATGATTCAAAATGTCTTCCACCAAAAGACACAGAATTCAGAATCAAGTTAAATGCTCAGACAAAAGAAATAATCCGGGAAGGAAAGGTCAAATCACATGAAGTTAAAACTGAGAAAGAAATAGTAAAAGAAGAAATAATTGAGACAGATACTGCTTCAAAAGAAGAAATCAAGATAAACCCGGAAGAAAATCAACCGGATTCTGAAGCGGATACTTTGGCAGAAGACAGCCCTTCAGAAGAAGGATCACTGACAGGTTTGTTCCTGATCGCATTTTTAGCCGGGCTGGGTGCGTTGCTTACACCTTGTGTTTTTCCAATTATTCCGCTTACGGTTTCTTTCTTTATGCGCGACACAAAACGAATAAAGTCTGTTTTTAACGGAGTGATGTTTGGGATCTCCATAGTATTTATTTACACTTTGGTTGGATTTTTAGCCGGATTATTCAGAATTGATTTGGTACGACTTGTTTCTTCCCACTGGTTGCCCAATATTATTTTCTTTTTAATATTTATTGCGCTTGCATTTTCATTTTTTGGAATGTTTGAAATAACGTTACCAAGCAGCTTATCAACAAAAATTGATAAGAGAGCGGATAAGGGCGGAATTTTAGGACCTTTCTTTATTGCACTTGCAACTGTTGTAATTAGTTTTTCCTGTACGGGACCTATTGTAGGCGTTGTTTTAGGAAGTGCATTGCAGGGTGATATTATAAAACCTGTTATCGGGATGTTTGGATTTTCAACAGCATTTGCTTTGCCATTTACACTTCTGGCTATTTTCCCCGGCATGATGAAGAAGTTACCAAAGTCCGGAGGGTGGCTAAATTCGGTAAAAGTATTTTTTGCATTTATACTTTTAGCCTTTTCCTTAATTTTTATAACAAACCTTCGTATTGATTTCATTACCCGGGATGTGATTTTGGCAATTGCAATTGTAATATTCTTTTTGCTGGGCGTTTATTTACTCGGCAAAATAAAATTCTCACACGACAGTGATCTTCCTAATATCTCTGTCCCGCGTTTACTTCTTGCAGTTGCAGCTTTCAGTATAGCCGTTTATATGATTCCGGGACTGTTCGGTGCACCGTTGAATGCAATTGCACCATTTCTGCCTCCAAAAGAGGAGATGAAATTCGATTTAACAAAATCTCATACTTATTCGGAATCAATAATTTTAAATGATACCATTCCCAATACAAACACATGTAATGAGACACCAAAATATTCAGACTTTCTTCACATGCCCTTGGGTTTAAAAGGTTATTTCGATTATGATGAAGCACTGGCATGCGCAAAAGAATTGAATAAACCTGTCTTACTTGATTTTGCAGGGCACTCCTGTAAGAATTGTAAAAAAATGTATGCTGAAGTATGGTCTGATGAACGTGTATTAAACATTCTGAGAAATGAATTTGTTATAGCAGTGTTATATACCGATGATCGTACAAAGCTGCCTGAAACGGACTGGGTAACTTCAGAACTGGACGGCAAGGTAAAGAATATAATAGGTAAAAAGTTTAATGATTTGCAAATTAGACTTTTAGGTTCGAATGCACTCCCGCTTTATACCATTGTAAATGCAAATGGGGAGATTCTTACCTCACAGAAATATGTTGCTTATAGTCCCGATATTCAAAAATTTATTGATTTTTTAAAGGATGGATTAAGTAATTTTAAAGAAGAAAACTGATTGAAGTAATAGCTCAGATAAAAAGATGATTTTCATCAGGTTAAGAATATTAAAACAGATAAATGTTTATAATTATTCACAGAATTCCTAACATTGTTTTAATGTTATAATTACTTTGATGTTTATTCAAAATGTATCTGTAGCCAGCTAGTTTGGACGCAAAACGAACCGGTTATGAAGAAAGATAAGAAGGTAATTGAACTGGACGAGGTAGTAGTAAAATTTGCAGGCGATTCGGGTGATGGAATGCAGCTTACCGGCAGTCAGTTTTCTGACACGTCGGCTTTTATTGGAAATGATCTTTCTACTTTTCCTGATTTTCCTTCTGAGATAAGGGCTCCACAGGGAACCATAGCCGGTGTTTCAGGATTTCAGGTACATATCGGGCATAAAGAAATTCAGACACCAGGTGATCAGGCTGATGTTCTTGTAGCTATGAATCCAGCGGCACTTAAAGCCAATCTTCGTTGGCTGAAAAAAGGGGCTACAATAATCCTTGATATTGATAATTTCGACAATAAACATTATAAAAAGGCGGGGTATATAGAAGATCCTTTGCACGATGATAGTCTTGAAGGATATAATGTTCTTAAAGCACCTATTACAAATCTCACACGATCGACTGTAAAGGATTTTGAGATTGATACCAGAACAGCAGATAAAATGAGAAACCAGTTTGTAGCCGGAATTCTTTACTGGCTGTTCAATCGAGATTTGAAAATAGGCGAAACTTTTTTAAAAGAAAAATTCAGGAAAAAACCTGAGCTGAAAAATGCAAACATTGCTGTTCTCCATTCAGGGTATAACTATGCGGAGACCCTTGAGGCAATGACAGCAACTTTTCTTGTCAATCCCGCAGAAAAGCAGAAAGGATTATTCAGAAATATAACAGGCAATACAGCTACTTCATGGGGTTTACTTGCAGCAGCAGAAAAATCGGGACGAAAACTTTTCCTTGGTTCTTATCCAATTACTCCTGCTTCTGAAATCCTGCAGGAACTGGCAAAAATGAAACATCTGGATGCTATTACATTTCAGGCTGAAGATGAAATAGCCGGAATATGTTCTGCCATTGGAGCATCCTTTGCCGGCAGACTTGGAGTTACCTCAACATCCGGCCCCGGATTGGCATTGAAAGGTGAAGGTATTGGCCTGGCAGTAATAACTGAATTACCAGTGGTCATTATTGATGTACAGAGGGGAGGTCCTTCAACCGGGCTGCCAACAAAAACAGAACAGACGGATCTGCTGCAGGCATTATACGGAAGAAACGGAGAAAGCCCTTGTGCAGTTTTGGCGGCTTCTACCCCTGCAAGCTGCTTTGATTTTGCATACATGGCAGCTAAAATTGCCATAGAGCATATGACCCCTGTTATACTTCTTACTGACGGATATCTGGCCAATGGCTCTGAATTGTGGCCGATTCCTAATACGGAAGATCTTCCGGAAATAGTACCACCTTTGGTCAAAGACAATGATATATATTATTTACCCTATGACAGGGACCCTGAAAAGCTGGCCAGACGATGGGCAGTGCCAGGACAGGAAGGACTGCGGCACAGAATAGGCGGACTGGAAAAGGCAGATGTGACAGGTGAAGTTTCTCATGATCCGATGAATCATGAAATAATGGTTTTAACAAGAGCTGAAAAAATTGAACGAATAGCGAATAAGATACCCGAACAGGAGGTAATTGGAAGTAAACGTGGTGAACTTCTTGTTATTGGCTGGGGAGGTACTTATGGTGCATTATATACTGCTGTGACTGAACTCCAGAAAGAAGGAAAAAGTATTTCTCTGGCTCAGTTTAATTATATTAATCCTTTACCAAGAAATACAAAGGAAATTCTAAAGGGCTACAAAAAAAGGATTGTTTGCGAACTGAACTTAGGTCAGTTTTCTACTTATTTACGTTCTAAACACCCGCAGTTTGATTATCTGCAATATAATAAAGTGCAGGGATTACCATTTATGGTTTCAGAATTGAAAATGAAATTCAACGAGATATTGGAGGAGATATAATGGCTTTTGAATCGGCAGTACCCATAATTACACCGCAAGACTTTAACCTGGATACGCAGGTTAAGTGGTGTCCCGGATGCGGGGGGCATGCAGTATTGTCCTCAATAAAAAAAGCGCTGCCGGAAACCGGAGTGCCAAAGGAAAAAATAGTATTCGTTTCGGGAATAGGATGTTCAAGCAGGTTCCCTTATTATATAAATGCATATGGGTTTCATGGTCTGCACGGAAGGGCACCGGCTATTGCCTCAGGAATAAAGGTTGCAAATCCTGAACTGAGTGTCTGGTTAATTACCGGAGACGGAGACTCAATGGCTATCGGTGGAAATCATTTTATCCATATCCTCAGAAGGAATATTGATGTTAATATTATTCTCTTCAATAATAAGATTTATGGTCTGACCAAAGGCCAGTATTCTCCGACAACACCTATGGGGAGCATTACTAAAACGTCTCCGGAGGGTACGATAGAAAGTCCTTTCCTTCCGGGTGAATTAGCTATGGGAGCACAGGGAACATTTTATGCCCGTGTAGTCGATACCGATCCGAAGATGATGCGTGAGGTTTTCGTTCAGGCAGCCAGACATAAAGGGACTTCTCTGGTAGAGGTATTCCAGAATTGCGTTATTTTCAACAATAAAGTCCATGAAGATATCACAGGTAAAGATGTACGTGAGGACAACCAGATCTATGTGCAGCACGGTAAACCAATGATTTTCGGTAAAGACCGTAACAAAGGATTAATTCAGAGCGGATCCAAGTTTGTAGTTGTGAAAGTCGGAGAAAACGGAGTCAAAAAAGATGATATTCTGGTACATGATGCTCATAATACTGATGATACAAGTCATTACATGCTTTCAAGAATGACCCTTCCCGATTATCCGATGGCCATGGGAATTATCAGGGAATGGAAAACAGGGGTTTACGAAAACCTTCTTTATAAACAAATAAAGGAATCGAAGAAGAAGACAAAAATACGGACAGTCAATGATTTATTACACAGCGGAAATACATTCCGGATTGAATAGAACATTTCGAAATTTATGACTTTGCTTTCAACATATCAGTTCAATTACCCCGATTTTTTGATCGGGGTATTTAATTTTAAAGCTTTAAAAGAATTTCAGAAAATTTAATACTTAAATAAGATCATAAAACTTTCAAAAAACTAAGGTAAGTTTGTTTACTGTAAACCTTGTCCTGAAGGACGGGTCAATTAAAATAAATACTTTTTGAATCGAATCCGGACAAGATAATGCCAGACCAACCCGAGAATACTCAGGCATATTATTTCAGTGATACATCCTTCAATTTGCTGATGCAAAAACGCATCAGAAAGGTGCTGGTAATATGTAGTCGATATGATTTTTACATGTTGGAAGAGGATGGCAGGATCGATGAGCAGATATTTAATGAATATGTTTCGCTCAACTTAAGATATCCCCCCGTTTTTGTACATGCCGATTCAGCAAAGAAAGCATCTGAAATTTTAAAAAGCGAAAGTATCGATCTTATCATTGAGATGCTTAGTATCAGTGATACAGATAGTTTTCAGCTGGCAAAGAATCTTAAAAAGGATTATCCGGGAATACCCATTGTTATCTTAACCCATTTTTCTCGTGAGGTTTCACTGCGTCTCGAAAGAGAAGATCTTTCAGCCATAGACCATGTTTTTTGCTGGCTCGGTAATGTCGAAATTTTCCTTGCTATAATAAAACTCCTGGAAGATTCAATGAATGCCAGCAATGATATTCTTAAAGTCGGAGTGCAGGCAATTTTGCTGGTAGAAGATTCAATTCGTTTTATATCTTCTTATCTGCCAAGTTTATACAGAATAATTCTGGAGCAATCGAAGGAGTATGTTAAGGAAGCGCTTAATGAACACCAGCAAATGCTGCGACGAAGAGGCAGACCAAAAATATTACTGGCAAAAAATTATAACGAGGCAGTATCTATTTTTAATAAATATCACAAACATATTCTCGGGGTTATTTCTGATGTCAGTTATAAGATATCGCCGACAAAGCGCGATACTAAGACAAAGGCTGGATTAAAATTCTGTGAATTGGTACAAGGAAGTGACCGGAATATTCCTTTCTTATTACAATCATCCGATACCACAAACAGAAAATACGCTGATGAGCTTGAGGTTGGTTTTATTCATAAATACTCAAAGAATCTTTCTAACGAACTTCGCGATTTTATTTTAAAAAATTTCGGATTCGGTGAGTTCCTGTTTCGAGATCCCGAAACCCGTGAGGTTAAATTTGTTGCACAAAATCTGAAGGCTCTGCAGGAACTTATTCTTTCTGTTCCCGACGATATTCTGAAATACCATACCGAACGCGACGATATATCAAAATGGTTGAACGCAAGAGCATTATTTCCAATTGCTCAGCATTTCAAAGTTTTTCAGTACGATGATTTTAAAAGCCCCGATGATGTAAGAAAATTTATTTATAACACCATAGCAAGTTTCAGGGTAAACAAGGCCAGAGGTATAATAGCAGAATTCAACAGGGAAAATTTCGATGAATATCTCTTCTTTTCCAGGATAGGAAAAGCCAGCCTGGGAGGTAAAGCACGCGGACTGGCATTTATGGCATCTGAGATTAAAAAAGCGCAGCTGATGAATAAGTATTCTGATGTTGTAATAACAGTTCCGCCTACAGTGGTTTTAAGTACCGATATATTTGAGCAGTTTCTTGAAGATAATAATCTGTACAAGGTAGCAATATCATCGGGGAACGATGAAGAGATCCTGAATGAATTTCTTAAAGGATCATTCCCCGGAGAAACATCGGACGATTTGATGGCAATAGCTTCTATTGCAAAAAGACCTCTGGCTGTCCGTTCTTCAAGTAAGCTGGAGGATTCTTTATTCCAGCCATTTGCCGGTATTTATAATACCTATATGATACCTCCACATGGTAATGCAAGAACAGCCTTATTTATGCTGGAGCGGGCAA
Source organism: Bacteroidales bacterium (assembly GCA_016929525.1). GTDB lineage: Bacteria > Bacteroidota > Bacteroidia > Bacteroidales > UBA10428 > UBA10428. The sequence continues at coordinate 17,954 of JAFGIP010000122.1, forward strand.
TTAAGTGCGTCTATGCTTCGGTATTCTTTGGTTCGAGCAAAGCTTATATGGCAGCTACTTCAAATCTTATCGATGAAGAAAAGATGGGGATTATCATACAGTCTGTATGCGGAAATAATTATGACGGAAGATATTACCCGACATTATCCGGTGTAGCCCGATCGCTGAATTATTATCCTATAGGAAGTGAGAAATCTGAAGATGGAATTGTTGAACTTGCATACGGACTGGGAAAACAAATTGTAGAAGGCGGGATATCATTAAGGTTTTCACCTAAATATCCCCAAAAGTGTATCCAGTTATCGTCACCGGCACAGGCCTTAAAGGATACTCAAAAATATTATTATGCTCTTGATATGGATCCGGAACATTTTGTACCATCGGTCGATGATAAACTGAATCTGTTCAGGTTGCCTGTAAAAACTGCCGAAAAAGACAGTTCATTCAAATTTGCTGCATCTACTTATGATATTACCAATGCAGTTATACGTGACGGCCTTATTTATGAAGGGAAAAGAATCATTACATTTTCGAATATACTAAATCATAATGCATTCCCTCTGGCACCTATCATTACCGATCTTCTTGCACTAAGCTCCGGTTCACTTAATAATCCGGTTGAAATTGAATTTGCAGCAGATCTGGATGTTCCTGATGGCCAAAATAAAATTTTTAATTATCTCCAGGTTAGGCCAATTGTAAGTATTGATTCAGGATTCGATGTAAATATTGATTCTGTCGATCGTGAGAATACAATTTTATATTCAGGCAAAGCAATGGGAAATGGCAGGATAAAGGGTATAAAAGATATTGTATACATAAGAACAGAAACATACAAACCGGCGAATAATAAAGCCATTGCTTCGGAACTGGAGAAAATAAATCTGGAATTGCGAAAGCAGAACGTAAATTATGTTCTTATTGGTCCCGGCAGATGGGGATCAGGTGACCCGTGGCTGGGTATCCCTGTGAAGTGGGCCCAGATCTCTTCGGTAAGACTGATGGTTGAAATGGGTCTTGAGCATTTTAAAGTTGAGCCAAGTCAGGGCACACACTTTTTCCATAATCTCACAAGTTTCGGGGTCGGGTATTTCACAGTCAATCCTTCTATTAATGATGGGATCTTTAATATTAAGATCCTGGATGGAATGCCGGCAGTGAATGAGACAGAAAACGTTCGCCATGTAAAATTTGACAAAGCCTTACACATTGAAATTGATGGCAGGAATACCCAGGGAGTGATCTACAAAGGATAAAGCGGATGAAATATCTTAATATTAACCCCTTCAAAGTTTTTATCTCAAAAAGTAATCTGCGAAAAGATTAACAAACTGGGGGCATAACAAATTATCTCCGGTAAAAATTATCTTCATATCCTGTTATATCATATTGCTTTATAAGTTTCTCGATCTCTGATTTATATGATTTTCCTAGATAGTGTTTTTTTGATTTTGAATGTATTGTTTCACAACCTCAATTTTGGAGCTACTTACATAATTTCTGTTAATTCAAAATGTTAATAAACTACTACAAATCTAAAGGAAGGGGTGAAACAGATTTATAAATATTAACATGTTTACAGGGGAGACCAATGCCACTAATATATAGCCGGAAATCTTTTTGGTTCAGCTTCATGCATGATCTCGTACACTGCATCAAAAACATTTTCGGCATTGGGATTAGAGAAGTAATCCCCGTCGGTGGCATATGCAGGTCGATGGTCCATGGCTGTTAATGTTTTGGGTTCGGCATCGATATATTTATAACCCTTCTGTTCCTCGAGTACTTTTTGCATCATGTAGGCTGTTGCCCCGCCAGGGACATCTTCATCGAAAAACAGGATGCGGTTGGTTTTTTTCACTGATTCAACAATGGTTTCGTTGATATCGAATGGTAATAAAGTACGCACGTCGATAAGTTCTACACTGATACCGACTTCCTTTAACTGCTTGACTGCATCCTGGGCTATTCGCACACAGGAACCATATGTTACCAGTGTGATATCAGATCCCTGCTGAAGAATCTCAGGCACTCCCAGAGGTATCCTGAATTCACCGATATTTTCAGGCAGATATTCCTTCAACCTGTATCCGATAAGTGGTTCAATTACCAGTCCCGGATCCTGACCTTCAAGCAGAGTATTGTAAAAACCTGCTGCCTGCGTCATATTTCGCGGAACACATACATAAACACCGCGAATTGAGTTGATGATCATACTCAGCGGTGAACCGGCATGCCAGATCCCTTCGAAGCGGTGACCGCGTGTGCTGATAATAAGCGGTACAGTTTGTCGGCCGACAGTACGCCAATGCGTTGTGGCAAGGTCATCGCTGATGGTTTGCAATCCGTAAAGCAGGTAATCAAAATACTGTATTTCGGCAATGGGTCTGAAACCACGAAGGGCAAGACCTATTCCTTTGCCAATGATGGAAGTTTCACGAATACCGGTATCAAATATCCTGTGTTCACCATACTTTTCTTGTAACCCGGTGAATGTTTGATTCACACCGCCGATTTTACCGACATCTTCTCCAAATACAACGAGCAACGGGTATTTCTCAAAGAGCTTATCATGATTCATGCGGAGAATTTCCCTCCCGGGAACCTGTTCGGGAATTTTGCCATAGACAGGTTTTACTTCCTCTACATTCAGTACCGAAGTTTCATTCTCTACATATAGGAATGAGTTGTATTTTTCATATTTATCGACATATCTTTTTGCAAACCACCCCGACAGCTGTTCTTTCAGCACTTTACGCTGGGGACAATCATTGCATATATACCGCAGGATCTTCTTGGCAGCGCTGAGGTTATCTTTTCTGATCGGAGCTTTTATTTTTTTGAGATTGCCGGCGATAACCGAAACTTTATCAACATGGTCTTTTTCACACAGACAGTTCTTTCCTTCAATAATTTTAAGCAGTGCTTCGCGATCAGACTTTATGGGTTCCTGGTACAATTCCCAGGCAACCTGTTTTGCCTGCTGAACACCCGCAAGGGCTTTTTCTTCTATGGCTGTCAGTTCCTTTTCGTCTGTTATCTTCCGTTCAAGAATCCAGCTTCTCATTCTCTTAATACAATCGTAATCTTCCTCCCACAGAAGTCTTTCTTTCGATTTATACCTTTCGTGCGAACCTGAGGTGGAATGACCTTGAGGCTGCGTTATTTCATCAATGTGGAACAGTACCGGGACATGCTCTTCGCGACACCTTTTTATCCCTTCTTCAAAAATTTTATACAATCCGGGATAATCCCAGCCTTTTCCTTTATAAATCAAAATACCATTTGTTCCTGCTTCTTTCTGAAAACCTTTCAGTGCTTCAGAGATCGATGACTTTACGGTCTGGTGTTTTTTTTCTACCGATATCCCGAATCCATCGTCCCAGACGGCTATTGCAAGTGGTATCTGTTTTACTGCGGCAGCATTCATGATCTCGAAGAAGTGACCTTCAGAAGTACTGCTGTCGCCGATGGTGCCGAAAACAACTTCGTTGCCTTTATTTGTAAGTCGGGTAAAGGAATGAAGTTCTTTGTTTTTCCGAAAGAGTTTCGATGCCAGACCAAGTCCTAACATTCGTGGCATTTGCCCTGCAGTTGGAGAGATATCTGATGACGAATTGGGCTGCTGCATCAGATCGACCCAGTTACCATTTTCGTCGACATTTTTTGTAGAGAAATGATTGTTGAATGATCGTCCGCCATTCGACGGATTATATTCCGTATTGGTAACCCCGTAGAGTTGAGTAAAAAATTCCTGTAAAGAGAACATCCCTGTGGCAAGCATAAAAGTCTGGTCTCGGTAGTATCCTGATCGCCAGTCTCCATTTCTGAAATACTTAGCCATAGTAATTTGTGCCACTTCTTTGCCATCTCCGAAAATTCCAAATTTGGCCTTCCCTGTTAAAACCTCCTTTCGGCCAATAATACTGAGATTGCGACTTTGACATGCAAGCAGATAATCACGTAATACTTCCTTTTTAAATTCCTTGAATGATATATTTTCCTTTACAAGTTGCGCTTCGGACATTGAATTAATTTTTTATAAAAATAGGGTTCTCTCATCAGATCTGCAATGATAAGTAACATCTCAGTTGTAGTAATGTTTGAAGGAAGTTGATTTAGGTTGATCAGGCATCTCCCCCCGCTGCCGTACGATGCAATCGTGCGGCAGCGGGCGAAGTTACAAACTTCGTCTTTAAATTTGTTTCCTTAAAAGTTTATTGGTTTTTTATAATTTCAGAAAAAAGAACGGGGTGAACTTCAGACTTCCGACTATGCTTTGGAATTCTTACATTTGCTTCTCATATAATGATGATGGTTGAAGTATTTATTATATCGGTAGTGGTTATAGGGATCTCATTCCTGGCGTTGGGTGTGAGTATCTTTTTTCGCCGTGGGGGGAAATTCCCGGAAACGGAGATAGGACATAATAAACACATGCGCGAGTTAGGTATTTACTGCGTGAAATGCGATGAACGCAAACACTGGAACCAGTCGGTGAAAAAACGTAAGGTGAAGATCGAGCCTGAGAAGCTTACACTTGATCTGAGTGAGCTATCATCTTAATTTATTGATATACATACCTTCCGGCGTATCAGCCAGCTGGCGGATTCCCTGCCCTCGCATACTGCAATCTGTCACTAAATCCCATTCCGCCTGGCCCTGTTAATATTTTTGCTCTCCTGTAGGTAGTTTACCCCTTCCTGTTAGCGTTTTACCCATTCCTGTTAATATTTACCCTGTCCTGTAGGGTTCTCACCCCTTCCTGTTAACCATTTTGCCTTTCCTGTTGCAGTTTTATTGCTTCCTGTTAAACAGGAAAGGGCAAATTCCCTACAGGGAGGCATTTTTTCCTACCCGGATGCCATAAAAGGTTACTCGAATGCCAATTTTCTTTACTCGAATGCCAATTTTCTTTACTCGAATGCCATTTTTCTTTACTCGGATACCATAAATAGTCACTCGAATGCCAATTTTCTTTACTCGGATGCCATAAAAGGTTACTCGAATGCCAATTTTCTTTACTCAAATGCCATAAATGGTTACTCGAATACCAATTTTCTTTACTCGGATGCGAAGTACCCAGAGGAAGGGTAAAAGTCGCAGAGGACGATAAGAGATACCCGGAGGAAGGCTGGGAGTTTATATTATTGTGTAATCGTTTAACTGTTGAACTGTTGATATTAATTTAGGAATTGGCGATATGATGAAATGATGAAATGATTAGAACCGTGCGTCATTGCGAGCTTGCCTGCCGTGACCCCCAATGGCGCAAGCCTGCCTGCCGTACGGCTATTCAGGCAGGTGTCCGCACTTGTGCTTTTTTTATGTTATGTCTCGCTATGTTCGGCTGTTGAATTGTATAATCGTGTAATTGTTGTCCGATGAAATGATGAAATGATTAGAACCATGCGTCATTGCGGGCATGCCTGCCGTGACGCCAGTTAGGCAGGCGTAGCGTGGCAATCTAAATCCCAATGACAAATAATCACTGTTTAATCGTTGAATCGTTGAATTACCTCCCTTGCCTGTATATAAACCGGCAAGACCGGTGAGCTTCTCCTTCGTAGATTTACTTCGGAGAAGGAGCCCGCTGCGTTCGGTTGAGGAATTAAAACACCCCCATCGAAAATCGTAAAATATTGAAATGTATTATCTTCCCCTCTCGACTTTGCTTCGCTGTCCGCGTGTCGCTGAAGCTTTAGCGGAGGCACAAGCTTCATGAAAGCGAGGAAGGGGGAACAAGGAGGTGTGTATATCGAAATTCCACAAAGACGCTATGCATTGCATCTCCAACAGTACCTTTCTCAACATTCTTATCTATAAACATATTAACTTTTCCTTCAAGCACTTTATTCCGGCCAACATTTCTTATCTGAGATTGTTATATAGTAAAAGGGATTATGCTATTAAAAGTAATCATAATATCCTCAGTATTACTTGCACTAATGATGCTGGCACTTGGAATAAAGCTGCTTTTTGATCGCAATGCGGAAATGCCTTCAACCAGTTGCGGTGCTGATGTTAATTCCGGCCGTAAGATCGGATGTGGTTGTGGTGGTGCTTGTTTTACTAATACTGAAGATAAAAACTTATAATTCTTCTACAATATTTGGTTTCATACCTTTTGTCGTGTAAACCTTAAAGCTTCCCGCATCATCGCTGTAGATCAGGTATGCATCCAGTTCCGGATGACCTCCCAGGAATTCAATACTTCTTTCAAGTCCCATAACCATAAAGGCTGTTGCATAGGCATCGGCAGTGATGCATTCTTCCGCCATTACCGTTGCACTTAACAACCGGCTTAAGACCGGGTAACCTGTTTTTGGACTTATACTGTGGGCATATTTCACACCGCCTTTTTCATAGAATTTACGGTAATTACCTGAAGTAGCCAGCGATCGGTTATTAACGGCTACAATTGCCTGAAGTTTTTCCCCTGCTTTCATATTGCCTTCTTCGGGTCTGTCAATTCCTATTTTCCAGGACTCTCCTTTCGGATTTACTCCCTTTGCTTTTAGCTCACCACCAATTTCAACCAGATAGTTCGCGACTCTTTTTTTATCGAGGAATCCGGCAACCACATCAACAGAATATCCCTGTGCTATGGCGTTAACATCAAGCATGATATTCGGACTTTCTTTTATTACCCTGCCGTTTTCAATCTTCACTTTATCCATGCCAACAAACTGCAAAAGGCTGTCAATGGTGGCACTATCGACACTTTGTGCCGGTGTAAATCCAAAACCCAGTGCGTTGATAATGGGAGCAACAGTTATGTCGAAAGCTCCTCCTGTATTTTTATTAACCGTTTTAGCTTCATTGAAGACCCTGGTAAAAAGTTTATCTGCCACCACAGTCTCATCGTTCAGGTTTATTCTTGATATGATCGATTGGGGTATATACGTCGAGAGTGACATATCAAACTTGTGCAGCAGTCTTTCGATATCCAGCTGCAGATCTCCCGTTTTCTTATATTCATAGGTGATATTATAAGTAGTACCTTGTGTGTCGCCACTTATTTTTTTGTATTCTTTTTCGGGTGTATGGTATAACCAGATTGCGGCAACAACGGCCACTAAAGCAATCAGGATAGATAATATTCTCTTCTGCATTTTATATAGATGATGAATAGATTTTATAATAGTAATTAAAAATTACTTCTCATATAGCATTAAATTAAGTTCTTCAATTTTTTTGAATTCTTTATCAGAAGTAATTAATGGAAGATCGAGATAAACTGCTGTTGCTGCAATGATGCAGTCTGGGATTTTAAGATTATATTTCCTTTTAATACCGATTACCTGCGTCTTAATATTATTAATATCAATAATTACACAATTGTCAAGTAAATTCTCGATTTGAAACTGATCCTCTTCAGTAATTTCCGGGTAACCCAATAATTCAAGTTGTGTGATGAAAGAAATATAAATATTTCTCTGATTTAAAATATCTGCAAGTGAACTGTCTCCGTCTAAAAGATAAATCAGGGTGTTAGTATCAACAAAGATCTTATTTCCACTCATCTCTTAAACGTTTCTGAATTTTTAATCCATCATCATTGAATTTAACTTTGCCACAGAATTTATATGCATCAATACCTTTTTTCAAGGAAGATTCTTTAATAAGTTCCTCAAATAATGCCTGAATTTCTTCTTTTGATGATCCTTTTTTTATTCTGGTTACCATTATAATACAACGATTTTAACAAATTTAATGATTATTTGTCCAAATAATTAAACGATGAGCTTATTAATATTAATAAGATGCCAGGATTTAATTTTACCTTAATTCTTACAACAAAAAGAGACTGTCAAAAGTCAAAGAAAAACAATGTTTCCACAAAGACTCTAAAACTCCAAAATACACAAAAAACTTATTTTCAATGTATTAAATTTTGTGGAATTTTTGTGAATTTGAGTTTTCGTGACTAATAATGGACTTTTAAGACACCCTCAATCTTTATCCTCCGAAATCGTCGAAGTCTATCATTTCATCCGGCACACCCAGGTTGTACAATGTTTTTTCCACAGCGGCGTTCATCATAGGAGGCCCGCACATGTAGTATTCAATTTCTTCAGGTTCTTCGTGGTTTTTCAAATAGTTATCATACAATACCTGGTGGATAAAACCTACATAGCCGTCCCATTTATCTTCGGGCTGGGGTTCTGATAATGCTATATTGAACTTGAAATTCGGAAATTCTTTTTCGATAGCTTTGAATTCATCCTCATAGAAAATTTCCCGTTTCGACCGCGCACCATACCAGTAAGATACTTTTCTTTTAGTCTTCAGTGTATGGAACAGGTGGAATAAATGTGACCTCAACGGAGCCATACCTGCACCACCGCCAATGTATACCATTTCTCTGTCTGTATCCTTGATAAAGAATTCCCCGTAAGGACCCGAAACAGTAACAGGATCTCCGGGTTTTAAAGAGAATATGTAAGACGAACAAACTCCCGGGGGCACGTTGGCGAAATCACCTTTAGCCCTGTCCCACGGAGGAGTGGCAATACGTATATTCAACATTATTATATTTCCTTCGGCCGGATGATTAGCCATAGAATATGCCCTGTAAGTTTCTTCTGTATTCTTTATTTTAAGGTCCCACATGTTGAATTTATCCCATTCATCGCGGAAACGTTTTTCTATATCGAAATCACGGTATGAAACACTGTATTTTGGTACATCGATCTGAATATAACCCCCTGATTTGAAATCGAGGATTTCACCTGCCGGCAGTTTAACAACGAATTCTTTAATAAAAGTTGCAACATTTTTATTTGAAACAACTTCGCATTCCCATTTCTTAATACCCATTACTTCTTTGGGTACTTCAATCTTCATATCCTGGCGTACTTTCACCTGGCATCCCAGGCGCCAGTCTTCTGCCTGTTCCCTGCGGGTAAAAAATCCGGTTTCGGTAGGTAAAATTGATCCGCCACCTTCATGTACCTGACATCTGCACATTGCGCAGGTTCCGCCACCACCACATGCTGAAGGCAGGAATATTCCCGAATCCGATAATGTTGACAGCAACGTACTTCCCGGATTTACAGTCAGTACCCTTTCACCTTCGTTAATATCAAGAGTAACCTCGCCCTGGGGGGTAAGTTTTTTTCTCGCATACAACAAAACAGCAACAAGCAGTAATATTACCAGTAAAAATACTGCCACGCTTATGAGAATTGTACTGAGCTGATTTACCATCAAAATAATCATTCCTTTTGTGTTTCTGTTATAACTTAATTCCCATAAAACTCATAAATGCAATACCCATCAGTCCTGTTATGATGAATGTTATACCCAGACCCCGTAGCGGTGCCGGCACGTTTGAGTAACGTATTTTTTCTCTTATTGCAGCAATTCCGACAATAGCCAGGAACCATCCAACACCCGAACCAAGTCCGAACGATGTTGCTTCTGCAATGGAATTATATTGTCTTTCCTGCATGAACAAAGATCCTCCCAATATAGCGCAGTTAACTGCAATGAGTGGAAGGAATATACCTAGTGACGAATATAGTGCAGGTGAGAATTTTTCAACAACCATTTCAACAAGTTGTACCATCGATGCAATAACTGCAATAAACATGATAAATGATAAGAAACTGAGATTGACGTCAGCGAAATTTGGCCCCAGCCAGGAAAGGGCACCTTCTTTAAGAAGATAGTTTTCGATGAGATAGTTTACCGGGACTGTTATGCCGAGCACGAAAATAACTGCTATACCCAGACCTACTGATGTTTTTACAGTCTTCGAAACCGCCAGGTATGAACACATACCCAGAAAGTATGCGAAGATCATATTATCAATAAAGATCGATTTTACGAATATATTAAACAGATTCTCCATAATAATTAGCTTACATCGATTAGTTCTTCATTCCTGCCTCTTTGTATCCAGATAATAATTCCAACGGTGATAAGTGCCATTGGAGGAAGTATCATCAGTCCGTTATTTACATAGCCAAAGTTTTCAATACCTAATTTTTCAACTATCGGGTAGCCATATACAGTTCCGGAACCCAGGAGTTCCCTGAAGAATGCCACAATTATCAGTATTACTCCATATCCCGCACCATTCCCTATTCCATCGAGAAATGAAGGCCAGGGTCTGTTTCCCATTGCAAAAGCTTCGAGTCGTCCCATGATGATACAGTTGGTAATGATCAACCCTACGAAAACGGAAAGCTGCTTGCTTACATCGTATGCAAATGCCTTCAATATCTGGTCGACCAGTATTACCATAGCGGCAATAACGGTCAGCTGGACAATGATTCTTATTCGGGGAGGGATATAGTTGCGGATAAGGGAAATAATAACATTAGAGAAAGCAGTGACTGCAATTACCGAAAGAGCCATAACTATAGACGGCTTTAATTTCACCGTTACAGCCAGGGCCGAGCAAATACCAAGCACCTGCACGGTGATCGGGTTATTGGCTCCCATCGGATCCCTGAGCAGTTTTAAATTCCTGGAAGAGAATAATGGTTCTTTATCACTCATAGTTCTTAATCCCTGTTTTGTTCAAAAAATGTATTGTAGCTAATGAGGCAATCGTACAACATACTTTCCACACCTTTGCTTGTTATTGTTCCGCCTGAGATTGCGTCAACACCATGCAGGTTGGCTGCGTCTGTTCCGCCTTTTACTACATCTACCGAGTGGAATGCATTATCATCGTCAAATATCTTTTTACCCTGGAATTCCTTCTGGAACCGCCATTCTTTAATTTCGGCACCCAGCCCGGGAGTTTCCGATTTATGATCGAACACTGCACCATAAACAGTATTCATATCACTTTCAAGTGCAATGAAACCCCAGATTGGTCCCCAAAGGCCTTTACCACGTAATGGCATAACATAATAAGTATCATTCTCCTTCTGGCAAACATACACAGGCAGCTTGCGCTCGCTTTTCAGTTTAGCGATCTGATCCTGAACTTCTTTTTTATTGATTTCTTTAAAATTGATAAAGCCTGCCATAAAGGATTTAAAAGGGCTCACTTTTCTTTCCTGGACTGACTGTTCCAGTTTATTTATTTTTTCAATCTTCGAAACTTCTTTTTTAAGGTCTACTTCAAGTGCAACTTCGTTTTCGATTTTTTGCATACCGGGATTGATCACATAGCTGTCGGTAATATATTTATTAAAGAGTTCCTCCGCATTTTTTGCCGTGCTTTCCACCCTGACCGACGTAAGTATATTCTGCATCGTTTCAGTCTTGATATTCATATCCTGTCTGGGTCCGAGGCTCATAGCAACCACAGATAAGAGTGCTGCGACTATTATGACCATCACCGTTGAAAAAATGAATATATATGTATTGCTAAAACTTTTCATCTTTCTCTTTAATCTTTATGCATTTGAGGTCTGAACTCTTTTTAATCTCTTTTTAATATTTGCTTCTATGATATAGTGATCGATCAAAGGAGCAAATACATTCATCAGTAAAATTGCCAGCATTACCCCTTCGGGATATGCCGGATTCAATACCCTTATAAGTATAGCAAGCAGTCCTGCCAAAAAGCCGTATATCAACTTTCCTTTATTTGTTTGTGCTGCCGATACGGGATCTGTTGCCATGAATACGGCACCGAATGCAAAGCCGCCAATTATGAGGTGTTGACAGGCCGGGAGAGCCATATAGTCGTTTACAGCGAAAAGGTTTAATATGAGTCCCATCACTAATCCGCCGGTAAACATCGACACTATGATCCGCCAGCTTCCCACACCGGTCCAGATGAGAATAATGGCACCGACAAGAATAGCGAGTGTTGAAGTCTCACCGATTGAACCCGGAATTGTACCGAGGAACATATCGGAAGGTGAAAAAGGCATTTGATCGATCCTGTTGGAAGCAGCGTAACCCATCACGGTTTCTCCCGAGAAACCATCAATAATTCCCTGCCCGCTTTTTAGTCCGGATACCCAGACCCGGGTGCCCGACATTTCAGAAGGATAGGCAAAGAACAGGAAGGCACGTGCCGTGAGTGCAGGGTTTAGTACGTTCATTCCTGCGCCACCGAAAACTTCTACCCCTATGATTACTGCGAATACAGTTGATACTGAAACCATCCAGAGAGGAACATCGATTGGCATGATGAGCGGTATCAGCATCCCTGTTACAAAGAAGCCCTCCGGCACATCGTGATTTCTTATCTGTGCGAATATTATTTCAATAGCAAGTCCTGTTACATAGGATACAATAATAATTGGCAATACTTTTAACAAGCCAAAAGTAAATATCTGTATAAAAGTCTTTTCCGCGAATTCTCCGGTAGCCAGAAAATGGTGATATCCTGCATTCCACATTCCGAAAAGCAGGGCCGGAACCATTGCTGTAACGACAATGATCATTGTTCGTTTCATGTCAATTGCATCCCTTATATGCGAGCCGGTGCGGGTAACTTTATCGGGAACATACAGCAATGTCTCCACGGCATCGAATAAAGACCGGAACTTCTCCAGCTTTCCTCCCTTTTCGAAATTCGGTTTTACTTTATTCAGTAAATTTCTAATACCTTTCATCAATTACAAATTAATTTTACAGTTTGCAGAAATGCTAACCCATTTCTTTGATCATCAGATCCAAACCTTTACGAACTATCGATTGTATATCGGTTTTCGAGGTATCAATGAACTCGCACAGTGCGAAATCTTCCTCAGCAACTTCATAAATGCCTAATTTCTCCATCAGGTCGATATCTTCAATAATAATAGCCTTTAGTAATTGCATAGGATAGATGTCCATCGGGAACACCCTTTCAAAACTGCCGGTAATCATAAGTGCCCGCTTTCCGCCATGCAGATTGGTGTTTATTGTGTATTCTTTTTCCGGATTCATCCAGCTAAAGAATGAGCGATAAAAGCTGTATTTCTTAAAACCGGGTGACAGCCAGCCCATAAATTCATGGAAATTTCCTTCGGGAATAACAGTTATCTGGGAATCATAAAATCCGAGAAATCCATTTTGATATACTTTGGTCCCTGTTAGAACGTTACCGCTGATGAACCGAAGTTCACCTTCTTTGACATTTTCTTTTGTAATTGACCGGATGCATGAGCCGCCGATCGTTTTATAATATTTGGGTTTCAGAACTTCTGATCCGGTAAGGGCAACAATTCTGGAGGCATCGTATTTCCCTTTCAAAAATAACCTGCCGATCAGAATAACGTCCTGGGGTGAAATTGTCCATACAACTTCGCCTTTATTAACAGGATCGATATAGTGTATTTGTGTTCCTACGTTGCCGACAGGATGAGGACCTTTGAATTTATTGATCTGTACTCCCTGTGCCTGTGAGAATACATTCGATGGAGGATATTCGCTATTGACATTAAGGTGCACTTTGCCTCCGCTTAATTTAATCAGGGCATTGACTCCATACTGAAATTCCTGTTCTTTGCCTTTCACAACAAAGTCGTAATCGGGGGCAAGCGGTGCCGTATCGAATGCCGATATAAAAATTGCTTTTGGTGTATCCTCAGGGTTGGCGATTATGTTGTACGGGCGTTGGCGCAACGTTGGCCACAGCCCGCTATCAAGCAGATTTTGTATTACTTCGTTCCGGGATATTGTTGCCGGATCAGCCTGTTTAAACGATTCGTATTCTATTTCTTCATCCGGTGAAATAACGACCTCTAAAATACGACGGCGCTCACCACGGTTTATTAACTGTATTTTTCCGCTTACCGGTGCCGTAAATTTGATCTGTGGCTTATATTTATCGTAGAATAATTCACTTCCTGCTTTTACTGTATCGTCTAATTTAACTGTTAGTTTTGGTACAAGACCATAAAAATCTGTTGGTTTAACTGCAAACAGTTCGGCTTTGTCGGCTTTCACAAATATTTTTTCTGCCTTTCCTTTCAGGTTAATGTTCAGCCCCTTCCTGATTTTTATTGTTTCAGACATGCCGGTTTTTTACTTTTTTAGATGGTGGCACAAAAATAACTAATTTTAGTTCGAAAACAACTTAACACAGGGTTATCATAAACAGATTTAAAATTTATAACCGTATATATAAAAAATTGTTTTTCAGTTTTTTATTATCAAGAATTTTTTACACAGACTTTCGTTAAATTCCAGTAGTTAGTTATCAATATAAATTTTATGAGAAACACAAAACAGAGTATTTATCCGATGATTTTTTTTATGATTTTAATCTGCGATATGGCATTGCCGCAGTCTGAATATGTAGATGAATTTTGCAGCGATCCTGATATTAAAACAATTTTACTTTTCAATAATGGGTGGGAACAGTCTATGCCGGTATTTAATATGGAAGGAGAAAACAAACTCAGTTTGCACTTTGACCGCCTAACAGATGACATAGAAAATTACAGTTATTCCATTCAGTACTGCACTTATAACTGGAAGATCGCAGATCTGCCGGAACATGAATATCTCAATGGTTTTAACGATATACCGATTTACGATTCAAAACCGTCGAGTAATACAACAATTTACTATACACACTATTCGGCAAAAGTACCTTCTGATGAAATAACTTTACTGAAAAGCGGAAATTATATTTTAAAAGTTTACAGAAGCGGATATCCTGATGATGTAATTTTTATACGAAGGTTTTGTGCAATGAAAGAAAGAGTAAAGATCAGTGCTGAAGTTAAAAAGCCCGATTTGCAGGGGCAGGAGCTTAGGGTCTCTGTTGATTTGGAAACCCTGCGTTTAAATAATCCGTTGGAAGAAGTTAAAATCGTGATCTTGAAAAATTACAACTGGCATGACCAGCTTAAAATAGCAAATAAACCGGTTTTAAGAAACAGTGAGATTTTTGTGGATATGCCATATCAGGTTTATACATCAGGGGGTAATGAATACCGGAATTTTGACATAAAAAATACAAAGTATGTCTCAGAAAGAATTGAAAAGATTGATTTCAGGAATCCATATTTCCATATAATACTGAAACCCGATAAAACAAAACAGTTCACTCCCTATTTCTCTTCTCCGGATTTAGATGGTTTATTTGCAGTTGATGCAAACGATACCCGTAACAAGCACAATGAAAGCGATTATGTATATGTTCATTTTACTTTGGAGACAGAATATCCGTTTGATACGGACGTATATATCTATGGTGCCCTGACAGGGTGGAAGACCGGTGAGGATAATTATATGGAATTCAATACCGATAAAGGTGTCTATGAAAAGGTACTGTTTCTGAAACAGGGCTACTATAATTATCAGTATGTATTAAAATACATGAATAAAGAAGAACTGGATTTCGAACTTACCGAAGGTAACCACTCTGAAACGGAGAATATGTACATGATCTTTGTGTATGCCGATCTTATTACCAGCGATTACGACGAACTGGTCGGGTATCAGGTTGTAAGCAGTGTTGAAGGGGAATGAATGAATTCCATTCCCTTATACATTAAAGAAATTTAAGTTCGTTAACATCAAAATATTCCATATCCATTCAGAAAAGCTATAACGAACAATAACAGATTCCTGTTCTTTGCATAAAATTGACTGAGCACAGCACTGAACAGAGAGAAGAGACCTACCTTATAGCTTCATAACAATAACCGTGAGTATAAGAGCTGACAATAATACGCCCCTTCTCTCCGTTTTCTCCAGGGAAAAC
>JAFGIP010000012.1 GCA_016929525.1 Bacteroidales bacterium
GCTTTTTCTAATCCTTTTCTCGAAACCATAGTTGCTTCCATTAAGTTCTTAATAACTTTCGTAGAAAATTTAACTTTTTCTTATTACTTTTGGTATCGATCAACTTGGGCATTTTACATTAAAAGCACATTCGGAGGATTTCTTCGGTGTGCTTTTTTAGTTTGCATGGTTTTAAAGTCCAACATGTATAAAAAGATTTTTCTAATCAAAAACTGTTTTAACTTTTGTTTTTGCTTAGTTCTGAATACTTTTATACTTCTGTTTAAGTTTATAAGAATTATAGTTTACTAACAATGCGCTTAATTTTAACATTAATAATCATCTTCCAGTCTGTTACAGGTTTGCTCGGCCAAACCGATACCGTTTTTAACCAGTTGGATGAGATGGGTATGAAACAGGGCTACTGGAAAAAGTATTATCCGAACGGAAAGCTTATGTATAAAGGGTTTTTCAAAGATAATAAGCCCGATGGCGAAATGCGAAGATATTACGAAAATGGCACCCTGCAGGCAGTAATAACAGTGCTTAAATATCCTGATTACGTTTTTACCAAACTCTTTTATGAAGATGGGGAAATTTCGGCAGAAGGTTTTTTCAATGGAACCCTGAAAGACAGTACCTGGAAATATTACAGTTTCTATTCAGGAACCATAATAAGTGAAGAAAATTACCATAACGGCACAAAAAACGGTATCCAAAAAACTTATTATCAGACTGGCAAACTATCGGAAGAGATTGAATACAAAAACGATATAAAAGATGGGATTTGGAACCAGTTCTTCGAGGACGGCACTAAAAAACTTGAAGCACATAACCGTTGGAATATGGCTAACGGAAGATACACTTTCTATCATCCGAACGGCGTAATTTACATGCTCGGAAATTTTGCCGATAATAAAAAACACGGCTCCTGGATATTTTACGACACAGACGGAAAGGAAAAATACCGTTTGCATTACGATTATGGAATACTTGATTCCGAAGATGAAAAAATGCTGATAAAGCAAGACCAGGAGTTCTTTAAAATGGTAGATGAAAATATTGGCAAATTTGAAGATCCATCTATTGAAGACTTTTATCGCACACCTTTTTAAAATGCTTAAATCGCTTGCAATATTTTTTGTTCTTTTTTACGGCGTTATTGCTTTCACACAAATAGCTCCTGACACGTATTGGGTTCAATTTACTGATAAAAATAACTCTGAATATTCTTTATCATCGCCAGAAGATTTTTTGTCAGACAAAGCCATTGAAAGAAGACTAAAACAAGGGATCTCCTTTGATTTTACCGATATTCCGGTTAACAGATTTTATATTGATAGTCTCAAAAAACTTGGCTTGCATATTCAAAATGTCTCAAAATGGCTAAACGGTGTTGTTATAATAACCACCGATACTAATTTGTTAGATACGCTTCATCGTATTTCATTTATTGCAGATCCGGTTTATACCCCTGCGAAGGAAAGCAAAACAATTGCCCCGCCGAAAGAAAAATTTGCTCCTGCTTTTAAGGATGCCAACGATTACTATTTTACCTCCACACAAATAGGCATGCTGAATGGTGATTACCTGCACACATCAGGATACCGGGGCGAAGGTATTACCATTGCGGTTCTGGATGCAGGTTTTATTAATGCACAATCCATTGAATCTCTTGATAGTCTTTGGGAAGAAAACCGAATTATTGGTATAAAAGATTTTGTAAAAGACTCCATTGATATGTTTCTAGCCCACAGTCACGGAACTCTGGTGCTTTCAATACTTGCCGGGATAGTACCCGGTAATTTCGAGGGCTCGGCACCTAAAGCTAACTATGTTCTTGTTCGAACCGAAAATGGAAACAGGGAATATATCGATGAAGAGTACAACTGGGTTTGCGGTGCCGAATATGCCGACAGTATGGGTGTTGATGTTATTAATTCTTCACTTGGTTATTCCGAATTTCAGGATGACAGTCAGAACCATACCTATGCCGACATGAATGGCAGAACCACTGTAGTTAGTTATGGTGCATTAATGGCTGCTCGTAAAGGTATGCTTGTGCATTGCAGTGCAGGAAATTCAGGCGACGACCCCTGGGGTTATATTATTGCACCAGCCGATGCCGACAGTATTATAGCTGTTGGAGCTTGTGATTCACTGAAAATTATTGCGAATTTCAGCTCCAGAGGAAATTCTTCTGACAATCGCGTTAAACCAGATATAACAGCTATGGGTTCAGGAACAAGTGCCCAGATAATACCCGGTTATTTTCGTACCTGCAACGGCACATCCTGCTCTTCACCTGTAGTAACCGGTCTTTCGGCATGTTTATGGCAGGCTAACAGGGACTTTTCGGCACAGGATATTCGCCTGGCTATTATTGAGTCGGCCGACAGGTACAACGAACCTGATACTATTTACGGTTATGGCATACCAGACTATCTGCTTGCAGATAAAACACTTAAAACAAAGGCTGAAAAAAATCCGAAACTAACTGAAATTAAGATTTCGCCAAACCCTGTTATAGATATTCCCTATTTTGAGCTAAACTTACCTTGGTTATCCACCACCAAAACAGGATATGTCGAAATATATAATTTAAGTGGTAACCTTGTGTATTATCTCACAAAAGAATTCAATTTGGGAAAAAACATCTTTGCTGTTCAATATATTTCCCAACTTGAAAAAGGATTTTACTTTTCCCGAATACTAATAGATGGAAGAGTCTATCACGTTTCGTTTCTAAAACAATAAAAGATGGAAACTGCCCCGCTAAATCTTCTTGATTTAAACAAGAAAATTAAAACGGTTATTAAAGATAGCCTTGCTTCCTATTGGGTTACCGCTGAAATAAGTGAGTTAAAAGTAAATTACAGTGGCCATTGCTATCTTGAATTCATTCAAAAAGACGATAAAACAGACCGTGTAATAGCACGTTCACGCGCCACTATCTGGTCTAATGTTTTCAGAATGATAAAGCCTTATTTCGAAACAACTACAGGAACCGAACTAACAGAAGGAATTACGGTAATGGTTCGGGTAGTTGCTGAATTTCACGAAGTATACGGATTAAGCCTTAATATTCTGGATATTGAACCTACCTATACGGTAGGAGAAATTGCCGTAAGAAAACAAAAAGTAATTGAAAAACTGAAAAAGGAAGGCGTTTTTGAGATGAACAAAGAAATTGACCTGCCATACCTGACCAGGAAAATTGCTGTGATTTCATCAAAAACAGCCGCCGGATACGAAGATTTTGTCAACCAGCTGAGCGACAACCCGCATGGTTATAAATATTATATAAAACTCTTCCCGGCTGCTATGCAGGGCAACGATGCTGAAAATTCTATTATTAATCAGCTTGAAAGAATATTTACATATGCCCGACATTTCGATGCTGTTTGTATTATACGAGGTGGCGGTGCCCAGGCAGATCTCGATTGTTTTAATAATTATTGGCTGGCTTATCACATTGCTCAATACCCGCTGCCAGTATTAACCGGTATCGGTCATGAACAGGATGAATCGGTTGCCGATATGGTTGCCAATACCAGGCTAAAAACACCAACAGCTGTTGCCGAATTTCTGATAGACAGAATGTCGTGGATCGAAGAAGACCTGATTACTATTCAAAACCAGATTGTTGATTCGAGCAGACTGATATTATCCGAGTCAAAGAATAATTTATTGAGAAGCGGATTTTCATTGCAAACAAAGACAAAACAGCGAATAAACAAGGAAAACAAACTTCTGACAAGAATGCAATCGACTTATGTTTCCACTACCAAAAAAGGCTTATTTCAGAATCGGCGAAAAATTCTAAGGTTAAACGATAAATTACAAGCTGATACAAACACCTTTCTTTTAAAGCATAAAAACAGGGTAGAAAATCTTAAAAAAGATATTAAAACCGGAATAAAGATTGATATCTCTCTTCAAAAACATACTATTGAAATGTATGAGCAAAGTATCAGGTTAAATAATCCAGATAACATATTAAAAAAAGGATATAGCATTACTATGTTTAATAAGGAAGTAATAAAAGATGCTTCGAAGCTATCTTCGGGAGAAGAAATAGAAACCCGGTTTTATAAAGGTAAGAAGAAGAGTATCGTAAAGTGAACTCTTTTACTTCATCCCTTCGAAGGAAGGGATCGGTTCTTGGATAATTTGAACGGGTTCCTGCCTTCGCAGGAATGACGGATTAATAAAACGATCAAATCAAAAAAGTAATAATATGCCCACTAAGAAACAAAGCTACGAAGAAGCATACAGCCAGCTTCAGGAAATATTGGAAAAGATCGAAGATGGAGATCTTAATGTTGATGAACTGGCCTCGCAGGTAAAAAAAGCATCGGAATTAATAAAATTCTGCAAATCAAAATTGTTTGAAACCGAAAGTGAAATTGAAAAAATACTTGAAGATCTGGAGACTGAAGAATAATGGAAAAAACAGGATTTTTTAATGGAGATTTCTTACCCATAGAACAAATAAAAATTCCGGTTGATAACCTTGCAGTTAATCGCGGTTATGGAGCTTTTGATTTCTTTGGAGTAATAAACAATAAACCATTTTATGGCGACAGGCATCTGAAGCGATTTCAAAATACAATGCAGTTGCTGAAAATATCAATAAACTTTTCTGAAAGCGATATTGAAGGCATAATTCAGAAACTCATCGATCTGAATGAAAAAAAGGATTTCTACTTCAAACTGTTTGCATTGCCTACTGAACCAGACCATACCATTGGTTCAAAAAGCAGTCTGATTATCCTTCCTGTAGACGCTCCACAATATGAGAAGGATAATTTTGAATCGGGAGTAAAAATAATAAGTAAGGCTTACACCCGTTTTCTTCCTGAAGCTAAATCAACCAACTACCTGCCGCTAATTTTCTGGTACGAAGAGATCACTCAAAGTGGAGCAATAGACGTGCTGTATCATACTCATAATGTAGTCTGCGAGACCTCCCGGGGCAATATCTTTTGCGTAAAAGACGATATTGTTTTTACCCCTGACAAGAATATTCTCAAGGGAATTACCCGTTCAGTTGTCATTGATATTTTAAATCAGAATAATTACAAATTATCCGAAAGCGATATTTTAATAAACGAGCTTAAAGAGGCTGATGAGATTTTCCTGAGTAGTACCACAAAGAAAATTATGCCTGTTGTTCAGCTGGACAATTCTGTAATAAACAACAAAGAAATTGGCCCTGTAACACGTTGGTTGATGCAAACATTTAACGAAATTCAGGAAAATTGGGGAAATAATTAAAAACTTGTCAAGAAAATGAAAAAAATCGTTTCCGACTTTTAAGAGGATTTGTATTTTTGTCGCCGGAAAAAACCTGACTGATACAGGAATTTCTGAGTAAGAAATCTTTAATCATTAACACAACGTATTAGGTTCATATATAACATTTAAGTCATAAAAATGGGAAGAGCATTTGAATACCGCAGAGCAGCAAAAGAGAAACGCTGGGACAAGATGTCCAAAATATTTCCAAAGTTAGCGAAAGCAATAACTATTGCAGCAAAAGAGGGTGGTTCTGAACCTGACGTGAATTCAAAACTGCGCACTGCTATACAGAATGCCAAAGCACAGAATATGCCCAAAGACAATATTGATGCTGCAATTAAACGGGCAGCGGGCAAAGATGCTGAAACAATTGTTGAAGTTATTTACGAAGGTAAAGGCCCTCATGGTGTATTGGTTTTTGTTGAATGTGCTACCGATAATACTACCCGTACAGTTGCCAACGTTAAATCATATTTTAATAAAGCCGGCGGAGGTATAGTTCCTAATGGTTCCCTGGAATTTATGTTTTCGCGTAAATCTGTTTTCGAATTTGACAAACCAGAATCAATTGACCTGGAGGATTTGGAATTTCAACTCATTGATGCCGGATTGGAAAATATTGAAACAGATGAAAGCACAATCTATGTTTATGGTGATTATACCAACTTTGGGAGTCTACAGACTGCACTTGAAGGAGCTGGCATTGAGGTTTTAAAGGCGAACCTTCAACGAATACCTACTTCGCCTGTAGAATTCACAGAAGATCAATTGGTTGACATTGAAAAAATGCTCGATAAAATTGAGGATGATGAAGATGTTCAGGCTGTATTTACCAATATTGCTTAACAATATCTTTTAGTCAGTAAACTTTTGTTTTTACTATTACACATTACTTTCTTATAATGCGTGAAGAGTGAAAAGTGATGAGTGAAGAGTGAAAAGTATAAAGTGAAGCGATGTGAAAACTCAATCACTTAATCGCTTCTTAATCCTTGTATTCAGGGCAGTAAACATCATCTGAGAAAGTCCAGATAGTTTTTACCTTCTGCCTGTTTTTTTTGTATATCAAATAGGTGAAAATGGAATCCTGCCATTCTACCTGGGTTCCATCTTCAAAGAAAACATTTTCCTGGGGCCATAAATACCTGGGGAAATTGAAATCGTAGTATTTTACACTGTCGTATTCGTACAAAGTAACACTTGACCCGTCATAATAGCATTCATTCTCAATAAGGTCTATCTTCTCATTAACCCAATCTGGTGTTAGATAAACATCATCGAGTGTTTTGCACGAAAAAAACAGGAAAAGCAAGACTACAAACCTCCATGTTGTTTTAATATTAATATTCCTGTTTTTAAGTACCATAGTATAATAAGTCGCAAGATTTCTGT
Source organism: Bacteroidales bacterium (assembly GCA_016929525.1). Classification (GTDB taxonomy): domain Bacteria; phylum Bacteroidota; class Bacteroidia; order Bacteroidales; family UBA10428; genus UBA10428. The sequence continues at coordinate 6,676 of JAFGIP010000012.1, forward strand.
GCGAAAATACAAAAAAAACCTAAGGTCTTATTCAATTCAGTTATAGGTTTGAATAATGAATCTATTTAAGCTTTTTTGTTGAAGCAGATTTAGGCATTGGTGTTGGAGTTGGCGGCGGAATATACCCCAAAATATTAAGCATTTCGTGAACCGTTTGTTCACTTCGGAATACATAATCAACATAGTTTCCTTTCTCATCCCTGTCAACAACAACATGCTTAGGCGATGGAATCAGGCAGTGTTTGATACCTCCGTAACCGCTTATTGAATCCTGGTAAGCTCCTGTATGAAAAAATCCGAGATACAAAGGTTCTTTTTCATTTAGCGAAAACTTAGGTAACAGAATTTGCTGATTAAAATCCTCAGAATTATAATAATCGCTGTGATCGCAGCTAATTCCCCCGATATTTACACGGGTATATTCGTTGTCCCACTTATTAATTGGCAGAAGAATAAATTTCTCGTGAATTGACCATGCATCAGGAATGGTATTCATCAGGCTGTTGTCGATAATATACCAAAGCTCTGCATCGTTTTGCTGCTTTTTCTCTAAAACACTGAAAATTATTGCTCCGCTCTCTCCTACTGTGTATTTACCAAATTCAGTAAAAATATCGGGATCGTCTACTTTTTCCTTAGCACAGGCATCCTTGATATTTTTTACAATTTCCTTAATCATGTACTCGTAGTCGTATTCAAATCCTAAGTGACTACGGAAAGGAAATCCACCACCCAGGTTAAGGGAGTTGAGTGTGGGGCAAATCTTTTTAAGCTCGATATATATTTTAAGTGCTTTCTGAAATTCGCCCCAATAATACAGGCTATCCTGTATTCCGGAGTCAATAAAGAAATGAAGCATTTTAAGCTGTACCTTTTCATTTCCTTCAATTTCAGACTTGTAGAAATTCATTATTTCATTCGAACGAATTCCCAGCCTCGATGTGTAATAAGCCGATTGCGACTCCTCGTCAATTGCCATGCGGATACCAACATTAACAGGACCGTTTTTAACCTCCTCGGTTAAACGCCACAGTTCTGTTTTACTATCAAGCACAACTATCGAATTTTCGAAACCATCATTAATCGATTTTACAATTTTTGTAATGTATTCATCGGTTTTGTAGCCATTATGAATAATAATTGTGCTTTTGTCCAGTTCGCCCTTGTGGTATAATTGCTGAATTAAATCGATATCAAAGGCCGAAGATGTTTCAAGCTGAACTTTTTCTTTGAGTGCCGTACTGATTACATGGTGAAAGTGACAGCATTTTGTGCAATAACAGAAATAATAGCGGCCATTGTAGTTGTTGGCCCTTATTTCACGGTTAAATAAGTTTCTTGCTTTGCGAATCTGATCATTAATACGGGGTAAATAGGTGAGCTTAAATGGAGTACCATACTTCTCAATTAAATACTTAAGAGATATACCATGAAAAGTCAGATATCCGTCTCTTAAATCGAAACCTTCCTGTGGGAAATAGTAGGTTTGCTCAATGAGGTCAAAGTAGGTATTTTTCATTTTAAGTCATAAAAGATATGTTCATTAATACTCTGCTATAAGGCATATTTAAATAAAGATAAATAAGAATATCTTAAATCGCATGCTTTTTTTAAAATAGCCTGCGATATTACTAAAAAAATAAATGTAAAATTCAACACATTAAACAATTTTACAATTTTATTGCAAATTCGTCCCAGGCGCTTGTGACTGTTACTTTTCTAACGTCATTGCGATTCCGATGAATATCGGAAGAAGCAATCCCTTATTAAGATGCAGATTACCTTCGGTGAGCTTCACTTCGTTCCGGTTGCTTCGTCCTTCGGCCTCGCAAAGACGGTATTTGAAATTAAAATATGACAGTTACACCGCCAAGAAAATTAATTCCGGCCTGGGTAAAGTATCCATCCATTTCATAGCGTTCATCTCCTAAAATATAGGAATAAACCCAGGCGTTGGACTCATATTCTTCGTTTAAAAAATTATTTATGAGCAAATTCATTTTTAGTTCTCTTGCCCATTTAGGGTAAACCGAATAAGCTATACCAAAATTATTTATAAAATAGGCATCGAGCATTCTGTCTTCGCTTGAGCTGTTATCGATGTATTGCTTCGATACATACTGCGAAGTAAGAGATATCTCTAAATTCTGAACCGGCGAATAGGATAGTATGCTGTTGGCAATCAGAGCCGGAGAGAACGCAATATTTGTTTTATCGAAATAAAACTGTTCCTGACCCCATGTAACCCAGTTATCAACGTATTCGGTAAAATCAATAATTTTATTCTGACTAAAAGTTGCATTCGCATCCCATTTAATTGACTGAGTAATGTATGCGGTACCCATAATTTCAATTCCTCTTCGAAAACTTTTTTCAACATTAGTCATTATAGCAGAGCCAACATCATTTATTTGTCCTGTTAGTATCAGCTGATCTTTGTAGTTCATATAATAGAGGTTTATGCCAACAGTATATAAACTGGCGTTGTAGGAGTAGCCGGCTTCTATATCGCGTAATTTTTCAGGTATTGGTTCATTCTCAGTATTAATGGCATCGGTATAGTTCGCTCTGTTCGGCTCCCGGTGTGCCATTGCAAAAAGAACATAGGCCTTTTGGTTATAACCGGGAATTAAATGAATTCCTAACTTTGGATTTAAGAAAGTATAATGATGATTTTGTGTGATATCGCGGTAATCATCATCAATTCCGTCGATATTATAATCTATGGTTCGTGCCTGTATATCGGCAAATAAGCTTATCCACGATTCGATATTTATGCTTGCCCGCGCATAGCTTGTTAAATCGGTTTTTGTGCCAGTACTGCTGTACCATTCATAATCTTTTGCAGTTTCGCCTAAATACTGACCCCAGATTATATTACCAAAATGTCGCCCGTCGTATTTATTCCATGAGCCACCAATAACCGCATTTACAATGCCCGAATTATAACTCAATGAAAAAACAGTGCCATAAAAATCATTATCCAGCCATTTCTGCCTTACCAGATCTGTTGAAGTTATGGTATCGGAGCTTAGTATAATATTCGGAAGATTATAATCTGCCAGATCATCATTTGTCCGGTATTGCTCGTAATATCCCCTTCCATAAGTATAATGCAGAGCTGCGTTAAAATGCATCTGGCTCGAAATTCTTTGCGAAAAGAATAACTGAGCATGATCCTGCTGGTAATTATCGGTTTCGTTGTTGTATGTATAATAATTATAGGTTCTTGAATCTGAGTTCAGCATATGCAGGGTTTGTTCAGGTGTATAAAGTCCATGCTCTTCGTAACGTTCCATACCTTCCATATCATTCTCAAGTCTAACTTTTGGAACACCCCACCAAGCCTGGTAGGTTTTTTCTTTTCCGGAAAAAATATTTGCTTTTACAATAGTGCTTTTTGAATAATAACTACCAGAAAAGAAGAATGATTTTAAATCACTTGATGCCCTGTCAACATATCCATCGGAACTGATTTTTGACAAACGTGCATCAAACGCAAAGTGATCTTTAATGAGGCCGGTTCCCACTTTTATGGTGTTTTTAAAAGTGTTAAAAGAACCTGCTGACGATGCTATTACAGCATATGGATTCTCTTCCAGTGTGTTGGTTTGCAAATTTATACTTGCGCCAAAAGCTCCTGCCCCATTGGTAGATGTGCCAACGCCGCGCTGAACCTGAACATTTTCTGTTGAAGAACTGAAATCGGGCATATTCACCCACCAGACTCCATGTGATTCGGCATCGTTCATGGGTATGCCATTTACAGTGATATTCGTTCTGTTAGCATCGGTACCCCTTATTCTGAAAGAGGTATACCCTATACCATTCCCGGCATCGGTCGATACAACCATGGAAGGTGTTGTACTTAACAAAACAGGTATATCCTGGCCGAGATTACGCTTTGTAATTTCTTCATGACCAACATTTGTATATGTAACAGGAGCATCAGCAGAAGCACGGGTTGATACTACAATAACCTCATCGGCCAATATACTTGAAGGCTCTAGTTCAAAATTCAGTTTTATATTCTGTACTAAATCAATCTCTTTCTTAGTTGTTTTATAGCCAAGGAACGAAACTACTATGGTTTTTTCACCCGGTTTCAGGTTAGTAATCTCATAGTGGCCGTTTTTATCGGTTATTACTCCAATTGTGCTTTCCGAAATTGATACTGTTGCGCCAATTAAAGCAATGTTATTCTCATCGGTAACAATACCTGAAACTGAGAATTGAGAAAAGACTGAAAGACAAACAAATAGAAAAGCAAATAAAATTACATTCCGTAACATGACATGTTAAATTTTAAGTTAAACAAATTATGAAAAATTGTCACTTTCTCCCTTCGTCGGCATTACCCGGTGCAGGTTCAAGGGGTATAATCTCAGCCTGTAATTTTTAGGCACCCCCGACGGAAAGTGTTAGGCAAAGTTAAGGTAAAAGCAAATAATATCAAGAAAAAACAATTTATTCCTGTTGGTTTCTCAAAATCTTGAAACTAAACCACTATGGATTGAAAAACCATAGGTTTGAAGAATGAATGAAATTCATAGGCTTACAACATAGAAGTATTGAGATATGAGTTATGAGATTTTAGATAGTGAGAAAAAACAGATTCGTTCTCAATACTAATATCTAATATCTCATGTACATGACTTCATAAAAGTTTATAGAAACTAAAGTAGCTGCAATAAACCGAGTTTACGAGCTCACCGAAGGTAAATTGCAGGGTTTTAACCTCTAACTTCTATGTTGTAATCCAAATTTTTTAAGTAATTAATTTTTATAAAGTTTTTAAAATAAGATTTTTAGCTTAAATAATCGTTTA
>JAFGIP010000013.1 GCA_016929525.1 Bacteroidales bacterium
GATGTGTAGTTTTTTCTTTTTTTCATAACAACAAGTTTATTAAAAAATCAAATGATACTTGTTGTCTAAATTTTGGGGCTAATTATATAATACCCAGAATAGTACCAAGAGGTTCGTATGTGATATAAGATAAGTCTGCATCGGTTGCTTTGGTCTCCTGTTTTAAAAATGTTTGCGCATTTTCTGCATAATATTTACATACCCAGGCACATTTTTCAATTTCGGCTCTTGATTCCTTAATTGGTTTACCCATTTCATTACTTATAGTCTTACTCAGGGTATTTGTTCCATCCAAAAGCAACTGAGCAACTTTAAGCATTAACGCCTCCCTGTTTTCAAAGCTGGTATTTTTCCATTTCTTAAAGGATTCTTTCGATCTCTGTAAACGCTTTTCTATCTCTGCTTCGCTATGCTCTTTAAACTCTTTAATAATAGTATTTGTGTACGGGTTTACACTTGTTAAAGTCATAATAAACCTCCGTTAATTTAATTTGTTCTAATAAGATGTTACTTTGTAAAAACACATAACATGGTTAAAGTTATAATGATTGTAAGTTACATCACATTAATTAATTATGCTTTACCGGAACCGTTTATTTAAAAGAAATAAGCCGGCTGTGCTGATTTATTTTAAGTAATGATTATTGTATCACACTTTTCATTAATAATACATCAGGATTAACTGAAATAAGTACAGTGAATTACGGAAAACTAAACATGAATTAAGTTTAAGAATATATAACTTCGACTTAAAATCAGAGAAGAAATTTAACTGATATGGATTTATATATTGGTTGTTCAGGGTTTTACTACGTAAGCTGGAAGAATATTTTTTATCCTGAAAAACTGCAAAAGAAACAATGGCTGGAATATTATTCAAATTAGTTTTCCACTGTTGAAATCAACAATACTTTTTATCGTTTTCCGGATGAAAAATCAATATCAGGCTGGAAGAACCGAACACCGCCCGGATTTCGGTTTACTGTAAAGGCAAATCGCTATTTTACCCATGTGAAAAAACTCAGGGCAGATACAGATTTCAAAGATTCACTCTACAGGTTTTTTAAGGAAATCTCTCTATTGGGTGAAAAATTATGTTGCATACTCTGGCAGTTGCCGGGAAACTTAAGAATGGATATTCAAAGACTTGAAAAATTTATTGGTTTACTTAACAGTTCATTCAACCATGTAATTGAGTTTAGGCATCCCTCGTGGTTTAATAAAGATGTTTATAACTTAATGTGTGAGCAAAACATTTCATTTTGCATGATATCGGCACCAGACCTTCCGGAAGATATTATAACAACAAACAGGATTGGTTATGTACGATTTCATGGCAGAACAAACTGGTATCGTTATTTATATACAGCCGACGAACTGCAAAAATGGAAGAATCAGCTAATCAGTCTGCCTGTTGAAGAACTCTATATTTATTTTAATAACGATGTTGATGCGAATTCTGTGACAAATGCATACCAGCTTATTGATATGTTCAGGTAATATTACTTTTTTATATTATTTAGATAAATGAAAAGATAACTAAAAGTTTTTATGGTTTTCAATAATTTTGAATTACTAGAATGATTTATAAACCCGTTTAAAAAGATACAGAATAATGTTTAATGAATTAGGTACTGAATTATTAAATAAGTATAGTGATGGAAGCTGGCAGGCGGCAGTTGTTATAAGTTGTTTAATTCTGATACTGAGTATTGGTCTGCATGCGATATCATTTGGTCTGTTAAATCGATTTGGCAAAAAATCAGATGCGTTTTTAATTAAACACATTAAAAATAAATTTAAGATACCGACTCTATTATTATTACTCGTTATAGCTTTTGAGATCATACTTTTTGTATTTACACAGGATATGGAGACAATTAATCCTGTCAGACATTTGTTAAAATTAATCCTGATCATTTGCATAACGTGGTTGGTTGTTCGATTCATTAAACTTGGCAAAGTGATGATATTAAGCCGCTACAATGTAGAGGAAAAAGATAATCTTAAAGCCAGAAGGGTATATACTCAGTTCAAGATTATTGAGCGAATACTCATCTTTATAGTTATTATTATTGCACTTGCTGCAGCTCTAATGACATTTGAAGGGATAAGAAAGATTGGTGTCAGCCTTTTTGCGTCTGCAGGTGTTGCCGGAATTATTTTAGGATTTGCTGCTCAACGCCTTATTGGAACGGTACTGGCCGGTTTTCAGATTGCAATTACTCAACCGATACGTCTGGATGATGTGGTTATTGTTGAAAACGAATGGGGCTGGATTGAAGAAATTACATTGACTTATGTTGTTGTGAGAATCTGGGATAAGCGCAGATTAATAGTTCCCACTACTTATTTTATTGAGAAACCGTTTCAGAATTGGACCCGGGTTTCTTCCGATATAATGGGAACTGTTTTTATATATACAGATTACTCGGTACCTGTCGATAAATTGCGGAAGGAACTCACCCGTATATTGAAATCAGATAAGAACTGGGACGGGAAAGTCAATGTGTTGCAGGTAACAAATTCTACAGAGCATACAGTTGAAATAAGAGCTTTGATGAGTGCAGCTGACTCTCCTGCAGCCTGGGACCTGAGGGTACATGTCAGAGAAAAACTTATTGAATTTCTACAGAAAAATTATCCTGACAGCTTACCAAGAACCCGTTTAGTTTTTGAAAATAAACTTTCGGTTAATTCCTGAGCAGATTTATTTGCATTAATACTAAGGGTAATAATCTGTCTGTTACCGGGTTTATTTATCAGCAGACTTCTGCCATAAGCATTAAAAACTCAATAAAATTTGTGCAGTCCTTTAGAATTATCACCATTGAGAAGTTTTGTATATTCTGATTTGGTTTAATTAGAACCTGTGACCATGCATTCAAATGCCGGTTATTTAATATAATCATCAAGGAATAAAAAAGGCGCCTGAATAAGGCACCTTTCAGTGGTCGGTTGATATTTTTTTGGCTTTAACGAATAAACAGTTTACTCACCGCTTTGGTATTGTTATACTCAATACTGATAAAGTATATTCCTGCCGCAAGGTCTTTCAGGTCAAAGACTACGGATTCATTTATTACTATTTTTGTATCCAGTAATATTCCGGTCAGTGAATAAAGGTTAACAACAGATCCAATGTCGGTTTTAACATGTACGACGTCGTATGCCGGATTTGGATAAATGCTGTATGCATTGGTATTTGTCTGTTCAATTGCCAGAGCTTCAGGAAATTCTTTTGATAAAAGGATATTATCAAATTCAACAGGTACGCTGCTGGTACCAATTTCAAGACCAAATTTCATTTCATCAAAAACTTCTGTTATAAGAATACCAATTCCATAAACAGTTGTCTCGGGAACGAAAGTAAATGTTACACCACTGGCAAGATTAGCCCATTCACCTCCAACTTGTCCTAAAAATAAATTACAGTTTCTTTCTTCAGGAACAATTGCATCGAATGTAAGATAATAGGTAGAATCAATGTTATCTGCAAGTTCTGCTATCTGGTCTTCAGATAAATTCTGAATTAACTGGATATCATATGTGTTCGAACCAGGGGTAGTAATTTCATAGTAGTTCACAGAACCTTCAGAAGAATCGACTGAGACTTCAGCCTGCGTAATATCAACAAATACCCACCAGGGTTCAAGTGTCGGTCCATCTTCAAAATCGCCGTTTATTATTAAATTCTGGGCATGAACGGAAACAGCGATCAGCGAGCATGTAATCAGTAAAAAGAGTGTTCTTTTCATTGTAGTTCAGTTTAGATTATTATTAAAAATTTATTCGCTGTAAAGTAATTAATTAATAGGTTTGGGAATAAATATACATAATTCTGATTTAATTTAGAACAGATAGCTATCCTAAAATTGCTGTTTTTATTTTGTATAAATAATTTTTTATATATCGGGGAAAAGAATTTAATTGCATTTTAACATTTCTCATAAGAATTACTTTAATAAAGTATTTTTTCCTCCGGAGATATTTTAACTATTCGGATAATCTTCTGAAGATGACAATCTGTATAGTTCTATTTTAAACAGCTCCCAGTTTTAAAATACTTCTGATATTCGTGGCAACAATTTCCAGGTCAACAGGTTTTGTAATATAATCTTCAACTCCGAACTGTCTGACTTTCTCAATCGCTTCAGTATCGTGACGGGCACTTATTACCATTACAGGTATTTCTGCCAATGAAGGTTCAGCCTTTATTCTTTGTAAGAGTTGAAAACCATCTATGTGGGGCATCATAAGATCGAGAATAAGCAGGTCCGGACGATTCTCCCGCATATCGGCGAGAGCATTTGTGCTTTCACTTTCAATTTGAACCTGTATCTCCGGATCGTCCTCAAAAATTGACTGGATCAGCAGCAGATTAACTTCAGAATCATCTACTATGAGTATTTTCTTCATTTACTTCTTTATCATTTAAATCTGCCATAAAATAATAAAAGTCTTAGAAACTTTCAAATTCTTTATTATCAGTTTGCAACTCAGATAATGCAAAATCAGCTCCTTATACCTTTGAAAATATCTTTCTAACTTTCTCTGATAAAATGACTTTTCTTTGTAATCCTTCCTCCGGAGCAAACTGAAGATTTATTCCCTATATTAAAACATTGTATGATTTCTTTTAATAGTGGCCTGACTTGTCGGTTCTTCAGCTCCGGTTGAGAATTCTTCGGATACTGCTGTACTCTGTTGCGTTACATTATTAAGTTGTTGTATGGTATTATTAACCCGGTCGGCGCTGATATTAAGTACCAGGAATAATCACGGAAAATTTGTTTCAACACTTTTGTATCTTTCTGATAGCAAGTTTGACGGTACTGATTTCCTGGAATCAATATTAAGAAAAGACCTTGCCGATTTAGCTTCTATATCGCTGGAAAGCACTAACAAGATATTATTACAACTTAAACATGAAAAAATAATAGAAATTAAGAACAAGAATATCAGGATATTAAAATCTGAACTTATTAAGAGGTTAAGCTCTGCAGGCTGACGTTTAAATAATCTTGGATTCTCCGCTCACAATAAAAGCTGTCATGTAAAAATTTCTTTGATTTGTCAATGTAAACCCATACATAAATCAAAAAAGAAAATCAATTCATATTAAGATCACTAGCTTTGATGCAGAAATTAACCAGTAAACATTTCCAAATGAAAAAGTTTAACCGAATTCTTTTAAGCGTTTTTTTATTTTCATTGGCTTTTTCCTGTTCCGAAGATTATTTAGAGGATATGCCTGATGCGACGGCTGATGAAAAATGTCATGGCTATGATAATTATGATGAGCCGAATGATTTTTGCAATGACGAACCGGTTATTTTTGACCTGATTGCCGGCAGACATGACTACTATGGTTACGTTAGCATTGTTAATGACGAAGAAAATCTTTACATAACTTTTAATACAACCAGAAGAAGAACTTATCTGAAAGAAATACATGTTTATGCAGGTGATATTGAAGGTGTACCTGTTAGCAGGGGCAGCGGACCTGTTCCAGGAAGATTTCCTTATAAGAAGGAAAGAATTTATGACAGGAGCTACACGTTAACAATTCCTTTGAGCGAAATCGATACTGAATGCCCTCTTATACTGGCACATGCTGAGTTTACCAACAGAGAAACCGGGTGGGCCTGGGAAGATCACAACCAGGAATTTACATTCTATAATTTCTTCAATGTAAGAAGATGGGGGTACCTAGGTGATTATTGTATTGCCAGATGTGAAGAACCTAAGTTGTTTACATTGAAATCGATGTTCAATTTGGCCGACAGCTCTTTTGCAGCTTTAATGTTTGTTGAAGATGAATATTATGAAACCACAAAGTGGTGCAGTCAGATGGGTGTAGTAAACCTTACGGGTAATGGTGCTGTTGATATTTATCAGTACGATGGAGGTAAGATCGGTGTGTTGGATATTGTCATTGAAAATGGAATGATAAAGGGTACTATCACTGTCGATTCACCTGAAGTTTTAATATTCAAAACGAATGTATTCTATGGCACTGAAGAAGAACTGGCTACTTATGGAGTTTGTCCAAAGCAGGACCAGTTCCCATATAACTTTACAGACGGTGAAGCATCATCGTTTGAAATACCAATTGAATAAGTTCATGGGTAAATATAGTACAGGTTGATTGCTAAACCCGAATTAATCATTATAAGGCACTTTTAAAATGAGATATTGATTAATGAGGGTAACCCCGACACAGAGTTTGTATGAAGAATCTATTTAAATTCCGAATAACAAATTCTTAGTCGATTGCGAAATTTAAATTTCGTAATTTGGGTTAATACTACTTAACTAAAACACAAAAAAACCGCCGGGATTTATCCGGCGGTTTTTGTTATAAGAGTAATATCAAGTACTTAACGGGATTACACAGGGTGGCAATTTACATGGAACAACCACTTGAATTATCTGTTTACCTGTCTGATTAAATCAATCTCGACTATCCTGAATTGTGTAATTCATTCCGATAAGACATGTTCAGGAGAACGGACATTATAACCGGGTTTTTATAAAAGGCTATGGCGGAGAAGAAAACATGTAGATCAGCATTAAAAGGTTTCTTTATGATTATCCCATAATTTTCTGGACAAGTATATTTGAAAGCCTCTCATTTTTTTATATATTTAATATAAGGGTAAAGAAGGCACTAAACCAATCTGGTGTTGATATGCAGAATGAAAATGAAATCGTAATGATGATCCTGTGCTTTTTTGCACTGCTTTTCATTATTTTTTACTGGAAAACATTGAGGAAGGTAAGTGGTTTTAACCTCCTGTTTTATTCATTTATAATATTCCTAACAGCATGTATTGCCACTAACCTGGAACGGCAGATACTGGGCAAATTCCTGAATATTGCAGAGCATATCGGTTACATGATAAGTGTTATGCTGTTGTGTGTCTGGGTTTATAAACATTTTTCACTGGCAAATAAGTAAAAGAGATGATCAGGATATTTGAGTTTGATATTATAACGTTTGTTTTTTCTGTTGCTGGTGTGCTTTTAGTAATTATTAAATCATGGAAAGTTCCTAACCAGTTTATTAAGGTAACATTACTTAGTTTATTCCTCCTATACAGTGCTTTCAGCGGATTATTATTTACGGAATGGTCGGGCTTTTCAACCGAGTTTGAACCTTTGGAGGATTTAACCGGAACAATACTTCCCATAACATGGCTCATCATATTCTATATGTTATTGCAACAGGTAAGGACTTCAAATTTAAAAGACAGTGAAGAAAGGCTCAGGAAAAGTGAGGCAAACTTAAGGGAAGCCCAGCATATTGCAAAAATGGGTCATTATACGTTCGATGTTAAAACAACTTCATGGAATTGTTCTGTTGAACTGGACAATATCTTCGGGATCGATAACACTTATAAGAAAGATATTGAGGGCTGGTTAAAGATTGTTCACCCCGATAACAGGAAGGATATGAAGAATTACCTGCTGGATAATGTCATAAATAACCATGAAAAATTTGATAAACAGTACAGAATTATCAATGTCAGAACAGGGTTGGAAAAATGGATGCACGGTGTTGGCAACCTGAAGTTCGATGAACACAATAACCCTGTTGAGATGTTTGGGATAATTCAGGATATTACCGAACAAAAAAGGGCAGAGCAGTTGATATTTGAAAACGAAAGGCGTATGGATCTTATACTTAAAGGGGCAGACCTTGGTGCATGGGACTGGAATATTGTAACCGGAGAAGTATTTTTCAATAAACGATGGGCAGAAATGCTTGGTTATAAATTGAAGGAGATAGAACCCAGTTTAAGCTCATGGGAAAATCTGGTACACCCCGATGATATGCCGATCGTTATAAAAGTGCTCAGTGAACATCTTGAAGGTAAAACCGAATTCTATGAGACAGAGCACAGGATGCGTACCATTGACGGTAAGTGGAAGTGGATTCTTGACAGAGGCAAAGTAACAGAAAGGGACATAAACGGAAAGCCGCTCAGAGCTACCGGAACCCACCTCGATATTACCGAACGAAGGGAAATGGAAGATCAGATAAAACAAAAAAACGAGGAATACCAGGTTATTAACGAAGAACTTACAGAGAGTCTTAACCGTATACAGATGATCAATACCGAACTTGAAAAAGCCAAAGTAAAGGTCGAAGAAAGCGACCGGCTGAAAACGGCTTTCCTTGCTAACCTGAGCCATGAAATACGCACACCGATGAATGGTATACTTGGCTTTGCTGATCTTTTAAAAAAAGAAAAACTTACACCAAAGGCACAAAAAAGATATATCGAGATCATTGAGCAAAGCGGCTTACGGATGCTGAATCTTATTGAGGACCTCGTTGATATTTCAATGATTGAGTCAAACCAGGTCGAGATCAGGAATGAACTTACCAATCTGAATCAGTTAATGGATAAAGTGTACCATTTTTTCAAACCACAGGCACAACATAAGGAACTGGAATTTGAAGTCAGAAAGGGTTTACTCCCTGAAGAATGCAATATAATGATCGATACCGTGAAGTTGGAGCAGATTCTTACAAATCTGGTCAACAATGCAATTAAGTTTACAGCAGACGGGAAGGTTGAAATGGGTTATAAACTTATAAAAGATACACTTCATTTTTGGGTAACGGATACCGGTATCGGAATAGCAGAAGAAATGCATAAATTAATTTTCGAAAGATTCAGGCAGGTTAATAAAACATATCTGAGCGGGATTGAAGGAACAGGTCTCGGACTGGCTATATCAAAAGCATTTATTGAATTAATGGGAGGAAAGATTAGGGTCGATTCAGATACAGGTAAGGGGGCAACCTTCAAATTTACATTGCCCTATTCTAAGGTAGAACTAAAACATTCATCAGGCGCAGTTAAAGAACAACCGGTTGTTAAAACTGCTCTGACAATCCTTATAGCCGAAGATGATGAAATAAGTTATATGTTTCTTGAAGAGTTACTCGCAGAGAATAACGCAACTATATTGCACGCAAAGAACGGACAACAAGCCATTGAGCTTTTTCAGCAAAATCCGGAGGTCAGACTTATTTTGATGGATATTAAAATGCCTGTAATGAACGGACTTGATGCTACCCGAAGGATAAGAGAGCTGGATGGGAATGTTCCGATTCTTGCACAAACAGCATATGCTTCACAAAACGATAAACAACAGGTACTTGATGCAGGTTGCAACGGATATATTACAAAACCCATCGATCAGAACGAGCTGCTGACAGCCATAAATAGTATATTAGAATCAAATTAATACAGGCAGTATCATCTGCCGCAAATTGTAAATCTTTCACCAAGAAGGTCTTCCAACGGATTTATATATTTAAGTTACTTTCCAAAATCAACAACATCATCAACTGGGTATTGCTGATACTTTATTAAATATACTGTCATCAAAAATATGACCCTGTAACATCCGGTACAGTGAACAAGTAATTTTCCGTCTGCAGATTCCGGGGTTTTAGCAAATTCTTCGAGCGGATTCTGTTATATCCCTCAAAGCCATTGACAGAAACATTAAATTATTTAATAACCAGATCAGCCGTGAGCGTTTCTTCATTAAATGATTTTTCAGCATGCTTTAGCATTTCATCTTCCGTTTGCAGATTAATAATGGTTTTTACACCTTCTGCCAGTAACCATTTTATTTCTTCCGGTGACGGTTGTCCTCCTAAGTAGCAATCACCTGAACGGTATAAAATATTGAAATCTTTTATAACTGTTACAGAATCAATATCTATATTAAAATTTTCATTTCCCGGGATAATATCCGATGAAATTGATAGTATTTAGAAAAGACAAAATACGATCAGTTTAGAACGAAGAAAAATTTTCATGATAATAGATTTAAGGTTTGTTTTTGACATTAAAATAATATAATAATACGAGCCTGACAGTCTGAATAAAAGCACAAATAATGTTAATGACGTATTAACAGAGAAACATCGTGAGGATAACTTAAATTGTATGACAGAAGTATAAAGACTTTTTAAAATTCAATATCTGATCATTTTATATCAGATTGTTTGATGCAGAATTATACAAATAACTGGAATATAAATACTTAAATATTGTAATTAACTTTAAATATTCTTAATTTAAAATTGGAATTATACTGATATTTTCTTAGTGTAACATTTGTTACAATTATTTTCTGAGCAACTGTTTAATTTTACAATTGTTAATATAGGAAGATGATTACAGATTGTTTCCTGATCAATTATGTTTTGGAAACAGAATTAATTAAAAGAAAAAAATAAAAATTATGGCAATTAAAAAGGTTTGGATCGAAGAAGGGTGTACTTCATGCGGTATGTGTGAAGATATTTGTCCCGATGTGTTCGAAATGCCCGATGAGGCAATCGTAAAAGAAGGAGCAGATTACGCTGAAAACGAAGACTGCATTAGAGAAGCTGCAGAAAGCTGTCCGGTAGAAATAATTAAATTCGAAGAGTAAAATGATTTCAAGAAATTACCAAACAGAACCTGTAAAGGAAAATCCGCACAAGGTTAATGTGCATCAGTTATATAACGATGCATCGGCTCAGGTTATGCATATTACTTTAAAACCTGGTGAAGCACTGAAACCACATAAAACACCTGTAGATGTTTTATTCTATGTACTGGAAGGAACACCAACGGTACATATTGGAGAAGAATCTAAAGTATTTGAGAAAGACAATCTAATTGAAAGTCCTGCTGGCATTGTACATTTTCTAAGCAATGAAAGCCTGCAAATTACAAGAATGCTTGTCATAAAAGCCCCGCGGCCAGAAAAACAGACAAAACTGTTATAATAAATAAAATAAGTCATGAGCGAACTGATCAATAACTCAAAATACAGGAAAGAACGACTGAAGGAGTTAATATTAAAATTACATGCAGGGGAGTCAGCTGCCGGCGTGAGGCAACAATTAATAGCCACATTAAAATACATTCCCTATGGTGAAGTTGTTGAAGTAGAACAGGAACTCATTCAGGAAGGTCTTCCCGAGAGTGAAATATTAAAATTGTGCGATGTACATGGCGAGGTGTTGGAAGGTCATGTCGATTTGAGTGCAGCAAAGGAAATTCCCGAAGGCCATCCGGCAGATGTTTTTAAAAAGGAGAATCTGGAACTTAAAAAGGTTATAAAGAAAACAAACGATTTACTGAACGATATTAATGAAGTGGAAGATTCTGAATTCGGGGAATATATTCTTTCATTGCAAAGTTGTTTTAACGAGTTAATGGATGTTGATAAGCATTATCAGCGAAAAGAATATCTTGTATTCCCTTATCTGGAAAAAAATGAAATTACCGGTCCTCCCAAAGTTATGTGGGGGAAGCATGATGAAATAAGAGAACAGCTGAAAGGGTGTGTTGAGCTTCTAAAGAGTAAAGAATTAGCAAAACAGGACTTGAATGATGCATTGGATCTATTGTTTTTTCCTGCATTGAAAGCATTGGCAGATATGGTTCAGAAGGAAGAAGAAATTCTTTTCCCCATGTGTATGGATATTTTAACTACCGAGGATTGGTGGAATATCCAGAAACAAACACTGGAATTTGGTTTTACTTTATACGATCCTAAAATAGAGTGGAAGCCGGAAGGATTAATTGAAGAAAAAGGAGAATCTGCAACAACAGGGGACGGAAGTATCCAACTGCCATCAGGTAGTTTTTCTGCCAAAGAGATCACGGCTATATTAAATACCATTCCGGCAGATATGACCTTTGTAGATAAGAACGACAAAGTAAAATATTTCACTCAGGGAAAGGAGAGGATATTTGCCCGGAGCAGATCCATTATTAATAGAGATGTGCGTTTGTGCCATCCACCCGGCAGTGTTCATATCATAGAAAAAATACTTGAAGATTTTAAATCAGGGAAAGCTTCTCACGCACCATTCTGGATACAGATGAAAGGCAGATTTATTCTAATTGAATATTTTGCACTCAGAGATGAGAGCGGAGAATATTTAGGCACGCTTGAAGTGTCGCAGGACATAACCAACAGCCGTAAACTCCGGGGAGAGAAGAGAATCTTATCATATAGTAATGATAATGGAATATAATATGAGCAAGCTGATCATAACTCCGAAAACTAAGATTTTTGACCTGTTGGAAGCTTATCCGGAACTCGAAAATGTACTTATTGAGATAGCCCCGCAATTCAGCAAATTAAAGAACCCATTACTTCGAAAGACTATTACGAAGATCACAAATCTCAGCCAGGCGGCCACTATAGGGGGGCTGAATGTAGAACAGATGATCAATAAATTAAGGAATGAAGTGGGTCAGTCGGCTGTTTCTTCCTTTGAGACTGAAAATTCAGAATACAATACAGATTGCCCCGGCTGGTTTAAGGAATCAAGAGTTATACGTACAATTGATATCAGGGATATGCTTCATGTCGGGGAGCAACCTGTACATGAAGTTTTTTCGTCTATAAAAAAATTAAAAAACAGCGATATATTAAAGGTTATTGCCCCCTTTATCCCTGCACCGCTGATAGACAAATCATTAAGCCTTAACTATAAACACTGGTTAAATAAGAGATCGGAAGATGAGTATTGGATATTCTTTCATTCTTAATAACCGGTCAAGTAAGGTGAGGCCGGCAAGAATTATTTCCCTGAATGATTCTGTTTCATTCTTATTTTCCGGACTATAAAAACCTATTCATTAGGAGATAAATTTGATAACTTAGTAATAACGAACCATTGTTATATTCAAATTAAACCTTAATATTATGAAAATCATATCCTTATTAACTGTTTTACTTTTTTGTAATGCGATGGTGATGAGTCAGGAAAACTTTCAGAAGGATACTATCCGGACAGATAAAGGAGATCTGGAAATTACTTTTCTGGGTCACGGTACGCTTTATTTTACTTTCGATTCAAAGGTAATCCATATCGATCCGGTGGATATGTATGCAGACTATTCTTTACTGCCCAAGGCAGATCTTATTTTTGTAACACATCAACATCACGATCATTTTCAGGCAGGCACAATTGACTTATTGATGAAGGAGGGAACAGAACTGGTATTTACTAAAATCTGTGCCGACAGCTACCAGGGAGAAGGGATTTCAGCTGCAAACGGTGATATGCTGAATCTGAAAGATATAAGGGTTGAAGTTGTTCCGGCATATAATTTAGTTCATGAAAGGAGTAACGGAGTGCCTTTCCATCCGAAAGGAGAAGGAAATGGTTATGTATTTAACTTTGGTGATAAACAGGTTTATATTGGAGGTGACACAGAAAATATACCTGAAATGAAGAAGCTGAAAGATATTGATATCGCATTTCTTCCAATGAACCTGCCCTATACCATGACCCCTGAAATGGTTGTTGAAGCTGTTATAATGTTCAAGCCCAAGATTCTGTATCCTTATCATTATGGTAATACAAATATCGATGACCTGCTTACACTAATGAAAGATATTGATTACTGCGAAGTAAGGGTTAGAGAAATGAGATAATGCATTCCATGCTCATTTGTATTCTTTCGTTTCAGTATAAACCCAGATTTTCATGGATATAGATTTTAATGGGTATAATCCGACATTTTAATATCCGCACCTGCTTTCTTAATAATTGCTGTTTTTATCTGTTCTGCATTGGGACATGTAAAACCCTATTGGGTCACCCTTGGTGATACAAGATGCTAATGCAATTGCTTCCGCGCCCCTTTCAACTATAAGTTTGGTACGAGATGCAGTTTTTTTACCTCGATTACTGCAACATGAAATAAAACCAATTACATCAGGTGGGCCAATCTTTTGAAAAACCAGTTTACCCTTTGCTACCAAAAAATCCGTATTGCCGGGACATATATTCCCGTTCTTTTGTCTGCGAATGATTCCTACTTTTTTATCATCGTTGTTTTTGAAATTTATTTGTCATTCAGATGATTATTGGTTTTGTTAAACACGGTATGGTCATATTCGTGCCTTTCTTTTACTTCAATTACATTGTGTAATTTTTCTCATTGGCCGATTAGCTGTTGATATTACTCATTCATACGTACCAAAAGGTATATTACGCTTGTTGTGCCTTTACTTATGGCGCTACATAAAATACCTTCAAGGTTGTATCCCCGGCTCGAAAAGAGACCGGTAATGTGCGACATTACGCCGGGATGGTTGTTACCAATTAATTCAATCACTGTATGATTCTTCTGTTTCATTTATTTTCATCTTTAAGTATATCCGATCATTGTTTTATTTGCCGATCCCGGAGTAACCAAGGGAAATACATTTTCTGAATAATGAATAGGTACATTGATAAATACCGGTTCGTTCATCATAAGAGCATTTTTAAATACTTTTAATGGGTTTTCTTCTTTTTCCAGGTTGTGGGATTTAACGTTGAAACATATTGCAATTTCAGCTGTTTGGCATAAAGACAATAACCTTTCCTTCACCGATCCCAGGTAATAGTTATGATTGATCAATTCCGATATAATAGTGATAACAGGCCTTCAGAATAATATTATTACACCAGATATTCTCCATTTGCTTCTGGTTGATACTCTATCTTTTCAATGGATATCCACACTTTTCCCTTGGGAGCATCAAAAATTACAGTATCACCAACTTTGTACCCCAATAATGCGCTGCCCAATGGAGAAAAAACAGAAACATTCCCCTTTTTAAAATCGGCGTCTTTAGGGTAAACAATTTTAATCGTCATGGGCTGCTTTGTTTCTTTATTGAAAATTTGTACCACAGAATTCATAGTTATAAACTCAGGAGTAATCTTTTTAGAGTCAATTTTATCAGCCCTTTTAATTTCTTTTGTCAGGTATTCAAGATTTTTAAGCTCTGTACTTTTCTCAATTTTTGCTTTTCCAATAATTTTGTTCAATCTTATATAATCAAGTTCCGTAATTAATATTTTTGTGTCCATAGTTTTTTTTGTAATATAGATTACTTGTAATAGCCATTATTACAATGAATATATTAAATAACGCTATGTAATTATTTGATTTTAAATTTTATAAATAATATACTTTCTCCTTCTCAGGTTGAAATAATATTTTCTCAATTTGCAGTTTTTGGTGACAGTTCTTATGCTTTATATATACAAAGTCCTTTTCTCTTTTTCCCAGGCAGGCAATACCAATTGGGCTATATACTGAAATGTCATTTTTACCGTTAAGATTCATCGGGAGCACAATCCTAACTAGTTGCTTTTGCATTTTTTCACTTACCAGTATAATCTCAGAATTTAAAGTGACAATGTTGCAAGGAATATTATTTGAATCATATTTTATGCTATTCTCTGCCAATAAATATAGCGTATGAAGGCCGTGAGGAGAAACATGTGCTTTCCCCAGGTCGTCAGTAATTAAATTTATTAGGTAGCTGTAATCCCTGTAAGTCAAATACCTCTCCATGTATTTTATTAATTCAAAACTTTGACAATAATTCTTCAAATTAACAAACCGCCATATAAAAATCGCATCCGACTATATAAGAATCGGATACGATATA
>JAFGIP010000014.1 GCA_016929525.1 Bacteroidales bacterium
GACAAAAATAATAATTATTTAGTTATATCAAAGCTTTAAGATTTTAAAAGCCCAATATTTTCAACCTGTTCAAAATTGATTTAGTATTAATTTTTTTAAAAAAAATCTATCTAATTTATAAATATCTATTAACCAATCCAATTTATCAGTGAATAATTTTTTATCCCCATATTCTGTAATATTATTATAAGACTCTTCTAATTAATAAGTTATATTATAAAACAAATTAAATTTTCTGTAACTAATAAAAAACGATATTTTCATCTTTTTATATATTTGCGACATTTTTCGTCTGTTTCTTCAATTAATTTATCATGGGGTACAAAAACAAATATTTTTTTAATAAGAAGGTTATAAACCTTTTTTTTCAAAAATTCACCAGGAAAAAATATGCAGCATTCAACTCAATGCATAAAATTATTCATATCAGTACACTCACTGTGGCATACTGTCTGGTACAGGTCCCCTTAACACATGCCCGGACAGATACATCCGAAGTTGTCACTAAAATTGATCTTGAAGAAGTGGAAATTATAACTTCTGCCAGTAATGCGTTGTTTGATGCAATTACAAGAAATGTGGATAATTATCATCCAAACACTGACTTTTCTGCATTGCAAAGTGTATACGACCAGCTACAGTTTATGTCGAATATTGACATAAGAGCCCGCGGTAAAGGTGGCATACAAGCAGATGTCAGCATCAGGGGCGGATCTTTTGACAACTCAATGGTCATGTTAAACGGAATAAATATTACAGACCCTCAATCAGGACACCTCAGTCTTTTCCTCCCGGTAGAATCAGAAGCAATTGACAGAATAGAAATATTACACGGACCAGCTGCAAGAAAATATGGTAACAATGCATTTTCAGGAATTATAAATTATACTACAGAACCATCTGGACATAACAGGGTGCAATTTAACAGTTCCGTCGGATTTTGGGAATCCGGAGATAATGGAGAAAGTTACAGCGCATTTGACCATAACTCCCTTACAATAAATTTTGCCACAAAAAAGGTTAAAAATCTGCTTCATTACAGCAATGCATTTTCTAACGGTTATACTTTAAATACCGATTATCGACGGCATAATGTTTTTTATCAGTCCGGCATCAAAGCAAAGGAAGGAACCTTTGATCTGCAATTTGGCACAGCTGACAGAGCGTTTGGTGCAAACAGTTATTATACACCGGCATATCCGGACCAGTTTGAGCAGAACCGACTAACTCTGGCTTCAGTTTCATTTGAGACAGGTAAAAAAATAAAAATTAAACCGGCAATATACTGGCGTCGTCACCGCGACCGATTTGAACTGTTCAGGGAAGATGAAAACTGGTATGGCTTTGAAAATGGTATACTGGTTATCAATGATTCATCAAGTGCCAATATCAATATCGACAGTATGGGTTGGGCATATACAAACCACAACCATCATATTACCGATGTATTTGGGGCACAACTGACAATGAGCACCAGCACAAAGCTTGGAAAAACGGGTTTTGGCTGGCATATCAAAAACAATCATCTCCTAAGCAATAATATAGGGGAAGAAAGAGATACCTATGTCCCGGTTCGTGGTTATCCCGGAGTATATTATAATAAATCTGACAACAGGTCAAATTTCGATATACATATAGATCATTCAAAAAGAATTGATAAACTATTCATTTCAGGAGGCATACTTTTAAACTGGAATTCTTTTGCTCCTGAAAAGGTATATGTATTTCCCGGTATTGATTTAAGCTACACATTAGCTAACTACCTGGAGCTTGTTGGTAGTTATAACTATTCAGCAGGTCAACCAACATTTACCGATCTAAAATATAAAGATCAGAGTAACATAGGTAACAAAGATCTTTCATCTTACAGTCAGCATTCAATAGAAGGTGGTATAATTTATACCGAACCGTATTATAAGACCGAACTGAGGTATTTTTATACCAATGGCAATGAGGTAATTGACTGGGTCTGGTTTCCGGATGACAGGGCATTCAGGCCAGTAAATACAGATGAGTATATAAGTCAGGGAGCTGAATTCTCAACCTTAATTATTCTTTGGCCAACAGAACTCAGGTCTTCTGTAAGGCTTAACTATACATTTATTGATATATATAAAAAGATACCGGGTAATGTTTCCAAGTATTCCAATATCAGGCATAAATTTTCTGCCAATATGAACCATCGCTTTTTTGAAAAAATTCATTTAACGTGGAACCTGTCGTATACCGAAAGAGATGGCAGTTATTTAACTTACAACTTTGAAAGTGAGGAGCACATCTCAAACAGTTACACACCATACTGGCTTATTGATGCAAAACTTACTTACAAATTCAAATATTTATCGGTTTTCATTGGATCAAACAATATTCTGAATACAAGTTATATTGATATCGGAAGTATAGAACAACCCGGGAGGTCGTTTTCAGTTGGTTTAAGCTGTGACATCAATAGCAAATTATCAAAATATAAATGAACAGTATATTAATTAACCGGGAAAGATAAATTTGTTAATATGAATCTATTATTAAATATCGTCGGTAATAATTTTAAAAGAATCAGTTTTATCGAAGATTATTAACTTTATGTTAATCTAAAATTTATCATTTGTTTAATTTGTACATTTACTTTCGTAGTTATTTAAAAATAAATCAGATGAAAAGCACTCTCATATTAATTGCACTCAGTGTAATTACTTCTGTTGTTAGTGCCCAGGTTTTTAAAGGTGATGACGGAATTTATTATTATGAGAACAGCAATCCGTATACAGGAATTTATAAAGAATATTATAGTGACAGTTCAATAAAGGCTGAATATTCTTTCAATGCAGGATATAAGGATGGTATCAGTAATATATATTTCAGCACAGGAAATATAAGTGAAATCAGATCATATAAGAACGGCCTTAAGCATGGAACCTGGATTACTTATAATGAAGAAGGTCATAAAATAGGAGAAGCCAATTACTCAAAAGATAAAAAGAATGGTAAATGGTATGTATGGGATGAAAACGGAATACTCAGATGCGACATGATATATCAGGATAATAACAGAATTTCTCTGTGGTATATCTACGATGAGAATGGTGAACTGATCGAAACAAAAAACTTTAGTGAGGAATAAATCATTCTTCTGGCTCACATTGTTCTAAATAAGTATCGAGCAAATCATAACCATATTTTTCCAGATATCCGAGTTGCATTGCACGAAACAGACTGTTACAGCCTTTTTCTTTTTCTTTAAGAGAAATATAGATAAGACCTAATATTTTATAGCTTTCCGGGTTTGCCGGGACCAGCTCAATGGATTTGCCCAGAGCAGAAATGGCATGTGTGGGATCATTATTTTTATAAAGCACATCGGCCAGCCTGTTGTAAACGTCTGCATCCATTGGCTCCAGTTCCAAATATTTTTCATATGAATCGATTGCCAGTGGATAATCTCCCTGCTTTTCTGCAATTTTACCAATGAGATACCTTGCTTCAGAATTTTCATTATCAATCCCGATTGCCCGGTTCAGGTTTTTAAGTGCTTCATCTGTTCTTCCCATATAAAAATACGAAGAAGCCAGGGCTACGAGTAACTCCGGCGATTCGCTGTCAATTTCATATGCAGAAAGAAAATCACTCTGGGCATCGTAATATTTTTTTAATTCCATATATGCTTTACCGCGATTAAAAAAAGCTTCGAACAGCAGGTTATTTTTATCTGTAAACTTTATTGCTTTACCATAGAACAACAGGGCACCTCCATAACTTTCGGTAACCATACATACATGTCCTCTTAACAAGTATACTTCAGGCTGATTGGGCTTAATTTTAAGAATTGAATAACAATCTCTTATAGCTTCATCGTAATTGCCTAATTCAAACTGGATCCTTGCCCGCTGTAAATAATAATCGGCATGTAAAGAATCTCCTTCCATAGCCTTGTTAATGGTATACAAAGCCTGGGTGTATTGCTTCAGATTAAAATAGTTAATACTTTTCCTATACAGATCATCAGCAGATTGGGATTTAACCTCTGTTTGTGATAGAATATGAATAATAAAAGTAAGCAGCAGTATTTGCCTGAGATAATTCATCCATGCATTTTTTATCGCCTTACTTTATCGCAAGCGGATAGCTGAAGATTTTTCCGTCAGAATATAATTTCACTGTATATTCCCCTTTGGGCAATTGTTTTAACGAATATTTCCTGCTAATCGGGCTACCACTTATTGCCCTGTCTTCATATAAAACATCATCATTCAATTCGAAAAATACATTTACTTTACTATACTCCGGATTCAAATAACTAACGGCAAGCACCTCATTGTTTATAACATGAAAGAATGGTTCGCAGTTTTTAATTACTTTTTTTAACCGGGCAACATGGTTTGTAACGGTAAATCTCTTTTCAAAATTCTGATCAGCACCCGTAAGTACTACTTTATACTCACCGTCGGGCATGGCTGAAAGATCAAGCATCTGAAAAAAGTCATCATTTTTCGATATTACCTTTGAAAATAATGTTTCACCAGCCATACTGTTAACTTCCAATGACATACTTTTATCTTCGGCATTTATAACGCCCAGACGAGCTTTGCTGTCGGAAGTTATCGAAAAAAGCAGATGGCTTTTGGGTGTTCTTGCATGTAAGACTGAAATGCTGAAAAGCACAGCAAGGCTAACAAGGAGTGCAGGTTTTCTTGAGAGCATTTTTTAAAGATTTAGGGTTAGGGGTGGTAAATGTATAAAACAACTTAATACAAGACAATAGTTTAGAGATTAAAATTCATATAAATAAATTCAAAATTTATATTATTTCAATTTTTCTATACTATTCCATAATGCCTGTGCCGTCTTTTCCCAACTAAATTTCTTCAATTGTTCTTTCCCTTTCATGACAAGAGATCTGCTGTATTCCTCATCGGAAAAAACCCTCAACATAGCGTCTGAAATAGATTCAACAGAATAAGGATCGCAGTAACATACGGCATCTCCCCCAACCTCGGGCATAGAAGTAACTGTTGATGTTATTACCGGCGTATTACACTGCATTGCTTCAAGTATGGGAATTCCAAATCCTTCAAAAAGCGATGCATAAACCAGTGCTTTGGCAGCACTTATTATTATTCCCAACTCTTCATCAGCAACGCGACCCAGAAGTAAGATATCTGATCTGTAAGTTGAATTTTCATATGTTGCACGTGTTTCCTCATCCCAGAACTTTGTGGAACCTGCAACTACAAGTTTTACATTTTCGCTTGTCTTATTTCTGAATACTTCGTACGACTTAATAATATTTCCCAGGTTTTTGCGGGGATGTACAAGACCCAGGAATAAGAAATAAGGTACCCCGGATGTATATATTTTTCTAATGCGCGATTTTTCTTCTTCCAAAGCAGGCTGGTATTTTTCCTTAACACCATTGTATACAACATCTATTTTACCGGGATCTACCTTGAAACGATTGCAGATATCTTTTTTTGAGTATTCGGAAACCGAAGCAATCCGGTCTGCCTTATGAATAAATCTCGGAAAATAATAATTGTAATAATACCTTGGTATACGACTTACCCAGTTCGGGTTATGGAAAAAATTAAGATCGTGTATTACTGCCAGCGAAGGAATGTTACTATTCAGACTAAGCCAGCCATCGGGTGAAAGAAAAATATCGGCATTATACTTTTTCAGTACTGCAGGTACACCCCACTCGAAGAATATATACCATAATACAGGATGTCTTGCCGGAGGTTTGGTAATTACGGGCTTAACATTATTGTTATATATAAATTCATCACTGTATTTACGGTCGAATATAAAAATAAACTCATGTTCAGGATGCCACCGGGTAATAAGCTTTAACGTCTCGTTGGTAAAACTGCCAAGGCCTTCAAGTTTGTCTTTTATCAATAACCTGGTATTAACTGCTATTTTCATTCTGAAATGATATGTGGTTAAATATAGGGATTTATTGGAAAATGAAGAAAGAAGGAGTCAGAAGGCCGGATGTAATAAATTGATAAAATGAAAACTTACTGTTCACTACTCACTGTTCACTACTCACTGTTCACTACTCACTGTTCACTATTCACCAATCACTAATTACTAAAAACAAACTTTGAACTTTAGACTTATTTTAATTTATTTCGCATTCGAATTTAATCAGGTACTATTGAAAACATTTATTAAACTGATACTGCAAAAGCTGCTTGGCTTTCGGAATTATCTTTACATATTTTCAAGATTCATCATATTAAAACTTCCCCGTGATAAGAATGAGAAAGATTTTCTTCATTTCATAAAACTATTGCCACCTGACGGAACTGTTCTCGACATAGGAGCCAACATCGGAGTGATGAGTTACTATCTGGCCAGATCTTCACCTTCGAGAAATGTTATCGCGTTTGAACCCATACCTTACAACTATGATAACCTTTTGAGAATAAAAAGGAAATTCAGGCTTGATAACATTACATTACAAAAAACCGCACTAGGTAATGAAGAAGGAGAAATTGAAATGATCCTTCCGGTTGAGCATTCGGTAAGATTCCACGGACTGGCACATGTTAAAGACAAAGATACTCAGGATAAAAATAAAGGAGAATTATATAGGTGCCCGGTTCATAAACTGGATAACCTGCTTCAGGATAATAAAGATATTAAAGGCATTAAAATAGATGTTGAAAATTTTGAATTCCATGTATTAAAGGGAGCCGAACAGTTATTACGAAAAAACATGCCCATAATATACTGTGAACTCTGGGACAATGAAAACCGGGTAAACACCATGCAGTTATTGACCGGTATGGGTTATTCTGTCTTAGTACTTGAAGGCGGTAGTCTTGAACCTTTCGAACCGGATAAACACACTACACAGAATTTCTTTTTTAAGGTATAAGATAAGGTACTCCCATCAACTAAAACCGGTTACCCTGTCAGGGTATGGGAACCCTGACAGGGTTCAGTCAAAATAGGCTACCGGATTGACTTCGTCGAGCACTTCGTGGTTCCTGATTTCCGCTTCGCTTCATCGGGAATGCTATGTAAAAGAGGTAA
>JAFGIP010000015.1 GCA_016929525.1 Bacteroidales bacterium
ATCTGTTGAATCAAGGGTGCCTCTGCTGGACAGGAGGATAGTTGATCTGATCTCCCGAATGCCTGCAGGAATGAAGTTTAAAGGCGGGGAGATGAAATATTTACTGAAAAGGACAATTAACGATATAATCCCCAAAAAAATAATGAATCGTAAAGAAAAAATGGGATTTCCTGTTCCATTACATATCTGGGCAAAAAATGAAGCTAAAGGGTTTATTCTGGATACTCTTTTATCCAAAAATGCCAGAGAAAGAAACATTGTGAACTCAAAATACGTAGAAGAGCTGATTTCCTCAGAGCGTCCTTTCGGCAGAGGATTATGGGGGATATTGTGTCTGGAATTGTGGTTTCAGCAATTTATTGATAACCACTCCACTAACTTCTAACGATAATAACATTGAAATTGTTTTCAAATACTATTATTAAGTTTAAAATAAAAAACAATTAATATGGACACATTGTATCTGGTAATTCCATGTTATAATGAAGAGGAGGTTTTACCCGAAACCAGTAAAAGGTTGTACGAAAAAATATCAGTTCTTATAGAAATCAAACAGATTAAGAATGATAGTAAGATAATGTTTGTAAATGATGGTTCAAAAGATAAGACCTGGGATATAATTGAAGAATTACACAGGACGAATCATGTATTTTGCGGAGTAAATCTTTCGAAAAATAGTGGTCATCAGAATGCACTGTATGCAGGATTGATGGAAGCAAGAAAATATGCAGATATAGTAATTTCACTTGATGCAGATTTACAGGATGATATTGGTGCTATTGATGAGTTTTTAAAAGAATACTATAGTGGAAGTGAAATTGTGTACGGTGTACGATCTTCGCGGAGAACAGATACTTACTATAAGAAAACTACAGCACATTTATTTAATAAATTAATGATCTCTATTGGAGTTGACCTGATTTACAATCACGCTGATTATCGTTTAATGAATAAAAGAGCATTGGATTGCTTAAGCAATTTCCAGGAAGTAAACTTATTTTTGAGGGGGATAGTACCTTTAATTGGTCTCAGATATTCGATTGTTGAATATGCCAGGAATGAAAGAGTTGCAGGCAAATCAAAATATCCCTTAGGGAAAATGATTCATTTGGCATGGGATGGCATAACATCATTTAGCATAAAACCAATCAGAATTGTCTCAGGATTTGGGTTGGTAATTTTCGTTATCAGTATAATTGCTCTGATTTATATATTATTTTCAAAGATATTTGGAAACACTGTACCCGGGTGGACATCAATAGCTGTATCATTATGGATGATAGGGGGTATACAATTGCTGTCATTGGGTATTATCGGAGAATATATCGGGAAAATTTATAGTGAAACAAAAAACAGGCCGAAATTTATAGTATCTGATATTCTGATAACCAAAAATGAATGAATTTAAAATCTTCTATTGATCCGCAGTCATATACAAAGCAAGTTAAAGAATAAAAGATCCCTGATTATAAGTATTAATTAAATAAGTCATGATGGTAGAAAAATTTACACCTATCACTCAGGAAAGCTGGAAGATAAAAAAAATAGGTGTCATCGGCCCGGGAATAGTAGGAATGCCAATGGCAGCTATGTTGGCTAATGCAAGGATAAAGATCGGAAATGACCAGCCGGCAAAAATAATAGTGGTACAGAGAGACTCAACAAGCTCTGGTTGGAAGGTAAATGCCATAAACAATGGAAAATCTGTAATCGGTGGGATCGAACCTGATTTAAATGATTTGGTTAAAGAATCTGTTGGTGCCGGAATTCTCTCAGCGACTCACGATTTTTCCGAGCTCTCCGATGCGGATGTTATTCTGATCTCTGTTCAGACAGATAAAAAAGGTAAGGGACCTGATTATGGGCCAATGTTTGGAGCCCTTGATAAATTAGGTGAAGCATTAAAAAATAAACCTCCAAATAAAATTCCCCTGGTAATTTTTGAGTCCACACTGGCTCCAACTTCAATGGATACTCTGATGCGGGAGCATTTCAGTAAATATGGCCTTGTTGAAGGGAAAGATATACTTTTAGGAAACAGTCCCAACAGGGTAATGCCGGGAAGGCTTGTGGAAAGAGTCAGGGATTCAGATAAGCTATCCGGTGGATTACATCCTGAAACACCCGGGCTGATTTCAAAACTTTATAGTCATATTGTTACAAATGGCAGTATTTTTCAGACAAACAGCTTAACAGCTGAAATTGTAAAAACTCTTGAAAATGCTTACCGGGATGTAAGAATTGCTTTTTCATCTGAGATAGTCAGATTTTGTGATATAAATAACATAGACTTTTATTATGTCAGGGATAAAGTTAATGAACTCCTGTCACAGTCGGATAATGCAACAAAAGATCCAAATGCTGTTCCCGGCGGTGGTCTTCTTATCCCTATGCTGGGTGTCGGAGGACATTGTCTGCCAAAAGATGGCATCCTTTTATGGTGGAGAAATATTGAAGCAGGGACCGATACTTCAAATAGTCTTATCCTGAATTCAAGAATAATTAATGATGAATCTCCTGCTTATACATTTCATCAGGCTGAAAACCTGTTTTGTAAAATGAAGGGTAAAAACGTGGCATTACTCGGTGTTGCATACCGTTTTAATTCTGAAGACACACGAAATTCTCCGACCCTGGTTCTGGCAAACTACCTGAGAGATATCGGTATTTCTTATAAAATGCATGATCCTTATGTTAAGAAAAATGACCAGAATCTCGTCAGATTCAGGCAGGAA
>JAFGIP010000016.1 GCA_016929525.1 Bacteroidales bacterium
TCCTGCTTCCGCAGGAATGAAATTTCAGTTAAGATTGCCACATCCGATTAACATCGGATTCGCAATGACGCAATTCTTCCACCTTGCGCGGTTTCGCAAAACGTGCGGAATCTATAAATGAATATAAAAGAAATTGCGCACCATGAACTGTTTATCCCCGAATAAACACATTAGTTGGTGCGCCTTTTTATGTGCAATTTTCATTTCATCAACTCCTCAATTAATATTAACAGTTCAACAACCGAGTGCAGCGAGCTCACCTCCCTTGCCGGTTTATAAACAGGCAAGGGAGGTAATTCAACAGTTAAACAGTTAAACAGCAAACACCCTCACAGCACCTGTATCCGATCGATATCCCTTTCCGGCAGGTAACCCCGATCGGGATCATCAATTCATCATATCAATAATTACACGATTAAACAACCACGCACAGCGAGGATTCAATTCATAATTCAAAGTAATTCATTAGTTTTACCTATATCATTGAAAGTTATTCGATTAAATTCCATACATAAGAAAAAGTGAAATAAAGATTAGCATTATGAAAAGAGCAGGATTGGTTTTATTCCTATGTTTGACCTTTGTTATATCAAAAGCCCAGTTATCGGAAGGCGGAAAACCCAAAAGTTACGATTTATATGAAAATATGAATTTCAAATCGGTAAATGGTCTGACATTAGAGAAAATGAATATCAGCAGGCTAATTGCAGAAGATGAAGATTTTAACTGTGGAAGATTAAGATATGGTATCGTTACTCCGGCTGATATCGATATTAAAAAAGAAGGGACCAGCATTGAAACTGAGGATGGTAAAATCTGGCAATTTAAAGTGGAAACACAAAACGGATATTCCATTGGAATTATTTTTAAGAAATATAAACTGCCCCAAGGTGCCAGACTATACTTGTTTAACAAAGAAGAAGATCTTATATATGGTGCATTTACATATAAAAACAATAAGGATCATGAACAATTTGCCATTGCTGAATTTCCGGGTAAAAAGATAATCATCGAGTATTATGAACCCAATTCAGCCGATTTTCCGGGAGAGGTTATAATAGGAGAGATTTCACAGAGTTACAGGGATATTTTTAATGAAACAGTGGAAAAGTCAAATGAAGATCAGTATGATATTAACTGCCCGGAAGGAGATGATGTACAACTTGAAAAACATGCTGTTGCCAGGATGACATGGAACAATGGATTTTCAAGTTATCTATGTACCGGAGCACTTGTAAATAATACAGCCAGTGACGGAACTCCTTATTTTCTTACCGCTCACCACTGTATTAGCACCCCTCCTGAAGCTAAAAATCTGATAACCTATTTCAATTATGAAAATGACGATTGTAATGGTTCAGTCTTGTCTTTTCAAAGCCTTTCAGGGAGCTATTTGATCGCGTCTTTTGAAGAGAGTGATTTTACTTTACTTAAACTCGATGAAATTCCTCCGCCGGAATACAGTCCCTATTTTGCCGGCTGGAATGCACAATCTGATGAAGTTGTCCCTTCCGGCACAGGTATACATCATCCCGCAGGGCAGGTTAAAAAAGTTGCACATACATTTAATGACATTACATCTTATCCGAATCAGCTATACTGGAACGGAGGTAATCCAAGTCCTCCATTGTCGCACTGGCGTGTAATATTTGATGAAGGTTATACGCTCGGAGGTTCATCCGGTTCACCTTTATTCGACAATAATAACAGGATTATTGGCCAATTGCATGGTGGTAATCCCGGAATTGATTATTACGGAAAAATCTCATACTCATGGAATACTGCAAGTGTTAATAACCAGAAATTAAGACCTTTTCTCGATCCTGAAAATAGCGGGATAAAAATCCTGGACGGATACTTCCCATCGGATAATTTACCCGATGCACATCTTACCAGTGAATATCTGGCCGTATGTATAAATACACCTGTGGCACTGTATGACGGTTCGTTATTCTCTCCGACTTCCTGGGAATGGGATATCATACCTTCGACATTTACTTTTGAAAATGGAACAAACTACCATTCGCAAAATCCTGTGGTTTCTTTTTATGAAGAAGACACCTATTCTGTAACTCTTATAATATCAAACAGCCTGGGTTCCGATATAAGGGAGAGGAATGATTATATTATTGCCGGTGATTCCCTCGGTTTAACCATCAGATCTTCGGTAAATACAAATATGTGGTACAACGATTTTGAAACTATAGTATTATATCCGGATGGTGCACACAATTACGAATGGCAGATAGAGGAAGGCAGTGAGTATATTGTTGTGGTGGATGAAAGTGAAGATTCATTAACATTAAGCATCAATAATGAAGTTACTATTGAAGAGAGTATTATAACGGTGTTAATTAAACTCAAAGGTTATATGGGTGAATGTACAGATTCAATAACACAAGTTCTGAATATCATGAGATACGATGATATTGAATATGCTCATCCATTAGTACTTGGGTACAATGGTCCGTTTACAAACGCGGGAGCAACCGTTCAGGAAGACGAACCAAGTCCGCCCGCCGGAGACTGTAATACACAATCGACCTGGTGCGACTGTGCTTCATTGGAAACGATTCTGGATAACAGTGTCTGGTTTACATTTACAGGTCCTGAATCGGGTATAGCAGGTATTGACGCTCCCGGATTCGATAACCAGATAGCTGTATATGAAGCAGATTTGCATGAGGATATCCTAAGCGGTGATGAAGAAAATTATACTATTCTTGCTGCCAATGATGACTTCTACGGAGAAGATCAACGTTACGCTTCATGTATTACAGAGGTAAATGTAAATCCCGGGCAGAAATACTGGGTCCAGGTTGACGGGAGTGAATGCGGGGCAGAGGGAAATTTCGACTTATACCTGACCGACCATCCTATTGCTGTAGGTATAATATCATCAACAGCCGATGCAAATGATCCTTTTAATATATACCCAAACCCGGCAAATGATTTCTTAATAATTGAAAGTGACGAGTTTTTTGAGAACCTATTTATTGAATTAATAAACATAGAAGGTAAAACCTTTATAAGCAAAGTTGTTACACCATCATATGCCAATGAAAAAATCCGGCTTAGCCTTCCAGATAATATTTCTGGTGGTATATATATTCTGGTTATAACCACGGAAAATGCAAATTATCACAGGTTGGTTTTTATGCATTGAAGCTGTCGGAGACGCGATGCATCGCGTCTCAACAGCAGGCAATGCATCGCCTGCTGCTGCAGATAAAAATCAGTTCATCAATAATTTAACAGTTAAACGATTACACTTTTAAATCCTCGCTACCGCACGATTATATCGTGTGGTGTTTTATTTAGCTATAATAACTCCATCCAATATTCCTTTATCACCACTATAGTCCCTGGCACTGCTATATACATAATCTTAAGGATAAAATACCAGCCCTTCCCATTCATGGCGCAAGTTTGTAACTTGTGCCTTAAATATTTAACTATTCATATTCTATATCCATTATTACCATTCCTTTTTCCCCGGAATAATCATTAGCACTGCTGTATGGATAATCAACTGTTTCATTTACAAATCCCGATTTAACAGGATTTTCATGAATATAGTTGAGCTTTTGTTCGAATATATCTGCATTGTTCAATACAATAGGTTGGTTATGTTGTTGCCAGAACTGATATCGACTATTATTTGAATTTTTACTACCTGCCTCTTCAAACATTGTTAAAATCCATTCTTTACGACTTTCTTTTGGATTTTCTTTTATTGCTTCAATAATTGCTTTCGATGAAAACTTCTTCAGATCGCGCATTATATCTTGCAATTTTTTATCACAGGTACCTATTATTAGATGAACATGGTTACTCATAATTACCCAGCCATATATTAACAAACCCTTATTTTCAACACAATAGTTGATACTTTCTACAAGAATGTCTTTATATACCTTTCTTGTAAAAACATCAATCCAAAATACTGTGGCAAATGAAACAAAATATATAGCCGATTGATCGCGAAATTTATACTTTCTGCTCATTTTTTAATTTTACACCTAACCTAATTCCAATTAACTAATTCAAATATATTTTTTTAGCGAAAACTTACCAATAATATTTTTTATATTATCATGGTTCAAGTTTTTAACTTGGACCAAACCTTATTATAGTCCAA
>JAFGIP010000017.1 GCA_016929525.1 Bacteroidales bacterium
ATATTTATAATTGTTAGTCAGAAGACTAACTTTTAATAAAAGCGTAGTTGCAAACTACGCTTAGCAGTTCGGCATAGCAGTAGGTTTCATATTACGCTTGGTAGCAAAATGATAATATTTTATTATCTTGCATAACATCGTTAAGTGAAATTATTTAATGCCAACAGGTTATCAGATAAAAGATCAGGAAGGTTTATACTATTTAACATTTCAAGTTGTAGACTGGATAGATATTTTTACTCGTCAGATATACAGAGACATTGTAATTGACAGTTTTAAATATTCAATTAAAAATAAAGGTCTTCAGTTGTTTGCATATGTAATCATGTCTAATCATGTACACTTAATTGCTAACAGTGAATCCGGAAACTTAAGTA
The DNA here is from genome assembly GCA_016929525.1 of Bacteroidales bacterium. Lineage (GTDB taxonomy): Bacteria > Bacteroidota > Bacteroidia > Bacteroidales > UBA10428 > UBA10428. Next base: position 378 of record JAFGIP010000017.1, read on the forward strand.
AAACAGTTGGTGACATAAAGAAATATACAAGTAAAAGGATAATAAATACTATAAAGATTATTCCTGAAAGCAGAGAAAAATGGATAATAAACAGATTTAGCTTTAAAGCAAAGCAACATTCCAGAAATAAAACATATCAGGTATGGACTCATGAGAACCATGCCATATATTTGTACAGTCCTGAATTCATTGCAGAAAAGTTGGAATATATACATCAGAATCCTGTCAAGGCAGGCATTGTTGTGAATCCGGAAGATTATATTTATTCCAGTGCTCGTAATTATGCGGGTTTGGATTCAATTATAGAAATTGAAATATTGAGTTTGCCGGTTATAACTGTCAAATGATGTTGTGTTAGTCAGGAGACCTGCCTGCCTACCTGCGGTAGTTGAACTGCAGGCAGGCTAACTTTAAAAGAAGCGTTGTTATAAGCTACACTTAGCGGATCAATTATAAGTTCGGTTACTATGTCTTTAATTTCTGTTTTTGCCTCTGCTCGGCGTAGACTGTGTCTGCGTCGTAGCTAAAAGGTAGTTTTCAACTACCAATCAGTACAGATATTTATAATTGTTAGTCAGAAGACTAACTTTTAATAAAAGCGTAGTTGCAAACTACGCTTAGCATGAGATGGTTATTTTTTTGAATCTATAAAGACTTTTTTATTTTTGACTGTCCAAAACTATTAAATATAAACCCATGAAAGTCCTGCATTTTATCATTATCATTTCCATTATTCTGTTCACCATTAGTTGTAAGCAGACCGGCAGGAATGCTGAAGATGCTGCTGCAATTGCCAAAACTTCAACAGAACCCGTAAAAGCAGTATGTATTATTCAGGGGGTCCCCATCAGGGAAGAACCCAGGAAAGACGGGAAATGGATATCGTCGATGGAGCTTGGCGAAACCGTGTCATACCTTGGTGAATCGGTAAGTGACACATCTGAAAAAGTAAGAACCTTTTACAGGGTTGAATTGTCCGACGGGAATAAAGTCTGGGCACGAAGTTATGGTATTCTGATAGATGCCGGTCCAGCTGCTGTGATTGAAAATTCTCCCATCTATAAACGCCCCGATCTTGTTACAAAGACTGATCAGGATTTTTTCATTTCGGAGTTTGTAGCAATCGTCGATACAAAAGATGAATGGATAAAAGTTGTAGGAGCAGGAAAGAGAAAATCGGGCTGGATCATGAAAAACGCTGTTACTACCGAACCCGAAGATATTGCCATATCTACGCTGGCATACAATAAAGTAATCGATAAGTACGGAAATATCAAAGTTGAAAAATTGTCTGAATTTCTGGATGATATTCCATACAAAGAAGCAAGACTCGCCAAATATTTTCAGGATAAACTTAAAGAAGAAGTTGAGCTGGCTATTGAAAAATCAATCGAAGAGTATAAAGAAAGCTTTGAAGTTGAGAATTAACATCAAACATTAGTTAAAATTGACTCCAGTCTCATCCGGTATAATATGTAACCCGTTATTTAATGTTAAATCTTACTCGAGTTTCGTGATCTTTAGAAAGAATTTCCTGAAATTGGCGCACATGAAATTCTTACAATCAGACAACGATGAAATTTAACATTAATATTACCTGTTGTATCGTTACCAATATCCTTTTAAGTCTGGTTTCTGATGTTTCTTTCGCACAGAATACCATTGAAGTAACCGGAATTGTTATTGACGCCGAAAGCAAAGAGCGACTGTCGTTTTGTGCAATTGGTGTCAGCAATAACAGCATGGGAACAATTACAAATGAGAAAGGGTATTTTCGTTTGGTGGTGCCTGATTCACTGGCCGGTGCAGATGTTAACTTCAGTTATCTTGGTTACAAAGCATATCAGTGCAAAGTAAACAGTTTAAAAAAATCTAAAAACAGAATAGAGCTTATACCTGTAAGCATCCCGATAGGAAAAGTGATTGTCAGACCTCATACCCCTGAGGACATTATTAGAATGGCGATAAGAAAGATCCCTGACAATTACCCAAACTCACCATTTGTTCTGGACGGATTTTATAAAGAAGTGCTGAAAGAGAATGATCTTTATATCCAGTATCTTGAAGCTTTTCTGAAGACTTACAATTTCCCGTATAATGATACTGCATCAACACAGGTAAAGCTTGTTCAGGGACGCACACGTGATGACCTGTCAGACATACAGTTTTTACGCAAAGAAGCCGATAAGAGATATAAAAAACTGCAAAAAAGAGCAGAAAGAAAAGGTGAGGAACTGGACGAGAAAAGAGCTGAAACCGTTAAGGTAATTTTTGATAGCCCTCACAGAATACTTGGCACCGAACCCATAAGATCAAAGTTCTTCCCGATAGACACAACCCAGTTTAAAAAATTCGATTACATGTTCGAAAAAGACAATGTCTTGGGGGAACATGAGCTGTATACTATTTCTTATAATGCCAGGCGGCAGATTAAGCATATTCTTTTCTCAGGTAAGATATATATCGATAAAGAAACATTTGCTATTGTCCAGATTCTTTCACATGCCGATTTTGTAATGCCCGCTGCAGCAAAACCCATACTGGCGGCTACAGGTTTATCCATCACCAATATGAGATTCGATATACAGCATGAATATGCTAAAACAGAAAACACCTGGTATCTGCGCAAAGTAATCATGGAGGGTTCCGGCGATTTCAGGAAAAGAAGGACTTTCGACGAAGACGATTTATCACATTTTGAAATTGAGCATGCCTTTGTTTCCACCAGGTTGCAGACTAAAAATATCTCCCCTATCCCACCCGAAGAAAGGATTATCCCCAATAAGAAAATAATACAGCAGCTGGGCGATTATGATGAAGCTTACTGGAGAAAGAATAATAAGATTGAGTATATATTGGACGAACAATAGCAAAGCTCAAAAACAAAGATTTTGTATCTTGGCCCTTCATTAAACAAACAGCCGATATCCTTGATCATACAAACCGAATCATATCCCCGTGCAGCGCTGATAGGAAATCCTTCAGACGGATATTACGGAAAAACCATAGCCTTTGTATTCAGTAATTTCAAAGCAAACATTACCCTTTTTCAGACACCGGAACTGGAAATTCAACCGGAGCAACTCGATCTCACTTCATTTAACAGTATTTCCGAACTGGTACACGATGTGAGTCTTCACGGATATTACGGTGGCATGCGATTGTTAAAGGCTACCATAAAAGTTTTCTATAATTACTGCCACGAGAATAGTATCGTACTGCACGATCAGAATTTTACAATCAGATATAAGTCGACGATACCTCACCGGTTGGGTCTCGCCGGATCAAGTGCTATTATAACGGCAGGGATGAAAGCACTCATGTCTTTCTATAATATTGAAATTCAAAAGCCGGTTTTAGCAAACCTTATATTATCAGTTGAAGTTGACGAACTAAAAATCGCTGCCGGATTACAGGACAGGGTGGCACAGGTTTATGAAACACCGGTATACATGGATTTCGATAAAAAGATAATGGATAAACAGCATTATGGAGATTACATCCCTATCGATGCCGGATTATTCCCGCCGATGTACATAGCATTCAGGACCGACCAGTCATCGGGATCGGAAGTTGTTCATAATGATCTTCGGGCAAGATATAATTATAAGGAACCCCGGGTATTGGAAGCAGTTAAAGAGTGGTCCGATCTGTCGGTAAGATTTAAAAACTGCCTTGAGAAAAAAGAGTCATGCGAGATGGGAAATCTGATCAACAGGAATTTCGATTTGAGAAGGTCTATACTAAATATCAGCAAAGAGAATATCGAGATGGTTGAAACGGCGCGGTCTGTAGGTGCCAGTGCCAAGTTCACAGGTTCGGGAGGAGCTATAATAGGAACCTACACCGATGAAAATATGTTTAATTCGTTGAAGGTTAAACTTAACAGCATAGAAGTTAAAATTCTAAAACCTGTAATCGTTAATAACAAATAGCATAAACATGGTTAGAAAAGCCGTAATACCTGCAGCCGGATTCGGGACACGCTTCCTGCCAATCACAAAATCGCAACCCAAGGAAATGATCCCTATTGTGGATACCCCGACCATTCAATATGTTGTCGAAGAAGCTGTCAGCTCAGGAATAACAGATATACTCATGATCATCGGGAAAGGAAAGCGGGCTATTGAAGAACATTTCGACCGCAGTTTTGAGCTGGAGAATATGCTTACCGAAAAGAAGAAGCTCAAAGAGCTTGAAGAGATCAGGAACATTACGCGCATTGCCGACATTCATTTTATATGGCAGAAAGAAATGAACGGACTGGGTGATGCCATCCGCTATGCAAGGTTCCATGTGGAAAATGAACCCTTTGCCGTTCTTCTTGGTGATACGGTAATCTCAGGAAAAGGAAAACCCATCACCAGACAGCTGATCGATGTATATGATAAATACAAAAAATCGGTTGTTGCTCTCGAAGAAGTTGACATCTCAGAGGTAAGCCGGTATGGAATTATAAGTGGCGAAAGACTGGATAAGAATCTTGTAAAGGCAACGGACTTTGTTGAAAAACCAAAACAGGAAGTTACTCCTTCCCGACTGGCAATTGCCAGCAGATATATTTTCACACCTCAGATATTTGACTACCTTGAAAAAACAAAGCGAGGTATTAACAATGAAATTCAGCTCACCGATGCTATGCGTGCCATGGTTAAAGAACATGAAATGTACGGCCTTTGCTTCGACGGCAAGCGATATGATATAGGGAATAAGCTAGATTTCTTAAAGACCAATATTGAATTTGGGTTGAAGAATAAGGAAATTGGAAAAGAGTTGAAAGAGTATTTGATAAAGCTGGTAAGAAATATAACATAGCTGTTGGAGACAGCATGCATGCTGTCTCCAACGGCTATGTTTGGCATTTACTCCTTCAAAATAACCTCCTTCCTGCTATCTGTTCCTCTGCGGAATACCATCCTTACGAAAATGTTTCTCCACACACCCAAACCATAAGCAGTTAAAAGCTCATAGGCTGTCACGATACTTAACAATCCGACAAGCAGACTGCGATTTCTGACTGTAGCATCAAAGAAAACCACGATGGTGTATAAAATAATCGGTATTAAATATAAAAGGAATACATTACTGAACAGAACTATCGGAAGAAATCCCAGAAGGTACAAAACAAAAAAACTTGGCAGCATATGCACCGGTTTCAGTGCGTCGCCATGTTTCAGGTGCAGGTCGATCCTTCCTTTCCCATGAAAGTATAATTGCTTATAAAACTTATAAAAGCTGGCTTTCCGACGATGGTAAACAAAAGCCTCATGGATCAGGGCAGTTTTATACCCTGCCTTCAGCAGCCTCATACTCAGATCCAGGTCTTCGGCAACCTGCATGCCGCTGTAACCACCAACATCGAAAAAAACTTCACGTTTAATTCCCATGTTAAATCCCCTGAGCTGAAATTTCCCGACATGTCTCTTTTTACCCCGTATTCCACCTGTAGTAAATGTTGAAGTCATGGCGTAATTGACTGCCTTCTGGAATGTTGAAAACGTTTCATCAGCAGCATCGGGACCGCCGTAACCGTCAATGTCAGGATTTGCTTTTAAAAAGTTATCTGCCTTAACAAGATAATCTGAAGGTACAACACAATCCGAATCAATAAATACCAGGAAATCGCCTTTTGCCTTTTCACATCCAAGATTTCTGGATTCACTGGCGCCCAGCCCTTTCTCATGAAAATACCGTAGTTTGATCTTATTCTTATAATTATCAATAACAGGATGCAGAATATCATCCGGACTGCCATCGACAACAATTACTTCAAAATTCTTATATTCCTGTTTTGTGATGCTATCCAGAAAATTATCAACTTCGCCGGGTCTGCCAAAGGTTGGAAGGATTATAGAATAGAACATGTTTTTATTTACTAATTAAATCTGTTGGCAATATTAAATCTCCTCTTCCACATGGTAGCTGTTCCTGTCGTGAGAACTTCTTGAAACCAGCTCACCAAGGAATCCCGCAACAAATAACTGAACACCAATTATCATGCATGTTATGGCGATAAAGAAATAGGGACTGCTGGTTATTAATTTTGCCGGTATTTTATTATATACTGCTAAAAGTTTATTGGTACCAACGATTATTGACATGATAAGCCCTAACAGAAATACCAGTGAACCAAGACTGCCAAACAGATGCATCGGTCTTTTACCGAACCTGGTTATGAATGAAATGGATAGCAGGTCGAGGTAACCGTTCATAAATCGTTCAAGGCCGAACTTTGTTTTTCCGTATTTACGCTCCTGGTGCTGTACTTCCTTTTCACCGATCTTTGTATAGCCTGCTCTTTTTGCAATGATGGGTATATACCTGTGCATTTCACCATATACTTCAATATTTTGTGCTACATCTGCCCTGTATGCTTTTAGTCCGCAGTTAAAATCGTGTAGTTTTATCTTACTCATCTTTCGGGCTGTCAAGTTAAAAATCTTACTGGGCAGATTTTTCGAAAGGAAAGGATCGTGCCTTTTCTTCTTCCAACCCGATACGAGATCATAGCCTTCATCAACGATCATTTTATAAAGTTCCGGTATCTCCTCAGGGTTATCCTGCAGATCGGCATCCATGGTTATTACCACATCTCCTTTTGCCGAATCAAAACCTACATGCAATGCCGCTGATTTGCCGTAGTTCCTTCTGAATTTTATTCCGCGAACCGAAGGATTTTTACTTTTTAATCCGGCAATAACTTCCCATGAGTTATCTGTACTCCCGTCGTCGATAAAGATAATTTCGTAGCTGAAACTATTTTGTTTCATTACATTCTCAATCCATTCCGATAGTTCGGGTAGCGATTCAGACTCATTTAAAAGAGGAATAACAACAGAAATATCCATGGGTTAATTACTGATTAATATTTAATTACTTTATTAAAAGAGGGTTTTCATCACGTTTGAGGAGCAATGCCGTCAGCAATGATAGAAGGGCTCCCCATATAACCGTTCCCAGAACTGATGAAAAAGAAACAAACAAAGGTGTTACAATCTGATGCATCATATTGATCTGCTGTTCTAATATTTCATCAGAGAAATTCCACCTCGCCAGTCTGTCTTCTGTTTCTAATAATAATTGCTCCATTAAATGTGGTGAAAAAAACTTATACTGAAAATATGTATATACTGCCACAGCGATACCCATAAAAAGACAAGTCAGAATTCCAACACCAAATGCTTTCCCGAAGTTCAGTAACCCGCCGTTAATTCTGTCTCTGAAATGTTTTACCGAAATAAACAAACCGATTACAATAATAAAGAAGGTGATATTATTAAGCTTCTGATTATTGAGCATGCCGAATATATACAGCATCAGCTGGAATAATACTATTATACCTCCGGTTATCAGTCCGTATTTTGCTGAATGTCTTAACTGACTGTTTTTCTGATCCATGTTAAATTATTTCTTTGTAACTGATTCCAAAAATAAACAAATTTATTCCAATACCCGATTCGCTTTAATTCTTTGGCATAGTTAAGAAAAGTTTATACTTTTGCGGTCTGGGTAAGTCTTATACGGCCAGCTCCTGTTGAACTCCCCCAGGACCGGAAGGTAGCAAGGGTAGACGGTTGTAGCGGCGCGATATAAGTAGCTTACCCACTTTTTTTCTTTGTCCGCCGTAGTTTTAACGAAGGCGGATTGTCACGCCGTAGTACTCATTGATCACCGCAACTTAGCGAAGGCGATAACGAAGTTCTTCTACGCAATGGCCCGAAGAATAAGATCGTATTATCCCAGGGCCTTTATCACATCCTCCGGTGCCTGAACCAGCTCAACTAGTACACCTTCACTGCACAATGGAAATTCATCATTACCCTTCGGATGTATGAAGCAAATATCGTAGCCGCTTGCTCCTTTTCTTATACCGCCGGGAGTAAAACGCACACCCTGCTGCTCCAACCACTCTGTAGCTTTTGGGAGATCATCTATCCAAAGACCGATATGATTCAGCTTAGGTTGGTCTACACGTGGTTTTTTATCAAAGTCAAGAGGCTGCATTATATCTACTTCAGTTGAATGTACACCCTCACCTATCCTTAAAACATCTTCATCAACATTTTCACTTTCACTTTTAAACGTCTTTACCTGTGCCAGTCCCATAATATCGACCCAGAACCGGGCAAGCTTTGATTTATCTTCTCCTCCGATTGCTATTTGTTGTATACCAAGTACTTTAAATGGTCTCATCTTTAAAAATAATGTTTTAATTAAAAATTGTGCGAATGTAAAGAATTTAGTTTTCTAAATGAAATTGAGAGTGTGACTGAACCCGTTGTTAAATTTTGTCGTTTATTTTATACTTTTGCGCCTTCAGGTTTACAGAAAGAATAATGAAAAAACTGATCAGATTCGCACTTAATAATATCCCCAGAAAACATCTGATTAGATTTAGCTATTTATTCAGGAAAATATCACAGTACACTCACAGAGGCAATAATGTTGAATGCCCTATTTGCGGAAGCACTTATAGTAAGTTTTTGAGTTATGGTTATCATGCGGTGAGAAACAGCGTACTTTGTCCGAAATGTCTTTCTCTTGAAAGACATCGTATGGTGTGGTTGTATTTGAAAAACAGAACCTCTTTTTTTACAGATCCTTTGAAAGTTTTGCACGTTGCCCCTGAGCAATGCTTTGAAGAAAGATTTAAAAAACTGGATAATCTGGATTATATAACAGCAGATATTGAATCACCTCTTGCCGATTATAAATGCGATGTACAGCATCTGCCTTTTCATAATGATATCTTCGATGTAGTAATATGTAATCATGTACTTGAACATGTTGACGACGATGCAAAGGCTATGTCGGAAATACTTAGAGTAATGAAACCCGGGGCATTTGCCATTCTTCTGGTGCCACTTAGTTTTAAACTGGAGAAGACTTTTGAAGATCCGTCCATTACATCTGCAAAAGACCGGACCAAATATTACAAACAGTATGATCATAAAAGGCTCTATGGACTGGACTACCCTGAAATGCTCCGGATGGCGGGTTTCGAAATACCCGAATCTAATTATCTTGAAGAACTGAGTATTGAAGAAAGAACAAGGTATTGTTTGCCGCCAAAAGAATTTATGTATGGTTATAAAAAACCGCTTACAAAATAACCGGTTTCTATTGTCAGGCTTTCATTAACTTCTCCGTTAAATATCTTAAAAAATTTTTCCCAAAAAGTATTTTTAAAAATATTTATCTATATTTGTCAATCTATAAAGAAGATATGAGAATAAATTCTGTCATAGTGGTAGTCGTTCTTGTTAGCGTAGTCAATACGCTAAAGTAAGAATGGTGCACACTGGGCAGTAAAAAAATATTAAAAGCCATTCTTACCTGTAGAATGGCTTTTTTAATTTATATATATCATAATAAACATTAAATAAACCTATCAAATGCCACGCAAACATAGAAGTGCAACAACAACAGAAGGCCGCCTGATGGCAGGAGCAAGAAGCTTATGGCGAGCCACCGGAATGAAAGAAGAACAATTCGGAAAACCTATTATAGCAGTAGTCAATTCGTTTACCCAGTTCGTACCCGGACATACCCACCTGCATGAAATCGGACAGGAGGTTAAAAAGTTGATTGAGGCTGAAGATTGTTATGCTGCAGAATTTAACACCATCGCTATCGATGATGGTATTGCCATGGGACACGACGGTATGCTTTATTCATTACCGTCACGTGATCTGATCGCCGACAGCGTTGAATATATGTGCAACGCACATAAGGTTGATGCTATGATATGTATCAGTAACTGTGATAAGATAACTCCCGGCATGTTGATGGCTGCCATGAGGCTTAACATACCTGCTATTTTTGTTAGTGGCGGACCAATGGAAGCAGGGAAAGTCAGTAATAAAAAATACGACCTTGTAGATGCAATGGTTATGGCAGCCGACAGTAATGTTTCAGAAGATGAAATCTCTGTTGTTGAACAGGAAGCATGCCCCACTTGCGGATCTTGTTCAGGTATGTTTACAGCCAACTCCATGAACTGTCTGAATGAGGCTATTGGTTTGGCACTTCCCGGAAACGGTACCATTGTAGCAACCCATAAAAACAGACTTAAATTATTCGAGAAAGCAGCAAAACGAATTGTTGAAATGACACAAAAATACTATTTCGAAGATGACGATTCTGTTTTACCACGCTCAATTGCCACGCGCGAAGCATTTATGAATGCAATGGCCCTAGATATTGCCATGGGCGGTTCAACAAATACCGTTTTGCATATACTGGCCATTGCAAAAGAAGGAGAGGTTACTTTTACAATGAAAGATATCGATGCACTCTCGCAAAAAATACCAGTACTATGTAAGGTATCACCAAGTTCGGCTTACCATGTTGAAGATGTTAATCGCGCCGGCGGAATACTGGGCATTCTTACCGAGCTTGATAAGGGTGGATTATTAGATGTAAGTGTAAAAAGAGCCGACGGATCAAACCTGAGAAGTGCGCTGGAAAAATATGATATTACCAATGGTAAAACTGATCCGGAAGCTTTGGAGATATACAGCAGTGCTCCTGCAGGTATAAAAAACCTTAAAATGGGAAGCCAGGGTGTTGTATACAAAGAACTCGATACAGACAGGAAAACCGGTTGTATCCGGGATATTGAACATTGTTATAATAAAGACGGAGGACTTGGAGTTCTCTTTGGAAATATTGCTGGTAAAGGATCGGTAGTGAAAACTGCCGGTGTTGATGAATCTTTATTTAAATTTAAAGGCCCGGCGGTGGTCTTCGAATCGCAGGAAGATGCGATAGAAGGCATCCTGGGCGGCAAAGTGAAGGAGGGTGATGTAGTTATAATCCGGTATGAAGGGCCCAAAGGAGGTCCCGGAATGCAGGAGATGCTGTACCCGACATCCTATATTAAATCAAAAGGATTAGGGAAAGTATGCGCCCTTGTCACCGATGGTCGGTTTTCAGGTGGTACTTCAGGATTATCAATAGGCCACGTTTCGCCCGAAGCTGCTGCCGGAGGTGAAATTGCCCTTATCGAGGATGGCGATATTATTCACATCAATATCCCTGACAGGAAAATTGATATGCTGGTCAGTAATGAAGAAATTGAAAAAAGAAGAAAAGCACAGGAAGCCAGAGGCGACAAGGCTTATACACCAAAAACCAGAAACAGGAAAATATCAAAAGCCCTGAAGGCTTATGCCAGCATGGTGACATCAGCCGATACAGGAGCTATAAGAGAAATATAAATTTATTAACTCGTCAATCATAAAAAAATGTCGAAAAAAGTATCCGGATCGCATGCATTAATGCTTTCACTTATTGAAGAAGGAGTTGATTATATCTTCGGATATCCCGGTGGCGCAATTATGCCGGTATACGACTCCATGATGGATTATCAGGATAAAATCAAACATATATTAACCCGTCACGAGCAAGGTGCTGTTCATGCAGCACAGGGTTATGCCAGAGTATCGGGAAAAGTAGGAGTCTGCATGGCCACATCAGGGCCGGGAGCAACAAACCTTATTACAGGTATAGTCGATGCAATGATCGATTCTACTCCAGTAGTATGTATTACAGGACAGGTTGTCTCACCACTTCTGGGGACCGATGCATTCCAGGAAACCGATGTTGTTGGTATCTCGATGCCTGTAACCAAATGGAATTACCTGGTTACAAAAGCGGAAGAAATTCCATGGGCCATAGCACAGGCATTCTATATTGCACGTACAGGCCGGCCGGGACCGGTTTTAATTGATATTACCAAGGATGCACAATTCAACGAATTCGAATTTAAATACAAGAAATGTGAATCTATAAGAAGCTATGAACCGAGACCAAAGATCAATAAAGATAAAATTAAAGAAGCAGCTGCACTGATAAATCAGGCTAAGAAACCCTATATACTTTTCGGACAGGGAATAATTCTGGGAGGTGCTGAGGATGAATTCAGAACTTTTATTGAAAAATCGGGAATTCCTGCAGCGTGGACTATTTTAGGAGTATCCGCTCTGGAAACAGGTCATCCGTTAAATATGGGAATGCTTGGAATGCATGGTAACTACGCTACCAATATCATGAATAACAAGTGTGATCTGATGATCGCCATTGGCATGCGTTTCGATGACCGTGTAACAGGGAACCTGAATTCATTTGCCAAGCAGGCGAAAATTATTCACCTTGAAATAGACCCGGCTGAAATTGATAAAAATGTGAAAACCGATGTGGCAGTTCTGGGAGATGTTAAAGAAACCCTTCCGATCCTTACAGAATTTATCGAGAAACGAGAACACTCGGAATGGATCGGGGAATTTAAAGCTCTCAGTAAAATTGAATACGAGAAAGTCATTAAAACAGATTTCTACCCGGAAACGGAAGGAATCAGAATGGGAGAAGTAATTCGCAGGATCAATGAGCGAACAAAAGGTAATGCAATTATCGTGACCGATGTTGGTCAGCACCAGATGTTTGCTTCCCGATATGCCAAACTGAATACCAAAAGAAGTTTTGTTACTTCAGGCGGACTTGGTACAATGGGATTTGGATTACCTGCAGCCCATGGGGCAAAAATCGGAGCACCCGATAAGGATGTTATACTTTTCGTTGGTGACGGCGGCTTTCAGATGACTATCCAGGAGCTGGGAACTATTAACCAGACACAGGCAGCAGTAAAAGTGGTTCTTCTAAATAATAAGTATCTTGGAATGGTTCGCCAATGGCAGCAACTGTTCTTCGATAGAAGATATGCAGAAACATTTCTTATGAATCCCGACTTTATAACCATTGCAAAAGGATTCGGAATTGAAGCGAAGAAAGTTCTTGAACGTCCCGAACTCGACAGTGCAATTGATGAAATGCTGAACCATAAGGGTGCATATGTTCTTGAAGTTTCTATTGAAAAAGAAGATAATGTATTTCCGATGGTACCAACAGGGGCGTCAGTATCAGATGTAATCCTTGAACCACAGAAGTAATTTAAAAACAGTAAGTCATGAAAGAAACATTCACTATAACAGCTTTTTCTGAAAATCATATTGGTCTGTTAAACCGGATAACGATAATTTTTACACGCCGCAGGGTAAATATCGATACATTAACCGTATCACCATCGGCGATAAAAGGAGTCCATAAATTTACAATCACTGTTTTTGAAACCCATGAAATGGTCGAAAAAGTAGTAAAACAAATCGATAAGGTAGTAGATGTTATCAAAGCATTTTATCATACCGATGATGAAATTATCTTCCAGGAATTAGCTTTGTATAAAGTGTCAACTGACATTCTGTTAAATAGTAATCAGGTTGAGAACATTGTAAGAAAAAGCTCAGGCAGGATCGTTGAAGTTACTCCTACATATACCGTTATTGAAAAGATGGGGACAGCAGAAGAAACACAGGAACTGTTTGAAGAACTGAACAAGCTGGGAATACTGCAGTTTACGCGTTCAGGAAGGATTGCTGTTACCAGGCTCAGCGAAGAGTTGCTGCACAATTTCCTGAAAGAAAGAAATCTGTTGTGGAAGTAAAATTATTGAATTCAGTTATGAAAAGGACAGCCGGGGGTTGTCCTTTTTTAATATAATTCCTCTTCTGTTTACTAAATATTATTCTTAGTAATACCCTCACTTATTGATTAAAACCGTGGTGGAGGAGGTGGTGGTGGCGGATCTTCGGGATTTGGGAGTTTATAATTGATTATTTTCATGACTCTTATTTTTTGTAATTTTCGATATTATTATCTGCAATGGATTTTGCTTTGTTATTAACATCTTTGGTAAGAAAGAAATCCTGTTTAATCCTCTTTCTGATTTCTCCATATCTTTTTTTAAATTCAACAAGCATTGACTGATATGTTTCCACTGGAAAATCTTTATCAATGAGCATTTTATCTCTCATTATCTCAAGTTCGATCCTGAGATTAATACAATCATTTTTTACTTCAGTCCAGTCTTTGATTTTTGCACTTACGTCCCAGACTGCATAAATTATCGAACTAACAGCAGCAGCTCCCATAATTACAGCCCATGTATACACTCCTATGCTGTTTTTCCATAATGCCCAACCCGAGATACCTGTTCCTGAAGCTGTAATTGCTATAATTATTCGCGATACATCATGAGAAATTTGCCATCTCCTTATTAATTTAATAGCAACCTGCTCATAGAAAAATGTATAGTAATGGGTATAGAAAATTTTTTCCCAAATAATATCTCTTGGGCTCTCCGACATACAAACAATTTATTCAAAGATAAATATAAAACTAATCTCATGAACTTAAAAAATTCTAACAGATAACTATTTCTGTAACTTTAGAAATTACATGGTTCCTTTTATAAAATTTCTTTCATGAAAATGTAATTGAAGTCACACGATTCCGGGTACAAAATATAACGACTGTGAAAGGATAATAATACTGAGAAATATCAAATTGAATGCCCTGACAATAATAAGCAGTGCACCTGCTAATAATTTTCAGAAACAAAATTTAATGCTATACGTTGCGATTTTACTAATCCCAATATGCTGAATATACGCTATAATAGTCGTAGTAGTAATAGGAATCAGTGTAATAATAATAGTCACTGTAGTAGTCACTATAATCATAATAATCGCTGTAATCGTTATAATCGAAATATGGCTCACAAGAAGAACTACTGCCAACTATAAAAGCACCTGCTATAGTTCCGGCAGCAAGGTAAGCCATACGTTTTAAAGCTTCCCTTCTTTTTATGCTGTCAGGGGTCGGAGTGTTTTGATCCTTTCCCTCATCAGGAAGGTTTCCTTTTGAATTTTTAATTTCTTCACTCATAACCTTTTCGATTTACAGTTTATAAAGGTAAAAATATTTTTTTATCTGCTGATTTTATAATCCGAAAATAAAAGAACCTGCTACCGGTATTTAGAGCTAAATGTTTAAGTATAATGAACTTCTTTAATATATTCCTGTGGTTTGAAATCGACATGCATCCCTGTTACAGGTTCAAAATACTTTTCAATAAATACTTTGGTGATTTCGCACCTCGGTGATCGTGATAACAATTTATTATTCGTCATATATGCATCCAAAGGACAACCTCCATGGCAAATACCCCAGAACCGGCAATCGCGGCATTCTGTCTCCGGTAAAATCTTCTGGCGTTCTACCAGTTTATGACGAAGAGGATTTTTCATGATCTCTTCAAAAGAGTAATCCTTAATATTTCCATAGTCCATAACATTATGATCCCCCGTCCTCCCGCATTGAGATGTATCTCCTTCAGGACCTATATAAATCCATCGGTAGCTGCACACCCCTGAAGATTCACATATCAAAGAAAAATCCTTATCCCTCACACTTTTGACATACTGGGAAAAAGGCTGAATATTCGGGTATCTGTCCATATTTTTATACCAGATCGGGAAAATGGCACCTAAAAAATCAGCAAACTCTTCTCCGGTGATAGCTAAATTACTTTTGTCTTCCCCATATAATTTCACCTGGTTAAAATTTGGGTGTGAACGTGTGTTAAGATTTGTCAGAAAATAAAAAATATCAAGAGGTCTTTCGAGGGAAAGTTTATGAACAACATATATTATCCCCCAGGTCATATTGTTCTTATTTAAAAGTTTAACACCCTCAAGGAACTTTCGGTTATACAACTCCGAATTTCTGTTTTTACCAAATCCGCGTATATTATGTATGGGTTCGAAACTGGACCCTATTTGTCTAATGCCGAGTTTCAAAAAAATATCTATCAACGGCTGGGTTAATAAAGTAAGATTCGACTGAACCTGGTGATAAATTCTTGATTTTGTCTCGGGGCAATACTCATTTTGTATCTTTAAAGCAGTCTCAAAATACTTATGACCTAACATGCAAACTTCTCCCCCATGCCAGGTAAATGTTATTTTTTCTCGGGGATTGGATAGCAGATATTCATTCATTCTGATAAATATCAGCCTTAGCAGATCGTAATTCATAATCTCATCCTGCTTCTTTTTAATTACTTCACAGTAAATACAATTTGAATTACATTTCTCTATCGCTTTAAATATTACAACTGCCATTGATGAGTCTTTTTTGAAAAAGCATAATCAGCAGCTTCCATCAAATCAGAAAAGAAGCTTTTACATTTATTATTTTTATCATGAAGATCCTTATATTTCCCCAGGCAAACACGAAAAGCAGGACAGAATGCACAATCGGTCATCTGCATCATAATTTCATACCGTTTATTTAAGAAATCCTGGTATTCCTCGTTTTCCTTAATGGTATCAACTGAACGGGCATCTTCTGCTATGAAGTGGTTATTCCTCATATCATCTTCTGTCAAAGCTATCTGCTCCTTTTCATTGATATGAAGATATTTAACCGGATTGTTAAAATAAACAAAGCTAAAATCGGTATACCCCGTCGGCTCGTAATGCGAAACAATCCAGTCAAAAGGTTCAATTGGGGCATGACGTATCCTTCCGTACATTGTAAAATGCATCAGATCATTAACCATCTCCCAGTTGCAATCTTTACCGGTTAAATGCAAACCACAAGACAAGCGAAGAGACGATAAAATGCGCAGTGCAATAAAATTAAACTCACTCTGATCTGATAAAAAGATCCGGGAATTCAAATTTCTTAATATATGTAGTTGCTGCTGAATATTTTTATAGCTTCCAAACTCATTCGCATAAAAGGCTATAGGTATATTCTGCCAGCTTTCCTGAAAACGTATTTCACTTAATACCCCGACACTGACTTTAATGGCATGAAGCATGTTGCTTTTATTTACCTCCCTCTGTATTTGATAAATCAAACCAGGGTCTTCGGTTGTAACAACTACCGTTCTGTTTTTCAGTCTGGATAAAAATTCTTTATTATATGGACATACGAATATATGTTCTGTCATGAGCAGATTTCTTTAAGCCTGGTTTCCGATTCATTTTTTAATTTATTCAGGAAATGCGCAACACACCCTCCCCTGCACACTTCATTTAAGCGATGCTTACAATCTTGACATTCTTCAAAGACACCTCCTGCTTCGGCTTTTATTTTGGCATGCATCTTTTTATAGAATTCTCCGATTTCACGTAAAGAATTGAACTCATAGATCGATTTTTTATGAATCCCTGATAACGGGAAACAAGCCCAGACATTCATATCGGGACCTATATCAAGTGCCGGGCCACAACCGAAACTTATATGGCCTTTATTCAGCTTATATAATTTACCCAGTTCCTCATCGGTAAAAATGCACATTGGCATGCCACAATCAAAACCGGGTGAAATATTGTTATACTCAAATTTCGGGAAATAGGATACAAACCTGCGTCCCATTTCTTTTAATTGATCAATAGGAATATACTGATTGAATTCTCCTGGAATAGGATGTGCCAATCCGACACGCAGATGTCTGACCAAATCGTATTTATTAATAGTCTCGAATATATAATCGATATCGAAATCGGTTTTATAAATGTTAACTCCCAGCGAAGTTAATTTTCCAAAAGAGCTTAAAAATTTATCGATCCTGTCTATTTCACTTTTTTTTGAAATATCCGGATGGTTCAGATTGCATGTGAAGGTTAGTTTTTCCTTGGTATACTTTGCTAAGTAACTTTTGCATTCGGAAAGTTTATCTTCCGACATAATCCCGCTCGTAAATACATTTACATGAAAGTTACGTTCAATTAAATAGGTTGTATAATCAACAAAATCGGGATGAATACTGGGTTCACCGCCCAATAGTGAAACCTTCCGCTCATTAGAGGCTTCAAGAAAATCGGCAATATAAATCAGGTTGTCCCAGTTTAATTCCGAAGATGAAGAACTGTCCATGTGCTCTTTAGCAAAACAATACGGGCAGGCTCTGACACACCTCTCTGTCAATAGTATATTAGCCATAAAAAGGATTTGGATAAGTAAAAATAACAATTTAGAATTTTCTTCCTAAGGAAGTTTAACTTAATTACGGTTTAATGTAACTATGTGTTCACTCTGCAGGCTTAAAAATCTTATTCCATTTTTATGACAAAGCAATAATACAAAAAGGCCGCTTCAAAAGCAGAACTGAGACAGCCTTTAAAAAAAATAATTTATCTTATCGGACCAGGAACTGTTATGAGATAATGGCTTTCATTGCTGTCATTGCATCACGCAATTCTGCACCAACGATCTCAATATCATGATAGCGAATTTCATCATTTATTTCAATAAGTTCCATGTTGTCTGTATGATTATCCTTGCCTGCATTGAACGGCTTACCAATTACGTCTGAATCAATCTTCTTCATGAAATCAGCCAAAAGAGGCCGGCATGCATGATCAAACAAATAGCAACCGTATTCTGCAGTATCGGAAATTACACGGTTCATTTCGTATAACTTTTTACGTGCAATGGTATTTGCAATCAGCGGAGTTTCGTGCAGCGACTCATAGTAAGCCGACTCAGCTTTGATTCCGGTTTCAGTCATCACATCAAAGGCAAGTTCAACACCAGCTTTAATAAATGCTACCATCAGAACGCCATTATCAAAATATTCCTGCTCCTTAATTTCCATAGCTCCTGCCGGAGTTTTTTCAAAAGCTGTTTCGGCAGTTGCAGCCCTCCATTTCAGCAGATCCCTATCACCGGCTGCCCAGTCTTTCATCATTGTTGAAGAAAACTCACCGGACATGATATTATCCATATGATGTTCATATAACGGACGCATGATAGATTTTAGTTCTTCCGACAATTTGAAAGCTTTGATTTTAGCAGGATTCGAAAGTCTGTCCATCATATGGGTAATTCCTCCGAGTTTCAAAGCTTCGGTAATAACTTCCCATCCATATTGTACCAGTTTTGAAGCATATCCGGGATTAGTTCCTTTCTCAATCATCTTATCGAAACAAAGAAGTGAAGCAGTTTGTAAAACTCCACAGAGAATAGTCTGCTCACCCATAAGGTCGGATTTAACCTCTGCAACAAATGACGAATGTAATACTCCTGCTTTATGACCCCCGGTGGCAGCACAATATGCTTTTGCTATTTCAAAGCCATCGCCATTCGGGTCGTTTTCGCGGTGAACTGCTATTAATGTAGGAACACCGAATCCTCGTAAATACTCCGCGCGTACCTCCGAGGCAGGTGACTTAGGTGCTACCATAATTACTGTAAGGTCATTTCGTATCTGGGTTCCTTCCTCAACAATATTGAAACCATGTGAATAAGAAAGACATGCCCCCTTTTTCATTAAAGGCATTGCTGCATTAATTACAGGCGTATGATATTTATCGGGAGTAAGATTCAGAACCAGATCAGCCTTAGGCACCATTTCTTTAAAAGTACCAACCTTAAATTTATTATCGATAGCATTCTGATATGAAATCTGTTTTTCATCAATTTCGATTTCACGAAGTGCATATGAAATATCAAGACCACTATCCCGCATGTTTAATCCCTGTGCAAGGCCCTGAGCACCACAACCCAATATCACGATTTTCTTTCCTTTTAATTTTTCAACTCCATTGTCGAATTCTGAACTTTCCATGAAGTCGCACTTCCCCAGTTGTTCTAACTGAAGACGCAAAGGAAGGGTATTAAAATAATTTGCCATTTTGAGTATTGTTTAAGTATTAATAAATATCATTTCTTTGAAATAAGATTCAGTTAATTTATATGAATGCAAAGTAAATACTTTTAAACTGCACACCCCGGTTTAAAAACAATTATTTTAGGTACTTTTTATGGATTCTTTCCGATACAGTGTCGGTGTTATACCTGCATACTTCTTAAAATACTTTGTGAAATACGACTGATCTTCAAAATTCATAACCCCTGCAATTTCAGAAACTGTCATCCCTGAATGAAGTAAAAGTCGCTTAATTTCAACAATATATTTCTCCTGTAAAAGTTCAACCGACGTTTTTCCTGTAATTTGTTTAACCATCTGCGTAAGATGATTCGGTGTTACTGCAAGCATATTTGCATAATCATTTACCCGGAGGTTTTTCTGGTAATTTTCCTCGATCAGTAAAAGAAAACGTTTAACCAGAAAATACCCCCTGTCCTGCATAATTATATCCCTGTCTTCAGGATAGAGCTGGTCGCATGTCAGTAATATTAATTCAAGTAAAGAACGTATCATATCCTCTGAACATCCGTTGCCTTTTTCAATCTCACTGCAACCGCGTTTAAAAAGCTCCAATAAAAACATTTCATCTTTTGTACTCTCAAGGGCAAGCGGCGGATTAGTCCGGTCGACAGAGAAGAAAAAAGGAAATTCGAGTAATCTTCCCTTTTTAGTTTGATTAACCAGGTAAAACCCGGCAGTAAAAAGAAAAATATAACCTTCAATATCATTCGATAGTTCCAACCTGTGCGCCTGGCCGGGAGACATAAAAAATACACAGGGAGGTTTTATCTCATATTTATTATTGTCGATTATATGAAACCCGGATCCCTTCGATAAATAAAGAATTTCATAGAAATCGTGCCGATGTGGATAGGACACTTCGAAGTGTCTGTTTGTATCGAAAACTTCTACCTGATAAAATACATCTTTTTTCCTTTCCTTCCGAAAATTGTCAAGGCTGTAAACAGGAATATTTTTCGACTCTCTCAATTCAATCCGTATTGATTAGCAAGCTGCAAAGCTAATAACATATTGATATTAATGTGAATTTCCTGTTATCAAACCCTATTCATTTGGATTTACCTTCTGATATTAAGGTGATAAGGTTGATCATCCTTTTCCTAATATTTATCCTGCAAAGTATAAATAAGAAATAAAACTTAAATTGCATGCAGTAAAATAGACAATGGTAATTTGGAACAACAAAAAACCGATATAAAAAAAATATTTATTGCATTCTGGTTTCCAGCAGCCTTTCTTATAATATTATGGTTAATTAAGGTCATTGAAATAATTAATGATATAAGTTTCAGTGAATATGGATTATTTCCTTTAGACCCGAAAGGGTTGAAAGGAATTCTGTTTGCTCCGTTTATTCATGGCAGCTGGGAGCATCTTATCAACAACAGCGTGCCTATTGTAGTATTAACCTGGGCACTTTTTTATTTTTACAGAGAAATATCATTTAAGGTATTCCTTCTGATATTCTTTATCCATGGTTTTTGGTTGTGGTTTTTTGCACGTGATGCATACCACATCGGTGCCAGCGGTATTATATATGGTTTGGGAGCTTTCATTTTTGTCAGCGGATTTATCAGAAAAAACACACATCTGATTGCAATATCTCTGCTTGTGGCATTTCTCTATGGTAGTATGGTTTGGGGTGTCTTTCCACTTGTGGAAGGCGTATCATGGGAGGCTCATCTGACAGGAATGGCTGCCGGAACAATACTTGCATTTTATTACCGCAGTTATGGTCCTGAACCTAACATTGAACGCTGGAAAAATTTACCTGACGAGGATGAGGATGAAAATAATTTCCCTGACGACTTTTGGATGATCGAAGAAGATTCACAGTCAGATAACTCAGATAAGTGACATTTGCTCTTGCATTGACACTTAAACAGGTTTATTTATATCCGGCTGTCAAATTGATTTTTTAGTATAAAAAGTTAATTAACTTTATATGATAAAGAAAAGCTTTCAAACAAACTCTTTATATCTGATGACACACTTCAAAATCCTTCTCCTTCTTATTTTAATCGCAAGAATTGGTGTATTTGGACAAACCCTGGAAGAACATGAAAAAGAAATTGCTGCTAAAAACAATCTTAAAACGAAAGCACAGTGGGATTATAATTACACAGGAGGAAAGCACGAAGCCCAGGGAAAAAGAACGAGTATTACCACATATTCCAGGTCAGGTGAAATTCTCAGAGTAGACTTTTTAAGTTCTAACGGGCAGGTGACTAGTTGGGAAAGATATGATTATGACGAAAGGGGCAATCGAATTCTTTATGAGAGGGAAAGTACAAACAGTAAATATAAAAAAGAATCGAAATACGACCTGAACAATAATGTGATTCTCGAAGCCGGATTTAATGGCGGAGAAACTTTCAGGAACACCTATGAATATAACAGTCAGGGAAAATTAACAGAAGTTATTCGCAGTGCCGGAAATAAAATTGATGAAAAAATAGTCTATAATCACTCTGGTAATACTGCAAATGTAAACGTTTACACAGGAGGCAAGACACTCACTTCAAAACTGAAACTCGTTTATGATAGTAAAGGAAATATTCTGGAAGAAGCAGTTTTAAGCGTAGATAACAGGGAGCTGGAATCAAAAAAATTCAGATATAACAGCAGGTCAGAAATAATTGAAGAAGAAAAAACACGTAATGGCAAATTCTATTACCGGATAACTTACGAATATGACACATCGGAAAGGCTGACCAGCGTATCTGAAGAAACCCTGGCAAAAAAGAAATATGTGAAAAAAATTTACACCTACGATTTGAATGGTAATCTGACTGAATATAAATGGCGTCGTAATCCGGATGATGAATTCAATGTTAAGGAATATACATACGACAGCCAGGGCATTTGTACTTCGGTGCATACATTGTATCCGCAAAGTAATTATGAGTTGCTTACAAAATTTATGTATGAATCTTTTTAAGTATGCTCTATGTTAATGCATATTCATCCTGAGAATCCCAGTCACCGGCAGATTCTTAAAGTAGTAGAAATTTTAAGATCGGGAGGTGTTATCATTTATCCAACCGATACTGTTTATGGTTTAGGTTGTAATATTTTTGACTCCAGGGCCGTCGAAAGAATTGCCCGCATAAAAGGAGTACGAATTGAAAAGGCCAACTTTTCATTTATATGTCACGATCTTAGTCATCTTTCTGTATTTACAAAACAGCTTGACAACAGCACATTTAAGTTAATGAAGAAGTATTTACCGGGTCCGTATACTTTTATTCTTCCTGCAAGCAGTAAAATTCCAAAGATCTTTAAAAACAAAAAGAAGACCGTAGGGATAAGAATTCCTGACCATACCATTCCCATAGAAATAGTAAAAGAGTTGGGGAATCCGTTACTTACAACATCGATACACGATGTTGATAAGGTAATTGATTACACAACTGACCCGGAATTAATTCATGAAAACATGGGACACCTGGTAGATGTAGTAATAGACGGCGGATACGGAAAAAATGTTCCGTCGACGGTAATTGACTGCATGTCTGAAGTTCCGGAGGTTGTAAGAGAAGGTCTTGGAATTTTTGAAGATTACGCATAATGCTATTTCTTCCAAAATGACGGTGTAAACAGAATAAGTACTGTAAAAAGTTCAAGCCGTCCGACGAGCATTAAAAAAGAAAGGAACCATTTGCTAAAAATGCCGAAACCGGCATAATTTAAAGCCGGTCCTACATCTCCTATTCCGGGACCAATATTTCCAAGTGTTGCGGCAACTGAGCCAACTGAAGTATCGAGATCATTACCTGCAGATGAAATAACAATTACCCCAATAACCGTAATTAAAATATATACCGAAATAAAGGCCAGGACATTGGTTATTATTTCAGGTTTTACAGCTTCTTTATCAAGCCTCACCGGTACAATTGCATTAGGGTGGATAAGCCTCTTGAGCTCCAGGAATCCATTTTTCAACATGAGTACAACCCGCACAATTTTAATACTGCCTCCTGTTGATCCTGCAGAACCTCCGAAAAACATTAAAACGAGCAATAAAATTACAGCCGAGGGTACCCAGTTCAAATAATCCACAGTAGCATAACCGGTAGTTGTCATTATGGATACAACCTGAAACAGTGCATCACGAAAAGATTTTTCAATGGCTTGGTCACCATTGACTATCAGTAACAGAGTAATAATAACAGTGAATATGCCGATGAAAGATAAATAAGCCCTGAACTCCTCATTACTCCATACTCTTTTAAATTTCAACTTAAGAGAAAAATAAGAAAGTGAGAAATTGATCCCTGCAACAATCATAAAGAAAGTAATTACATATTGAATGTATGGCGATGAATAAAAAGCTATACTTTCCTGTTTGATTGAATAACCGCCGGTTGCCAGTGTTGTAAAAGAATGACATACAGCATCGAAAAGAGGCATTTTACCAAGCACCAGTAGTATAACTTCTGCCAATGTGATAAACATATAAACACCCCACAAACGTTTGGCAGTTTCTTTTATTCTGGGGTGAAGTTTATCGGGGGTTGGTCCGGGCACCTCAGCTGTAAATAATTGCATGCCTCCGATACCCAGAATTGGTAAAATAACAAGTGACAATACGATAATTCCCATTCCTCCCAGCCATTGGGTCATACTCCGCCAAAACAAGAGTCCGTGTGATAATAAAAACATATTTGATGATTCATCGTAGTCTACCAGTATCGATGCCCCTGTTGTTGTAAAACCTGACATGGTTTCAAAAAATGCATCTGTATATGACGGTATAGAGTTTGAAATATAAAAGGGCAGTGAACCAAAAAATGAAAACAGAATCCAGCCAAGGCTAACGATAATATATCCTTCGCGTTTACCTATCGATTTATTGCAGTTCCTGAAAATTGCCCATAGTAAAAATCCTGAAAAGGCCGTAATGAATGCTGAAACAAAAATATAAAGAGCATCAGGGTCATTATAAAAAAGTGAAACGGGAGCCGATAAAAGCATAAATGCTCCTTCAATTACGAGCAATATTCCAAGAATGAAAGCTACTACCCTGAAATTGATCATAGTAATTAATTAAAAAACTTGCTTACCTTGCTAATTGCTGATGGTAAAGAGAAAACCACAACCTTATCGCCGGGTTTAATTAAAGTATAACCATTGGCAATGAAGCTCGATTCACCACGAATAATACCTCCTATGATCGAATCTTTTGGAAAATTCATCTCACTAAGTGAAGCCAGTGTAATTTTTGCATTATCCTTTACATCGAATTCAAGCACTTCTGCATCTGTACCTGTCAGACATTTAACTGATGATACCGTTTCGCTGGTAGTGAACCGGAAAATTCTGCTTGCCGTAATCAGTTTCTTATTAATAATGGTGTCTATCCCCATTTGTTCAGCAAGAGCTATGTATTCAATATTTTCTACTTCGCAGATCGATTTTTTCACGCCCATTCTCCTTGCAAGCATACACGACAGGATATTTATCTCTGAGTCGCCTGTAACAGCAATAAATGCGTCCATTTTTTCCAAACCTTCTTCAAGCAATAAATTGACATCTCTCCCATCGCCATTTACGACAAGGGTATTATTGAGCATATTTGAAAGTTTGTAGCTTTTCTCCCGGTCTCGTTCAATGAGTTTAATATTATGCTGACCACCTAATTCCTTTGCAGTAAGTGTACCTATCCTGCTGCCACCCAATATCATGATATTCCTGATATCAAATTTCTTTTTCCCGGATATCTCCAGCAAATCATCAATACCTTCCTTAGTAGCAATAACGTAAATGAAGTCACCAACATATACTATAAAATCACCCTTGGGTATTATTGTCTCTCCCTTGCGGTTTATAGCAACAGCTCTGAATTCTTGCTTTTTATCGTCAGATGAAATTTCATTCAGGCTTTTATTCGCAATATTCGATTCGTCATCTATTTTTACCACAAATAACGAAAGTTTCTTCCCCGAGAAATCATAAATATCGGTACTACCTGCCTGTTCGAGTAACCCAACTACCTCTCTGGAAGCTATCTTTTCCGGGTAGATCATATAATCTATCCCCATACTGGTAAAATGTTCACGGTGCTTTGCATAAAGATATTCCTGGTTATCAATTCTGGCAATTGTCTTTAATGCACCCAGCCGCTTCCCCAAAATACATGCTGTAATGTTTGTTTCTTCTTTTCGGGCAACAGATATAAATAAGTCGGTTTTTTTTATCCCACAATCCATTAAATCTGTTAAAGAAGTTGCAGAACCTGTTCTTGTCATAACATCAAGATTTGACCCCACCTGTCTGAGTTTATCCTCATCAGGATCAATAAGTACTATATCATGATTCTCCTGACTTAACATTTTTGCCAGATGAGATCCGACTGCGCCAGCACCTGCTACTATGATTTTCATCAGTTCAGACAATTAAAAAACCGAACAAAGTAAACTATTCTTAAAGTAATATACCAGAGCTTTAGTCATTTTATGCAGATATAAAATTAAATATTTCCCATTAATTGAGAATCTATTGTTTGTATTTCAATACTTTACAACATGTAAGCTTCCGTTTTCAGATAAATCATATACAAGGGCCCTGCAATTATATCCCTCCTCTCTCCAAGTTCCTGATAAAAAATTCGATACAGAAGGGGAAATTATGATCATTTCAGGCTTTATATCCTCTATCAGAACCCTGTCAGGAAAACCTGAGTTATTATCAACGACAAGATAATTAACAGTATCCCCTGTCCAAATTTCGTTAATAATATCAGTCATATTTTTTCTATAGAAAAAAATATTGCACCCATAATATTTAATGAGCAAACCATAGTCACTTTTTCCAACAACAAGAAAATCATTCTTCAGGAGTTTTTTATTTTCAACATCCTGAATACTGACATATTTGACTAACCTGTTCACCTGCCGGTATATCCGAAAATTTGTTGTGTATTTAATAAAATCGGAATCCTCCGTGAATAGTGCTGAATCAGCAATTACCAAGTGTTTGTGGCCATCTATTAAACTTAGCGCATTAAATCTTCCCGCATTATAGATAACAATCTCTTTTTTTCTTTCCAGGTTTATATAAGTATAAATATCACAAACCAGGTAAATTAATACAAGCATACTAATTACGTGTAAAAAATTCTTTCTGCAATAAGTATATGCATATATTAATAATGAAATTGACAGATAAAAGTAAACCAGATTCAACTTTTCGAATCGGATATCGGATATTGAAGAACAAGGGATCTCACTAATGAATTTTACACCACTGTTCATCAGTGTCAGCAATACATTAAGTACTTTTGTTAAACAGAAAGTAACTGTCCCGAAAGGAAAAGATAAAAAGAATGCTATGGTAAAAATCATAATCAACCAAACAGCGGGAATAATAATAATATTAGTCAACCAGAAATAAACAGGAAACTGGTGGAAATAGTAAATTGAAAGAGGAAAAGTTATAAGCTGCGCTGCCACGCTTACCGAAAGTAATTGCCAGACCCAGTCAATAAGCTGATTCCTGAAAATAAGTAAACCGGAAATTTTAGGTTGAAAATAGATTATTCCAAAAACAGCCAAATAAGAAAACTGAAAACCAACTCTGAACAGTTCAAGTGGATCAGCGACCAGAATTATAAAAGCCGAAGCCGCCAAAATATTATAACTGTGAACCGGACGATTGAAGCTTTTACCAGTTAAAAACAATGAAAACATTACCGATGCCCTCAGAACTGATGATGATAATCCCGTAATAAAAGCAAAAAACCAGATTGCACCCAAAATAAACGTGAGACGAATAAGCCTGACTGGTAAGAAATTATTCCTCCTGAACAACAAAAGACTTAAAAAAAGATATAATATCCCGACATGTAGGCCGGAGACTGCCAGTATATGTGTTGCACCGGCAACCGAATAATCGAGTTTCAGATCATCACTTATCTCGCTGCGTTCCCCTGCAACCAATGCAGATATGACAGCAAGCTCGTCTCCTTTTATTCCATTCTCTTTAAACCGATCGATGATTGCTTTCTGAACAATTCCGGCTGTTCTTTTTATTTTATATTTACCTGAATTACCCCTGAACTTATAATCTCTCGTCAAAACAAAGGCAGAATAGTAAATCCGTTTGTTACCCATATATCCGGCATAATCAAATTCTTTGGGATTACCCCTGTTGTTAATACGCTTCAAATTTGTTGTAAAAAGTATAGAATCTCCGACTAACGGTAAAGTGTTCAAAGAATCCGGCTGAAGATATAGTATTATTTTCCCTGAAATATTGTGTTTGATGCTATCTGTTGAATAACTCATTAAAATGCACTCTGCATGCAGGTTTTCCTGCTTTCTGAAAGGTGTCTTACAAATGATACCGGTGTAATTAACTTTTCTTTCCGGTAATATTGAATAAGTTTTTGCCTGTTTTAATGAAAGCAGTCCAAGATTAAAAAAAAGTAAAATAATTACTATTCCATTCAGATTGTTTTTTAGCTGGTGTTCTTTTATTAATAAATGCAGAAAAAGTAGCAGGACTATAGTAATTAAAACAGTAACAGGAAGTATGGGAAAAAGAACCGGAAATAAATTTAATACACTTATTCCCAAAACATAGGGTATTAAAAGTCTTATAAAAGGTAATTGCCTTAAACGGGGTCTATTGTCCATAACGCAAATTGTAATTTATATAAGAATCTAATCTGTCAGACTTTGCTAGGGTAATTTACAAAAAATGAGTAATTTTCCATTGAAAAATTATCGCACTGATCCGATAATATTATTCTGAATTTTCATTTTAAACCATTCAGTTAATAATTTATAATACATAAAGTAAACTAAAACAAAGAATATGGCAAATTTGAAGACCAGTTACATGGGCATAGAGCTTAAGAATCCAATAATTGTTGGTGCTAGTAACATTGTAAATAATCTTGAGAATGTTAAAAAAATAGAAGAAGCTGGTGCTGCAGCAATTGTATATAAATCGTTGTTTGAAGAACAGATCCAACTTGAAAATGCACAGATGAATGATAAGTTGCAGGAATACAGTGAACGTAATGCAGAAATGATCAATCTGTTTCCAAATATTGAGCACGCCGGTCCCGAAGAACATCTGTTCAATCTGGCAATGGCAAAGAAATCAGTAAAAATACCTGTTATTGCAAGTCTGAACGCTATTCTGAAAGAAACATGGATTGATTATGCAAAACGGGTAGCAGATATTGGAGTTGACGCCCTGGAATTGAATTTTTATTATGTGCCTCGCGATATAGATTTCGACGGAAGAAACGTAATTGACCAGCAGACAGAAATCCTTATCGCAGTTAAAGAAAGTGTTAATATTCCCGTAAGTGTGAAACTCAGTCCGTTCTATGCAAACCCGTTAAACCTTGTTGCCAAATTAGACGAGGCCGGAGCCAATGGATTCGTTCTTTTTAACAGATTGTTCCAGCCTGAAATTGACATGGAAAAAGAAGAGCATTATTCTCCGTTCAATTTAAGCTCGCCGGAAGATAACAGACTGCCCTTGCGTTTTGCAGGACTTCTGCATGGTAATGTAAAGGGAAGTATTTGCAGCAATACCGGAATTTTCACAGGCAGTGATGTTGCTAAAATGATTCTTGCAGGCGCCGACTGTGTGCAGGTTGTAAGTACAGTATATAAAAACAAAATTGATTATATCAGTACCATGATCAGTGATCTTGAAAAATGGATGGATAGTAAGAGCTACAAATCTCTTAACGACTTCAGGGGAAAATTATCGAATAAGAACATTAACGATCCGTTTGTTTATAAGAGAGCTCAGTATATCGATCTTCTGTTAAAATCGGATGAAATACTGGTAAAGCATCCGGTAAGATGATTTATAAAAGGAATAAATGCATAAAGGGGCGGATTGCCCCTTCTTTTATTTTAAGACTATCGTTTTATAATTCGCTTCTGATTTTCCTTTTGCTATATCGTTAAGTTTACTTTTTAACAGCTTTTTTCTTAACGGAGCAACTTTATCTACGAACAGAACTCCATTGAGATGATCATATTCGTGCTGTATTACTCTGGCTTTGATACCATCGAATTGTTCATCGTGTGGTTTAAAATCCTCATCGACATACTGAATTCTTATCTCACTTTGCCGATCAACATCTTCTCTTATGTTTGGTAAGCTCAGGCAACCTTCGGTGAAAGTCCATACATCACCCTTTTCTTCCACAATTTTGGGATTTATAAAAACCCTTTTAAAACCTTCGAGTGACGGATCGTCCTCTGCCATGGGTGTTGCATCAATAATAAAGATACGTATTGACTTACCGATTTGCGGTGCTGCCAATCCAACACCATCGCTAACACACATGGTTTCAAACATATCCTCAACCAATTGATTTAAATCGGGATAATCGGGATCAATTTCTTTTGCAACTTTTCTTAATAATGGCGATCCGTATACAACAATAGGATATATCATTTCCCTTCACTATTTAAATTGTTATCTCTCATTTCAAGGTACGATTGTAAAATAATCGTAGCACTAACTTTATCGATCATTGCTTTATCTTGTCTTTGCTTTTTTTTCAGTCCACCATCAATCATAGCCTGAAATGCCATTTTTGATGTAAACCTCTCATCAATCAGAAAATACTCTTTCCCCGGGAATTTCTTTTTAAAATCAGAAATAAACCTATCAACATATACAACGGCTTCTGATGCCTGATTGTTCATTTTTTTTGGATATCCAATAACAATAAGTTCTACATCTTCCTTTGCGAAATAATTCTCCAAATAAGATATACAATAGTTAGAGCTAACCGTATCAAGCCCGTTTGCTATTATTTGAGCTTTATCGGTTACTGCAAGACCCACTCGTTTCCTTCCATAATCAACAGCCAATATTCTACTCATTTAAGAAATTTTATCCATTGTCAAAAATACTTTTTTTCAAGAAACAAAACAGGGAACAGATTTCTCCATTCCCTTCAAATATATATAGGTGTTTTTAAAAGTTTACTCTTTGGAAAATTCCATTGAAGCCAAACGCAAATAACTATTATATCGCCATTTTGCATTTTCCTCAGCTGCAATGAAAAGCTCTGCTGCTTCCTTCGGAAATGCTTTTTTAAGTGATGTATAGCGAACCTCTCCATTCAGAAATTCCTGGAAGTTTTCCCATTTTGGCTCTTTTGAGTCAAGCTGGAATGGGTTTTTACCTTCCGGTTCTAATAATGGGTTGTATCTATAAAGATGCCAGTAACCAGCTTCAACAGCTCTTTTCTGTTCTTCCTGGGCGCGCGCCATTCCTGCTCTTAAACCATGATTGATACACGGTGCATAAGCTATTATCACAGACGGACCCGGATAAGCTTCGGCTTCTTTCAGGGCTTTGAAATACTGATTCATATTTGCACCCATGGCAACCTGCGCCACATAGACATAACCATAAGTCATAGCCATGGCACCAAGGTCTTTCTTTCTGACTTTTTTACCTGACGCAGCAAATTTAGCAACAGCCCCTACCGGTGTAGCTTTTGATGCCTGACCTCCTGTATTGGAATATACTTCGGTATCAAGAACCAACAGATTCACATCCTCTCCCGATGCAATTACATGGTCAAGACCACCGTATCCGATATCATAAGCCCAGCCATCTCCGCCTATTACCCAAACAGATTTTTTAATCAGATACTGTTCGAGATCAAGTATTTCTTTTGTAACCGGGTTATTTTCTTTTTTCAGTGCAGCCATAACTTTAGCCGAAGCAGCTTTTGAACCCTCAGCATCTTTTCTTGCATCAATCCATTCATTAAAAGCCTCTTTGGTGGCGGCAGATATTTTCCCTTCTTCAATTGCTGTTTTCATTTTTATTGCTATACGATCACGAAGTTTCTCCACACCTGTTGCAATACCAAATCCGTACTCGGCATTATCTTCAAAGAGTGAATTCGCCCATGCAGGGCCCTTTCCTTCAGCGTTGGTGCAATATGGCGTAGATGGCGCAGTACCTCCATAAATAGACGAACAACCGGTAGCATTTGCCACGATCATCCTGTCTCCGAAGAGCTGTGTAACAAGTTTTATATAAGGAGTTTCCCCGCAACCGGCACACGCACCTGAAAACTCAAACAACGGCTGTGCGTACTGGCTGTTTTTAATAGAACTCATAATATCGACCCTGTCGGTTTTATAGGTTACGTTATTCACCAAATACTCCCAGTTATTCTTTTCAGATAATTGTGTACCAAGATGTTTCATTATTAATGATTTCTCTTTCGACGGGCAGATATCGGCACAAACCCCACAGCCGGTGCAATCAAGCGGACTAACCTGAATTCTGTATTTAAGGCCTTCCATACCCTTACCTTTTGTCTCAAGCAATACAGTATCTTTAGGTAATTTTGAAGCTTCTTTCTCATCTAAGAGGAAAGGACGGATACAAGAATGAGGACATACATAAGCACACTGGTTACACTGAATACAATTATCAGGCTGCCATTCGGGGACATCAACCGCTACACCCCTCTTCTCATAAACCGTGGTACCTGCAGGAAATGTCCCATCTTCTCTACCAATAAATGCACTTACCGGCAGATCATCTCCTTTAAGAGAATTAATGGGATTAGCAACATTCCTGATAAATTCAGGTAAACCGTTATCCTTAACTGACTTTGGTGTTGTACTCAATTTTGCCCACTCGGCTGGTATTTCAACTTTTTCAACTTCACCTCCTTTGTCTACGGCCATGTGGTTCATTCTTACTATTTCCTCACCTTTGTTCCCAAAAGTTTTTACGATGGCTTTTTTCATTTCAGTAACCGCCTGATCATAAGGGATCACATTGGCAATCTTAAAGAATGCAGACTGCATAATTGTATTTGTTCTGTTCCCCAGACCAATCTGAGTAGCAATTTCCGTAGCATTGATAATATAGAAATTGATTTTATTCTGCGCCATATAAGCCTTTACATGATCAGGCAGGCGTTTTTTGGTTTCCTCTGCATCCCATATACTATTGAGAAGAAATGTGCCATTTTTCTTTAGACCTTTTAGCATGTCATATTTATCGAGATATGCCGGAACATGGCATGCAACAAAATCAGGCGTATTCACCAGGTATGTTGATCTTATTGGTGTATCTCCAAAACGAAGGTGAGATGTTGTTATACCTCCCGATTTTTTTGAATCATAAGCAAAATAAGCTTGTGCATATTTATCAGTAGTTTCACCGATAATTTTAATCGAATTTTTATTGGCACCAACAGTACCATCCGAACCTATACCATAGAATTTTCCTTCAAAAGTACCTTTATGTTCAAGGCTTATTTCTTCCTTAAGAGGAAGTGAAGTAAATGTAACATCATCAACAATACCCACAGTAAATCTGTTTTTTGGCTCTGCCTGTTCCAGATTCTCAAATACCGATACGATCTGCATTGGAGTAGTATCTTTTGAACTCAATCCATAACGACCTCCGACAATAAGAGGTGCATTTTCTTTTTTATAGTATACTTCGCATATATCCAGGTAAAGTGGTTCCCCGTTAGCCCCGGGTTCTTTGGTCCTGTCGAGTATAGCAATACGGTTTACAGATTCAGGAATAGCATTCAATAAATATTTTGGTGAAAAGGGGCGATATAAATGCACTGAAACAAGGCCAACTTTCTTTCCCTGTCTGTTTAAATAATCAACCGATTCTTTTGCAGTACTTGTAACAGATCCCATTGCTATAACAATGTTCTCAGCTTTTGGATCTCCATAGTATGTGAATGGATGGTACTCCCTGCCGGTCATTTTGGAAATTTCCTGCATATAAGCTTCAACCATATCGGGTACCACCAGATAAAACTTATTAGCTGCTTCACGTGCCTGGAAGTAAATATCCGGGTTTTGTGCAGTACCCCTGGTTACGGGATGTTCCGGATTTAGCGCCCGAAGCCTGAACTCCTGCAACGCTTTATAATCGACCAGTGCCTTCATTTGTTCTGTCGTCGGGGCTTCAACTTTTTGTATCTCATGCGATGTTCTGAATCCATCGAAAAAGTGCAGAAACGGAATCCTTGACTTTATAGCTGTTAAATGAGCCACACCCGCAATATCCATGATCTCCTGAATACTTCCTGTTGCCAGTATTGCAAAACCGGTATGTCTTGTGCTCATCACATCACTATGATCACCGAATATCGATAATGCCTGTGCTGCCAGACTTCTTGCAGATACATGAAAAACACCGGGTAATAATTCACCGGAAATTTTATACATGTTAGGGATCATTAATAACAGACCCTGCGAAGCAGTATAAGTCGATGTAAGCGCCCCTGCCTGCAGTGAACCATGGACAGCACCCGCGGCTCCCCCTTCAGATTGCATCTCGGTTACTTTAACTACTTCACCAAATATGTTTTTTAATCCGTTTGCTGACCATTCATCAATGTATTCAGCCATTGTTGACGAGGGTGTAATAGGATATATTGCCGCTACCTCGCTAAACATATATGCAATATATGAAGCTGCATAATTCCCATCACATGTTATGAAGTTTTTCTTGCTCATACTAATATGCTTATTATTAATACTTTATGGTATTTTATAAAAATAAGAGTACAAAATTAACACAAATCACTATTTAATAAAGATGATATTTGACATTTCAGCTTATTCATTTTTATTTCAAATAAGCATTGTTTAAGTTAACAAAAAAAGGGCGTATTCAAGTTAGAATGCACCCTTTAAATGTCATCATGGATCTATATTTTATTCACCGTTCATTGAAATCAGGAATTCTTCATTACTTTCTGTTTTAGAAAGTCTGTCTCTCAGAAATTCCATAGCTTCCAGCGAATTCATATCTGTAAGATACTTACGCAGTATCCATATTTTGTTGAGAACGTTTTTGTCGAGCAACAGATCTTCGCGTCTTGTACTTGAAGCAGTGATATCTACAGCGGGATAAATTCTTCTGTTCGAAAGTTTTCTGTCGAGCTGCAGTTCCATATTACCTGTTCCCTTGAACTCTTCAAAAATAACATCATCCATTTTTGAACCGGTTTCTGTTAGAGCTGTAGCTATGATTGTGAGCGAACCTCCGTTTTCGATATTTCGAGCAGCACCGAAAAATCTTTTTGGTTTGTGCAAGGCGTTCGCATCCACCCCCCCCGAAAGTACTTTACCCGATGCAGGGGCAACTGTATTATATGCTCTGGCCAGCCTGGTAATTGAGTCAAGAAGAATTACAACGTCATGTCCGCATTCAACCATGCGTTTTGCCTTCTCAAGTACTATATTCGAAACGCGAACGTGTCTTTCAGCCGGTTCATCAAATGTAGATGAAATAACCTCACCTTTTACATTACGAGCCATATCGGTAACCTCTTCCGGACGTTCATCGATAAGTAATACGATCAGGTATGTCTCCGGATGATTTGAAGCAATTGCATTGGCTATATCTTGCAGTAATATCGTTTTACCAGTTTTCGGCTGGGCAACAATTAATCCGCGTTGACCTTTACCAATCGGAGAAAACATATCTATTACCCTGGCCGATAATGCTCCTTGTTCATCAGGTCGGATCAAAGTATATTTTTCATTTGGAAATAAAGGTGTCAGATAATCAAATGGCACCCTGTCGCGAATATAACCCGGATCACGGCCATTTATTTCTTCAACTTTTATTAAAGGGAAATATTTTTCACCCTCTTTTGGAGGTCTGATGGTTCCTGTCACAGTATCACCGGTTTTTAAACCGAATAGTTTTATTTGTGATTGTGATACGTAAATATCATCCGGTGAATTGAGATAATTATAATCTGCAGAGCGTAAAAATCCATAACCGTCAGGCATTATTTCCAGAACGCCCGAGTTGCTTATCAATCCATCGAAATCGAGGGCCCTGTCAACTTTACGTTCATCAGCGAATTTAATTTTAATCTCGCTTTCAGTGGTTATGGTTTTATGGTTGCTTTGAGATTCTTCCTTTTCGGGTCTATATGATGATTTGGGTTCTTCATCCTTAAAATCTTCATCATAAGATGAATTATCGTAATCCAGTTTCATATTAGCTTCAACCTCAGCAACAGCAGCATCAATTCTATCAGATCCTGACGGTTTTTCAATCTTTTTATCGATTCGTCTTCTTTTGGCACGTATCTTTTTATCATCCCTGCCTTGATGAACATGCTGCTGTGTTCTGATTTCCGGGGACTGCTCAGCCGGAGTGTCAGGCTTTGTTTCTTTCCCGGATTTTTTACTTTCAGTAGCGGTAATTGCCTGCTGATCTAAGATCTTATAAATCAGATCCTGCTTACGAAGCGAATCAACCCTTTTAATTTTCAAATCTTTAGCTATCTCTCGTAAGTCAGAGACAAGCTTTTTATTCAACTCAAGAATGTCGTACATAGATATAAACGGAAATTAATAATTATATTAAATCTTAACTAACGGTAAAGAAATTATAAAATCGGGGTTTTTGTTTTGAACAAGTACTTTCAACATCGGGAAAGTCTTTGCAATAATACGGATTTAGTTATAATATCCAAAATATTCTGACAAATTTATTTTCAGTGAAATATAAAGATGGATAATTTTTACTATTTTTAATCGCTTTTTCAGGGGAACAAAGTGGGTGATTTTACGTATTCTGTTTAGGTTCTGTTAAAACCAAATATATTGCAACCATTATGATGCTTACTTGACACCCTTTCATCATGAGACAACTTAAAATTATTAAGCAGGTCACCAATCGCGATACTCCGTCTCTCGATAAATATCTACATGAAATAGGAAAAGAAGAATTAATTAATGCCGAGCAGGAAGTTGAACTCGCAAGACGAATTAAAAAAGGTGACCAGACTGCTTTAAACAAACTCATTAAGGCAAATTTGCGTTTTGTAGTTTCAGTGTCAAAACAGTATCAAAATCAAGGCCTTAGCCTGCCCGATCTCATTAACGAAGGTAATCTGGGCTTGATTAAAGCTGCACAACGTTTCGATGAAACCCGGGGATTTAAATTTATTTCTTACGCTGTTTGGTGGATAAGGCAATCCATATTACAGGCTCTCGCTGAACAGGCACGAATTGTCAGGTTACCGTTAAATAAAATAGGTTCGATCAATAAAATAAACAGAACATTTTCTGACCTGGAGCAAAAATTTGAGAGAGAACCTTCTGTACAGGAGATTGCACAAGTACTGGAGATGGCTCCTGAAGAAGTAAAGGAATCACTGAAAAGTTCCGGAAGACACGTATCCATGGATGCTCCAATTATTCAGGATGAAGAGGGAACTCTATATGATGTGATGCTAAGCAAGGATACACCGCCACCTGATAAGGGTTTACTTAATGATTCTCTGAGAAAAGAAATTGAAAGGGCTTTGTCAACGCTGACATACAGGGAAGCAAACATTGTCAGGTTGTATTTCGGTTTGAACGGGAAACATCCGCATACCCTCGAAGAAATAGGTGAAGAATTCAATCTTACCCGTGAACGCGTAAGGCAGATTAAAGAAAAAGCAATAAAACGATTGAAAAATGCTACGCGCAGCAAAAATCTGAAAACTTATCTGGGATAAGATCAAATCAAAACTGATAACTAATTATTTTCATCTTTCGAAAAATTTAAGTGAATGCATTATTTTAGCGATCAAAAAATGAATCGCTATATTGCACCTTCCATATTAGCAGCAGATTTTAATAATCTTGAAAGGGATGTATCCTTGATCAATGAATCGAATGCAACCTGGTTGCACTGTGACATTATGGATGGTGTATATGTACCTAATATTTCTTTCGGAATACCGGTTGTTGAGGCATTAAGTAAAATCTCCGAAAAACCTCTTGATGTGCACCTTATGATTGTTGAACCTGAAAAATATGTTGACAGGTTTTGCAATGTCAGACCGGATTTTCTTACAGTCCATTATGAGGCATGTAAACACTTGAACCGAACAGTTAATCATATAAAAGAAAATGGCGTTAAAGCCGGAGTATCCGTTAATCCCCATACTCCTGTTGAATTACTTACGGAAATAATTTCAGAAGTAGATCTTGTATTAATCATGAGTGTTAATCCAGGTTTCGGTGGCCAATCATTTATTAAAGGATCATTAAGAAAAATTGAAAAAGCCAGGACACTTATCACTACTTCCGGTTCCAGGGCACTTATTCAGGTCGACGGGGGTATTACTACCAAAAATGCCGGTAAAATATTCGCAGCGGGAGCTGATATCCTTGTTGCCGGAACTTCAGTATTTCACTCATCTGATCCGAAAAAGGCAATCGACGATATGCTAAATAGTTAAGATTTATTTAAATAATCGGATAAGTAAGAATATTTACCGGTAAGATTTCCTTTTTTTAAAATGGTTGCACCATTAATCATTTCCGACTCAGCACATGAAAGTAATTCAGGAATTACAATATTTTTAAGTTTTTCCCCAAAATCCGCCGAAGCATCCCTGGGTAATTCTCCCGGAAGATTATCCACTGACATGACCGTAAGATGATCACCGGTAAATGGCTCTGTTTCAATTTCATTGTACCTGTCATATCCATAAAATGGATGTTCAATACTTGATGCACGCACTGTGGAAGGAATCGGATATTTTATATCACAGCTGATATCGGCAATCATTTTAATGTTAAAATCGGGATGTTTCATCTGATCGGGGGTTAAAATTACAGGAGAACGATTATCCCAGTAATGGCAAGCAATAAAGATATCAGCTGCTTTTGCAAAGCGGAAGAAATCGGAAATATAGTCTTCAGGGTTTTCAACAAAATCTTTAAAGAAAAACTTTTTACCTCTCTTATGTTTTGTATAATGCTGAGGGCCTATCTGGCAAAAAACACTTTCTGAGAAATACTCATTGATGAATTCATGTGGTGTAACCTTTTTAATGCCGCAAAGTTTAAATATTTCAATAGCTCCTGTTGCTACCCTGCCTTCACCTGTTACTACAAATTTTACTGGTTTTGTAAAGGTAACCTCAGCCAGTTCACTCTTTAATTCAATTATGTCAGTGCATTTATAAGCAGGCTTAAGGTTGAAATTACCTGTTTGCATTCCATATGCGATCAATACATTGTAAGCACCCACGATACCTGCCCAGTATCCAAAGGTTATAACCCTTTCATTGTTTTTGACCAGATATTCATAGTCGATAAGAGTAATTCCCTGCTCAGAACATTTTTTAAGAAGTTGTCGGTTATAAGCCTGCATTTTGGCAGTATGTGAAAACATAAGATATATTTTATCTTCCAATAGCGACTGAATTTCCACTTCCTTTATCCCCAATAAGATATCGCAATTATCAATATCTCTAACAATATGCAAACCTTCATTTAAATATTCCTCATCAGTGAATGATCTTATACTGCTGCTTTGGACCACAAAGGTATGCTCCGGATATTGTTTACACAGATCCCTGACTTGTCCGGGAATAAGAGTGACACGTCTGTCAAGTGGAACTTTTGTTTCTCTCAGAATGCCAATTGTCATTTTTAAAAAAGTTTATTCAACTAAAATAATTGTAATGGTTTATTTAATCATCACTTTGCAATAAAGATTTGTAAATTTGCACATTCACCGGGGCTGATTTTGGTTTTGACAGCAAGTTGAACTGGTGAGTAAGCATGCCGGGCAACGCACTTTATCCCGTAATCCTGTGGTGCAACAAATTTAGTTGGCGAATCTAATTACGCGCTTGCAGCTTAATCGAAGTATAGTAGATTAGCTCCCGATAGCTATCGGGATTCCCGATATTAGATATTGGGACAAGCTGTTCCACCAAAACCTTTCCCTTCGGTTTTGGAGCCTGGGGCACACGTGAGTCGGGGATAGTATAGCAAACTCCCTTAATGCTGTGCGAAATTTAAAGGGATAAGTCTGAATTCGGCTGTCTGTTGCTAGGTTCAGGTTGAAAACCAATAACAGAATAAGCATGTAGAAAGCTTATGGGTTGCTTGTTTGGACCCGGGTTCGACTCCCGGCAGCTCCACAAAACAGTTTTGAGTGTGAGTATTGAGCAAGGGCGAAATACTCCACAATGAAAAACTGTTTTGTCCCTTAATACTCACTCTCACATTTATCCGCCGAAACGCATATGAAGGTGGACTCACACTGATGTTCGATTTTGAAAAACTAATAGCAGAAATAAATTTTAAAAATAATTCCGGGAAATTAACCTTCATAAAAAAGCAATAATCTTATATTTACTCTTGTTTATCTGTAAGGGGTAATTCTTAAATCGTTAAACTAAATTATATAATTATGAAGCTTCTGCCATTTATTTTATCTGCCGTTATTGCGCAATATTGTTTTGCCGCGGATTCAATCAATAAAATAGAAGATAACACAAAAGTTACGGAATCACAATCAACGGAAAAAGACCTGATTATTTACTATAAAAATG
Source organism: Bacteroidales bacterium (assembly GCA_016929525.1). Lineage (GTDB taxonomy): Bacteria > Bacteroidota > Bacteroidia > Bacteroidales > UBA10428 > UBA10428. The sequence continues at coordinate 40,328 of JAFGIP010000017.1, forward strand.
ATTTTGAAAAGAGCG
>JAFGIP010000018.1 GCA_016929525.1 Bacteroidales bacterium
ATGGCCTGTAAAGTCTAATAATTTTGTAGATTTGTTTTGCATAGGTCTTAAGTATTAATAAGTTATGTTTGGAAACCTCAATTTACTTATTACCTGGGACCTGTGCTTTTACATATATACTATAAGTAAGCCGGGCGATGCAGTATTTTAAAGTATGTGAAAAAGGAAAATTAAGTTGTAACGTGATGGGTCAGTGGCCCTGAAGCCCCGTGCTCCTCGTATCGCCAGGACCGTTAATCAAATCAGATATAATTTGGAGAAAACCATCGCAAACCGTAAATTTCAGACAAAAAGACATATATTCAGATTCGTAAAGGTTAAATCAGGTGGCTTCAATAAAACTTACATTAATTCTGCTATTATCAGCATTTTTGATTTTTATCCTGGTTATAAATTATTTAAGAAAAACAAGCAGAACCTATAATAAAAAATTCTTCTGCCGGGAGCCGGAAGATTATTATATGCAGTTAGAATATTTATTGCATAATGAAAGTATAGATAAAGCAGTAAATTTTATTGGTGAAAAACAGGCCGGTATTCTAATTTCGGTTTATAATAATAGTGAGAGACCGGTTGACAAGGATATATTTTTATATACCATATTAACAATAATGGTATTAGGAAAAATAAATTTATTGGTTGCCAAAGGTATAATGAACTGCAGCCTTAAGAACGATTTTGGATTAGATTCATTAAAACATATTGAGTTGATATGTTACCTGGAAAAGTATTTAAATATTTATATACCAGATAATCAAACTGAGAAAATGTATCAGTTATCGCATGTTTTTAACACTATTAAAACCTTAGTCAAATGAAGTTAGATTCAAATACCTTATATTCAGAGGCAGGGAATATGATCAGGCATTACAGCTCAGTCAGAATTGGCATATTATCTTTTCTGTTACCTGTAAGTTTTACATTTGGTGGTGCCATAATTAATTTTATCGATAACATTCCGCTTTTATTTTATCTTATTATTACAGAATTTATCATTTATCTTATCGCATCGGTTTCAGCAATATATTTTACATCGAAACAAAATTATCTGATAAGTTTTTTAATTGAAATTGAACATAAAAAAAAGATAAAAGAACTATACAACAGGATTCAGTTCTTTAGTTTTCGTAAATATATCCATTTAGACATCTTTGACTGGTTTCTTATTATCGGAGGTTTTATACTTCACATCGGATTATATGTTTTTATTTTGTATCATATGGAATTACTCAATATCAAATAATAATCATTATACTGAAATAAGAATGTCAGTTGAAGGAGTGCACAGGGTCAAAATTACACATCTGTTTATTGAAAAGAATTAGCTTTATGTCTTTATAACGGGAGTCAAGACCAGGGCAATCCATACCAACAATTTCCTCTTTTCAGTGAGCGTTTCTCAAACCTCTAAAACCCCACATGCTCAACAAATATAAAGATATCGGTATTGCGACCTTTATCGTCGGAACAGCTAATTTCTACTTTCCCTTCACCCGGTAAAAAGAATATCTCTTCGCCGGCTTTTGCAGACCGATAAAATTTCTTATCGATATACCAGTAGACTTTTTCCACATCGGGAGAAGTATGGCAGCTGAGCATAACCTCCATACTGTCTGCTACATTAACATAGTACGTGTTTTCATGAACCGGAGAAGTTATTACGGGTGGCTTGCCACTCATAAGCCTTTCGCAATCCGGGTTATGGGGTGGTATCTTTCTGTAGTGTATGTTATTTTCATTATAAAAGGTAATGATCTCTGGGGCCGGGTTTGGGTATAATGCCTCTACATACCCCAATGCAGGTCTGCAACTCATGCAATATGAAATGGTTGAATCAGGATTGACATACACTTTTTTCAGGTGGTTGCATTTGGTGTTATCCGAAATACCAGGCAGGTAATAATCCATCACCAGTTCAGTACAGTATTCCCCCGGAACTTTCCCTGATTCCTGACAGACATATCTGATATTTAATTCATCCGGCATTTCAAACCAGTTTGATTCCGAGTTGTAATCTATAGCATTAAACAACCGAAACACGAGGGGGGCTGCTTTTTCAGAACCGTTAAGCTCTGGTACACCTTCACCAGAAAAATTACCAACCCAAACTCCGATTGTATAGTCTTTATTATATCCAATACTCCATGCATCTCTTCTTCCATAGGATGTCCCGGTTTTCCAGGCAATTTTTGGCATATGACTGCTGTTGGCCCATTGTAATGGAAGGTCTGGCCTTTGGAGACCGGTAAGTATTTCGGTTATCATGTAAGCTGAACTTTCGGTAAGTATGCGTTTCTCAGTATCACTGGAATCAGTTATTATATACTTCAGTTTTTTGTAAATACCACTGTTAGCAAATGCACTGAATAAAGTTGTAAGCTCTTCATTTGTAACCCCACATCCTCCAAGTGATACTGATAGTCCAAGGTGTTCTTTATCCTTTTTGATTTGCTGAAATCCTGCATCAATCAGCTTATTTACGAATTTACTGCTGCCAAGTTTGGCCATGATTTTTACGGCAGGTACATTGAGTGACATGGATAATGCATTTTCTACAGTAATATTCCCGTAAAATTTATCATCGTAATTTTCGGGTTCATATCCCGAAAAGCTTACTGGTACATCTGTAATGATAGTCTTCGGAGTTATTATTCCTTTATCGAAAGCAATACCGTATAAATAGGGTTTTAAGGTACTTCCCGGTGAACGGACAGAAACAATACCGTCTACCTGTCCGCCATCTTCATTGTTGTCGAAGTCTGCCGAACCAATATATGCAAGTACTTCCCTTGTGTGGTTATCTACGATAAGCACAGTCGCATTCTTAATATTCTGAAAGTACATTGTGTTAATATAATTCTTTACAATTCTTGATGCTTTAGCCTGAATTAAAGGATTAATGGTTGAGCGTACTATTTTTCGATCAGGATATTGATTTTTAAGTCGCAAAGAAATGTGTGGAGCGCTGATCGGGATTTGTCTGCGGTATGCATTTAATTTTTCCTCTAGTGCATCAGTAACATAGCTGCTATCGAAAAGACTGCTGTGTTGATATCGCAAAAGCCATTTATTTCTTTCAGCCATTATAAGTTCATTATTCTTCCCTGGCTGAAGACTGACGGGCCTGTTGGGTATTATCGACAAAGCTGCTATTTCCGCCAGGCTCAGGTGGTCGGGCATTTTACCAAAATAAATCACCGATGCAGATTTAACACCTTCTATATTACTGCCATAAGGAACAAGGTTCAGGTACATCTGAAATATTTCATCCTTGGTAAATTTCAGTTCAAGCTGAAAAGCCCTGAATATTTCAATAATCTTGTTGCGGTATGTTCTCTCCTTGGGTTCAAGTAGTCGTGCTACCTGCATGGTAATAGTCGATGCACCGGAAGTTCTTCTTCCTGTTCTGATGTTATTGAACGATGCCCTTATTACTGAAACGGGGTTAATACCGAAATGAATATAAAAGTATTTGTCTTCCTTAAAAAGAATAGCCTTTTTCAACTCAGGAGTAATTTCCTGTAACTCGGTATACATGCGCCATTTATCATCATCAGTAAGGTATGCACCTATTAGCGAAGAATCTCGTGCAAGAACAATTGGGGAATACTTCGTTTGTAACTTTACAGGATAAAATAAGCCAAGAAATAGTATAAATAGAATGTAGGAGGTTATAAAACCAGCAGCAAAGAATAATACTCTACGGATTAGAATCATGTAAAAGGATACCTCTCTTAATTATGGCTTTAATTTAATAAAAATAGGGTTAGCCTGCCTTAATATAAAAATTACAGGCTGATCCTTATCATGTCACACTGATCGGAGTCGAGACATGACATTCCGGATTTCAAAATCGCCATGATCCGGGAAAATGAGTCAGATAATCGATTTGCCTGTTCATACTTATCCACATTTTTATTAGATTTATAGAATAACCAAACAAATCATCCAATGAAATCGAAATCCTTTCTTCTTTTGCTAATTTATGCAATGTTAACAACATGTTCAGGTGATAAAAAAATAAAACTTATCGATAAAAACTTTGATGAAGAAATTCCGGTTAAAGCACTTTTGAGTTTTACTTTTAGCGAAGACCTGGTCCCAGATTCTATAGTAGGTGTATGGACCGATAAAGAATATATAAAGATTGATCCGTCTGTAGAGGGTAAGTTTCACTGGCAAAACAAAAATACACTTGTATTCGCTCCGGCAGAATCATTCCTGCCAGCTACAAACTACTCGGCAAAATATACAGATAAAATTTTTAAGTATGTCAAGAAAGGTTTTTCAGGAGACAAACAGTTTTCTTTTCATACTCCCTTTCTGGAAATTCTGTCAAGTCATGTATTCTGGAATTTGGAGTCGGAGAGTTCCGAGCCATTCCTGAAAGCAGATATCGAATTTAATTACGATATCCAGCCGGATAAATTGTCTGAATTTTTAAGTATTGAAATTGATAATCAACCTGGAACATACGAAATCAGATCAAAAGAAACCGGTGATATTATTGAAGCAGTAATAACAGGTATTAAGGCTGAGGATAAAGATTTCAAAGTAATGATAAAGATTGGCGAAGGATTAACACCTGTTGCGGGCTCTGAAAATCTGGGAAAAGAATATCAGGAAAAGATCGATGTTCCATCGCCATATAAATTGAATATTACCGATATACAAGCCAATCATGATGGCAACGAAGGAAGCATTCTTGTTTACACCACGCAGATGGTTGAACAGGAAGAAATAAAAAAATACATATCGATTGATCCGGCTATACGATACAAAGTTGATGTGCAGTCGGGATATTTTACTATACAAAGTGAAAATTTCAGTATCGATTCAAAATATGACCTGGTAATAAAAAAAGGGCTGCCTGGGAAAATTGGCGGACAGTTAAAGTACGATTACAGTCAACCTGTTTCATTCGGAAAGGTTAAGCCAACCATCAGGTTTATTGATCAGAAAGAATTTTATGTGTCGGGCAAAGGCTCACGAAATGTGCAAGTAGCTCTGATCGGTGTGCCACGGGTAACAGTGAAAGTGACAAAGATCTATGAAAACAATATCATCAGCTACCTACGCAATTCAAACAGCTATTATTATGATGAGTATTACTATGACGATTACTATTATTACAGCTATAATGACCCTGGCAATTTGGGTGATGTTATTTACGAAAAAGAAATTGAAACCGGCGAACTTCCGCGCAAAGGATCTAATCGTCTATTAAACTTCGATTTCGAAGATAAGCTTGCCCAACATAAAGGAATCTATGTAGTTGAAATAAAATCGCCTGATGATTACTGGTTAAGGGCTTCAAAGATGATTGCCATTTCAGATATTGGCCTTATAGTGAAACAGGGCAAGAATAGTGTTTCAGTATTTGCAAATTCAATAAAATCGGCAGACCCGATAGCAGGTGCAACAATTCGTTTCATCGGGCAAAATAACCAGGTAACCCATACTGCTAAAACCAATGCCGACGGAGTTGCTGTGTATGAATATGATGAACTTAAAGCTCCCGGTTTCAGAACTTCGATTATTGCAGCACAGCTAAATGACGATTACAATGTCATTCCTCTGAACAAAACCAGGATTAACACTTCACGTTTCGATGTTGGCGGCAAGCGCCAGAATGAATCAGGGTTTGATGCTTTTATTTATGGCGACCGCAACCTTTACCGTCCGGGAGAAACAGTCCATATTTCCTGCATAATCAGAGACTATGAATGGAAATCCCCTGGTTCAGTTCCTGTTATTCTCAAGTTTATTACCCCTACAGGTAAAACATATAAAACTATCAGAAAAACGCTGAATAATGAGGGTTCATTTGAAACAGATATTGAGCTTTTAACGTCAGCAGGAACAGGATCATACATTGCAAATATATATACTACAAACAATGTATTGATCGGATCGCAGATAATCAAGGTGGAGGAGTTTATGCCAGATCGTATTAAGGTTGATATTGAACTTAACAAAAAGGAATTTAAACCGGGCGAGCAGATTAATCTGGATATAAGTGCGGTTAACTTCTTCGGACCGCCTGCAGCAAACAGGAATTATGAGGTTGAACTTACTACGAGCAGGATGAATTTTTACCCAAAGAAAAACAGTGAATACAGTTATTATATAGAAGGTGCGAGGAGCTCGTTCAGCGATATATACAGAGAAGGTACAACTAATGATGAGGGCAGTGCAAGCCAGGCATTCTTCATACCCCGGGAATATAAGAATATGGGAGTTCTGAAATCGGATATTTTCGTAACAGTTTTCGATGAGACAGGTCGTCCGGTAAACAGGCTTAAGAGGATTAATATATACACTCAGGATGTTTTTTATGGTGTCCGTTCCGATGATTATTATATAAAAACAGGCTCACCGGTAAAATTTGAATTGATAGCTGTCGACAAAGAAGGAAATGCCCTTGAAAATACCGAAGCAAGAGTTAAGCTTATTAAACACGAATATAAAACAGTACTGTCAAAATCAGGTGATTATTTCAGGTACCGCTCAGAGAAAGTTGAAAAGGTGCTAAAGGATGAGAAGATGATCCTTAACGGGAAATTGACTCATTTTACCTATATACCAGATTTGTCAGGTGAATACGAACTGCGTGTATCAGCTCCCGGTGTTTCAACTTATGCAAATTGTCATATTTATGCTTATGGATGGGGAAGTACCAGTTTCAGTTCGTTTAAGGTAAATAATGAAGGGCAGATAGATATTGAAACTGATAAAGAAAAATACAAAGTTGGAGAAAGGGCTAATGTTATTCTAAAAACACCTTTTACCGGAAAAGTCCTTGTAACGCTTGAATCGGATAAGGTTATTGATTATTTCTATATTGAGACAGATAAACGGGCAGCATCTTTTACAATCGATATGAAAGATGAATACCTGCCTGGGTTTTATATTAGCGCTACTTTATTTAAAGCACATAGCGAGACAGACATCCCGCTCACAGTAGCACATGGTATAAAGCCGGTTAAAGTAGATAATCCTGACTATAAAATGCCTGTTGAAATTACCGCCGTAGACAAATCGCGGTCGAATACCAGTCAGACTATTACTGTTAAATCAAAGCCAAACAGTAAAATTACAATAGCTGCAGTGGATGAAGGTATTTTGCAGGTTGCAGGCTATTCTACTCCCGCATCTTACGATTATTTCTATCAGAAAAGGGCGCTGGAAGTATCAAGTAGTAATATTTACCCATATTTATTTCCTGAGGTTGGCATGACTCGCAGTCAAACCGGAGGAGGTGAAGGAGAGATGATGGAGAAAAGATTAAATCCCATACAGGGTAATCGTGTAAAACTGGTCTCATTCTGGAGTGGAATACTGGAAACTAACTCAAAAGGTGAAGCTAAATTCGATATTGACATTCCACAATTCTCGGGAGATCTTCGAATTATGGCAGTGGGTTATACGGGACAGATATTTGGCTCCAAACACACAAATATGAAAGTTGCGGATCCGCTTGTAATGAGCGTGGCACTACCAAGGTTTATGAGCCCGGGAGATAAATTGATTGTACCTGTAATACTTACAAATACAACGGCAAAAGAAGAAAAATGCAGGGCCCAGATTGAAATATCTGGTCCTGTTAAAATCAATGGGGAAAATGCAGCTACAGTATCAATCCCTGCAAATAGCGAAGCCGAACTTTTATTTGAGGTTGAAGCACTGAAAGAAATAGGGCCATCTGAGATTAAAATTGTTGCAAAAGCAATGGGAGAGGAGTTTGTCAATACAACAGACATTGCTGTAAGACCTGCATCTCCGCTTCAGAAAAGATTTGGCAGCGGCTCAGTTAAAGCGGGAAGCAGCAAGAATATAGAACTGGATATTAATAAGTTTATCGAATCAAGTATAGATGGTAAACTGGTTATCAGTAAAAATCCACTTGTGGAATTCTCAAACAGCCTAGACTATCTTGTAAGATACCCTTATGGTTGCGTAGAACAAACAGTTTCTGCAGCATTTCCTCAATTATATTTCTCTCAGTTACTGGGTAATGTGTATAGCGAATCAAGAGCGAAACCGGATGCAGTTAAAAACGTACAGTTAGCACTCGACCGAATAAAACTAATGCAACTCTATAATGGTGGATTAACCTATTGGCCGGGCCATGGAACAGAAACATGGTGGGGAACTGTATATGCGGCGCATTTTACATTAGAAGCAAAAAAGGCTGGTTACGATGTTGATGAAGACTTTCTTAATTTAATGCTTAAGTATATTAAGAAACGTTTGCAAAAAAAAGAAACAGTAACCTATTACTACAATCGTAGCCAAAGAAAGCAAATAGCTCCAAAAGAAGTAGCCTATTCGTTATATGTGCTTACCCTTACAGGTGAAAAACCCACTTCATTGCTGAATTACTATCGTACCCGTACCGAACAGCTTAGTATAGACAGTAAATACCTTATTGCAGGAGCCTATGCACTTATTGGAGATAAAGACAATTACAAAGAAATGTTGCCATATGCCTTTGAAGGAGAAATTTCGGTGACTTCGTTTGGAGGCAGTTTTTATTCCTATATCCGGGACGAGGCAATTGCACTGAATGTTTTACTTGAAGTTGATAAAGATAACCCACAGGTAGGTGTTATGGCTAAACATATTTCAGAGCAGCTTAAAACGAAAAGATATCTGAATACACAGGAAAGAACCTTTGGTTTTCTTGCTATGGGCAAGATTGCAAAGATGGCTGCAGAAAGTACTGTTAAAGGAACTGTTAAAACTGATGGCAGGGTTATAGGGAGTTTTGATAATAATACGCTTACACTTTCAGATGCTTCAATGCTTAAAGGTAGTATAACAGTAAGTACGGAAGGTAGTGGCAGGGTATATTATTACTGGGAGACTGAAGGAATTACAAAAGACGGATCGTATCTTGAAGAAGACAGCTATATAACAGTAAGGAAACAGTTTTACGATCGCAATGGCAGACCGGTTAATGATAATTCATTTGTTCAAAATGATCTTGTTCTTGTTGAGATATCTATATACAATGGCACAGAAAGGTTGATAGAAAACGTAGCCATTACTGATATACTCCCTGCATGTTTTGAAATTGAAAATCCAAGGCTCACAGTTCTGCCTCCGGGTCTAAACTATCCTCACCAAAGGGATTACCCGGAATATCTTGATATACGCGACGACAGAATAAATATGTTCACAACTCTCCACGCATATAGTACCTACGACCATTACTATTATCTGGTACGTGTAGTTTCTGTCGGAACATACAATATGGGGCCTATAAGTGCCGATGCGATGTACGATGGAGAGTACCATTCATATAATGGCTCTGGAATTATTACGGTAAAAAGAAAGTAAAATTTTAAAACTCTGTGTTTATTTTATTAATTATTAGATATACTGATATTTATAAAAAAAAATTAAAAAAATGAAAGTCTCAGGGTTACTTTAATACGTATTTTTGTATTAATAAGTGCGTTTAAGGATAAAAGTTAAGTTCAACCAAGAAGATTTTAATTTAATACGCGAGAAACACAACCTTAGGGTTGTGTTTCTTTTTTATGTTTCTTCATAATGTTATTCTTCTGCACAGGATAAATCAGGAAGGACTATTTAAAATACTCCCCTGAGTTGTATTCTTTCCATTCTCTGAAAGCTCTTTGAATAGTTATGATCATTTGAATAACATTTTCTTTTAATTAATTTATCTCAATATTTTAAGATTGATTCTTCAGAACAATATATTTGCAGATATAAGTATTGATATACTTATTAAATCTTAAATTCCTTAAACAGGATTATTTTGAGCAGCATTCATTTTAACTCAGTCAGAAGAGCAGGGATACTTTTACATATAACCTCTTTACCCGGTAAATATGGTATAGGTGATCTGGGACCGAGCGCTTACAGGTTTATTGATTTTCTTGAAAGAACAGGACAGAGATACTGGCAGTGTTTGCCAGTTGGGCAGCCTGATAAAGAAAATGGATATTCACCATACAGCACCTTGTCAGCATTTGCCGGTAACACAATGCTAATTTCACCAGATATTTTGCATGTTGACGGATTGCTTAGCCAGCATGAAATAAGTGCAAAAACCATTAAACCACAAAATAAAGTCGACTTTGATAAAGCAACAGAAATCAAAACACTATTATTTGAGACAGCATATGACAGATTTAAAAAATATGATAATAAGGAGCTTACAGATGCGTATGCTAAGTTTTGTAAAGAAAATTCGTACTGGCTCAATGATTATGTCTTATTCAAATTTCTGAAGGAAAAGTATTCACCTAAAAAGTGGAATCAGTGGCCGAAAGTATATCGGGACAAACAACCTGATGCTTTGCAAAAATTACAGGACGATCATAAGTCGGAACTTGAGAAGGAGAAATTTATTCAGTTCTGTTTTTTCAGACAATGGAATAGTTACCGTGAATTTTGCAGAAAAAAGAAAATAAGCATCATTGGAGATATTTCGATATATGTAAGTTACAACAGTGCTGATGTATGGAATAATCCTCAATATTTTGGATTAAAAGATGATAAAAGCCTGAAATGGAGCGCCGGAGTCCCCCCGGATTATTATAGTGTAGAAGGGCAATTTTGGAATATGCCGGTTTATAACTGGTCTAATCTGAAAATAGACGGATACAATTGGTGGAAGGAAAGAATTGCTCATAACCTGAAATTATTTGACATAGTTAGATTAGACCATTTCAGAGCATTTTATAATTACTGGGAAATACCGGCAGAAGAACCTAATGCTGTAAATGGTGTTTGGAAGTTGGGCCCGGGTAAAGATTTTTTCCGGATTTTAAAAAAGCAATTTCCAGATATGCCTTTCATTGCAGAAGATTTAGGTGATGTCGTTCCGGGAGTTTATAAACTGCGTGACAGTTTCGGAATGCCTGGCATGCACATCCTTCAATTTGCATTTGGCAGCGATATAGCCAGTAATGTCCACATTCCACATAATCACAGACAAAATGGAATTGTATATACAGGCACGCACGATAACAATACTATTAAGGGATGGTTCAGAAGTGAGCTCGATAAACAGTGTAAAATACGTTATAAGAAGTATTTAGGAAGAAGGTTAACAAAAAGAAATTGTTGTAAAAGTATGATAGGACTTTGTTACGCATCGGTTGCAAATACAGCCATTGTGCCAATGCAAGATATTCTTGGTCTTAATGAAAAGAATCGTTTAAATAAGCCTTCTACCAGTAAAAACAACTGGACCTGGAAACTAAAGGATCTGAACTTTTCAAAAAAAACGGAACGCTTTATTTTGAATTTAATGAAGTTGTATGGAAGATATCCTGTGGATTAACATTTCGCTTCACGTTTTATGACAACACTATGACAATAGTATAATCTTCCGGAATATTATAACAGTCAGAATTAAAGATTTATAACTTTAAGTTGTATTAATAAAATAATATAGGAATTATGTTTAAAAAAATCAGGTTAATCATTTATTTCTTATTAATGTTTCTGCCTTTAGCTTCTCTTTCATCCAAAGATAATCCAAAGGCATCAGGTATCTTGTATGATGAAGTTATAACGTCTGGTGTTGAATTATGGCTTACAAAAGCAGATGAATCTGTCAAGTTCGAAAAGCAGGCTGTTATTGAGATAGAAGATTTTAAGGGTGATAAAAACCCGGTTATTGAAATTGATACGACTGTGGAATATCAGACTATTGACGGGTTTGGTTTTGCTCTGACTGGTGGAAGTGCCATTATGCTGAAACAGATGAGTAATGAAAGTCGATCTGATATACTCAAAGAACTTTTCTCAACCGAGGTGGATAATATTGGTACCAGTTATATCAGGCTAAGCATAGGCGCATCGGATCTGAGCGATCATGTTTTTTCTTATGATGATTTACCACCTGGCGATACGGATGAGGAAATGGAACATTTTACCCTTGACGAGGATAGGGATGATGTCATCCCAATTATGCAGGAGATACTTGAGATCAATCCTGATATAAAGATATTGGGTTCTCCATGGTCACCGCCAACATGGATGAAGACCAACGACAGTTCTGTAGGAGGGCAATTAAAACCCCAGTTTTATGATGCATATGCGAAATATTTTGTAAAGTATATTCAGGGTATGGCGGAAGAAGGTATAACAATAGATGCCATCACGGTGCAGAATGAACCTCTTCATCCGGGAAATAATCCAAGCTTACTGATGCATGCAGATCAACAGGCAGCCTTTATTAAAGAAAGTCTGGGACCAGCATTTAAAGAAGCAGAGATCAATACTAAAATTATTGTCTATGATCATAATGCCGATAGGGTAGATTATCCAATGAGCATTCTCGATGATAAAGAAGCCAGGATATATGTCGATGGATCAGCTTTTCATTTATACAGAGGAAGTATAAATGATTTGTCGGATCTGCATGAGGCCCATCCAGATAAAAATTTATATTTTACGGAACAGTGGGTTGGTGCTCCGGCAAATTTTGCCGGTGATTTTAAATGGCATATTGATAATCTGATCATCGGGGCTACAAGAAACTGGTGCCGTAATGTAATTGAATGGAACCTGGCTGCTGATCCGAATCAGGATCCACACACTGAAGGAGGGTGTACAAGATGTTTGGGTGCATTAACAATTGATGGGAATGAAGTGATAAGAAATCCTGCATTTTATATTATAGCACATGCATCTAAGTTTGTAAGACCTGGATCTGTGCGAATAGGATCTGATTTAAATAAGCATTTAAAGAACGTTGCTTTCAAAACACCGGATGGGAGAAAAGTTGTGATCGTGCTAAATGATGGTGCTGATACCAGTTTTTCAATTAAGAAAGGTAATAAAATGATAACCACGTCGCTGGATTCAGGAGATGTTGGAACTTTTATCTGGTAGGTATAAATATTGTAACTATAATATTAAAAAACCGGCTTAAAACGCCGGGTTTTTTATGACCTCTATCTAATAATCAGGGAGCTTCATTTTAAGTTGGTCAATCATTTTTCGGCATCTTTGCTTTAATCCTGCAGATCCATTACGACCTACTTCATCAAGTACAGCAATGAATTCCGGAACTATTTCATGATATTTTAATGAGAAATTATAAATGATATCCATTGAATATGCTCTTATGGCAATAGCCTGTTTGCTATCGCTTATCCATTCAAAAGCTAAATCAGCAAGTTGTCCTGACAGATCCTCATCGATTTCAAGAGGTAGTTCTATCAGCATTTTCAGAAAACCTCTTTTTACACCCTCTACTTTTATTGACGGCAGAATTTCAATTATTTCAGGTATTAATTTTTGTACGGTGCAGACATGTTTGTTTGCAATTTTTGCGATTATACCACCTGCCCTCATAGAAAGCGGGTATTCATCGCGAACCGCTAACCTGTACATCTCCAAGAATCTTTCAGGATCATCACCGATATCACTAATCATTATATCAGAAAGCTTTTTGGAGCTCTCTACCAGTTTTGATTCATAGTTCTGCAAAACATTTTTATTAAAAATTCTTTATTAAAATTAGTATACCGCAGATTAAAAATAAAGAGAGATAATTACTTTTTAGTATAATATAAATATTTTGTATATACCGGAATGCAAAGATTGTCAACAAGTTTTTAGATTAATTTTATTATGTAGACTAATTTTAAATAAATTTACTGATGGATATTAAACTAAATAAAAATGAAGGTCTGGAAACCAACCAACGATGAAATTCAATCGACAAATAATTGGAATACCTGGGGGAAGGAAGCCTCAGAATTTCCATGGTCGTATGAAGAAACTGAAACTTGTTATATCCTGGAAGGAGAGGCTTATGTGGCAGATAATAAGGATAATAAAATTAAGTTTGGGAAAGGTGATATGGTAAGATTTTTCAGGGGTACTGATTGTGTCTGGACAATTACTAAGGATCTAAAAAAGAGATACAAATTTGGTTAGACTTTTTAAGCCTAAATAGTATTTCTGTTTATAATTATTAAAGAATTGTACATCTGGTAAGGTATCTTACGCAATAAAATGCATATTTCGGGGATTCGAATAAATAATAAGGTATTAATATTACCTGTACTTTTTTGTATACTGGCTTTTTGGTCAGGTTGTAATCGTAATAAATCTCCACATAAGACAATTGAAGATGGCGATAATAATTCAGATACTGCACTTCAATTCGTAAACGACCCAGATAAATTATCGGGGTCAATTGTAAAAAAAGAGAAAATTAAAATTTATGGGGATACAGTATGGATTAAACCATATGGAATTGGAAGCTGGTCTGATACTCTTAGCTCGGGAATTTTTCAGGCGTATATATATATTACTGTTGATACAAACGACTATATTATTGACACTGTTGTTGCACCAAAAGGGAACAGATTGGTTATAGGCTTTAATCAGCATTATAACATTATGATGAAAAAAAATAACAGGCATTTATTTGATATTCAATTTGACAAGAAATCAGAATTAGCTTCACTACTCAGAGATAGTGAATCATGGATCGACTGTAAATTGGATGCTTTTCAGACACTGATTTATAATAAAAAATATGATAAGTTCATCATTGAGTTTAATATTAATCCGGGTTATGATTTGGGCTCGGTATTCTATTTTGTTATTGGCAGTAACGGAAATATAGAGTTTAAAGGACAGGCAGGTACATGGAGTAGTGAAGAGCCTTATAATTCTTCCTTTATAACTAGTGATAATCAGTTATATATAAGCTCACTTGAAGTATATTCCTTTAAAAAGCATCTTTCGATGCCAGTTGATAAATTTGCTGAACTGGCTTCGTTTTTAACGTTTGGGGAAATACATAAGAACTATAGCCGTTTGTTTGCTGCAAGAAAACTGCAGGGCAGCAAATTTCTTGCGGTTTTTGATTATATACAAGAAGGATCTGTTAAGAATGCTCTTATTCTTTCAACGGACACATCTATTGTGGGAAGCTTTGAATATTCGGGAATTGTTGATGACTTAGAAAATTTTCTTTTATTCGATTCGATCCAGGGCGCAAATAAGACATTCTTATATGATATTGAAAGAAAAACCCTTATCAGTTTATTGAGCAACGACAGCTTTATTATAAAAGAACATAAACTGAATGATATGATGAAAATCGATGGGGATACAATGCCTCAAGATAGTTATATGCAGCTGAATTTTGAAGCATTCGGTTCATACAGATTCTACTTTTCAAACACCGATTCGGCAATATATTACGATATAGATCGCTTGGAGTAGTAATATCTTATCTGACTGAATATTGATATAAATTATTTCTTATCAGAAAAAACAATAGCCTCATAAATATATATATCAGCATCTCTCCAACCATCAGAACCCAGGCCTGCTTTATCCACTGAACATCTCGATACATATTGTTCAGCAGTCCAGTTGTTTCTTGCACCTACCTGCGGAAGATATGTGCCGGATCTGAAATCTTTTTTAATTAGAATGCCATGTTTACCAGGAATGATCTCATCTATTGAATCAATTTTTTTTAGTGGAGATAGTACTGAGATTTCAATACTAATATCCACAAGATTTTCTGTCGGGATATTAGCAAAACGACTATCGCGAAATGCAGCTGAAACAGCTACCTCCATAACTGTTTTATATAGTGGTTCAGTGGTTTCTATTTTACCTATACAACCTTTCAGTTCTTTATTTAAATATATGCTGACAAAAGCTCCAGAAGGTTGTTTCAGGGATTCCGGCAGATCATTGTATTTAGGAATTATTACACTTCTGTCACCGGCATGCTGGAATATGCTTTTACGTGCAAGGCCGAGCAATATTTCTTTATCTTCCTCACTTAAGTTTCTTGAATTTTGCTTTTCCTGATCTAGAAATACTGCAACTGACTGATAACCTACAACTCTTGATTTATCTCCGTATAATGGTATATCTCCTGAGTTCTGATACAGAATAGGGTGATAATGAATATTATCATTTTCGGACGTAATTTTAAGTAGTGTTAGTGCAGATATCCATCCACACATACTGGTCGATAAATTATAGATTTTCTTTTTCTCATTTTCTTCAAGCTGTAGAATAAACTTTTTAGGGTTGTTTGAACATAAGGCATCAATAGTAAGTCGGTCAGTCTTGACCGCATCATTATAATTCGGGTAATGCGATAAATCTGTACTGATAATAAAAAGATTTTCAGGAATGAAATATGGTTTTAATACGGCAGCAATTTTTTCTACTATTTCTTCTGAATGGGTGCCAAGTAATATTGGAACAATTTTAAAGTTATCTTTTATTATATGCTGCAAAAAAGGAAGCTGAACCTCAAGGCTATGCTCAGGAGAATGTGCTTCAGGTAAAAAATCAAATTCTTCATGATTAGTTATTAGTTTTGAGGCAATCTCTGAATCAACTTCAATATCTCCCAGAGGAGTAATATACTTACCTGAACGATATACCGAAGCATGATCGAACCAGGTATTATGGCTTGAACCGATAAGAAAAACTCTTTTAAGGTTTTTTCTACCAACCAGGCTCAGATATGCAGAAGCCGCAACGGTACCTGAAAAGACATATCCGGCATGTGGAACAATCAATGCCATCAATTCACCTTTCTCGTCCGGATTTTTGGGTATTAATTTGGCTGCATCTTCAAAATGTTCATTTAACGTTATCACAAGCTCCTTAGGATCTGATGGATAAAAGTGTCCGGCAACAACAGGTTGTCTGTCCGGTATATCAGAATTTCCCCACTTCATATATTATCTGTTAACAGTGATTTATTATATGAGTTTATATCCGAGCCGATATGTTTTTATCGATTCATATGTCGAATATCAAAAGTATATAATAATTAAGGTGAAGTCAAACAAATAAGTATTCAATTTTTTGTTGTACAGTATGGAAAAGAACCGATATTTTTATCTATTATATAATACTTACAGTTCATATAATGATATATTGTATAATTACTATACTATTAGTTTTAAATTTACTGACTTGACCTTCATAGGGCAAATTTTGTAACTTACATATTGAAATGACAATTCTGGTATTAATAATATATTTTTTTTATTCGTCATGGTTACAGGATAGCTATGCTTTGGAACGTATGAAGATGGTTGAAAAGCAGATTAAAGCGAGAGGGGTAGTCTCAGAAAGTGTTCTGAATGCTATGCGAACAGTACCGCGACATGAATTTGTTCCGCCTGATCGCGCAAAGTATGCATACAATGATTATCCTCTTGCGATAGGATATGGGCAAACTATTTCACAGCCTTACATCGTTGCATATATGACAGAAGCGTTAAACCTTGAAAAAGAAGATGTAATTCTTGAGGTTGGAACGGGTTCGGGATATCAGGCTGCTGTTCTTGCCGAACTGGTTAAGGAAGTACATACAATAGAAATAATAAGACCACTCGGAGAAAGGGCAAAAGTCACACTGTCTGCTCTTGGATATAAAAATGTGCATGTATACATTGGCGACGGGTACAATGGAATTAAGTCGAAAGCCCCGTTCGATGCAATAATGGTAACTGCCGGAGCTGAAAAAGTACCACCACCTCTTATTGAACAACTTAACGAAGGCGGCAGAATGATTATTCCGGTTGGAACTGTTAATGACGTCCAGTACTTATTGCTTATAAAAAAGAATAAAGGAAAAATAACCAGGAAAACACTGCTTCCTGTCAGGTTTGTCCCATTTACACGAGAAAAAGAATGATTGAATAATTGTAATCAGAACTTTTATAGTATATCTCCCATGCAAGTGCCTACACTGCGTGCACTTTCTATCCATGGATGGTCAAGAGGAACTGTTTTTCTTTTTCCGACAATATCGGCCAGGGGAACTGCTTCAACACCATCGCTGCGCGCGGCAACCATTATTCCATATTTTTCCTGCTGCAGAAATTCAGTACATGCAGTGCCAAGTCTGGTTGCCAGCAGGCGGTCTGAAGCTGAAGGTATACCTCCTCGTTGTAAATGTCCCAGGATTGTTACCCTTGATTCCACACGGGTTAACTGCTCCAGTTCCCTGGCAAGCTGCATTGTATCGCCAATAGCAACACTCATATATTCTTTAAGTTCATTTTTAAGTTTTTTTCTTTTTTCAGGATCGTTAGCAGCATTATTAATTCGTTTTTCAAGAATTGAAATTTTCTGAGCTGATTCTTTTGATATGGCACCTTCTGCAACAGCAATGATGCTAAAGTGTTTTCCTGCTCGCTCACGCTGCAAAACTGAGTTGGCTATGATATCAATATCATAGGGAATTTCTGGTATAAGTATTACATCAGCACCGCCTGATACTCCTGCACCTAATGTTAACCATCCGGTGTTATGTCCCATGATCTCAACAATAATAATACGATGATGACTATGCGCAGTGCTATGTAATCTGTCAACTGCATCGACTGCAATGCTCAAAGTTGTGTCAAAACCAAAAGTAATATCTGTACCGTAAACATCATTGTCAATTGTTTTTGGTAATGTAATAATGTTGATATCCTGCTTTGAAAGGTGATATGCATTTTTCTGAGTTCCACCACCACCAATACAAACCAGCGCATCGAGATGATGCCGATGGTAATTTTGGACTATCACTTCCGTCATATCCATTACTTTACCGCCAACTCTCATTTTGTGCGGTTTATCTCTGCTCGTTCCAAGAATTGTCCCGCCAATAGTAAGTATACCTGATAACGCTACCCCATCAAGATGAATGGATCTGTTTTCCATTAATCCCCGAAAACCATCCAAAAACCCGGTAACCTGCATATCATACCGGCTTATAGCTGATTTTCCAATTCCGCGGATTGTAGCATTAAGTCCAGGACTGTCTCCACCGGCAGTCAATATCCCAATATGCATGCTCATTATACCATATTCTTATAATAGGATATAATTTACGAAAATTTTAGAAGCAATTTGGAATTAACTGTCAGAAAGTAACTTGAACGCTTTTGGGCAGATACTTTTTAATGTTGTTTTTTTGATAGTCTGAAATATCGTTGTTGCTAAGATTCAATTCTTTCAGACTTTTCATTTCACCAATTTCACGCTGCAGTATCCTAATATTGTTGATACTTAAATCTACATATTCAAGGTTTGTAAGACTGCCAATATACTTTGTTACAGAGTATATCCTGTTCTGGCTTAGGTCTAAATATTTAAGATTTTTTAAATTTATGATACCTGATTCTATTTTTTCTATCCGGTTACGACTCAGATTCAGATGTTCAAGCGATTCAACCGAAAATAATGCATCCGGGATTTTTATCATGTTGTTTTCTGCCTCCAGCCACAGTAATTTGTTGAGATTATCAGTATTAATCCTTATTGAACCTATTTGGTTTGAGCTTATATCAAGCTTTTCTAAAGAACTAATATTCAATCCCTTTTGTGGCAAACATTTTATCTGATTGTCAGATAAATCAAGTTCACGAATCTTCTTGAGGCTGCTCAAATTTTCAGGCAGACTGACCAATTTATTGCTTCTGAGAATTAATATTTCCAGATTGGTCGTGTATCCAAGTTCTTCAGGTAGTTCATTGAGCTTATTCTTTGTTAAATTAAGCTCAGTGATTTTTGATAACTGGCCAATGGAAGCCGGTAATGTAACCAGATTATTCTCGGCAAGTTTTAATTCTGCAAGGCTTGAACAAGATCCAATGGAAGAGGGCAGATGTGTCAGATTATTTTTCTCGAGATATAGTGATTCCAAATTCTTTAACCTGGTTATTTCATCAGGTAGTTTTTCTATTTTATTCCAATTCAGATCAACCTTTCGGAGATTATTTAGCTGCTCTATATCAGGAGGAAGTTTTGAAATCTCATTATCGAACAAGTCGAGTTCTTCAAGATATTGAAGGTTTCTTATCTCTGGTTGAATTGCCTGCAGATTATTCTCTCCAAGCATAAGTTTCTGAAGGTTGGTAAGACTAAATATCCAGTCGGGAAGGAAAGCTATATTATTATTTCTTAGATAAAGTTCCTGAAGATTAACGAATTTTTGAATTTCTTCCGGTACGGAATTGAGATGTTGACCGTCTAAATTAAGCTTATAAACTCTTTTTTTATTGAGCATTGCTTCATCAATATTTCTATATATTTCAGCTTTTACAAGCTGTGCGGGAGTTTTGAGTTTCTTCTGGGCGCTTATATTACCTATTGTGATAATTAATACTGAAAATGTAATTAAACAATTTCTTACATACATTTTATCTGATTTTTCTGCAAAAAAAGTCAAAAAAAATAATGGCCAAAGAATTATGGCCATTATTTATTAATATATCATTATTGACGCAAAGGAGTACCGGCGTATAAAATTTTATTTATTCTCCATTAACATATTCTGCAGATAATATACCTCGTCATCTTTCCACGTTTTACTACAAATGTCTATATCTCCATCACCATCAATATCACCGGCAACAGCATCAACACATTCTTTTTTGAAAAGAATTTCATGTTTTTCCCATTTTTCACCTTTGCCTTCAACATTTTCCCAAATAAATCCACGCTTATATAATTCCCCCGTCATTGTTCCCGCTCCTGAGAATATATCCAAATCGCCATCATTATCGAAATCGGCTATGCATAGCGAATGCAGGTCCTGTTCTGTTTCAGTTGCTATATGATGAGTATACCAGTTTATTCCTTTACCGTCTTTGTTTTCATGCCAAGCCATATTACCCGATGCTGAATTTGATGTTGACTGTATTACATCAATATCACCATCCCCATCCATATCGGCAAGATGAACCCGTGAGGAACGAGCAAATTCACCTGTGCTTTCAACATATCGTATAGTACGATGTACTAACCATTTCGTACCATCTCCTTTAATATTATCATACCATACATCACTTCTTACCAGATCAACATCACCATCGCTGTCAATATCACCTGCTCCGTTAGGAAAAATACCTCCGGGCACACCATCGCCTATTCTAACTTTTTTCCAAGATTTTTCCGGTTTATCGCCGATAAAATATACAAATAATCCATCCTGGGGACTCATTGCAAAAAGTTCCGGTTTGCCATCGCTATTTACATCAGCGATTATATTATCATATGAGAAAATCACACCATTTTCAAATCTTTCCCAGCTATCAGTTTTATTCCCGGGGTTTTTATACCATGTGCCTCCCGATACCTGGTCAATATGTCCGTCTCCGTTAACATCGAAAGCAACGCCTCCTTTGTCTGTGTACGCATCATCACCTATTATGTGCATTTTCCAGTTATCGGCACTTTTATATTCATACCACCAGATGGTACTTCCACTGGCACCAACAATTAAGTCCAGATCAGCATCATTGTCCAGATCTGCCAGTGATGACTGGCCAAGCATCATCTGCTCTGTATGTCCGATTGTATGAAATGTAAATTCCGGAAACTGGGCATTTACATTTAGTTTATTTAACAAAGCAGCTGAAATAATAAGGATTAAAAAAAACTGAGCTTCATTTTTCATAATATCTGTTTGTTTTTAATTCAAGATTATGAAGTATGAAGTTAATAAATGTAGATGAAAATCCGGTTGCTTATTATTACAAGAAATGTATTATAAATGTGCTAAAGAACAATATTATTATCTCTATTAAATCCAAGCAGCGCTAAATTGTTGCCACGGCCAGGGGATAGCTAAAATAATTATGATTAAACCAATAAGATAGTATATAAAAATTTTTCTGAATCTGGCCGAATCATCATTATTATTTTTCGCTTTGATATATCCTACAGTGATTAATATAACAGCAATTAGCATGAGTATTATATGCTCGAGAAGGAAAAATCGCAGCATCGGTGTTTTCATGCTGTTCATACTGAAAACAACCTTGTCGCTTACGAAATAAAGTATAAGTCCAAGTAATGCCTGGATATGTGAAAATATTAAAACTAAACTTGAATAAATTCTATGGATATCTTTGAATTCCTTTTTTTTATGATATCCATAAAAAGTTATTAGTACTGCTGTAATCAGCGATAACAATACAATCCATCTTAAGCCCGAGTGTACGTGTTTAAGTATTAAATATCCCATATTCTTTAATAAACTGATTAATAAATAAACCAAGCGCTTAATAAATTGTTTAAAACAACAATAATAAATAAAGGTAGGAAAAATGACATTCTTTGAACTGACAAAAGAAACATGGCCCTGGTATATAGCCGGAACACTCATTGGTCTAATGATACCACTTTTATTACTAACTGATAACAAACACCTTGGTATATCTTCTACTATGAGGGATTTCTGCGCATTTGTTTTGCCTAAACCTTCCGGGTACTTTAAGTACAATCTGAAAGAACATGCCTGGCGAAATATTTTTGTATTGGGAGTTTTAGCAGGTGGTGCTATTTCTGCTTTGATTCACTCAGACAAATCCATATATGCAGTTTCAGATAAAACAGTTGCAGATCTTAGTGAGCTAGGTCTTACTGATTTTTCAGGATTGGTACCAAAGGAAATATTCAACTGGTCGATGCTGTTGTCGATAAAAGGATTATTATTTATTGTTCTTGGTGGATTTCTGGTAGGATTTGGGACAAGATATGCCAATGGATGTACTTCTGGTCATACTATCATGGGGTTGTCTTTGTTAAGCCCGGCCTCAATAATTGCTACACTGGGTTTTTTTGCCGGTGGATTATTTACTACACATATATTATTCCCAATTATTCTTTAAATAAAAAAAATGAAATATATAGTTCATTTAATACTGGGTATTATTTTCGGGATTATCCTTGTTAAATCAGAAGTTGTTTCCTGGTTCCGCATACAGGAAATGTTTCGGTTTCAATCATTTCATATGTATGGTATAATAAGCTCTGCTGTTGCTGTGGGAGCATTCTCGGTTTTACTGATTAAAAAATTCAATATCAAAACTTTTTCTGGTGAAATAATTAATTTGGATCCAAAGCCACTTATGAGGGTTGCTAATATTACAGGAGGATTCTTTTTTGGACTGGGCTGGGCATTTACCGGAGCATGCCCGGGTCCGATTTATTCTTTGATCGGGTGTGGTATATGGATATTTATTATTGTGCTAATCAGTGCTTATATTAGAACTCTTGCTTATGGTGTTATAAGAAAAAAACTACCACATTAACAACAATATTAACTTTTCAGAGCTCAATATCAAAATTCCAGTTATCTACATCATAATTACTTTCAATTTTTTTCTCTAATTCATCATCAAGAGAATGAAACATATCTATCCCTGTTATTTTTTCTATTTCGTCGACGGATGTAGTATAAGATTTTAGCTTACCTGATGAAGTACCATTTTTAAACAGGAATGCAATAGCTTTTTCATTCCCGGGATCATAAACCACTTTATAATATCTGTTTGGCACACTAACTTTGTTATCTCCAATGGTAGGGAACGGAGAATCAGTTAAAACCGGCCCGCAAACAATATAAAGTCCGTCAGTTTCTGTTGACCAGATGCGTATTAGATCTTCTGTTTTTACCCATATATGATTATAATATGCCAGTTTCATAGGTGCTATATTGCTCATATAAAATGTTTCATCAACGGCACCGGGTATCTGTTTAACGTCGAGATAGCTTACAAACTGAGCCATCACGTAGCCTCCCTGCTTATAATCTTTTTTACTGGCAGACCGAGTTGTAACTTCAGGATCTTCAATATATTTTCCCTTTATCCTGGCATCTTTGTTTACCTGTGCTTTTGTCACTTTGTAGCATACCCACGATGGCAATACATAACTTGAGTTATATGAAAGAGAGTAACCTTTATGATGAATGGTCTGCTCTCTGTCCATGTCTGAAGGTAAAAGAACATCGGCTTTCTGAGCTGTCAGGTTACTAGTTAAAGCTCCAAAAAATACAATAAAAAATAAGTTCTTCATAGTCATAATATTCTAAATTTTGAAAATGATTATGTTTTCATAGCAGTATAAATTTAACGAATAGTAATTTTTGATCAAAGGATTTTAGTGAAAGTTTATATGTGCTCAGTCTTCTTTGGGCTCCAATAACTTGATCAAACTACTGCTTTGGCCCTTAATTTCTTTAGCAGTTATAAAAATATCCTTCTGCAATGATTTTCTTAATTGATTAATTTCTTTTGAAATTGATTTTATTTTTTTTCGGGATAAAATATTTCTCTTTTTTATAAAATTTTGTAAAACAAATAAATCATGGTCATTACCTAATAAATCGCATAAAGAATCCAGACTGACAATAAAAGTTTCATCTTTACCGGCATTAAACGGGCCATTTATAATCTGATAATATAGTCGCTTGGATATTTTCCTCCATTCGTGCAGCAGGTGGGCATTTTCCTTTTTATCAGCTTTTACGTATATAGCTTTGTAATCATTATAACTCGTGATTATCTGATTAAACAGTTCTTCAGCTGTATAGAATCTATGTTCAACTTCTTCAATCTGTGATAAGATATACAGAATGTTGATTTTTATATTGGAAAATATTCTGATGAGTTTCCTTGATTTCTTTTCATATTTCTTCTGTGTCTCATTAAACAGGTACTTTTGGATTTTTTGAAGATGCTTATGAGAAACAGATATATCCCTGGTTAAAAAAATATCGTGGTAAGCCGTCCTGTTCGCAGTAGTTTCCCTATAAATGGTCAGATAACGTGCCGACTCTCTGAGAATATCATAATTATGCTTTACTTGTTTTTTATGAATAACAGGTTTTGCTAATAATAAAAGAGCCTTTAATCGTTTCAAAGATTTTCGAATTTCATGCACTTTTTCCTCATGAAATACATCCTTATCTTCAATTAATGACAAAATCTTATGAGATTCATTTAAAAATGAATCACGTACAGGTAAATAAAAATCTGTATCCGAATTATCCGTCCTCACTAAATAAAATTTCTTTGTTATTATTATACAGGCTCATTAAATTTAGATCTTTAATCTATAATTGTACTGTTTTTCAGTGAAAAATAAATAAAGCAGACATAAAACATTTTAGTAAATTAAATGTTAGAAATATTATATGACTAGGTAATAACAAGTTAAATCTAAGAAACTTATATTTACATTATCTTATAAAATATTTAAGATAAGATTATTAAAAAATTTATTTAAATGAATTTTTTAAAAAATATAAATAAATAATAAAGAGGAATATGAGAGGTGGATCACTGCTTTTTTTGATATTTATTATACTTTTTCTTGGTATCGTTGATTTTTATACTTTCAGGAGTCTCAGAATTGTAACAAGTGATTTGTCAGCAACTGCAAAGCTGATTATCAATATTCTATTCTGGCTAATACCTGTTATAATCATTTCTTTGATGTTTATTTTGGCATTTAATATGCGCAAAACATTTACAACCGGTATGTTTCGGGTTTGGTATTTTCTAATGGGTTTTTTCGCGATTTTTTATATACCAAAGCTTGTAATTATACCATTTCAGCTCGGAAATGATCTGGTCAGACTTTCAGGCTTCATAATATCCAAGTTATCAGGTGTTGGAACAAGAGCAGAAAATGCGGGAGAAATTATGTCTAGAGCGGAATTTCTGACAAAGACAGGGATTATAGTTGCAGCAATTCCTTTTGTTTCTGTAATACATGGAATTGTAAGAGGGCGCTTTAACTATAAGGTGAAAAATTTAAAGTTAAGTTTCAGTAACTTGCCTGAGGCTTTCAACGGTTTTCGTGTACTACAAATATCGGACTGGCATATAGGGAGTTTTTCTTTTTTACATAACAAAGTAAAAGAATCCATTGACCTAATAAATAAACAAAATGCCGATATTATACTCTTTACGGGAGATATGGTTAATAATGTCGCCAGCGAAGTGAAAGATTTTATACCCTTACTTAAGGAACTGAAAGCTCCGTATGGTATTTATTCTATTTTGGGAAATCACGATTATGGTGAGTATGTCAGATGGGATAGTGAGGAAGAACATGCTAAAAACATGGATGATCTATACTCATATGAAGCAAAAGCAGGGTTTAATCTTCTTAGAAATGATTCTGTAATTATTGAAAGGGGCAAAGAAAAAATCGGAATAGCGGGAGTTGAAAATTGGGGATTACCTCCATTTCCTCAGTATGGTGACCTTAAAAAAGCTTTATTCAATATAAAAGACATCCCTTTTAAAATTCTGATGTCGCATGATCCATCTCATTGGGATGCAGAAGTTATTAACAAAACAAATATCGATCTTACGCTTTCAGGCCATACACATGGAATGCAGTTTGGAATTAATATTCCCGGCATAAAATGGAGCCCCGTTAAGTGGAAATACCCTCGTTGGAATGGGCTGTACCAGGAATCTAATCAGTATTTGTATGTTAATGTCGGGATAGGTTATATAGGGTTTCCTGGTCGTGTTGGATTTTATCCTGAAATTACAGTTTTTACATTACAAAAAAGTTAAGAGCATATATCATATTAAATATCAGTTACATTTTCATACAACCATTTGATAACTTCATCGTAAAAACGCAAAAAGTATCGTTATATGTTGACCCGAATTAAGGTTGTTTTTCTATTATTCATATTTATATTTTCAGCTGACATTGCTATATCGCAGAGTGGTAAATCTAACGAAATGCTTATCATTGATCCTGATAAAAGTTATAAGCAAAAAGATTATAGTATCGATAAGTTTAAGTTACCACTTAGAAAGAGAATTGCCCGAAATTGGGAAAAGACTTCTGCCCGAATAGCAGAAAACAGATCAATGCGAAAGAATAAAAGAGAAAAAGAAAAACAGTTTAAGTTAGAAGAGAAAGAAAGTATACTGGCTCAAAAAGAAATTGAAAGGCAGTTGAAAGATCAGGAAAAGGAAAGGCTGAAACTTGAACAGCAATCTGTCAAAGAGAGCGAAAAGATCCAAAGTGAGAATGAACGATTCCAGGTTACTCTGCTTAGACAACAGCAAAAATTAGAAAAGCAGAATAAGAAAGTCTCAGATAAAATTGAAAAATACAATACTCAAATTACAGAGAATAAGCAATTTATTAATCCGTATCAATCAACCAGAGAAATTGAAAAATTTAATATCCAGCTAATTAAAAACAAAGAAAAAGAGATTCTAGAACAACTCAAAGAAGACGAAAAGTACAGCGCTGAAATACAGAAGTACAATGAACAGGTCCTTGCTGAACGTGAACAGGTACTGCAGCAAAGAGAAGATGCCGACTCAAAGTACAATCAGAAGATAAACAGGATCAATGAGAAGGAGCAGCTCAGATTGGAAAAAGA
>JAFGIP010000001.1 GCA_016929525.1 Bacteroidales bacterium
AAAATTTTCAGGGGATTGCCTGATTGACAAGATCTTTCAGCCCAATAACATAGATAATAATCAATCCTTGAGCGCGCAAAGGGGAAGAAAGGAGGTGAGAGGATGGTATTGTTTGAGTACCAAGATGAGAAAAAAAGCAGCTCTAAGAAAAGCAGTGTTATTGTCCTTGAAAAAGGGACTGTCTTTAGTCACCATGAAGAGCCGAATTTTTGCGGACTATGTGCATTTTGTAATCCGATAAAAGGTTCAGCTGAAATGGTGCATTAAAGAACTGATAAGGGGCATAGTGAAGCTATGCCCCTTTCTTAAAGGAGGACTAGATGAAATTATCTAAATATAATGAGTATGTTGATTTTAGTGATGAAGTAATAATCTTTAACATGACTTCAAGGGCGTTGATACTAATCAGTAAGGATGAATTTGATATTATCAGGAGCAATCCCAAATCATCCTTTACCAATGAGAAAACAATCGAGGAGCTTCAGAAAAATAATATATTGGTGAACAAGAACCTTAATGAAGAAGATGTATTACTTTATAACGTCAATAGGTGGAAACATAATCAAAAAATTCTGTCATTATTCATTTCTTTTACATCTCAATGCAATTTGCAATGCAGCTATTGTTATCAAGATAGTTCTAATAAAAAAAATACTTTTCTTAGTCTGGATAAGTGGAGAATAATATTTTCACATATAAAAAGAAAAATGACAGCCCAAGATATAAGGGAAGTTAGTATAGTTTTGTTTGGAGGCGAACCCACGTTAAATATGGATATTCTAATACAAGCCGTAAATGATCTGCATAGCTTAAGAACAAAACGTACTAGTGTTAATATGGCTCTGATAACAAACGGGACTCTTATCAATAACGATAAACTTTTGAGTGTTATCAATAACATTAATATGATTCAAATTACACTTGATGGTGAAAAGGATATTCATGACAAGAGGCGAGTTTATCGTAATGGTTTGGGAACGTTTAATATTATTATGAATAATTTAAAATTACTAAGCGACAATTATACTAATGATGTTCTCATTAGGTGTAATGCCGATAAAGAAAATTTTGAATCTATAAAATTATTGTTTGATTATTTTAAACAAGAGTCTCTATTTGATCTTATAACAGGTGTTGATATAGGACATGTTTATTCCTCACAAGAGAATATTAAAAAGAATAAATGTGAAACATTGCTGAATAAAGAAGGGGATGAAAAGATAAAAGAGTTATATGAACATGCTGTTAAAAAAGGATACCGTATAAGTCGAAATTATGTCAATGGACCGTGTATGGGTTTAACAATAAATGGATATGCGATTGATGAAAACTTAAATATTTATAGTTGTCCTGGGTTCCTATATGAAGAGCCCGAAGGAATGATTAATAACAATGGAGATATAGAGATAATACATAATAGATGGTTTAGGATCATCAATGAAGTGCCAAACCAATGTCTCTCTAATTGTAAATATGTGCCTTTATGTTATGGAGGGTGTAGGTGGATGGCAAAAGAGGGAGAACATAAATGTAATAAAGAGTTCTATGACCGTCATTTGAAAGATTATTTAAAATTGTATGTTAATGCAAATTATGCGAATAAAATAGAAAAGGAAAGTTTATGTTGAGCATAAAAGAGGTCACGAAAGTATTTCCCAATGGGAAAAAAGCGAATGATTCGATTTCGCTACAAATAGAGTCAGATCAAATTGTGGGGCTGGTGGGCCCCAATGGAGCAGGGAAAACCACTTTAATTCGCCAAATACTCGGCTTACTCAAACCAACAATGGGAGCAATTCTTATAGAAGGAAATGATTTGGTAAGGATGAAAGATAATTACTTCGGATATGTTCCTCAAACCCCATTAGTTTTCCAATCACATACAATTAGAGAATTGATTCAATACACCCTTAAGCTGAAAGGAGTAATGGATAACAAAAAGGCTCATAATATTTTGAATCAACTCTATTCAATATTTAATATTAATAAATGGGAAAATATGTATGGTTATCAGCTTTCAGGAGGCCAACTAAAAATAGTTATGTTAGTTATTGCTATTTGTCAAATGCCAAGCATTTTAATACTTGATGAGCCGTCCAATATGCTTGATGTTGTAACAAAAAAGAAATTGTGGCAATTCTTAAAAGAAAGTAAAATGACAGTTTTCCTTACAAGCCATGACATTAAAGAAATCAGTGTGTTGTGTGATTATATATATTTTTTACAAGAGGGGAAAATAGTATTCAGTGGAAATAAGCAAGAGATACCTCAAGTTAATCAGCTACCTGTTACACTAAAGATCAAGGTGAAAGAAAAAATCCCTGAAGAATTACTGAATAATTTTATAATTGCCGATTCGAGAGATGGTATAACCACAATTTTTTCTACAGATATCAATGAAATTTTGATATTAATAGGAAGTTTACGGAGATATACCTTCGAGTATTTATCTTTAATCGCTCCAGATTTTGACAATGCTATTGAGTTAATAATGGAGGAATTTTATGAATAGGCTTTTCCATGCAATTCTTTTTGAATTTCGTGCGTTTCGAGTTTTTAAGATACAAATTTTAATCAGCTTATTTATCATGCCGTTGTCCTATATGCTCATAATTTTGCTAAATACAAGCGGGAACCAACAGGAATCATTATACCTGTTGACTGGTTTTGTTGTGGCATCATTAATAGGTACCTATGTCAGTTTGCTAGGCTTAAGAGTGAGTAATCTAATGATGCCGGAAGTTCTGGAAATGTATGCTGCTTTCCCTATAAAGATGAGAACAGTTGCATTATCATATTTAATCACATACAGCCTTTATGTCTTACCACAGATAATAGTAGCCTCGATTATTATAGCTGTTATCAGTTCGTCATCTATCGTTTGGGGCCTATTTGTTTTTAATGTTATACTGACAATGATAACACTGAGTGGGTTTGGAGTGTTTCTTGGTTTTGTCTTTAAAAATTATTTTGTGGCTCAGGGAGTATTACCATTATTATCTTGGATATTTTTATTTATTACACCTTTGTATTATCAAGCTAAAAGTTCAATATTTTTCAGTATTAATCCGTTGAATTCATGCGTTAAACTGCTGAGACACTCGATCGGCTTGTATGAGGGAGTTATTATTTGGGATTATGTATATTTGATTGGCTTAATTATAATTTTGAGCTTCTTTGTTAATAGGAAATTACTGAGGCTCTATCTTCTGGAAAAGCGTTTTTGAAAGGAGTTATTAGCATGAGAATACTAAGTTTGATGATGATTTTTGTTTGTTTAAGTTTTGTTGGATGTGTGAAAAAAAATGCTGGGGTCGAGCATATTAAAAATGGTTTTGAACCCGAAGAGGGGACAGTTAATGTTCAGATTCAGAAGAAAAAAAACATACCAGGGTTACCATCAATGAATACACAGTCTACAATGGGTATCTACAATAATATGATTTATTATGCTCTTGATAAGCAAACAACATATGAAATCGTATTCGAGAACCTGGAGGGTTCTTTTGAGAAAACTATATTGATCAACAAAGGTAAGGGGCCAGGTGAAATCATTCAAATGCTTGCCCTTGTGGTCAATGACAAACAAATATATGCAGCAGATGTCGTGATGCAGCGCGTCAATGTTTATGATATCAATGGTAATTATTTAAATGAGTATGATTTGACAAACATTGGTGATATGCCGGTAACCACTACCGTCATGAATGATAAATTGTATATGACATGTATGTTAAAAAAGAAAATCATCAAAATTGATTTGAATACAATGGCCTTAGAAAAAACAATCGAGTATGAGGAGAAAAAGGAAATTGAAGTCGGTGGCGAAGTCATTGCCGGAGGAATCCGGGTTGATGAAGTTGAAAATCAATTAGTCTATGTCTTTATGGATTACCCGATTCAGTTTGAGATCTACAATACGGATTTGGTATTAAAAAAGATCGTTACGAAGAAAAGCAGAAAAAAAAAGAATTTAGTCTGGGGCATGAGTGGAAATATCGTAGGAGATATGGCCGCTATGTCATTTTATGCGGGAAAAGGCTATTACTATGTTCCGACAGGATATCATATCAGCGGGACGCAAGAGCCATTTGTTGAGAAAAAACCGCAAATACATGTGTTTGATAAAACTACCGGCCAATATAAGTATGATCTGGTTTGTGAGCAACTCGGAAAAGTCAAGGGCGGTTTATCGATCATCGGAGAGATTGATAATACTTTAATATTCCATTTATTAGATACAAAGGATAATTTTTCAGGATTGGTATTTGCCAAAAATCCTATTAAGAGTATATAAAAAATAATCTTGTCCGCGTAAGTTAAAGCTATTAAAAAATTACTAATTCAATTGAGCCATTTCCCCTCCGTTCTTAAGAACGGAGGGGAAATAATATCGAAAGGGGATGACGTGAAGTTTCACTTTATTGTCTTAATATTGTTTTTAGCCTTAGCCCAGTTATCACAATGTGTTTCCGGAGAACAAGGGGGACATGATAATTCCGTTCAGAAAGCTGAAGATTTATTTGGGAATAAAGATGTGCTTGTAGAAGCTGCTCACGAGGAAATGAATAAGGTCATTGAAATCAACCAGAGCAATTTTAAAAGTAAATTTCCTTTTATGGAGGTCATCTTTCGGGAGAAAAAAGAGGGAAAGATGGATAATGAGTATGAGATTGATCTTCCGTATGATTTAACTCTTTGGGGCTCATCAAGAAAAGTGCTAATTAGTGGAGATAGCCTTTTGATGGGGCCGACTCTTTTTTATGGATATGTGATCGATCTGGTGAATAAGGAAGTAATATTTAAAACAGAAGAAAAAAGAAAATATTATGATATGGAAATTTCAGGAGATGATCTGTATGTTTTGAATGCTCCCCTTAAAACAATACACAGGATCCCTTTAAGTTCAGGAAAGAAAATAGAGACGATAAAATTACAGGAAAAATGCCGGGAGTTTATCTTTTGGAATGATTATCTTATTACAGATAATTACTATTCAGGGGAAGAGGAGCCTGCTCTATTGATCTATAAGATGAACGGGCCCTTATTCAAGTGTACAGGGAAGAGAAAGCAAGTTACGACAGTGGTCAATTCAGCTCGCTTTTTCTCATCAGGAGACAGGCTTTATGTGCTCTGGCCTTTTCAAAACAGAGTAGAGATTTTTGATGAAAGATTTCAGCAAGTCGATTCCTTCAGTGTCGATACGGTTAACGAAATCAAGTTTTCTTTTGAGGATGAAATCCAGCATATAGGGGCTTTTTGCATAGAGGGAGATGAACTCTATTATACGGTGGGTGAAGAGATCAATAAAAAGCTGATTCTCTACAAAATGAATTTAAAGACACGTAAAACCATGTTGATCCAAATGGCCGAGGATAGAGAACATGATATTACCTATATGACAAGTAACAACGGAAAAGTTTATTTTGTTTTTGATACCGGAACCCGGATTATTGCCTGTGGTGACATGGATAACTTGAAATTTCAGGAGGTTGAAGAGAGATGAAGCTGAAAGCTGCATTTTTATTAATCGTTTTGCCGTTGTTCTTCTCTTGCCGAAAAGAGCAGTTTGACTTTATAGATTTGAAGACAGAAAAAGTCACATCAATCAAAGAATTGAGTGAAATCACAGATGTTACAACATTAGGTGATTCTTTTGTATTTCTCGATGGATTATCACGACGTCTGGTTGTCAGTGATAAAGAGTTCAAAAATATTGAAGTTATTGCTCGGAGGGGAAAAGGCCCGGGTGAGTTATGGTCAAGGGCCTTATATATGACTTCAGGTGATAATATTTATATTATCGATCAGAGCCTCCACAGAATCAACATTTTCAACCAATCCGGATTCATTGACACGATTAATATTCCCAAAGAAGGGTTGTCCCACGACATCACTTACTATAAGACAGATAGGATTATTTTAGGCTTGATCCCTGTGAATACGGATAAGATATACTCCATTTTTAATATAAAAGAAAAAAAGTTCGAAGAAGGCCTCGTCTCTGCAGATCGATATGATAATCCCATAAAAAAGCTTTCGATGAATTATACTGATTCAGTATGTACCGATGATCACCTTTTTGTCGGGTATACGTTTCAAAACAAAATCGCAAAATATGACCTCATTACAGGTGAAACGAATAAAGAGATAAAACAACTGTTTTTGCACATGGATTCAAACGATTATAATGCAGCTGAAAATACTCCCGAGCGGTTTTACGTTACGAAAATGCAGGGTTACAAAAACAACCTCTATGTCTTATGTTGTGACATGGGTTCATTGAACCAAAGGGATGAGCCAAAGGTTACGACATATTTGTCTGTGTATGATTTTGACCTGAATCTTCAGAAGATTTATAAGATTGATAAGAAATTCAGAGTCTTCTGCATCCGTAATGATATTGCCTATTTTTTCAGAGAAAATGAAGTATACATCAGTTCTATTTAAAATTATTATCGGGAGTCTTCTTCCTCTTATCAGTATCCTATGGTGGCAGACTTTTGCAAAAGAGAATATGACTCGATATAACGTCGGGTTAATGCAACAGAAGAGTCATCCTCCCTATTTATTTGTCTATCTTTTTAAAAACGTCGGATGCCATTATTGTGAAGAAGAAAAAATCGTTATAAATAAGCTTTACCAGGAATACAAAGATAAAATTATTTTCATTGGAATCACACAAGGGCATGAGGATAAGGATCTGGAAAAGATCTATCTCCAGGAAACCGGCTTG
>JAFGIP010000019.1 GCA_016929525.1 Bacteroidales bacterium
CCCACGGTTATTCAAATTGTACCGCTTCGCGGTCCGAATTATATTAAAAACTAAACGCATCAGTAGTAAAGGTAATCAAAGAATTCCAAATCAGATAATGATTACGGCTTCTTACTTCGTTACTACCATTATTCTAACAGTTCAGAAATTAAATAGTCTTATCTTTATAATCAGATCAGCAGGTGTATGAAAAATAACCATTATTGACAGAATCCATTCTGACATTATGATACAATTCAAATCAGAGGCAGTCAAAAGGGAAAAACTATCCGGATATAGCAAGGAAAATAATGAGAGAAGCAACGCCACTATGACAAAAAACCAGAATGACTACTTTAAAAAATGGCTATACCCGGCTAATGAAGATATTTTGAAGATTCCGGTGACATTGACCAATCATTTCCGGTTAAAAGTGAGCAATCCGTTAATAGTATAATCTTTAAAAACAAATTACCATGAGAGTCAAGTTCTTCCTGATCCTTTTCTCCGTATGTTTTATCTCATTAAGAACAAATGCCCGGAGTCCTGAATCGGATTTCAAAATTGTCGGATATTATGGTATTAACGCGGCAATGGAAGCAGATACTTCCCGGTTTCCGTTCAATAAGCTTACCCATATAAATCTTGCGTTTGTCAATCCGGACGTTTCAGGGAATTTTAACCGGAACTTCGATGCCCTGGTCCCATTTATAAAAGCGGCGCACAGCCATAATGTAAAGGTTCTGTACTCCATTGGAGGAGGAGCCAGCCCGGAGGAATACCATGAACTATTGAAGCAAAACAAGACAAGGCAGGTGCTTATTAAAAATCTGGTATCAAAGGTACTTCAATATGATGTGGACGGTGTGGATGTGGATCTGGAACTGGGTTATGTTTTTGGGCCAAACGGCATGGCAATATCACGTTCTTTCCCAAGAGAAAATCCTGCCATCCCGGGGACAGATCCCAATTACGGGATTTTTATAATGGAACTGGCAAAGGCTTTACGATCACACAACAAGCTGATTACAGTAGCGTTGCCCAGTCGTCCCGCCGATGTGGTAACACAGGAAGTGCTGTCACAATTTGATTTTATCTATATCATGTCGTACGACCATACCGGACAGAGCAGGCCAGATCGCCCCGGCCATCATTCTACTTATGTAGATGCAATGGACGATCTGGATTATTATCGATTTAACCTGATGGTGCCAAAGGAAAAGCTGATTCTGGGAGTGCCCTTCTACGGGCGCGGATTTGGTCCCGGATTGTCCGATCCTGTTATTGCCTATATGAAATATAGTGATATTGTTTCGACATATGCAGGGGCCGAGTGGGTAGACCATTGGCATCTTCCCAACGGTTATATAATGTATTATAACGGGATACCTGCTATTAAGAACAAAACGAAACTGGCGAAAAAGGAAGCTGCAGGGATTATGATATGGGAACTAAGTTATGACGCTGCCGGTAAAAAATCCTTATTAAACGCAATTGGTGAAGCGGTTCGTGATAAACTAAATACTTACTGATTAAAGTAAAGCGATTTGGTACAATAATCTATTGAATCGCTCAATTTAGTTCACATTTACTACCCAGACTGTTACTGCAAGCAAGTGTAGCCTGATTACTTCATAAACTTCAGATTAGTAATAAAAACAGACTTTTGTGTCTGCCAGTTTCCTAAAAATAAAAAGGAATAATAATTTAAGCTATTTCGAGTTTATACATAAGTCATGTTATTCTGGATTACACAATTTTAAGAACAAGCATCATTTCAAAGTTTAAAAACCATAAATTCCGGATAGAAATGAAAACTACAAAGAAAATTGGTAACTACCTGATCATTGCTGCATCACTATTAATAATTGCATATGGATGTAAGAAAGACGATGATGACACAATTACCGATGCTGACGGAAACATTTATACTTCAGTCACAATCGGATCGCAGGTTTGGATGGTTGAGAACCTCAAAACAACAAAATACAATGACGGTACCGGAATTACATTAATTACCGATAATTCGGAATGGAGAAATACTACAGCACCCGCTTATTGCTGGTATGATAATAATATAAGCAATAAGGAACTGTTTGGGGCATTTTATAGTTGGAATGCCGTAAACACCGAAAAATTATGCCCTTCCGGATGGCATGTTCCTACTTTGACTGAATTAGATGAGCTGATTGAATTTTTAGGCGGGGAATCCGTTGCAGGAGGCAAACTAAAAGCTACTGGCACAATCGAAGGCGCTGACGGCTTATGGTACCAGCCTAATACGGATGCAACCAATGAAACCGGATTTTCAGCATTACCCGGGGGCATGCGCGCAGCTGACTTTTATGATTTTAATTATGGAGGTGTCTGGTGGCTGTCCACTGAATACTCTCCTGAACGTGCTCATGCTTATTATATCAATTATGATTCTGGTGCCATAAACCTTAATGATGACGGGTTTGCAAAATACCATGGCTATTCGGTTCGCTGTATAAAGGATTGACCAGACCAAATATTCTTTGGTATACAGGGATAGCAAACAGAGACCGTCTGAACATTTATTATTGGACGGCTTCTTCGATTACCTTAACAATTAATACTTTCTACTTTATCCGGAGCTCCTTGAAACTTTTGCAGTATTACGCAAAAGCTCATCCGCCGGTCATCTTGAGCATATTAATGATAAATCTAGACTCTATAACTATCTGTATAATTCATTTTAAGTGTTTCAATATAGTTAGGACTCCTGATCTTCCTGATCTGAGATTCAAGCCGGATCGATGTTTAATGAAATATTATTGTTTTACATTGAACCAGGTTGTACATTTATATTTTACCTGTTACACTTCGTATTTATCGCAAATGATACCTGATGACATTAATTTTACTCAATGATAATCCCAATGAAAAATCATATACAGTTCATTTACGCTTGTGTTATTTTTATCTCCATCGCCTTTATTGGCTCTTGTTCTTCTGACAGATCAAAAATCCGCCAATCAGCACAAAAGGTGGAAGATCATGGTGCTTTACGGGTAGATGATAATAGCAGGTATTTTGTTTTTGAAGATGGCACCCCATATATTCCGGTCGGCCTTAATCATTTCCTGTTGCTGAGAAAGGGTTCTGCAATCGATTCCATCATAAATACATTTTCAGCCCATGGTATCAATTATGTCCGTATCTGGGTCGGTCTTGGGGCTGATCCTGAAACGGAGGTAGGCAGGTTTGATGAAGAACAGATGCAGGCTCTTGATCATATAGTAACATGTTGCAGGAAATATGGCGTGTATCTGAATATCTGTTTCTGGAATGAGAACTGTATAGCAACACAAGATGGAAACTGGGGCTGGAATGGCTCAAGGCAAATCTACAATAAGGA
>JAFGIP010000020.1 GCA_016929525.1 Bacteroidales bacterium
CAAATTTTGTATTTTCTTCTGTTTTCATAATGAGTCAAGTAAATCATTTATCTTTTATACTTGACACACTTTTTTGAACAGTCTCATGTTCTTATTACTTTCCAACTTCAAAAAGGGGCTTATTATGCTTCGATTTCTGGATTTCCTCCATAAAACCATCAACAACCTTCATCATTGTTGAAAGATCTTTTGTGTTATCTGTGATTAAACTATCGTTCCCTCTTTTATCCAACTGTTCGAGCACATATCCTACAGTTAAAATTTGAACATCTTTACCCGGCTGATATGCATTCTCCTTAATATTTTTTGTAACTGTTTCGGAAACTATTCCCGTTTCCATAAGCTCATATATAATCTCCCTGATGAGTCGAACAGGAAAGTCTAATTTGTTTGCAAGCTGTTCTGCAGTAAGGGAAGCTTCCCCACTTCTGAAATTTACAACTATCTCTCTGAGTATCATAAGCGTGACGGTTCTTTTCATGTGATTACTTATATTAAAAGATTCCGACTCGGCTTCATAATGCTCAACGTTCTGATTAGCAAAAGCAACTTCGGCACCAAAAAGAACAAAAAGCCAGCTCATCTGCATCCAGATAAGGAATAACGGAAGTGCAGCGAAGCTGCCATATATTGCGCCATAACTTGTAAGGTAACTTTGAAAATAAATATATCCCCACTGTAATAACTGGAACATAGTCCCGGCTATTACCCCCCCGATAAGTGCCGACTTGAAGTTCACCTTTGTATTCGGCATTATCAGATACAGAAGTGTAAATACAAGCCAGATCAGCACAAAAGGTATTAATGAAACTAATAAATTCAATATCGTACCTATATATGCCAGAAGCGGAAATATATCGGAACTGGTTTTTATCTGATCTGATAAAAAAACTGTAACACCGCTTGATACAATTAGTAATAATGGTGTTATAACAACCAGCGAAATGTAATCGCTCATTTTCCTAGACATAACCCTGGCCTTCTTAATTTGCCATATATCATTGAACGAATTTTCAATATTCCCTAACAGTTTCATTACTGTATATAACAGTACAACAACACCAACACCTGCTATAACACCTCCACGTATCCTGGAAAGGTACTTTTCCACAAATTTTAATATCCACTGTAACACTTCTTCCTGTCCTGAAAAGCTTTTTAGAAGTTCTTCCTGGAGATAGATTTCAACGCCAAATCCCTTTGCTATTCCAAAAGCCAGAGCAACAATTGGCACAATAGATAACAAAGAATAATATGTAAGAGCAGATGCTCTGAGCTGGACGCGATCTTCAGAAAATCCTTTAAATGCGAGGGCAAATATTCGTAGCTGCCTGATAAGAAACATTTTACGTGGCGAGTATGCCTTAATCGGTTTTCTCCATAAATCCTTAAGGATAAACTCTTTTGATAATATTTTCATAATATTTATATTGCGGAATTGTTTATAAATATATCATTTTATCATTAGAACTTCTTTGCCTTTCAAGTACTTTTATCAAGTAATTTTTTCGATTCAGTTATGTCGGATATTGTTAACCTATCCAATAAAAATATTCTGGTAGTTGAAGATGATGAAATGAATTTTATTTATTTGTCACAAATATTCAAACTCACAAAGGGAAATATTACAAGGGTTAAAAATGGGAAAGATGCACTAAGTCAGGCAAAAGAAAACAAGTTCGATATAATATTAATGGACATTCAGCTTCCCGATATTAACGGCAACACTGTAACCAAACAAATTCGTGAATTTGACAATAAGACACCCATAATTGCCCAGACAGCTTCACGATCTCCGGAAGAAACCGATGAAACTCTCGAGGCAGGTTGCACGGATGTTCTTGTTAAACCTTTTACTATTGAAGACTTCTCAAAAATTATCGGGAACTTTATTTAATGCATTTTATTCTTACTACTTTTTTTTACTATTCTGTCGAATCGGTTAATATCATCTTCAGTTTTTACATAATCTAAGTTACCTGCTTTTGTGTTATCTGATTCCCGGATATCATTTTTCATAAGATCAACTGATATTCCTCTTTTATTGAGTTCAATTATTTCCTTAACCTGTTCAACCGGAATTGGTATTAAATTCTCAATCGAAGATTCACTATATGAATAATACATCATCCTTTTAAGAATGTCTGTCTTATGATGATAAGCCTTTCCCTTTGTTGTTTCAAGTTCAAGCAAAACCTTTGGAATTGACTCACGAGCCTCCATGTACGTATCAAGTTCATACATTAGACAGCATTTTAGTTTACCGCATTGACCGGCAAGTTTCTGTGCATTTGCCGGCAATTCCTGATAGCGGGCAGCATTAATCGAAACAGACCCAAAATCAGATTTCCAGCTGGAACAACACAACTCACGTCCACAGGAACCTATTCCTCCAATTCTGCCGGCTTCCTGTCGGGCACCAATCTGTTTCATCTCTACCCTCAATCTGAATTCCGATGCCAGTATTTTAATAAGTTCCCTGAAGTCTACCCTGTCTTCTGCTATGTAATAAAAAATTGCCTTCGATTTATCACCCTGATATTCAACATCACCTACTTTCATATCCAGTCCAAGCTCTTTTACAATTTGCCGTGTACGTAACATTGTTGATTGTTCAAGGCTAAGAGCCTCTTTCCATTTTACAATATCTGCCGGTTTTGCTTTTCTGTATATCTTTCTAAACTCATACTTCCCGGGATTAATTTTTTTACGCCTTATCTGTAACAGCGTAAGCACGCCTGTCAGGTTTACTTTTCCAATGTCGTGACCAAACTGACTTTCAACGGCAACAATATCACCTTTTTTCAGGAAGATTTTTTTATTGTTAACATAATATTCCTTACGTGTGTTTTTAAACTGTATTTCAACCAGCTCATCTGCTTTAATATTTTCCGTATATCCTTCCAGCCAGTCATAAACCGGAAGTTTGCCGTATCCATCCGACATTTGAACCGACATATCGTCTTCTGTAATATCCACTATTCCTCGTGAAGGACAACCTTGACAACCAGGCATTGTTTTTATTTTTATTCGTTCTAAATTACAAATATACTGATGTATTTAATAAAAGACACTAAAGTATTTTATTTTATATAATTATCATTCTGTAAAAACGGGAAACAACATATTATGGTGGCTTATGAATAATATTTGTATTTTCGTTTTAACCAAATAATAAGTCATGGATGACCAGTATATAGCAAAAAATGAACGTTATGATAATATGGTTTACAGAAGATGCGGTAAAAGCGGAATTCAACTCCCGGCTGTTTCACTCGGACTATGGCATAATTTCGGTTTTGTTGATAATTTCTCCATCGGACGACAGATAATTAGAGATGCTTTCGATATGGGCATTACGCATTTTGATCTTGCCAACAATTACGGACCGCCTCCGGGTTCAGCAGAAGAGGTCTTTAGTAAAATATTAAATCTGGATTTAAAAGGTTATCGCGACGAGCTTATTATATCAAGTAAAGCCGGATATCTTATGTGGCCCGGGCCTTATGGTGAGTTCGGATCGAGAAAATATATCATAGCAAGTTGCGATCAGAGTTTGAAAAGGATGGGACTTGAATATGTTGATATTTTTTATTCACATCGCCCGGACCCTGACACTCCCGTTGAAGAAACAATGAGTGCACTGGATCAGCTGGTACGCAGCGGAAAAGCACTTTATGCAGGTATATCTAACTATAATCCCGAACAAACCCAAAGAGCTGTGAATGTATTAAAAGAACTTGGCACCCCATGCCTGGTACACCAGCCAAAATATTCTATGTTCCATCGGGAACCTGAAGATGGATTACT
The DNA here is from genome assembly GCA_016929525.1 of Bacteroidales bacterium. GTDB lineage: Bacteria > Bacteroidota > Bacteroidia > Bacteroidales > UBA10428 > UBA10428. The sequence continues at coordinate 3,811 of JAFGIP010000020.1, forward strand.
TGATATTCTTAAGCTTGAAGGTGTCGGTACTATTGTTTTTTCACCCCTGGCACAGGGTCTTCTTACAAATAAGTATATTAAAGGAATACCTGAAAATTCACGTGCCGCGAAATCAACATCACCATTTCTTACTGAATCACAAATTACACCGGTTATAGTAAGTAAAATAAAACTGCTTAATGAAATTGCTGTTTCACGTAATCAAAGTCTTGCTCAAATGGCAATTGCATGGCTGCTTAAAGATGAAAGGGTGACTTCTGTTCTTGTCGGTGCCAGCAGTTCTGAACAGCTGGCAGATAATACAGGTGCATTAAAAAATATCACATTTTCTAACAGTGAATTAAAACAAATTGAGACTATTTTAAATGAATCGTAGATATAATTGGGGAATTATCGGTCCGGGCAGGATTGCTGAGAAGTTTGCTTCGGATCTTCAGTTACTGCCCAATGCAAAGCTATATGCAGTAGCTTCGCGTGATATCAGTCGAGCAACGGAGTTTGCTAAAAGATATTCCGCTGACAAAGCATATGGTTCATATAAAGAATTAACACAGGATCCAAATGTAGATATTGTATACATTGCAACTCCGCATACACGCCATTATTCAAATTCACTTTTATGTCTTGAAAACAAAAAATCGGTGCTGTGTGAAAAGCCAGTTGCCATAAACTCCAGACAATGCAGTATTATGGTTGAAAAGGCAAAAATAAATAATGTTTTCTTTATGGAAGCGATGTGGACAAGATTTCTCCCCTCATTTATCAGATTAAAAGAATTAATTGACAAAAAAGTCATAGGAGACCTTCTGAATATTGAAGCTGATTTTGGATTTCGCTCAAGTATCGATGAAAAAGACAGGTTATTCAATCCGGAACTTGGGGGCGGGTCATTACTTGATATAGGAATATATCCGGTCTTTCTGGCATATCAACTTGCAGGAATTCCGTTAAAGATAAGGGCATTCAGTACGCTCTCAGAGAGTGGTATTGACCACAGCACAACTATGATGTTTGAACATGAAAAGAAAGTGAATTCAGCTTTGTTAAGTTCAATTGTTACTTCAACCCGGACCGAGGCAATTATTTATGGAAAGGAAGGAGTCATTAAAGTAAGACCCCGATGGTTTATGGTATCGGACATCGAACTGATTAAAAACGGGCAGGCTCCTGAAGTATTCAGTTTTACCCAGCAGGGATTTGGTTATCAGTATGAAGCCAGCGAAGTAATGAATTGCCTGGACAAAGGACTTATTGAATCGGAGAAATACAGCTGGACAAATTCTGTTGATATAATGTCAATACTCGATAAAGTAAGAAGCATTACAGGTATAAGGTATCCTGATTATATCGAAAATGCTTAATTCGAAGTAAAAAAATCTAAAATTTTAAACATCAGATCGTTATTATTTGAAATTAATTCATCACTTCCGAGAATTTCTTCTGCTGTCTGAATATGCTGACCCCCATTTTTAATTTCTTCAGGTGCTGCTTTTAACATTTTCCTGATACTGTCATGGGTCATTTCGGAATGATACTGCATAGCCAGTACATTCTTACCGAGCATAAATCCCTGATTTGGCGTAACCTCTGAGGAAGCTAAATGAACAGCACCAACAGGAATATCAAAGGTATCACCATGCCAATGAAATACCTCCATAGTTACCGGAAGAAAATTCAGAGAAGGATTATCTTTAAGATTGAATTTAATGGGGTACCATCCAATTTCCTTATATTTTCCGGTATAGACTTTTGCACCCAGTGCTTTTGCAATAAGCTGCGCTCCCAAACAAATCCCTAATACTTTCTTATTTTTATCTATTGATCGCCTTATGAAATCTATCTCCTCTTCAAGACAGGGATCAAATGAATCATTGCTGAGATCAACCGTCCCTCCCATAATAATAAGAAAGTCAAAAGAATTATCATTTGGAAAACACTGGCTGATGTACGTATGTGTGAATGTAAGATGGTAATTTTTCGCTCTGATCCATTCTTCAATTGCGGCCAATCCTTCAAAAGGTTCGTGCCTTATACAGTGTATTCTCATGATGTTAATAAAAAAAGCAGGATCTTATCCTGCTTTCAATACCTTTTTTGCCTAAGGTTTGGTTTAAATGCTGATTATTCTTCAACTACTTCTTCAGCGGCTGCTTCTTCAACAGCTACTGTATCTTCTACTAATTCTTCAGCCTCTTCTACTACTTCTTCTACTACATCTTCAGCTGCTTCTTCAGCGGGTTGAGTTGAACTTTTGCAGGCATTTAATGCTATAAAACCAACTAATGCAAAGGCAACAAAAAGAAAGCTAAGTTTTTTCATGTTC
>JAFGIP010000021.1 GCA_016929525.1 Bacteroidales bacterium
GCTATTTGACAAACCTAATCTACAATATTTCAAAGAACAAAATTATAATCAGTTGAAAATGTTCAATTTATAACGAAACGCTACTGACCTCAAATAATTATTGTATTAATTTTTGCCAGAATATGAAGCCTATTATTAAAATAGAAAATCTTTCAAAACAGTACCGATTAGGAACTATAGGCACAAGAACACTATCTCATGACTTAAACAGATGGTGGCACCGGATCAGAGGCAGACAAGATCCTTACTTAAAGATTGGAAGGTCAGTTAATACTGATGAAGATGATAATTCAGAGTATGTATGGGCTTTAAAAAATATTAATCTTGAAATAATGCCTGGCGAAGTGTTGGGTATTATTGGGAAAAATGGTGCTGGTAAAAGTACTTTACTTAAAGTACTTTCAAAAGTAACAGGACCAACTACAGGCTGTATACATTTTAATGGAAGAATTGGATCTCTTTTAGAAGTTGGTACAGGATTTCATGATGAACTTACAGGAAAAGAAAATATTTTTCTGAATGGAGCTATTCTGGGGATGACAAAATCCGAAATCCGCGGTAAACTGGATGAAATTATAGATTTTTCAGGATGTGAACGCTATATAGATACTCCGGTAAAAAGATATTCATCGGGCATGAAAGTGCGTTTGGGTTTTGCGGTAGCAGCACATTTAGAGCCTGAAATTTTGGTTGTTGATGAAGTTTTAGCGGTTGGAGATGCTGAATTTCAGAAAAAAGCTGTTGGTAAGATGCAGGATGTAAGTAAGAATGATGGAAGGACAGTTTTATTTGTGAGTCATAATATGGGGAGTATTGAAAAATTATGTATAAATGCCATAATACTCGATTACGGGGAAATGAAATTTCATGGTAATGTCAATAAAGCTATTGATGAATATATAAAAACTAATCAAGATTCCGGGAATAAGGATTTATCTAAATTAAAGGAGCGCAAAGGGAATGGGTCAATAAAAATTCAAAATATTGTTTTTCTTGATTCGAAAGATAATCAGATAAAAATACTAAGATCCGGCAGTAATATTAAAATTAAGATAAGCTTTATTTCAAAATTAAATCTTAAGAAAGTTGCTTTCAGAGTGCTTATTATATCAAAGGAAAATAATGTATTACTTAATTTCAATAATTATTTTACATATGAAACATTTAAAATTAATATAGGAACCGGTGATTTATATTTAACAATACCAAAATTTCCTTTGCCTGCTGGAATTTATTTTATGCATATTACGGTTGTTGATAATAATCAGTTACTAGATGAAATTTCTTTTGCAAGACAGTTATCAGTTGAAGATGGAGATTTTTATGGTACAGGAATGATACCACATTTGAAACAGGGAGTCTTAGTTGAACATTTCTGGGAATTATCAAAATAGAAACAAATTGATTTTTATGAATAAACCTAATTTCTTTTTACTTGGAGCAGGTAGATCTGGGACAACTTCATTATATAAATATTTGTATCAACACCCCGATGTATTTCTGTCTGATATCAAAGAACCTTCCTTTTTTTGTGAATCTTTTCAGGTTATTAAAAATCCTGTAAATTATTTTGAGCTTTTTAACGGAACAGAGGATAAAAAAGCAGTTGGTGAAGCTTCACATGTTTATTTATCAAATCCAAAGACAGCTGAATTATTAAAGTTACTATTCCCCGATGCAAAATTCATTGTTATATTGAGAAATCCTGTAGAAAGGGCCTATTCATTATATAAGCATATGATTTATTATGGGTATGAAAAAGTTGGCTCCTTTCAGAAGGCATTGAATATTGAAACTGAAAGATACAACTCAAGTAAATTTAAAAATAACTGCCCACAATATTTTTATAATTATATGTACTTCAGATCTGGATTATATGGAGAACAATTATCCAGGTTCTTTAAATTTTTTGATAAGTCACAATTTCTTATTATTCCTTTTAAAAAATTACAGTACGATTCTGCATGTGTACTTAACGATATTTACTCATTTCTTGAAATAAGTAATAAACATAATCCTGATTTTAAAATATATAATCAGGAGAAAATTATTCCTAAGTTTCCTTCATTGCATTATTTTATTGAAAGGAAGTTATATCCATTTCTTAAAATGACTAGATTAAAATTTCTTTATAAGATAATTAAGAATGTTGAGAATAGTACTTTTATTAAGTCATCAGACTTAGACAGAAAAATTTATAATAATCTATTAAGAAAATATAATAATGACTTGCGGTTACTTTATAATTTGACGGGAATTAAGATAGATGATTTATAGAAATTATTAACAAAATAAATTTAGCTTTTAATTTTTCTTAAATGGAGTTATCAAATCGTCTTTATATAGATTTACTAAAACTTACTCTTACAGATTATCATCGAATAACTTATCCAGTATTCGAACCTGTCAAAACTGGTAAAAAAAAGAGTATTAGAACTAAAATTATTTTAAGGTACTTAAAGAAAAGGAACCTGGTTATATGTAAAAGAAGGTTGCAAGATAAAGAGCTCCGTGAAATAGGTAAAGACTATCCTTTACATGCTGACACTATGATTGGGTTACGAAGATTAAATAATATAGAAGATTGTTTTAAGGATATACTGGAAAATAATATTGAAGGGGATTTAATAGAAACAGGAGTTTGGAGAGGTGGAGCTACAATATTTATGAAAGCTTTGCTTAAGGCAAATAATTGTAAAAATAGAAATGTGTGGGTTGCTGATTCTTTTGAAGGACTCCCACCCCCTAATGAAGATAAATACAAGGCAGATAAGGGAGATACACATTATTTGAATGATAGCCTTGCAATTAGTATTGATACAGTAAAAGAAAATTTTAAGAAATACAATTTGTTGGACGATAAAGTAAAATTCCTTAAAGGATGGTTTAAAGATACGCTTCCAAAAGCATCAATTAAAAAACTTGCTCTAATTCGTTTGGATGGAGATATGTACGAATCAACAATGGATGGGTTAGTTAATCTATACAAGAAGTTAAGTGTTGGTGGGTTCATTATTATTGATGACTATGGTGCCGTTGAAGGTTGCAGGAAAGCTGTACAAGATTTTAGAAATGAGCATGGAATTACAGAAGAAATTAAGGAAATTGATTGGACAGCAGTTTTTTGGCAAAAGAAGAAAGAAATATAATATAGTTTGAAAATTAATCCAGTTAATAAAGCGTATACGTTCCTCAGACATGATATTCTTAAACAAGTTACAGGTATGGATTTAATAATTCTTGATGTAGGCTGTGCTACAGGAGAAAGCGGAGACTACCTTCTGAAAGCCGGTATAGCTAAATATGTAATTGGTATTGAACCAGATAATAAGATGGCATCTTTAGCAAAAAAAAAGTTGTCAGATGTTTTTAAAGGAACGGTTGAAAATTATCTTGAAAAAACAAAAGACTTTGAACGATTCGATTATATTATTCTCGGTGATATACTTGAACATTTAGTGAATCCATGGGATATTGTTGCAAAAATTAAAACCTGTTTAAAACCAGATGGGAAAATCATTATTTCTATACCAAATATCAGACGTTTCGAAACCTTTTATGAAGTATTTATTAAAGGTAAATGGCCATATAATGATAATGGTATTCATGATAGGACGCACTTACGTTTTTTTACCAGGAGTAATATTGTCGAACTGTTTGAAGATGCAGGACTACAAATAGATAATATCCATTCTAAAAGAGTTTTTCTAGAATCAAATCATAATTTTTCTTTTTGGATTCGTTTATTTCTGAAATTTGCTAAAAGACAAAAGTTCTTTCAGGAATGGATGATTTACCAATATATTGTTGTAGCATCTATCAAATAATATGAAAGCTGTTATTAGTATACTTGTTTGGGATTCATTCACATATATTAATAATTTACTTGAAAATCTTAATGAGATTAATCCTTCAAAAAGGGATTATAAAGTCATTGTCCTTGATCAGGGATCTTCAGAAAGAGTGCGATCGTTATATAATTATTATGAAATTGATTTAATTCAACTAAATAGGAATATAGGATTTGCAGCTGGTCATAACAAAGTTTATGCTTATGCAAAAAGTAAATATTCATTCAAATATTTTATAATACTTAACTCTGACTCAATATTTACCGAGAAAAAATGGTTAGATACTTTAACGGAGCCTATAAAAAATGGAGATTATGATATTACAGGAACGATTGGTTTGAAAATTACTAAATCAACCGATGGAAGACTTGCTGATGATAATAAATTTGATTTTCTAAGCGGATCTTTATTAGCAATAAAAAAAGAAGTGATCGAAGAAATTGGACTTTTTGATGAAGTGTATACTCCAGCCTATTTTGAAGATGCAGATTTTATCTTAAGAGCAAAATTGAATAAATATCGGATAGGGCATATCGAAGTTGGTTATAGACATGCTTATATTAAAAATGAATCAAGTACTTCAGATGAAAAGAAGGGAATCCTATTTAATAAGTATGGAGATTTCTGGAAAAGAAATCAGCGAATTTTTTGTAAAAGATGGTTATGGAGAAATTTTATGAGATCTCATACTAAGTATCCTTTTAAAGATGTAATTATTTATTATAGTGGACTTAAAAAATTAATATTAATACTGAAGAATAGAAATAATAGGTACTCAAATCAAAATATTTTTAGAAATGCTTTTATAAGTAATAAATGGGGAGATGCTGAATCTCATTCGGGACCTGGCTCAAATCTTGAACAAACTGATAATATTAGAAAAGAGATACTTGATCTCATTAAAGAGTATAATATTCATTCTATTCTGGATGCACCTTGTGGTGACTTTTTTTGGATGAAGGAAATAAAAAATGAACTATTCAAACTGATTGATAATTATGTTGGGATTGATATTGTTTCTGAGATAATAGATAAAAACAAAGAAAAATATGAGGATGATAAATTTAAATTTAGTAGAGCCGATATACAGTTTGATTATTTGCCAAAGAAAGATTTAGTAATATGCAGGGATTTATTTCTTCACATTTCATTTGAAGACATTACTAAAGTACTGCAGAATTTTAAAAAATCAAGATCTAAATATCTAATTGTAAGCACAAATACTTTTGACAGAAAAAATAAAAATATTTTGAATATTTCATTAAAAGGCAGATCTGTAAATCTCAGCACCTGGCCATTCAATCTAAAAAATGAATTATTAATAATTAATGAAAATTGTTCAGAACAAAAAGGTAAGTTTAAAGATAAGAGCCTAATTCTTTATCAATTAAAGAAGATAAATATTACTAGAATTAAAAGATGTGTAACACTACACAATTGTTTTATTCAACCAAAAATTATTCTTCTAAGAAATTATAAAAGATTTTTCTAAATTCGAATATGACAAAGAAATTGCAAATACTTGTTCTGCCTTCTTTTTTCCCTGCTGAAGATAAAAGGACAAAGGGAATTTTTATAAAGGAACAGGTTGAACTCTTAAAATCAAAGTATCAAATTATTGTTATTTATTTTGTTACAAGAAATTTATCTTTATTAGCCTTTCTTTATGAAATTTTTTTTAAGAGTAAGAAAAGGAATTATAAAAGTGTGATTAGACAATCAGGTTACAATGTTTGGAGCAGTATACTTTTAAAATTAAAAAGACCCTCATCAGTTATAAACTTCTGGAATCGTTATTTAGCAGATACTATTAATATTTATCTATTAAAAATAAAAGTTAAGGGATTAGTTCAGCATTTAAACAGAGAAAATATTAAAATAGATCTGGTACATGCTCATACTGTGTGTTTTGGTGGTATAATAGCTAATTATTATTTAAAGCAAGAAGGAACAAAATATTTAATTACTGAACACCAAGCACTTATTTTTAATCGTAGTTATCGAATTAATTTTGAAATTCAGAAAGCAATAAGAAACTGCTCTTCTTTACTTACTGTAAGTCATTTTCAAAAAAAAATACTAATGCTTCAAGGTATATATAAAGAAAATACTGTTATTGGAAATTTTGTTGATGATCAAAAATTTATACTGGCAAAGAAGAATTCCAGATTATTTAAGATATTATTTATTACTTATCCGGACCTGATAAAGGGTAACGAAATATTTTTCAAATCAGTTCAGTCATTAATAAATAAAGGGCACAAGAACTTTAGAGTTAAAGTACTCGTTAATTTCGATAAACAAAAAACTCTTCAAAAGTGGGTTACAAATCATGGGATGTCAGAATTTTTCGATTTTTTTTATGACTTGGACAGAAACAGGAGTATCCAGATGATAAATAACTGTTCTGTTCTGGTATCTACAAGTTATTCGGAAACGTTTGGATTAGCAGTATGTGAAGCACTAATGTGTGGTAAACCTGTTGTTACCTCTTCCAGTGGTGGAATTGATGAAATGGTTACTCATGAAAATGGGATTAAAGTACCTATTGGTGACACAAAAGCTGTTGCAGAAGGAATACTTAAAATAATGTCAGGAGAATTTAAATACGATCCAGTTAAAATTAGAAAAAGTGTGTTATATAAGTATGGACGAGAAGCGTTTATGGCGAAAATGGATGCTGTATATAACAATGTTCTAAGCTCTGTTCGTACCGAACATAATTTATGACCTTATTGTGCTTATTCTTAATAAACGATTAGGACGACGGAGCAATATCTTATTTCAGTTTGCTTCGGTTATTGCGAACGCCATTGAATATGACTACAAAGTAATAAATTATAATTTCCAAGAATTTTATCGTGATCATAAGGGAACTGAAAGAGGAAAAATTCCGCAGGCAGACATAACAGTACAATTCCTGAATAACAAGTTTCTTACAAAAGTATGTAGAAAGATACTTTTTTCAGTTTCGGATCTCATTAAAATATTATTTCCGAAGAACTATTACAAAAATTATACTGGAGAAAATCAGTCATTACAATTAAATAGTAAATCATTTTTAAAAAAGGTAAAAAAATCATTCTTCCTTATTGATGGTTGGTGGTATGAAGATATTGAAAGTTTTGTCACTCATTCATCTGTGCTGAGAAAGATATTTACTCCTTCAGATTTTGTGAAAGAAAAATTAAAAGAATATTTCGACCTTTTTAGCGATAATGAATATTTGGTAGGAGTCCATATACGTTGGGGTGATTATAGAACATGGAAAAATGGCAAATTTAATTTCAGCCTGGAGACCTATAGAAAGTATATGGAAGATTTATTGAAATTAAACGAACTTAGAAATAGGAAAATAAGATTTCTTATTTGTTCTGATGAGGAAGTCCATATAGACATTTTAAAGCCACTGCCTTGTATAAAAGGACCTGGATCGGATATTGAAGATTTATATTGTTTAAGCCAATGCAGCTTGATACTTGGTCCACCAAGCTCTTTTTCAGCTTGGGCATCTTTTTATGGGGATAAACCCTTATACCTGATTAAAAATGTAAATGACAAAATCAGGTTAGAAGATTTTAAAATTTGTGCATATTATACACCAGATAAGTTTCACTTTTTTAAGAATTCTATAAAAGACAATATAATAACCAGAAAATATAATTAATGGTTTTAATCCTAAGGAATTTTATTTCCGGGAAATTAAGCTGAAGAATATTCCCAATAAATTTTTTTAAATAGTGCATTTAAAAAAGATACCACATTATGGCAGGTATTTTATATTGATCGGATCTCAATTGTTGAAATCCTATTTAAGGAAAGAAGGTCCGATTATCGTGCATTTTGGCTACCATAAAGCAATGACTTCTTTTTTTCATAAGGTTTTTATTGATATCGCACCTCTGTTGAGGAGAGAATATTTTCATGCATTTAACAATCTCTTTAAATTTTATGAAAAATTAGCTAGTATGGGTTCAGAAGGAATATTATGTTTAAATAATCACCCGGCTCAAACATTTTTACTGCCCAATTATGTCGGTAGTCATATTGTTAGAGATCCAAGAGATTTATTGGTATCAGGGTATAAATATCATCTCTGGTCGGAAGAAAGTTGGGTGAATATTCCTATTTCAAATGCGATGAGTAAAAAGTTAAAAATTAATAAATACGGCCTTCATTTAAAGCAAGACGAATCATACAGACAGCTATTAAACAGAGTTGACAAAGATTTGGGTTATCAGTTGGAATTCAATTGGAGACAACCACATTTCACTCAGATGCAAAACTGGGATTATGAAAATCCAAATATAATAGAGGTTAAGTATGAAGATATTTTTCAAAATGAAAATGTCTGGTTCCAAAAGATATTTAAACATTATGGTGTACCCGATATATTATTAGATGTTTGTTTGAAAATTGTTGAAAAACATAGCTTTAAGGTTCTTCAAAAGCAGGGAAATATAGGTGATAAAAAACATGCTAGAATAGGCTCCCCTGGCCAGTGGAAAGAAGAACTTCCGGGCACAGTTGCTAAAAAGCTGTTATATAAGTATACACCGTTAATGACTAAACTGAATTACCTGGAATAACTGATGAAGGAATTAAGTGCATTGGATACTCCTGTTGTGCTTGTTGTTTATCGCAGGCCAAAGCAAACAATTAAAGTATTTAAACAAATTGCCAGGGTAAGACCACGTAAGTTATATCTGATAGCTGATGGTCCAAAGCCTGACAAGGGAGAAGAAGAGAAATGCAAGAAAGTAAGAGAAATAGTCTCAGTGGTTGATTGGCCATGCAATATAAAACGTATTTACGCAGAAAAGAACATGGGAAGTAAATACAGGGTTTCATCAGGGATCGACAATGTTTTTAAGCATGAAGAAAAAGCAATAATTCTCGAAGATGACTGTCTCCCGGATATAACTTTTTTCCGGTATTGTCAGGAACTTCTTTATAAATATGAAAATGACGAGCGTATTTATATGATTAGCGGATACAATCCGCTAGGGAAATATAACCATCAAAAAACCAGTTATTTTTTTAGTGTTCAGGGTACATGGGGTTGGGCAACCTGGAGAAGAGCGTGGAAAAAGTTTGAAATTGAAATACCGAAATTCAGTCAGGTGATTTACAGAAATAAAATGGAGAATTTCTTTAATGGGAATATAAAACTGATTAAAGACCTTGAACAGGGATGTTTGGCAGTTCTTGAAAAAGGTATTGATGCATGGGATTATCAATGGCAGTTTGCTTGCGCAGTTAACAATGGTTTAACTATTTACCCGTCAATTAATTTGATAAAAAATATTGGTTTTGGTACCGATGCAACACATACTTTCAATACAAAGAATATTTTGTCTAAGACAGAATTGTTTAGTATGAGTTTCCCTTTGATCCACAATGAACATGTGCAGTTGGATACAAAATTTATAGATCAGTTTTATAGTCATTTGGAGAAAAATAAAACAAAGAGATTATATGGCAGTATAGCCCGAAAATTAAAAATTATAAAGCAATAATAGTTATTACTTCAGCATTAATATTTTAATCAATGAATCAAATTAATGTTACCAAACCTTCACTTCCAGATATTAAAGAAGTAAAAAAAATACTGGATGAACTTTGGCAAAGCAGGTGGTTAACAAATAACGGCAAGTTTCATCAGGAATTTGAGAAAAAACTAGCTGATTTTTTGGGGACAGAACACCTGGCACTTTGTGCTAACGGAACACTGGCACTTGTAATTGCTTTACAAGCACTAAGAATTACCGGGGAAGTAATAACAACTCCCTATAGTTTCGTAGCTACCACTCATTCACTTCACTGGAATGGAATTAAACCAGTTTTTGTCGATACAGAAAAAAATTCTTTCAATCTTGATCCAAATAAAATAGAAGCATCCATAACTCCCAGAACTACAGCAGTACTACCAGTTCACGTTTACGGATACCCCTGTAATGTAGATGAAATTCAGCGAATCGCAGATATTTACGGATTAAAAATCATATATGATGCAGCCCATGCTTTTAATGTTAGGTTAAATGGTATTCCCATAGTAAATTTTGGTGATATGACCATTTTAAGCTTTCACTCAACAAAAATATTCCACACTTTCGAAGGGGGCGCTATTATCTGTAAAGATGAAAAAACAAAACAAAGGATCGATTTTCTAAAGAATTTTGGATTTGCAGATGAAGTGACTGTTGTAGGTCCGGGTATTAATGCTAAAATGAATGAATTTCAGGCAGGCTTAGGATTGCTTCAGCTGAAAGAATTCGATCAAAATAAAGAAAAACGTAGACAATTGTTTTTCAGATATTGTGATATGCTTAAGAATATTAAAGGAATAAATTTCTTCCAACCATTAGAAGGGCTGGATTATAATTATGCTTATTTCCCAATCTTAGTTAATGAAGATAAATATGGAATGTCAAGGGATGATCTTTATCAAAAGCTTAAAGATATTGGAATTTATGCACGCAGGTATTTTTATCCTCTGATAAGTAATTTTCCAACATACCGTGGACTTGAATCAACTCAAAGTTCAAATTTGATTAATGCCACTCAGAAATCTGAACAGGTCCTTTGTATTCCTCTGTATTCTGAACTGGCATTTGATGAACAGGATAGGGTAATAAAAGTAATTACCAATAAGTAATATTTACTTGTTTAAAGTATAATTATTTAAAATAAACACAAATGAGCTCTGAATTACAGGCAAAAGTAAAAAAACACTGGGACAATCCTTCAGTAGAGTCAATGTATGATAAAATACTTATTCAAAAGGAAATAAATCTTATTAAATCCTTTATTCCTGAAAATACAAAAATTTTAGATGCAGGCTGTGGTGAAGGAGAAGGGACTCTACAGTATGCTTCCATTCAGGGAGTAAAAATCGATGCTGTTGACTATTCCGAAACCCGTCTTCAAAAAGCAAGGGGAAATTGCAATAATGTTGAGAACATTGCTTTTATGAAAATTGATTTTCTGAGGGATTATGAGCTCGACTCAGACTATGATGTGATTATATCACAACGTTTTTTAATAAATATTCTGGACTGGGAAAAACAAAAGAAAATTATTCTGGATTTGATTTCACACCTTAAGAATGACGGAATACTGATCCTCTTCGAAGGCAGCCAGGATGGCGTCAATAGGTTAAATGAATTCAGGGGATTATTTAATTTGAAGCCAATAGAAATTAAATGGCATAACAGGTTCTTTAAAGACATTGAGTTGGAAACCTTCTTAAAGGAAAATAATTTAAAGATCATTAAAAAAGACTCATTAAGTACTTTTTATTTTCTTACAAGAGGTATAAAGCCGATTTTTGAGAAGGATTTGAATTGGAATAGTCAGTTTAATTCTGTTTCTGCTACCAAACAGGTTGAGGATATTCTGGCACTCGACGATAGATTTTCAAGGACAAAATTGTGGTTGATATTAAAGAAGTAGAGCATTAATAGTTAGTGATTGAGTGCAAATATGAAAGTTAGTGTATGTATGATTGTTTATAATCAGGAGGCCTATATTGAACAAGCGCTAAAAGGTATCCTGATGCAAAAAACAAATTTCCTTTTTGAAATTATCATTGGAGAAGATTGTTCAACCGATCATACTAAACAGATAATTGAAAAATTTGCCACACTGTATCCTGATAACATTAAACCTTTTTATCATCCTGAAAATATAGGTATGATGCGTAATTTCACACATACATTAAATCGCTGTGAAGGTGAGTATATTGCCATTTGTGAAGGCGACGATTATTGGATAGATGAATATAAACTAGCAAAACAGATTGAAGTTTTAGATGCAAACAGAGATATCATGTTAAGCTTTCATAACACTAAGTGTATTAATTCTCGTAAAAAAAGGATATATAATTCAAATGATGGGGAGGCAGACGGAAGCGTATTTACTATTGAAGATCTGTTAACAAGAAAATGGTTTATTATGACTGCCAGCATCGTTTTTCGAAATGTTTTCAAAGACAGTTACCCAAACTGGTTTAAGCGGATTAGAAACGGAGATATGGCACTGGAACTTATGCTTGCTGATAAAGGTAATTTTATTTATACTGATAAAGTAATGGCAGTATACAGACAACATATACATGGAGCATCGGTGAGTAGTTTGAGAATTAAAAGAAACAGAGCCCTTGTTAAATTGCTGAAGCTTTTTAATAAGCACACCGGAGAGGAATACAATTCTTTAATATTAAAACGAATACGACAATTTAATTGGGAATTAATTAATATGTTCAAAAGAAAAGTTAAAAACAGTATTCCGGTATGATAAAAAAGGCCATTATTCAGTCTCTGGAACTGATGCCAACCTCATTAAGATACAGACAAGGTAAAAGAAAGAATATTTTGGTATTTGCAAATCGCAGGGGAGGATCCACCTTAATTCGACAGATGTTATCGGTAGATCATGGAATAAGGGCTATCAACGAACCCTTTGCAATGTTTGAAATAAACAATGCCTCAGGGAAAATTAAAAGAGATAAATTACCGGGATATTTTATGAGTCAGTTTATTTCCGTTACTGAACAAGAAAAAATAAAAATATTAGGCTACATTACTGACCTCCTGCAAGGAAAGCATCTGCCTTTTAAATTTTATTGTAGGGGGGAACGTACTCTGTTGAAAATTGTAAATGCTCATCCTCTGATTGATTTGCTTACTAATAATTTTGATGTGCAAACAATGCTATTTCTCCGACACCCAATTGCCCAAGCACTTTCGGTAGTCCGTAATAACTGGGGATTTACCGCGGAAGCATATCTTAAAAATCCGGGTTTTCTTAAAAAATATTGCACGAAAAATCAAGTTGATTTTGGTAATAAACTTTTAACGAAAGGTTCGAAATTGGGAAAAGCAGTTTTAAGTTGGGTATTTGAGAATTTGTTCCCTCTTAAGTTCAGTATGTGTGATAAATATATTCTGCATTATGAATCGATGTTAATGCAACCTGAAAAGTATATCAATATATTGGCCGATAAATTTGAAATCATCAATAAAAAGAAGATGTATGAAGTAATGCATACACCTTCGTATTCTGTGCACAGGAGTAACAGCGATACAATTCAAAGAATAAAAGAATCAAAGAAAACGGAACTGATTAATGCTTGGTTAGAAAAACTCTCTAAGCCGGAAAAAGAAAAGGTGCAAAGGATATTGGATTATTTTGAGATTGACAATTATTCTGCATTTGATCCAATGCCTGTAATACGTGAGGATTATGATTAAGTAATTGTAAAGAATTAATAAGATAATTCATAAAACAGTTTAATGACAGTTTACCAAATTACTTGTTTTCAGCCTGACGAATGGGGTCATGGAGGAGAAAAAAGATCAGCTCAGGTTAGAGAAATATTTGAAAAAAGAGAGTATAAAGTTGAGACTAAATATTATAAAGATATTATTTCCAATCAGCCGTTATTTAAATCGTTGATTAAAGGAATTAAGTTCACCGTTAAGTACCAAATAAATACAAAAGGGTTTAGAAATATATCTCATCTGGGAGCCAGAATAATATCGACACAAAATTTTTTAAGATCGATTAACCGGCCATCCATGATAATTCTGGAGAATACACATTCAGCTATGACTCACTTTACGGCTATTGCTTCTGAAATGGGAATAAAAACAGTTGTTATTCCACATAATTTAGAATCATTGGTTCCCAGACAAGTTTCCAGGCTGACTAATAAAATTGCACCTTTCTGGTTAGATGAAGATATATTTTTAATGAAGTATGCCAGTGAAATTTTTACTATTAGTCGCGAAGAACAATGGCTATTGAAATTATTTAGTATTGATGCTAAGTATTTGCCATATAAATCAACTTCAAATTATGATGAATATTTAACTCAAATAAAGAAGAAGAGAGAGAAATCTCTAAAAGAGCATTTTCTAATTATGGGATCGGCAGGCAATACACCAACATTTCAGGGGATGGTTAAGCTAATAGAATATTTGAATAAATTATCTAACTCAAAATTAAAAATATATCTGATCGGTTTTGGGACGAGTTCTGTGCAAAAAATGATTCACAAAAAGTCTGGAATTATAAATTTAGGGGAAATTACAAATGATCAACTTTCCGATTTACTACAAAAATCAAAAGCAGTAATTATAAATCAGAATTGCAGTTCCGGAGCACTTACAAAAATACCGGAACTAATAAGGGCTTCAGTGCCAATAATAATAAATTCCGGAGCTGCAAGAAATTTTTACAATTTAAAAGGATTATATATTTATAATAGTCTGAAAGAATTAGGAAAAATCATTGAATCATTCGACACAATAAATGAGAGTAACGGTAATTCAGTTTATAACGAAGAATTAATTTTTGAATATTGTTCAGCCTGCGTAAATTCATGAACATTGATAATCGACAAACCAGTAAGTAAAATAAAGAAATCAAAGTAGTAAGAAAATATATCCCGGCTAAGTTGTAGTTATATTACAATTTATGAAAATACCCGTTCAAAAGTTTAAAACAATAAGCAAGAAATATTTAAGTCTTTTTCCAAAGGGATTATTTTATAAGCAAGGGTTAAAAAAGAATATTATTGTATTTGCCTCACGTAGAGGGGGGTCAACTTTGTTATATGAGTTATTGTCTGTTGATCATAGAGTTCGAAAAATATATGAGCCCTTTGTATTACATCCGGGTCATCCGGCTACCAGAATACAACTGAAATACCTACCCCGTAAAGAACATGATATATACATTGAGGTTACACCTGATGAAAAAGAAATAATAAAGAATTATCTTGAAGGACTTCTGTCAGGAAAGTATCAGGAATTTAAATTTTATTTATCAGGCCAACGTACAGTTATAAAAATAATTAATGCTTTGGGACTTATAAATCTGATTTGTCAGACACATGATGTGTTACCCGCTTATATGATCAGACATCCAATATCGCAGTCACTTTCAATAATAAGAAATAACTGGCATCTTACAACTGATGCTTATCTCAATAGTGTAGTTTTTAGGGAAGTGTTACTAAATGAAACCCAAATGCAGGAAGCAATATCTATTTCTCAAAAAGGGACTCATTTTCAAAAATGTATATTGAATTGGGCTCTAGATAATTATTTACCTCTCAAAAAAAGTAAAACTGCTATTGAAAATTTGATTACATACGAAGAACTATTAATAAATAGCAGTATCATACTCGAATTTTTAGCACAAAAATACCAGATATCAAACATAGATAAAATGAAGAAGAGACTTAATCATATTTCAAGCTCTAGTAGAAATATTTCAACAGATCAAACAAAGAAATTAATTGAACACAATAATATTAAAATGCTAATAAGCAGATGGAGAGATGAAGTTACAGAAAGGCATTGTAAGCAAACTAACCATATATTGAATCTGTTCGAAATTGATGCCTACGATGCGTTTAACCTGGTTGCAGCTAAGAAATATCTGATCTATCCGGAATTGATAAGAAGTTTGTAATGAATTCTTTATCTGATAAAAAGTCTCGGATTCTTGTTTCTGTAATTACTGTGGTCTACAATGGAGGTGTCCTGATTGAAGATACAATTAAAAGTATTATTAATCAGACTTATTCAAATATTGAATATATCATTATTGACGGGGAGTCTACTGACTGCACGTTGGAAATAATTAATAAATATAAAGATCAAATATCAAAGATCGTAAGTGAAAAAGATAACGGGCTTTATGATGCTATGAATAAAGGAATAACTCTGGCAAGAGGAGAGTTAATAGGTATTCTTAATGCGGGAGATTTTTATAAACCAAATTGTGTAGAATATGCAGTTCGGTCTTATCTTGAAAATCCGGAAGCGATAATCCATGGAAATCATATCCGAATACATGAATTTAAGGAATTTTGTCATTTCGAAAATGTTTACAGGAAGTATCCGAACCCGACTCCCAATGAGGCGATTAAAGAAAAAATCTTTCATGTGTCCTGTTTTATTCCAAAAAAGATATATGAGAAATATGGAAGATATGATCTGCAATATAACATTGTAGCAGATATTGATTTTTTTACTAGGACAATGTTAGAAGATGTAAATTATAAATTTATTCCCGATATCTTGGTAAGTTTTCGATCGGGAGGCTTGAGTTCTGGAATTAAAGCACAAAAGGAAGTCTTAAAAATTTGTAAGAAATATGGGCTAAAAGAAAGAAATAAAGTACAAAAAAAGATTATTAAGCTTTATTTGGTAAAAACAATTGGTCTACTGATTAATCATAATAATAGACGAAAGAAAAAATTTCTCAAAGATGCATAAACACGCTGGAGGTTATATCAAAATATCACGCAGAGGCAAACCGAAGGTTATTATTAATAAACGACTTGGTTCTTTTATTGTCGATAATAAAATTGTGAAAGCACTTCAAATATTTCTTAATCAGTATGAATTGGATGAAAAATCTTCGATTCTTGACGTTGGAGCCGGAACAAAACCCTATTATTCACTTTACTCTAAATATTTCAGAAATTGTTATAGTACCGATGTGGAAACATCACCGCATAGTATCGATTCAATTGACTTTTTTTGCTCTGCACATGATATTCCGGTTAATGATAATTCAGCAGACCTGGTTTTATGTACTGAAGTGCTAGAACATGTTAAAAACCCACAGGATGTTCTCAATGAATTCAGACGTATATTAAAGACTGGTGGAAAATTATTTTTAACTACACCCTTTGTACAGTATATCCATGAGCTTCCTAATGATTTTTTTCGGTATACTCCTTTTGCTTTAAAGGAAATGGCTGAAAAATCAGGACTTCAGATAGAATATTTTTATGACAAAGGGGGGATTTTTTCAATTGTTTTTCTGTTAAGCACAGCCTATTATCTGAAATTCTGGAACAGGATAAGCAAAATACTAAAAGTACAAATCATATATTCTGTGTTTAATCCATTTATATTCATCCCGGTTGTAATTCCCGGACTGATATATTTAAAATTATCAGGAAATCCGCATGTCCAAAATATAACTACAGGAGCTAAAAGATTTGGAATAAACAGAATAATTACTCCAGGTTATATTACTGTAATATCAAAACCTTAAAATGAACATTTGTCATTTTATCTGGAATGCTAAAACCGGAGGGATTCAAAGATTTATTGAATATCTTGGGCAGGAACAGTTAAAAGAAAATCAGGTTACACTTTTTCTGGGATGTATCACAGGTGATTTTCTTGAAAATTTTATTAATTCCGGGATATCTGTCGTTGATACAGGGATTAAAAGAGGGCTTAACCTAAATCCTTTCTTGTTACATAAACTAGTTAAAAAGTTTAATCACTTCGATATTATTCATTTTCATTCATTCAATTACTTGGGTTTTTTTGCTGCTTTAATTTCACGTTCAAGAATTGTCTATACTTTTCATGGTACTTCATATGGAAGAAGAAGGATTGAATTATCTGACAGACTTATTTATTTAACCATAAATTTATTCTCTGCTAGAATTAATGCAGTAACAGCAAATTCAAAATTTACATTAGAACAAAACAGCAAATATATAAAGGCTATAAGAAGAGCAAAAGTTATTTATAATCCGATAAGAATAGATGAATTAATAAAAAAAATTAGCTTACCTAAAGAAGCAACAATTATTTCTTTCTCAAGACTAGTTAAAAGTAAGAGGTTGGACATTTTTCTTAATGTTATATTGGGTTTACTGAAGAGAAACATAGATGTAAAAGCAAAAATTATAGGAGATGGACCCGAGAAACACTCATTAATTCAACTGACTAATAATTTAAAAATAAATGGAAATGTTGAGTTCATTCCTTTTAAAAGGAATTTAAATCCGATTATAGATAATTGTACGTTAGCAATTTTTCCAAGTATGAACGAACCATTTGGGATTGTTGCGCTTGAATGTTTAGTGCGTGGTAAATTACCGGTTGTTTTTAAACACGGTGGAGGACTTGTTGAAGTAATGCAGGAAATACAAGATGGTATGTTTATAGCCAACAGTACGGAACATGCTATTGAAATAATTGAAAAATTAATCACTAAACAGGATGTTTTGGAATCACTTTTTAAAAGCCTTGTGAAAAGAGCATTAGATTTTGATGTTAAGTCAGTATGTAATTCTTTCAGTGAGGTATACCATTCAACATTAATATGAGGCAGGTTTTATTATTTCAAAGAATAATTCCGGCATACAGAGAGCCGATATTTAAAATTTTAAATAAGGAACTTGGCATTCGGGTTTGTTATAGTAATCATGTAAAAAAAACCTGCCTGGTAAATGTCCCTGGTATGGAGAAAAATTCTTTTTTCATCAAGATTCCGGCTTTTTATTATGGTAGGAGAAGGACTCAGGTTATACAAAATGTATATCCGGTTTTAAAAAAATTTCAACCATCAATTGTAATTACTGAAGCATCTGTTACTTATCTTTCTGCGTGGTTGTTACTGATGTTAAGACCTATATTTAAATATAAACTGGTTGGCTGGGGACATGGGACAGGTAATAAAAAAATAGATAATCCATTTGCCGGGATAAATGGGAAATTTAGGCGCTTTTTCTACAAAAAATTAGATGCTTTTATTTTTTATTCCAATGGTCGAAAACAAGTATTTGAAAAATATCTAAATAAAATTCCGCTTATAGTAGCACCAAATACTCTTGATACTAATTATTTAAAGAAACTCTATAACAAATTTGAACTTATCGGAACTAAAGAAATGAAAATCCGATTAAATCTTAATAAAAAGTATAATCTTATTTTCATTGGCCGTTTATTAAAATCAAAGCGCATAGACTTGTTATTAGATACATTTCTTTTGTTAAAAAAGGACCTTCATGATATTGCACTGCATATTATTGGTGATGGTACGGAACTTGATCAAATTAAAAGATTTATGAAGCAAACCAGGGACATATACTATTATGGGAGTTCTTATGACGATAAAAAGAACGGGGAACTGTTATATTGTAGCGATATTTTTTTAATGCCGGGATATGTAGGTCTTTCTGTTATTCATGCAATGTCGTTCGGATGTCCTGTAGTGACATGTAACCCTGGGATAAGCGGACCTTTTCATTCTCCTGAATTTGAATATATTAAACACAATCAAAACGGATGGATATTTAAATCGGATTCAAATATTCTGGCAAATGAAATCAAAGAAATACTTGTTAATAAAGAGATGTTAAAGACTGTGAAAAAAAATGCTGTTAGAGATATATATAAAAATGCTGCTGTCGGAAAATTCATGCAGGGGTTTTCAGATGTAATAAAAATTGTATAAGATGGGATTTAAAGCATGGTATATATGGTTTAGACAAACACCCTGGGTATTCAAATGGTTTATCATATTTATTATATTTCGTCCTATTATCGATAACTACTACCATTTAAAATATATTTCACCTTTCCTTTCACCTTTGAATATCGTTGGAGTTTTGACCCCAGTTTTGTGTATTAATGCTATTATTCGTTTCCGTCAAGAAAAAAATATAACTGATCTGCTATTTATAGGTTGGAGTATATTAGTTCTAATCTCGTGCACATCTATTTTGTTATTTGGATACCGGAATTTATTAGAAAATCTGAGATTTGTACTGAAATTATCATTACCCATTTTTCTTTTTCCCTTCCTACGAATTTTAATTTATAATAAAACTCAGCTTGAAGGAGTACTGACAGCTTTTTTGTATAGCTGCATTATTGCAGCGAGTCTTATGTTATATGAGATATTACAAGATCCGATAGGTACACAGGTTAGTAGGGGAATAACAAGATATCAGGCAGGATATGGAGATGTCATGAATTATGCAATTTACATTACTCTTGGTATTTTAGGTACAAGCTATTTTCATTTAAATAAAAAGAAACATATAATTACTAATGTAAAATTCCTGGTAATAATTGGTTTTTGTATATTATCTCTGGTAAATATTGGTCATGTAACAAGCTATCTTGTTTTTATAACCATTATCACTTTTTATCTTCTTTACCTGATTAAAGCTCGTATTGAGTATTTTATATTATTACTGGTTTTTGCAGCTGTTTTTTATTCTGTCTATTTTGACAGATTGTACGAAGAAAATATAGATCCGCTGATAGAATATGAACTTCAGGTAATTGAAGGTGATAGGGAATCCAGATTTCTAATGCATGGTCGTTTTGGCCGCTGGAAGAGTATGTGGAATGTTTATGCAAATCAGCCAATTGCCGGTAAAATTTTAGGAGTATTTAGTTCTTCACAAAGTTATAGTCTTGTTGGAGGCGGTGTACATAATGATTTTCTTAGGATTCTTTTTTTAACTGGAGTAATGGGTTTTCTATTTTATATAGGATTTCTAATGAATTTATTGAATCGAATTCGAATATTGAAATTACATGATAAATTTTTGTTAATAACCACACTGGTGGTACTGATACTTTTTTCTATTACCACTTTACCAACTTTATATGCCCCATTTATGTATCCGGTCTTATCAATATTCGCTTATTTTTCTCAATCCGGCTACGAAATAATTGAAGATTACGAACTGGAAGAAAATGATAGGTCACATGAATAAGAGTAAGTATTTAATCATCGGTAAATTACCTCCCCCTTTTTATGGGACATCAGTCTGGTTTAGTACACTATATAATAACATTAAACTGAAGAATTACGGATTCTTTTTTTACAACATCAGTATCAATAGTTCAATAAAAACATTATCAAAGTTTTCAACTTCGAAAATATTTTTAGTTCTGAAAAAATATATTGGGTTTAAAAAACTTCTTAGTCAAAGATGCCCAAAAGTCGTATTAATACCATTAAGCCAATCATTATTAGGAATTTTACGCGATTCTTATTTTATTCGAACTTCGGTTAAAAAAGGTTGCTTAGTTCTACTGATACTTCATGGAAGTAACCTTTTATCCTGGTATAAAAGACAAAATACAATTATAAGGAAATATGTTAATTTATATTTAAGCAAAGCAGAAGGAGCTTTGGTACTGGGGAATAATCTGAAATATATTTTCGAACATTTTTTACCATCCGAAAAGATTTATGTTGTTCCTAATGGGCTAAATATAGAATTCCCTGTTGTTTCAAAGAATAAAAGTGTAATGCAACTCCTATACCTGGGGAATTTACAGCACACTAAAGGAATTACGGATATTATTGAGGCACTGACATTGATTGATAATAGATTATATAATAAATTTAGACTAGATGTTGTTGGCAGTTGGCGTGAAAAGTCAACAAAGGAATTATGTTTTAAGATGATTAGCAGGAATAATTTGCCGGTTAAATTTCTTGGTTCTCTATATCATGGTGATAAAAATAAAGTGTTGGCAGGAAGCGATGTATTAATATTTACTCCAAGGGCTCCGGAGGGACATCCTTTGGTTATTATAGAGGCAATGGCTGCTGGGTTACCTGTTATTAGTACAGATCAGGGAGCCATAACTGAGTTGGTTATTAACGGGGTGAATGGTTTTATCGTGGAGAAGCAAAATCCCGAATCTATTGCATCTAAAATTAAATATTTTATTGGAAATGAGACAATAAGAAAGAAGATGGGTAAAGAAAGCAGAAGAATATATGAACAAGAATTCACTGAAGATATAATGGTTGACAAACTGATTGATGTATTTGATTCAGTTTTGGAAAGCAATGAATAAAGTACAGGTAAGTATAAAAGAGATTATAATCAGTTTAGTAATTAAGTATTTTATTTAAAGCAGACCCACTCAGTTATAAAAATTATTGAAATACAGAGAGTTAAATTTTTTGAACGGAGTTTTAATCGTTGCGCAAATTTTTGTAACTTTTTAGCATAAAAGAATTGTTTTTTGCCTTCCAACCTTCAGTGCCATAAATTGTTGTTATATTTAACGAATAAGTTCATTAATAAAAAGAAAGGGTTAATATTTATTACAATGAAAAAAAAACAGAAAAAAAATAAATTAAAAGGCAAAATGTCCCGAAAAGAAGCGATAGGCAAAATGAGTCTTACAGCATTATCTGCGGCTACAATGATGCACTTATTAAACAAACCTGAAAAAGCACTGGCTCAGGGTGATTCGCCAGATACTCCGCCCGAATGGCCGTAGCTATGATTACCTGATTATGGAGCAGATAGTTAAAAAGATTGATAATAAATATATTGTTTGGTTCAAACATTCTAATCGCTGGGTTAAGCTTGAAGAACCGGCATGGTTCATTAATAATTTATTGCAAAAGGGCCTTAATAATAAATTAACAACAAAAAAGTTTGCTGATCATTATAATCTTGAGATCAGACAGTGCTCAGAATTTGTTGAAGAGATTTGCAATAAAATAAAAGAAGCAGGTAAACCATGTAAGAATCATAACGAAAATATAATAGCTGAAGATTATAAAGAAAATTTCAAATTCAGAAAATTCTCAGTGAGGAGATATTTAATCGGGGGGAAACAGTTTGAAATTAAGTACAGTACGCGATTATCTGAGTATTATATTCATCGTCCACTTGCTCACATGGAAGTTGAAGATTGTTCAAATGAAAAAGTTGCTGAAAAATATGAGATTATTGATAACGCAAGCATAAAGGTTTTAAGAAATATTGGGGATGTTAGTAGTTCATGGGCATATAAAGATTTTATGTGGCTGAAAAAAAGACTGTATATAAATATAACAAATAACATATACAATAAATCCATACACAATTGGCTGTCCTTTGTTCATGCTTCGGCCATAACAAATGGACAAAAGACTATTTTGCTTTCATCACCAAGTGGATCAGGGAAAAGTACTATGGCTGCCCTTTTACAGATAAAAGGCTTTAAAGTAGTCTCTGACGATTTTGTTCCGATAGACGCTAAGCTTAAGCGGGCATATCCTTTCCCGGCTGCCATTTCTGTTAAAAAAGGAGCATTCTCAGTATTGAATTCATTTTATGAAATTTTAAACAATAAAAATTTCGATGAGATTACAAAATTAACAGTTCGTTACATTCCGACTGTGGACTTATCAGTATCTGATTTGAATGCCAGACCTGTTAAAGAAATCATTTTTCTAAGGTATGACCCAAATGTTGAATGTAACTTTTTAAAGCTATCACACATTAAAGCATTGAAACTATTTCATAACCAGTCGTGGGTATCGCGTGAGACGGAACATGCAAGAAGTTTCATTAACTGGTTTGTTAAATTGCGATGTTTCAGTTTAACATATGGCGATTTAGAAAAAGGGATGGATAAAATTTCAGAACTTTTTGAAAATAGAAGAGAGAGTTAGTGATGAACCGGCGACAAACATATTATTTTATTGGCAATTTGCTTTCGTTTTCTGTTAGCGATGAACAAAAGAAAATGTTCATTAAGGCATTTAAATCTCCCGCTTTCAATTGGCCGGTATTTGTTGCTTTGGGGAGCAACCACCTGGTACTTCAGACAATTTATTGTAAACTATTTGATTATAAACTTACAGATTATCTCCCGTCAGAGATAAAGTCGCATCTTAAGCGTATTTATGATCTCAATTTTGAAAGAAATACGGAAATTATTAGTCAGGTTGATTCTGTCAATCTGCTTTTAAATAAACATGGTATTGCTCCTTTGTATATGAAAGGAGCAGGTAATATCATCGATGGTTTGTATACCGATATCGGAGAAAGGATAATGCACGATATAGATATTTTAATCCAGGAAGAACAGTGGAACCCTGTTATCAGTGCTCTTTTACAGGATGGCTACTGTGCATTTTCAGAATCAATACCAGGAAAAACAACTAAACACTATCCACCTTTATATAAGTCAGGGAATAAGATTACATTGGAAATTCACCGGGCCCCTGTTGATAATGAACATACGAGATTAATTAGTACTAAAGAGATTTGGGATAACAGAAAACAGATAAATGGTCATGGTGATTGTTATGTGATGAGCAATCACCATAAAATCATCCTTAATTTTATCCACTCACAGCTGACACATCACGGGTATTCTTATGCAAGAGCTTATTTAAGAGATTTATACGATTTACAGTTGCTGTCATCGAGAGAAAATATTGAAGAGAATTTTAAAAGATTAAAGCGTTATCGGAGTAGAGCAATTAGTTACGTGGGGTTGATGAATAAAGTTTTTCAGGGCAGGTCAACTGAAAAATTAAAATTGAATATATTAAATCATATACACCTGTTTAGGTGCGAATTAAATCTTAAATTAAGAATTGCGGGAATGATAACTTTTCTTTTATCAGTTATGTTTCGTTCATATATATTGATCCCTTTTCGATCATTAAAGAATCAAGAATCAAGAAATTCTTTGCCTAAGAAATTGTTCGATAAAAACTGGTATATGAAACATTATAGATCATTAACTCGTATATATAGAATAAATACCTCCTAAGATTTTGAAATTTAATAAAATAGATATGAAGAGGATGAGATTTATACAAGTAGCTTTTTTAATAACATGGATTCTGTTATTGTCAAATATAGCAACAAGAGCTGCAGTAAGAACAGCCTCTGTATCTGGTAACTGGAGCAGTACAACTACCTGGGGTGGTTCATCCGCTCCTGGTTCAGGAGATACTGTTATTATCAATAGTGGGATAACAATAATAGTAGATGTCGCTGCTGAATGTACAACCATTGATTTCGTTCCTAATACATCACATAGTACTTTAAGAATATATGGTACCAATTCATTGATAGTAGAGGGACTTATAAATATGCCTGCGCCGAATAGAAATGCAAGAAATGTCAATGTGCAGGTGGATGCAGGAACGTTAGTGTGTGATTCCATCACGATGAATGCAACTACCGGCGGACGAAGAAATCACCTTGAAATTACTACTGGGACAGCCACAATAAATAGTTATTTTACCATGGGGGGCACATCATGCTATATAACTTTTACTGATACAGGAACGCTAAATATAGGTGGAACGGTTAGCGGTATACCTACTATGACAACAGTGGCCGGAAGTACGATCAATTATACCAGCTCTGGTAACCAAACTATTATTCCAGGCGATTATAAAGGTACTCTGGGATGTTCTGGAGCAGGAACAAAAACATTGATAGCTGCCACTACTGTAAACGAAACATTAAACTTAACGGAAGGACAATTAGAAAGCGATACTTATCTGACAATTGGTGATGGAGTTACAATTAACAGGTCGGAAGGATCAATAAGCGGTTCGCCTACCTTTTCAGGAACGGTGGACGTGGTATATTCAGGTGGATATCTGATAACAAGTGGTTCTGAATTGCCTACAACAGAAACTACACTGAATGATTTGACTTTGAATACCGGAGGTGTTGTACAGGGGGGTACTCAAATTTCTCCTACAATACTTCTTTATGATGAATTTGATGACTTAAATGAATGGACAGGTGATGTAGGCTCACAAGGGAACCTTTATAAAGCTAATTCCAGTTCAAATGCCGGTGGAACTTCAAAAGAATGCCGATATAACGGGGGAGATGACGGAGGCACAGATTATACAGCGGCTATTTATCAAATAGTCAGCACTACAGAATTTTCAGAAGTGAATATTAGCTGGAAACAATTCATAGATAATAATGATCCTGTTACTTATCCTTTTTCATTGAAAGTACAGAGTGGGTCTTCTAATACAGGACCTTGGACAGATATATATTCGATTACACCCGGTAGTTCTGCTGATATCGGACCAGAAACGAAATCCGTTACCGGTTGGACAACCGATGTTGGAGGTGATTTCTATATCAGATTATTAGCAACAGGATATACTTATGGAGTTAACTATTGGTATGTAGATGATCTTCTAATAGAAGGACAGGGTTATGTAGATTCCTCAACAGTAACGGTAAATGGGAATTTAGATTTAACAAATGGTGACTATTCAATAGCAACAAATAAGCTGGCAATAAACGGTACATTATCCGGGGGTAATGATATTATTGGTGGTTCGACAAGCGAATTAATCATTGGAGGTAGCGGTGCGAACTTTTCAGTTC
Organism: Bacteroidales bacterium; assembly: GCA_016929525.1. GTDB lineage: Bacteria > Bacteroidota > Bacteroidia > Bacteroidales > UBA10428 > UBA10428. The sequence goes on from JAFGIP010000021.1 coordinate 25,819, forward strand.
CTGCAATTATGGATGGACTAATGGATTTTACCGTTACCAGACCAAATGGAGCTACATTTACTACAGCCCAGACTTTAACAGGAGATTTGACTGTTGCAAGCGGATCTTCTCTTACTACAGGCGCGTATAGTCATTCTGTTGGAGGAAACTTGATTAATGATGGGACATTAACAACAACGGGAAGTACAATAACTTTCGATGGAACTTCAGAACAAAAGATAAAAGTCTCAAATGCTACAACATTTAACAACGTAATCATCGATAATGCAAGCGGGGTTTCACTGGATAACGATGCATTAGCTACTGTTTCAGGAACTCTGACTATTAATAGTGGGTGTATATTAGAAATTGATACAGCAAGTAATTTAACTATTACCGGTACATTAACAAATAATGCGGGTACTTCGGGTCTGGTTATTCGTTCAGATACTACAAGTTCTGGCTCATTGATCCATAACACTGCCGGCGTGAATGCCACTGTAGAAAGATACATGTTAGGTAACCGGTGGCATATTGTTTCTCCGCCATTGTCCGGGCAAGACATTAATGATTTTTTGACAGACGCAGATAATAATATTCCAACCAGCGGGGCCAATTATGGGATGATGGAATATTCCGAGTCGGTAGATGAATGGTTATATTTTACAGCTGCTACTGCTGGTAATTTACAAGTTGGTAGTGGTTATTTATTGAGGAATACAATGGATACTACGGTATGGATGTATGGGGCATTGAATACATCACAAGTCGATGTTAGTGTTACCAGAGATGCTTATGGATGGAATGCTATCGGAAATCCTTTCCCGAGTTCTATTGGGGTCAGAGAAGATGCTTATACAGATGATGATTTTCTTACTTATAATGCTGCTGAATTTGATCCGAGTTTTGCAGTACTTTATATATGGGACGAACCTGAAGTACGTGCACCAAGCACAAGTTATTGGAAGGTGGTTGGTAATTCCGGATATTCTTCATCAAAAACAGAACTGGATCAGGCATATCTTCAACCGGGACAAGGTTTCCTTATTAGGGCGAAAGAAGGTGGAGGTACAATGAGCTTTACAACAGATATGCGTGTACATGAAAATACCGGAACATATTTTAAATCGACCAGAGAACCATGGCCGGGATTGAATCTGATTGTTAAAAATGAAACAGCATCAACTTCAACAGCTGTTACCTTTCATGCAAATATGACCAATGGTTTGGATGTTACATATGATGCAGGACTGTTTGGCGGAGATTCCAGATTTAGACTGTATTCACGTCTCGTGGAAGATAATGGGATTAATTTTATGCTGCAGTGCTTACCAGATAACGGTGATTCAACTATTATTCCGATAGGTTTAGATTATAAAGAAGGCGGATTGGTAAATTTTTCGGCTGAAACAGTATTACTCCCTGAAGGGTTCAATGTTATACTCGAAGACAGACTCCTTAATATTTTTACAAAATTAAATGAACTATCTTCAGAATACTCGGTAGTTGTTGATGCAAACACATCAGGGATAGGAAGGTTTTATTTGCATACTTATCAGGCTCCCATGGCTCCTGAAGAACCGGAGGAGCCGGTAAATTTAAACAGTAACAACATTTCACCACTGCTAATTTATTCGTATGGTGGGGACATTATTATTAAAGGTGAAATAACTGGCATTGCTAATGCCAAACTTTATAATCTTGCAGGGAGTTTGGTTAGAACATATGAATTAATGCCATCCGATTTGAATGTATTACCTGCTGATGATGTTCAACAGGGGATTTATATTGTAAAGATATCGGGTAAAACTGTGAACGAAAATAAGAAAATCTTATTAAATCAATAACCAAAATAAAACCGGGTTTAGTTTAAAATACTGTAAAAAGCTTTGTGATTATTAGTTGCAAGGCTTTTTTGTTACTATTATTGATAATATAAATTACCTTCCCTTCTTATAATACGGGTTTATAAACGGGTAACTATTAATTAAAGTGAAATATTTCTGCACAAATAAAGGGTTTGGAGGATCACTTCAATTTCGTAAATTTTGCAGTTTTATCAGACAGGATATTGATAGTAATCACTTTATATATTTCTACTGATTATAGTTTAAAAGGATAAAATAGTGATAACTTGAAAGAAAGTTTATTGATAACAATCGCATATATAACATTTTGATTATGCGGCAAGTATCAAAAAAGATTGATAACAGTTATGTAGTGTGGTTTGAAAGATCAAACCGCTGGATTCAGTTTGAAGAACCGGCATGGTATATTAATAAATTGTATCAGAAGGGGGATAGTATTGAAATTATAGAGAATAAATTCGCTGAACGATACAGCTTTGAAAAAGATGAGTGTTCGGGTATTGTTAAGGAGATCTGGAATAATATAGACGAAGCCTTTAATACGAATATTGTATTAGAAGATGATTTAAATGCTGCAGATTTTATAAATAATTCAAATATTGAAAAATTTTCTTTAAAAAGGTATTTAGTTAACGGTAAAATTATTGAAATTGAATACAGTTCACGGTTAGCTGAGTATTACATTCATCCGCCACTCGCTTATTTGGAAATCCCAAAATTTTCAGGTGTAGCAGACAGTAGCTTTCATATAATTGATCAGGGAGAATATAAATTGATATTTCAAAAAGATAATGAAAATACAGGATGGGTTTATAACGATTTTATGAAACTGAAAAAGCGACTTTTCATAAATATGGCAAACACAATGTATAATAAAACAACGAATAACTGGTTATCCTTTGTTCATGCATCAACGCTTTCAAATGGTGAAAAAGCTGTACTTCTTTCTTCTCCAAGCGGAAAGGGTAAAAGTACTTTGGCAGCACTTATGCAGACAAGGGGCTTGAAAGTGGTCAGTGATGATTTTGTACCGATTGATGTAAAATTAAAACGTGCATTTCCATTTCCTGCTGCAATTTCAATTAAACCTGGGGCATTTTCAATAATAAAACCATACTATAAAAATATAAGTGGTTTCTATTTTAAAGAGACTGCAGAGGGGATAGTACATTTTATTCCTCCTTCTAAGGATGAAGAATCAGATATGCGCCCCCTGCCTGTAAAAGAAATAATTTTTATTAATTATGAGCCGGGAGTTGAATGCCGTTTTAATAAACTCTCAATAACTGAATCTTTGAAATTGTTCCATAACCAGGCATGGGTATCGCATGAACCGGAACATGCGCGAAGATTTATTAACTGGTTTGTTAATTTGCAGTTTTTCAGTTTAACATACGGCAATGTGGGAAAAGGGATGAAAAAAATTTCAGAACTTTTAAACTAAGACGGATAGATAAGAAATGAATCGTTTGCAGACATACTATTTTATTGGTAATTTACTATCATCGTCTTTTAACGCAAAACACAAAGAATCATTAATTCAGGAATTTAAGTCACCAGATTTCAACTGGTCGTTATTTATAGCATTGGGAAGTAACCATCTGGTTCTGCAAATTATATATTGCAAACTTCTGGGAAATCAACTTACTGAATATCTCCCAGCGGAGGTGAATTCACATCTTAGAGAGATTTATGATCTGAATCTTGACAGGAATATGGAGATTATTAAACAGATTAAAGCTATAAATTTATTACTGAACAGTCATGGTATTGCTCCTTTGTATATGAAAGGAGCAGGTAATATCATCGATAGTTTGTATTCTGATTTGCCAGAGAGGTTGATGCATGATATTGATATTTTGGTTCCCGGGGAACATTTGGAACCTGTCATTACAGCTCTATTGAATGACGGGTATCGTTCATTTTCGGAAATTAAACCTGAGAAATTGAAGACAGCTAAACACTATCCGCCGCTTTCTAAAACCGGAAACAAGGTAACACTGGAAGTTCATCGTTTCCCTGTAGGACATCAATATACCAAAATTATTAACACTGATGAGATTTGGAAAGAAAGAAAACAAATTGACGACTACGGTACATGTTATGTTATGAGCGACCATCATAAGATCATCCATAATTTTGTTCACTCACAACTTATGCACCACGGACATTCATATGCACGCGTTCATTTGCGCGATTTATATGATCTGCTAATGCTTACGTATCGGGAGGATATCGGATTGTGTCTAAAGGGTTTAAAAGGTCAACGCAATAAAGCTTTCAGCTATCTGGGCCTGATGCAAAAGGTGTTTCAGAAAGAATCAACTGAAAGAACCAAACGGAATTTATTTGTACGATTATATTATTTTCGGTATGAAATCAATTTACGCTCACGAATTTTCAGTTTAATAAATTTCTTAATTGCTATTATGTTTCGTTCTTACATAATAATTCCGATCCGGTCATTGAAAGATAAAGAACGAAGAAATTCTTTACCTAAAAAGTTATTTGAAAAGAACTGGTATAAAAGACATTACAGATCGTTAACACGTATAAGTAAAAATAAAAACTAGCCGGAGTATACTTAAATGAAAGTAAAACAAATTACACAACATTATTAACTGATTTTTCGTGAATATTATTTTTGGTTGATATAAGCCAAATATTCAATACCGTTAATCAATTAAATGAAACTAATACTACTATTTATACGTACGTAGTACACAGAACAGGTGAAAGATGATCCTGATCACTTAAACAAATTGATATATATCATGTTTTAAATGAAGATGATCACTTGTTTTGGAATAAAAAGGAAGAGAGGATTTGGGTTAAATAATTAGGAGATGAGATTGAAGAAGATACGATTATTTGGAATAATAGTATTTAGTATACTGTTTTTAAGTTCAGAGTTGTATGCTGACACCAGAACGGCATCAAACAATGGTAACTGGAACAATACAGCTACCTGGGGGGGGGAAGCACAACCGACTGCAGATGATGATGTAATCATAAATAGCGGGATTTCAGTTACAGTTAATGTTGCGAGTGCAGAATGCGCAACACTCACTTTTGCAAGTAACAGCAGTACATCAGTTCTTACAATAAATGGTACCAATTCATTAACGGTGAGCGGACTTATTTATATGCCACAGCCTACTAGTTCTAACAGGCATTGTAATGTTTGGGTAAATAGCGGTACACTTACCTGCGGGTCTGTACAAATGACCACTACCTCTACCACTCGGAGAAATGTTTTCTACATCACAACTGGGACAATGACGATTACAGGAAGCGTAACAGTAGCCGGTACAGGCTGCAGATTTGTTTTTCAGGATGCAGGTGTACTGAACATCGGAGGAACTACCAGCGGTACTCCCCAGCTTACGAACTATTCAGGATGTGAGGTTAACTATACCGGCGATGTAAATCAGGATATTTTTGAAGTAGATTATTATAACCTTGGTTTTTCAGGAACAGGTACAAAGACTTTAAATGATAATGTAGATGTTGATGAATCATTAACCCTGGAAGGGGGGGTATTAAACAATTCCAGTGGTAATTTAACCATGGCAGGCGGAACAACAATTTACCGTTATCAGGAAGGATCAGTGGTAACTTTCCTTGATTTTGACGGTACTGTCGATATTGTCTATACCGGAGCATCAGCAGTAACAACAGGATATGAAATTCCGTTAGAAGATGATGTTGTGAACGACCTGACAGCGAATGCCAGCGGAGTCACGCAGGGACAACTTACGCTTACTTCGGCTTATCTGCTTACTGAGAATTTCAGCAATATGGCTGGGACATGGACTGGTGACTATGGCGGACAGATATCGAATAGTGGTCATGAAAATGATGATAATGGCTGGACTGAAGCCCCCAATACATTTATGGAGCACCATGAGGTTGATTCCTTTTCTTTCTGGATATGGACATTTTGGTATCAAACCGGAGTTGTAGAAGGCAGATACCTGGGAGGTGATAATTCATCTACTTATTATGAAGCTTCCGTCATACAGAGTATAGATAACTTTGGTCTGACGAATGTGGATATCAGTTGGGACCAGACTATTGATGATAAAAACGGATCGACATATCCTTATACACTTAAAGTTCAGATTGGGCCTACTTCGGGTGGTCCCTGGACCGATCTGTATTCTGTTTCACCTACATCAGATATAAGTGGTACACAGATTTTAGAAGATTATGAACTAGACGACGGGAAAGACTTCTATGTCAGGTTATATGCAACCGGTTATACTTACGGTTTAAATGATTGGTATATTGATAACCTTACTATTTACGGAGAGGCTGACCCTGATCCTGTTCCAACCACTGTAACCATAAATGGGGATCTGGACTTGTCAGGCGGAACTTATGACATTGCAGGGAATTCATTGGAGCTTAACGGAACTATAACAGCATCAGATGATGATATTATCGGAAGCTCCACAAGCGATCTTACCATCGGAGGAACAGGAACTAATCTATCAATTCCGAGGATTTCCGGAGGCTTAAATGATTTGAAAATTTCACGACCGAACGGGGCAACATTATCTGAAGGATATACAATCTCGGGAGATATTATTGTTGAAACCGGCTCTTCACTTGATGCAGACAGCTATACACATACAGTCGGAGGAAATATTATTAACAGCGGAACGTTTACCACATCAGGAGATATATCGGTTGGTACCGATCTGTACAGTAGCGGTTCGTTTAATGGTTCGGGAGCAACGCTTTCTGTACCGGGTGACCTGACCAATACAGGAACGTTTGATGCAACAAGTACTACAATAACGGTTGGAGGTAATTTTACAAACGATGATACATTTGACGCAACCAGTGGCTCAATGACATTTGATGGCTCTTCAACTCAGTCAATCCTCGGATCGGGTACATCTACTACACTAGGTGATGTAATCTTTGATAATACCCCGGCGGTTGTTGATTCATTGGAAGGATTATTGACCGTCTCGGGTTCTTTAACTGTTAACGCCACTTCTGCTTTTGAAATATCGTCGGCCAGTGATGTTACCGTTGTTGGCACTTTCACATATAATTCCGCTACGGATCTGATATTACGTTCCGATACATTGAGTACAGCATCTCTTATTCACAGTACAGCAGGGATTAGTGGTGAAGTTGAAAGATATATGATAGGAGACCGTTGGCATGTTGTTTCCCAGGCTGTATCCGGACAAAGTATTAATAGTTTTATTACGGATGTCGATAACAATATTCCGACAAGCGGGGCTAATTACGGTATGATGGAATACTCGGAATCAGATGACGAATGGCAGTTCTTTACAGCAGCAACACCCGGAAATCTGACTCCTGGAGAAGGATATCTCCTCAGAAACACAGCGAATGATGTTGTGACCACATATGGAACATTAAATGTTGCTAAGGTGGACATTTCTGTTTCTCAAGATATGTATGGCTGGGATGCACTTGGCAATCCTTTCCCAAGTTCCATAGGAGTTAGGGAAGATGCAACTACCAGCGATGACTTTCTTACTTATAATGCTGCTCAGTTCGATCCGAGTTTTGCAGTACTTTATGTTTGGGACGAACCTGCAGTCAGAGAACCGTATCATACATACTGGGTAGTTGTCGGTAACTCGGGATTTTCATCGTCTAAAACGGAACTTGATCAGGCATACCTGCAACCGGGCCAGGGATTCCTTGTCAAAGCAAAAGATGGCGGAGGAACAATGACGTTTACAACAGATATGAGATCACATGGAGACTCTGATACACATTTTAAAACATCAAGAGAGCCATGGCCGGGTATAATTCTTAAAGTCAGTAACGAAACCAAATCAGCATCAACTTCAATCACGTATCATGAAAATATGACGTTAGGCCTTGATATTACCTATGATGCAGGACTGTTTGGAGGAAATCCTAATTTCAGACTTTATTCACATCTTGTTGAAGATAACGGAGTGAATTTTATGTTACAGTGCTTACCCGATGATAATGACACTATCATAATTCCTATAGGGTTTGATTATAAAGATGGCGGAATGGTTACTTTTTCATCAGAATCAATTTTACTTCCCGATAGTTTCAGGGTTATAATTGAGGACAGACTTCTTGGTGTTTTTACAAATCTTGAAGAACCATCTTCAGCATATTCAACTACCGTAGAAGAAAATTTTTCGGGAATCGGAAGGTTTTATTTACATACTTATCTGGATTCAAAGGAAACTGAACAACCAGAGGAGCCTGAAGAACCGGAAGAGCCAGTTGCTGTGAACGATATTAATACTTCATCGATATATATCTATTCCTATGGGAGTGAAATTTTTATCAGGGGAGAAATAAACGGTAATACACATGTAAAACTATATGATCTCGCCGGAAGCCTGATCAGAACATACGAACTGACACAAACCGACATTAATATCCTGCCTGCAACAGGTATAAGAAAAGGAATTTATCTGGTGAAAGTTGAAGGTAAAGGAATAAGCAAAACCGGGAAAATAATACTTTAACTATCGAAATAAGAAACATTGATATGACAAATACCCCGGTTGCTACCGGGGTATTTGCTTTTTACGCCGAATAATGATATTTTAGGTATATAGTATTAGCTTTACAGGTAGAAACTCTTTTAATATCTTCAAATTTCAGTTGGTATAAACATGCATCAGCTAACCCAAAAACTTAAATCGGGCAAGATGGAAATTGTAGAAGTGCCTATCCCTCAATTGTTAAAAGGCCAGGTGCTTGTGAAAAACTATTACTCGGTAATTAGTTCCGGTACCGAGGCGAAAAGGGTTTCCGATGCTCGTAAAGGTTATATCGCCAAAGCACGAAGCAGGCAGAAGGAAGTAAAGCAAGTAATAGACCTGGTTCGTTCACAGGGAATAAAAAGTGCTTACGGAATTGTGATGAATAAGCTTGAGGCATTGTCTTCACTGGGTTATAGTTGTTCCGGTGAAATAATAGCAGTAGCTGATGATGTGAATGAATTTAGCGTTGGAGACAGAGTTGCATGTGGCGGGAATACTGCTGTTCATGCTGATTTTGTTGCCGTTCCAAAAAACCTTTGTGTAAAAGTTGATAAAAATATATCCTTACAGGAAGCAGCATTTACAACTATAGCAACTATTGCTCTGCAGGGGATCAGGCAGGCTGAATTGCAAGTTGGAAGCAATTGTGTTGTAATCGGACTCGGGCTTATTGGAATTATCACAATGAAATTACTGGAAGCTTCAGGGATAAGGTCTTTCGGTGTTGATATAAATGAGGATACAATTCAGCGTGCTTTTTCCGATTTTAATTTTAATGTGGCGGAAAGAAATAAAAGCGGACTTACAGATGAAATAAAAAACTGGTCCGGAATTGATGGTGCCGATGCAATTATCATAACAGCAGCTACCAACAATAATGATCCGGTGAATTTTGCAGGAGAACTGTGCAGGAAAAAAGGGAAGGTAGTTATTGTTGGAGCAGTGCCCACCGGGTTTGAAAGGAACAATTATTACAAAAAAGAACTCGATCTGCGGATGTCCTGCTCTTATGGTCCAGGCAGGTATGACCCCGTTTATGAAGAAAAAGGAATTGATTATCCTGCCGGATATGTGCGTTGGACAGAAAAAAGGAATATGCAAACAGTAGCAGATCTTTTATCGGAAAGAAAACTGAATTTTAAAGATTTAGTTTCACACAATTTTAAACTGGAAGAAGCACCCAAAGCATACGATCTGATTATTGCCAAAAAAGAACCAGTCTGGGGGGTCACTATAGAATATGAAAAAGAAGTAAGCAGAGAGAAGACTGTTATACTTGATACAAGTTTTCGTCCGAAAACCAAACTGAATGTCGGGCTTATCGGAGCAGGTTCATTTGCACAAAATATAATCCTTCCGGTATTGAAAAATAAAGTAAACCTGGTTGGTCTGGCAACGCTGACAGGTAACAGTGCACTTTACAATGGAAGAAAATATAAATTTTCTTATATAACCACCTCACCGGAAGAGTTATTAAATGATACAGGCATCGATACGGTTTTTATTCTAAACAGGCATAACTTCCATGCTGAACATACAATTTCTGCCTTAAAAGCCGGGAAAAACATTTTTGTTGAAAAACCACTTGCCATTACAAGCGATGAACTTGATGAAATTGAATTGGTATATAAAAGTATTGAAACTCATAAACCTTTGCTTCTGACAGGATTTAACAGACGTTTTGCTCCGGCGGTGATAGAATGTCTGAAAAAGTTAAATCCCTCTTTGCCAAAAGCCATCAATATCCGTATTAATGCGGGAAACCTGCCCAAAGAGCACTGGGTAAATGATAAAGAGGCTGGCGGGGGAAGAATTATAGGAGAAGCATGCCATTTTATTGATCTGGCTTGTTATCTTGCAGGATCAGAAGTAATTTCGGTAAACGCAAATGCTTTACAGGATAGTTTACACCTTGACAATACATTAAATATTTCACTGAAATTCAGGAATGGGAGCATTGCAGGTATATCGTATTTCTCTAATGGGAACAGGAGAATCCCAAAAGAAAGTATTGAAGTATTCTGCGGTGAAACAGTTACACTTATTAACGATTTTTCATCGTATGAAATTATCACTTCACGATCAAGGAAAAAATACAAACTTAAACATTCCGATAAAGGTCATAATGAAGAAATAAATCAATTCATCGAGGCGATAAAAAAAGGGGAACAATCTCCGGTTCCTTTTAACGAGCTAATACATTCTATGAGGATAACATTGTTGGTTTTACAGTCGCTTAAAGAAGAGAGAGTTATTAGAATTAGTTAATGAATACAAAGAAAATATTAAGCACTATTGAGGAACTCATACTGTATCTTGAAAAAAAGAAATTTAAGGGATACGATCCTTATGATGCTTTGAATATACCTTTACCCTGGGAGAAATTGCCCCGATGGGGTCCAATTATGTTTATTCAGTTATTTAAAAGATTTCCATTCAATCTTAGAAATGTCCTGGGTATTAAGAGAGAATATAATCCGAAAGCCATGGGGCTTTTTTTATTGGCTTTTACCAGGCTTAATATAAAGACCGGGAAGAAGGAATATCTTGATAAGGCTGATTTTTTCTTTAACTGGCTTTACAATAACAGATCTCAAACATATTCAGGAAGCAGTTGGGGGTATAATTTTTTTTGGATAAGCCCTATTAGGTTCCTGAAACCATATACGCCATCATCGGTTGTTACAGGGTTTATTTGCCGTGCTATATTCGAATATTATAAGCTTACTGGTAATGAACTGGCCAAAAAATGTTTGCTGGGAGCTTCGGAATTTATTACGAACCATATCCCGGTTTATAAGGATCAGTCAGGCCTAAGCTATAGCTATACACCTGTTCAGGAGGAAATATGCTATAATGCCAGTTTGCTTGCTGCTGAAATACTGGCATATAGTTATATTATAGATCCAAATGACGAGATCAGGGATAAAATATTAAAGGCATGCAATTTTGTTATCTCAAGACAAAATGAAGATGGGAGCTGGTATTATAGTGAAAAAATTAAAACAGGGGAACGACGCAAGCAAATAGATTTTCATCAGGGATTTGTACTGGATACTTTGCTAATAATTCAGGATCTTTTAAAAATGAATAAAAAGCCGTTTGATGATGCCATAATAAAAGGACTGGAGTTTTACAGAAATTACCAGTTTTTCGAAAACGGAAGATCAAAATTCAGGTTACCAAAAAACTATCCGGCAGATATTCATCACCAGGCACAGGGGATTATTACTTTCTCGCGTTTTAAAGATTACGGTAAAGATAATTCGACATTCGCATTGGAAATCGCTGATTGGACTATAAAGAATATGAAGTCTGTTAAAGGTTATTTTTACTATAGAAAAGGGTCTTTAATGTCGAATAAAATTGAATATATCAGATGGGGACAAGCGTGGATGTTACTTGCATTAACTGAAGTCTTATAATATAATAAAATAATGGTGAATTTCAAAACTGATTTTGGCAATATATATCACCAAAATTCGGTTTCATTTTCATTGAATACCAGCATTGTAATTGGTAACTTTAATATGATGATAACAATAAATTAAGTATGTTGTTAACTTAATTAATTGTGATCTGATAAAGTAATATTTGTGTTGAAAAGAACTAAACCTGGTTATAACCAAAAATCTTGTTAATGAAGCTTCTTTTTTATTTAGGACATCCGGCCCATTATCATTTATTCAAGAATGCTATAAATCATTTTAAATCGAATAATAGCCCGGTACATATACTTATAAAAAGGAAGGATGTACTGGAAGAATTACTGGATGCCGATGGACATATTTACAGCAATATCTTTCCAAATACAAGGGGAGCTTCAATAGTATCTATGACAAAAACCATATTGAAGCGAAATTACAGTCTGGCAAAATATTGTTTAAAAACAAAACCTGATCTATTAATAGGAACCTCTGTGGAGAATTCTCATATCGGAAAACTTTTAAATATTCCGTCAATTAATGTTAATGAAGATGATCATGACGTTGTCCCGCTTTATAGTCAGCTAAGTTATCCTTTATCAAATACCATTTTATCACCAACGACTTGCAGTACCGGTAAATGGGAATTTAAAACCATACATTACAAGGGATATCACGAACTTGCATATCTGCACCCGAACAACTTTATGCCAAGCAGTATAATTGCAAAAAAGTATGTACCTCTCGATAAACCGTTTTTTCTCATTCGGTTTGCAAAGCTCACAGCACATCATGACAGAGGTATTCGGGGTATTGATGATACAACAGCATTGCAGATTGTTGAAAAACTAATCCCTCATGGGAATGTTTTTATTACTTCTGAAAAGAAGCTTGAGAAAGAATTTGAACAATACAGAATAGATATTGAACCTCGTGATATGCATCACGTAATGACATTTGCTAAATTATATATTGGTGACAGTCAGACTATGGCCGCGGAAGCAGGGGTACTGGGAGTTCCTTTTATCAGGTATAACGATTTTGCGGGAAGAATAGGCTATCTGAAAGAGCTCGAAGAAACATATGGTTTAGGTTTCGGGATATCTCCTCCCAATAGCCGTAAATTACTGGGAACTATTGAATATCTTCTGAAAACAGAATTGGTGCAAGAAGTTTATCAGGAAAGAAGAATAAAAATGTTGAATGAAAAGATTGATGTAAATCAGTTTCTTATCTGGTTCATTCAAAATTTCCCAAATAGTAAACATATTATGAGAACAAATCCGGATTTTCAGTCTAAATTTATCAGCAGGTTCAGAATTGAAAAAGAAATTGAACATAGTAGAATAAAACAAAAAGAATTATCAGTAGTTATAACATAGTATGCTATCCTGAATCTATTATTATTTCTTGATAAATTGCAATCTGTGTTATAAATGCAGTACATTAGGTGATATAGTACTAAACAGACAGTTCATTTGAACAATTAGAGGTATGAATGGGAACATGAGATCGAAAACAGCAATATATGCATTTTTTGATATTTTCTTTGTATCACTGATATTTACTTTTTTCTTATACATAAAAGCAGAACCATTTCATAATATTCTAGGGAAGTACATTTATTCTTTCCTGTTGTTCCTTGGATTATGGCTTATAGTTTCAATAGCCAGTAATAAATATAATTTTTATAAAGCGGAAAAGCTTCAGAGTGTAATAAGCCAGATATTACTCGGTAATATACTGGTGTTAGGTTTGGCAACCACGCTGATTTATCTTATTCGGATAGACTACTATTCAAGAATGGTTGTTTTTGGAACAATTGCAACAGCAACCGTAGTAGAGTTATTCTGGTTTGTTCTGCTATATTATCTTCACACCGCTACAGTTGAACCAACCGAGGTTTTGGAACCAAAAACCTCCAAACGAAGAAGTTTTTTAAAGAACGGGCTTATTGCGAGAAGGGCTGAGGCAAGGAAACCTGGGCTTAAATCAAGGGAAGAGGCTATACTTGTTGAGATTGATCAGAAAGCATTTGAGTTTATTTTCAACTATGCAAAGATTGATTCCCCAAATACTCTTGTAGTTAGCACAACATCACGTTTCAATATAGAAACACAACTCAGAAGCAGCTTCGAATCGATAGTTAACTTAAAAAGGATAAATGATATAAGATATGTCAATAAATTCTTTGAATCGGTAAACACCAGGTTGCCAAAAGGTGGAATTTATATCGATTTCGTTGAGACTAAAAACCTGAGAAAAAGAAGAATTCTGAGGAAGTACCCTCCTTTATTGAATTATGTGGCCTATATGGTTGATTTTATTATTAAAAGACTATTTCCTAAATTCTCAGCCACAAAAGGCTTATACTTTTTTTTAACCCGAGGACAAAACAGGGTTTTTACAAAGGCAGAAGTCTATGGCAGGTTATATTCCTGTGGTTTTGAAATTGTTGAAGAAAAGTATATAAGCGGGCACTTATTTTTTATTGCACGTAAGGCTACTGAACCTTATTACCCAAAAAATCCTACGTATGGTCCGTTTATTAAACTGGAAAGAATTGGTTACAAAGGGAAAATTATTAAAGTATATAAGCTTCGCACAATGCACCCGTATGCCGAATATCTTCAGGAATATATTTATAAAACGCAGGGTTTACAGGAAGGCGGAAAATTTAAATCTGATTTTCGTATTTCCAATTTAGGCAGGTTTCTTCGTATTTTCTGGCTCGATGAACTTCCAATGCTTATTAATCTTATAAAAGGTGATTTAAAAATTATAGGTGTAAGACCATTGAGCCGTCATTATTTTAGTCTGTATTCCGAAGAACTTCAGCAAAGAAGAAAGAATTATAAACCGGGATTAATACCACCATTCTATGCCGATAACCCAAAAACCCTTCAGGAAATAATGGATTCGGAACTCAGATATATGGATGCATATGATAAACATCCTTTCTTTACAGACTTTAAATATTTTTTCAGAGCTTTCTACAACATTGTATTCCGAAGATACCGCAGCAAATAGATTTTAAAATTATTATTTAATGTAATATTTAGCGGTTTCCGAGATAACCTGATCAATACTTTGAAAGGTATAGTTAAATTGTTCGATAAATTTTTTAGCACTGTATTCCTGTATGCTGTTTGCAGATTTTACGGATTGTTTTGTTAGCCGGGGTGGTTTACCGGTAATAACCGAAATTAAAAATTCAATTCGCCATAAAAGTGATAAAAAAAACGGTGTAGCAAGTTTATAAGGTGCTCGTTTGTTTAATGCTAAGGCTATCTTCTCAAACAGCTCTTTATAGCTGATATTGGATGTATTAAGTATATATCGTTCTCCTCCTACATCACTTTCCATTAAGATTATCATAGCTTTTACTACATCCTGAACACCAACATACCCTGTTTTCCCCAGGGTATAATATCTTATTCCATTATTAACAATTTCATATATTCTGCTGCTGCTTTGTGTCCAGTCACCGGGGCCAAGTATTACTGACGGATTCACAATAATCGCGTTAAGACCTTCGGTGATTCCTCTCCATACTTCAAATTCCGCACGAGTTTTAGTATAGCTGTATACCGTACTGTTTTTTACCGGCCAGCCATTTGATTCGGTAATCAACTTTCCATACATCGACTTGCTTAAAGCTGCTACTGAACTTACATGTAAAAACTTCAGGGGCTTTTTTTCTAAGCAAATATCAACCAGGTTTCTCGTTCCAAGGATGTTGGTGTTATGCAGCTTTTTTGTATCCCTGGTATTAAATGAAACTGCTGCTGCACAATGATATACTTTATTAGTACCAACCATTGCCTCTTCTATTGAACTTTTATCCAGTAAATCTCCCTGGTACCAGTCAATTGAATCTAAAAGTTCTTCAGGATTATCAGGGTAATACTTCCATACTGAGAACACCTTATGTTTATCTGTTTCAGGTCGTATAAGGCATCGAACTTCTTCTTTTCTCTTACGAAGTTCCAGTAGTAAATGACCTCCCAATAATCCTGTTCCTCCTGTTACAAGTATCATTTTCAAGCTTATTTCACAGTAAAGATATATATACATATTCTTCTTTTTAAAACGTTACTTTTTAACCATAGTTCAGAATTCATTACATTCGCAAAAAAATAATATGTTCACAGGAATTGTTGAAGAAGCTGCAACGGTTGTTGCACTTGAAAAAGAAAAAGAAAACCTGCACATAACCCTGAAATGCTCATTTGTAGACGAATTAAAAATCGATCAGAGTATTTCTCATAATGGGGTGTGTTTAACAGTGATAAAAAAAGACAGCGAAACATATACTGTTACAGCAATACAGGAAACATTACTGAAGTCAAATCTCGGTAATTTAAAATCTGGTGATAAAATTAACCTTGAACGCAGTGCAAAAATTAACGGCAGGTTAGACGGGCACATAGTCCAGGGACATGTCGATCAGACTGCTGTATGTACTGATGTAAAAGAATCTGAAGGAAGCTGGTATTTTACATTCGAATACGAACCGCAACAAGATGATTATATTACGGTAGAAAAAGGTTCTGTATCGGTAAACGGAGTCAGCCTGACGGTTGTGAATTCAAAAGATAATTCATTCCAGGTGGCCATAATACCTTATACATACGAAGTCACGAATTTCCATCAGATAAAACCGGGCACTGTTGTAAATCTTGAATTTGATATCATTGGTAAGTATATTGCAAGAATTGTTAAACAACAGTTAAGGAAGTAAATTAAAAATTTGTTAGTAATAACTTAATAAGCATACTATATTAGTTCGCAATAAGTTAACTTATTTTAGCATCCTTATTTTTATGAATATGCGAAAATCTTCGCCGAGACAATTAGCAATAATTATAGCTTTAATTACATCTGTTATTACAGTTGGAGGCGGGATCATTATTATTATAATTAAAGAATCTAATATTTTTGTTTCAATTCTGTTTATTGCCTTATTGGTTTTTTTTTCAGTTTTTATAATTGTATTCTATTCTCTGAATAATTTCATATTTGAAAAGATCAAACCCATTTATAAAACAATTCAACAAATTAATTATGAAGAAGATAAATTAAGAAGTAATCTGGAAGAAGATGATATAATACAGGATGTACAAAACGATGTGATGGTCTGGGCAAAAAAGAAAACAAGGGAAATCACTCAGCTGAGACAATTGGAAAAATATCGAAGGGAATTCCTTGGTAATGTTTCGCACGAATTAAAAACACCGATCTTCAACATCCAGGGCTATATCCTTACATTACTTGATGGCGGACTGGAAGATAAGAAAATAAACAGAAAGTATCTTGAGCGCACTGAAAAAAGTGTAAACCGATTGATTTCTATTGTTAACGATCTTGAATCAATATCACGCATGGAATCAGGAGAACTTAAATTAGAGTACATCAATTTTAATATTGTTAAGCTTGTAGAAGAGATAATTGATGAACAGGAACAATTCGCAAAGGATAGAAATATAAAAGTGAAGTTAGAACGAAATTTCGATAAAAGTGTTATGGTACATGCTGATAGAAAAAGGATCTATGAGGTAATTAAAAACCTTATTGTAAATTCCATTATTTATGGTAAAGAAGGGGGACATTCTCTGATCAGTTTCATGGATATGGAAGAATATATAATGGTTGAAATATCAGATAATGGTGTTGGTATGTCAGAGAAAGATCTGCCAAGAATATTTGAACGTTTCTTCCGGACAGATAAAAGCCGTTCGCGTGAAATGGGAGGAACAGGTTTAGGGTTATCGATCGTTAAACATATCCTTGAAGCTCATAATCAAACTATTAATGTTCAGAGCAAAATCGATCAGGGTTCTACTTTTGCTTTCACACTTGAAAAAGGTTCCAAATAAAGTTGTAACGAGTATTCAACTTACTGCTATTCAAGAGGTCCGTATATTGATTATTAATTGGTTTTTTTTATTCAGAAGTCTATCTTTGTGCAATTTTCAGCATGATGCATATATAGTATTATATCACAATGAGCAACAAATTTCCAGAATACAAACAGTTTGATCTGTCCCGGATAAATAAGGAAGTATTGGCGAAATGGGACCGGGATGATGTATTTCATAAAAGCCTTGAGAACAGGAGTAACGGGAATTCATATATTTTTTATGAAGGACCGCCCTCGGCAAATGGTATGCCCGGAATACACCATGTTATATCACGGGCAATAAAAGATATTGTTTGCAGGTATAAAACACTTAAAGGTTTTAAAGTTGAAAGAAAAGCCGGCTGGGACACTCATGGACTACCGGTTGAATTAAGCGTAGAAAAATTACTCGGGATTACAAAAGAAGATATTGGCTCTAAGATTTCAGTAAAAGAATATAACGATACCTGTAAAAAGGAAGTAATGAAGTATACCCGAGAATGGGAAGACCTTACCCGTAAAATGGGTTACTGGGTTAATATGGATCATCCGTACATTACCTATGATAACAGGTATATTGAAACTTTGTGGTATTTACTGAAAGAATTTTTCAAAAAGGATCTTTTATATAAAGGTTATACAATCCAACCTTATTCACCGGCAGCCGGAACAGGCTTAAGTTCGCATGAACTGAATCAGCCGGGATGTTATCGCGATGTGAAAGATACAACCTGTATTGCCCAGTTCAAGGTAATTCGAAATGAAAAATCACAATTCCTGTTTGAAGATACTGATACAGAAGTATTCTTCCTGGCCTGGACAACTACTCCATGGACACTTCCGTCAAATACTGCTTTGGCTGTAGGTGGTCAGATCAACTATGTTAAAGTAAAAGCTTTTAATCCTTATACATCGAATCCGATAACGGTAATCCTGGCCAAAGACCTTATGCCGGTATATTTCGATCCTAAGAATAGTGAATTACAACTGGAAGATTATCAGGATGGAGATAAAAAAATTCCATTTAAGGTCTTAAAAGAATATAAAGGGAACCAACTGAAAGGTATTCAGTATGAACAACTCATCGATTGGGTAGTCCCGGATGGTAAAGCATTTGAAGTGCTCATCGGTGATTTTGTAACAACAGAGGACGGTACAGGCATTGTACATATTGCACCTACATTTGGCGCCGACGACTATCGTATTACTCAGCAGTATGGTGTAGTTCCGCTTACAGTTACTGATAAGGACGGAACAAAAGCACCTCTTGTCGATCGTAAAGGACGTTTCTATCCTGTTGAGAAACTGGATATTGATTTTGTAAGAAAATCAGTGAATACTAAATCTTATGCTTCTTTTCAGGGTAGATATGTAAAAAATGAATACGATGAGTCTTTATCTGAAAATGACCCGACAATTGATATAGATATTGCTGTTGACCTGAAAAAGGACAATAAAGCTTTTCGTATTGAAAAGCATATTCATAATTACCCGCACTGCTGGCGAACCGATAAACCTGTTCTTTATTATCCTCTTGATTCGTGGTTTATTCGTACTACAGCTCTTAAAGAAAGGTTAATTGAGTTAAACAATACAATAAACTGGAAACCGCCTGCAACAGGAACAGGAAGATTTGGTAAATGGCTGGAAAATTTAGTCGACTGGAATCTTTCGCGTTCACGATTCTGGGGAACACCGCTTCCTATCTGGGTGAGTGAAGATAGAACCGAAATGAAGTGTATAGGTTCTGTTGCAGAATTGAAAAAGGAAATTAAGAAATCTGTTGAAGCAGGTTTCATGAAATCAAATCCGATTTCCGATTTCAGGGTAGGGGATTTTTCAGCTGAAAACTACAATAGGATAGACTTACATCGTCCTTTTGTAGATGAGGTAATCCTGGTTTCCGATAACGGGCAGAAGATGCTTCGTGAGCCCGATCTGATCGATGTATGGTTCGATTCAGGAGCAATGCCTTATGCACAGGTGCATTATCCTTTTGCTACAAATGGAACTGATTTCGATAATGTTTATCCGGCAGATTTTATTGCTGAGGGAGTTGATCAGACCAGAGGATGGTTTTTTACACTGCATGCGATTGCTGTTATGTTATTCGATTCTGTTGCCTTTAAGAATATTATCAGTAACGGATTGGTACTCGATAAAAATGGCAATAAGATGTCGAAGCGTCTTGGAAATGCAGTTGATCCGTTCGATACTATTGAAAAATACGGATCGGATCCACTGCGCTGGTATATGATCACAAATGCACAACCATGGGATAATTTAAAATTTGATATTGAAGGAATAGAAGAAGTGCGCAGGAAATTCTTCGGAACATTATACAATACATATTCATTCTTTGCTCTGTATGCCAACGTTGACGGTTTCACATGTAATGAAAAGGAAGTCCCTGTTGAAGACAGGCCGGAAATTGACCGCTGGATTATTTCTTTACTGAATACGCTGGTAAAGGAAGTTGGTGAACAATATGAAAATTATGAAATTACAAGAGCAGGCAGATTAATCCAGGAATTTGTAATGGAACACCTGAGTAACTGGTACGTACGACTTAATCGTAAAAGATTTTGGGGCGGTGAATTCGATACGGATAAACTCGCTGCTTATCAGACCTTATACTCATGTTTAAAAATTGTTTCGATTCTTGCTTCACCAATTGCACCATTCTATTCAGATAAACTATACTGCGATTTAACAAAGATCAACTCATCAGACTCGGTTCAGTCAGTTCATCTCGTCGATTTTCCAAATTTTAACCCGAAACATATTGATACCGATCTGGAAGAAAGAATGAATATTGCACAAAGCATATCCTCTCTGGTGTTAGGTTTGCGGCGTAAAGTAAATATTAAAGTTCGTCAGCCACTTAGTAAAATTATGGTACCGGTACTGAACGATCAGTTCGAAGAACAACTTAAAATGGTATCAGGTCTGATCCTTTCCGAGGTTAATATTAAAGAGATAGAGTTTTTAAAAGATACTTCAGGAATCCTCGTTAAAAAGATTAAACCAAATTTCAAAAATCTGGGGCCAAGATTTGGTAAACTCATGAAGCAGGTTGCATCACAAATTGGGAATCTGTCACAGGAGGATATTGCGAATTTTGAAATCGATGGAAGTTATACACTAAATATAGATAATCAGGAAGTTGTTCTTACACCTGAAGATGTCGAAATCCTTTCTGAAGATATACCGGGATGGTTAGTTGCTAGCGAAGGAAAACTAACTGTAGCTCTGGATATAAAGGTTACCGATGATCTAAAACAAGAGGGAATTGCCCGTGAATTTATAAACCGGATTCAAAATCTAAGGAAAGAAAGCGGACTGGAAGTAACCGATAAAATAAATATCCGGATCAAGCGTCATAAAGAAATTGTAAGCGCAATTGAGAATTTTGGTGATTACATTGGTTCTCAAACACTTGCACATAAGATTGATCTAGTTGATGAACTTACTTCAGCAAGTTCAAAAGAAGTTGTGCTTGATGATAATACGATAACACAAATTCAAATAGATAAGATTTAATACTTAAATAATCAGGTATTAATATTTTTTATACTTTTAGACGTTTAAAACAAAAGTAAGATGGGAGAAAAGACCAGATATTCCGATGAAGAACTCGAAGAATTTAGACAGATAATTCTCGAGAAGCTTGATAAGGCTAAAAAAGATTATGAGTTGTTAAAAAGTGCCATAACTCAGAGCGAAAGTAACGATACCCAAGATACTTCACCTACATTTAAAGTTCTCGAAGAAGGAGCTTCAACACTTTCAAAAGAAGAATCAGGAAAATTGGCCCAGAGGCAGTTAAAATTTATTCAGCATTTACAGGCTGCATTAGTAAGGATAGAGAACAAGACATATGGCATTTGCCGGGAAACAGGTAAGCTTATTTCGAAAGAAAGATTAAGGGCCGTGCCTCATGCAACTCTTTCTATTGACGCTAAACAAAGACAAAAATAAAAGATTGTTAAATAATTAGTTATTAATGATTGGATTGCATTCCAATCATTTTTTATTGTTTATGCAATCCAAAAATGAAAAAATATTTATAATGTCCCGATCAAGAACAGCCATACTTATTGTAATTAGCATACTAATTATCGATCAGATATTTAAGATAATCATTAAGACAAATATGACGCTGGGAGAAACACGCCATGTGTTCGGTAACTGGTTTCTTATCAGATTTATTGAAAATCCAGGGATGGCATTTGGGATTGATATTCCGGGGAAACTTGGTAAACCGGCCCTTACTCTTTTCAGGGTTGTGGCTGTTGTTTTAATAGGTATTTATCTTCGATCGGTGATTAAAAAAGAAGCCCCGGTCGGATTTATAGTATGTTTGTCATTAATACTTGCCGGAGCAATAGGTAATATTATTGACAGTATGTTCTATGGACTTATATTTAGCGAAAGCTCATATTTTCATGCGGCTACTTTATTCCCTGCTGAAGGTGGATATGGATCAATACTTCACGGAAAAGTTGTTGATATGTTATATTTTCCTTTGATAGAGGGTAATTACCCTGAGTGGTTGCCTGTATGGGGCGGACAGAAATTCATTTTTTTCAGACCAATATTTAATATTGCCGATTCATCAATATCGATTGGGGTAATATCAATTTTTATTTTTCAGCGTAAATATCTTAGAGAAAAACGTTAAAATAACTGGTTCTCAGGAAACTGCATAATGATTTTTATCCGCATTTTTATCCCTGTCATCAATTTTACCAGTCTGTCAACAAACAAATTGAGTGTACTTTCAGCGATTATATTATTTTTGTGGCACGATAATAAAATAAATAATAAAAAAATCGGCGAATGACGGAAGTTGTAATAGGTATTGACATTGGAGGGACATTCACCAAATATGGAATTGTAGACCAACAGGGACAATGCTTAAAAGAAAATTTTATAAGTACCGATAAGTACAGCGATTTTGACGTATACCTCGAAACACTCCATACTGAAATTGAAGAGACTATTCAGTCTGTTGATATTCCCATTACCTTAATGGGAATTGGAATTGGAGCTCCAAATGGGAATTATTACAAGGGAACCATAGAAAAAGCTACAAACCTTAACTGGAAAGGGACCATTAATTTCGTGGATAAGTTAAAAGCATATTATCCGGATATTCCTATTGTACTAACTAACGATGCGAATGCTGCTGCACTTGGAGAAATGATATATGGCGGTGCAAAAAATATGAAAGATTTTATTCTGATAACATTAGGGACAGGTTTAGGTGGCGGCATTGTTGTAAATGGAGATTTGGTTTACGGACATGACGGATTCGCCGGGGAATTAGGACATTTAAATGTTAAGCATCGTGGTCGTCAGTGTGGTTGCGGAAAAAGAGGTTGTCTCGAAACATATGTATCAGCTACCGGCATTAAGCGTACCGTATTAAAACTTATATCTGAAAAAATTGTACCGAGCGATTTAAGAAATATCGGATTTAATGATCTGACTGCAAAAATGATTTCAGAAGCTGCTAAGAAAGGTGATAAAATTGCTCTTGAAGCATTTGAAATTACAGGACGCATTTTAGGTGTTAAACTGGCCGATGCAGTTGCATGTACAAGCCCGGAAGCAATATTCCTGTTTGGAGGTCTGGCTAAAGCCGGTGATCTTTTATTGGAGCCAACTAAAAAATATATGGATGAAAATTTATTTCCGATATACAGGGGGAAAGTACAACTGAAGCTTTCTGAATTGCAGGAAACAAACGCTGCTATTCTGGGTTCATCGGCTCTTGCCTGGAAGGAATTACAAAAATGATGTGTTTTTAATACTTATTTCCAAGATTCTTTATAACTTGATGGCTGACATTTTCATGTTTGGCTATGTATCAAATTTTTTGTGGAAAAACAGCTTTGATTGTTGAAGATGAAGAATCAAACTGGTTTCTGATTCGTGATATTCTACAGAGTTATCAAATGAAAACCGTATGGGCAGATGTCGGGCAAAAAGCTATCGACTGGGTTGCGGAAGGTAAAAAGTTCGATATAATCCTTATGGATATTCACCTGCCCACAATGGATGGAATGGAAGTAACCAGAAGATTAAAAGAAATGGGGTCTAAAATACCTGTTGTCGCACAAACAGCTTTTGCCCTTAATGAAGAAATTGAGAAATGCTATAATGCCGGCTGTGTTGCTCATGTCTGTAAACCATTTACAGTAGCAGAAATTACCACTGTTGTGAAAAATGTCTTAGAACAACATTAATTCATTTTACTTTCTATAGCATTATTTATAAAACAAATCATTGGTTTTATAATCTTAAAATTTTCAATAATAGTGTTCAATATTTTATCACTCGAAAGTTCACTATCGGTTATAATACGACTTAATCCGTAACTCTTATATTTTAGAAGTTCAATGTCAGGGAAATCTCTTGGAAAACCTTTGGGAGCAGTTTTAAGTTTTTCGTCATGCAATACATTAAATTCATTGTGTCGTTTAGCCTCACTAAGAATATTCTTAAATTCCTCGGGATGTTCATAAATTTCATTTCGAACCGCTTTTAGAATTTCAGAAGGAGGCATGTAAATTCCGCCGGCAAGAAATGATCCCTTAATATCCAGGTGAAAATAATATCCGGCGAATCCCGAATTACGTCCTCCATGTACCAGATAAGTACCAAAATTAGTTTTATAAGGTGTTTTATCACTAGAAAACCTTATATCCCTGAATATCCTGAAAATACAATCTTTTGGTTGCAGGCCGGCGATGTCTTTATCAAACCGGCTTACTTCATGGATTAATATCTCTGTAACGAGCTCAAATTCTGCCTTTGCTTCATTGTAGATAGATTTATTTGCATGAAACCAATCACGGTTGTTATTTTGTTGTAGTAATTGGAGAAATTTTAGCGATTTGTTAAACATTGCTTATGAGTTAAATATTAATTTCATTTGCAATATAATATATTCAATAAATGAAAACAATTGCGTTAATAGTGGCTGGAGGTGCCGGAAAAAGAATGAATTCATCTACACCGAAGCAGTTTTTGTTACTTAATAATTTACCAGTCTTGATGCATACCATAAATGCTTTTTATGGATATGATAAACAAATGGAAATAAGAATTGTTCTTCCGGAAGATGAAACTGAAACATGGGATAAGCTTTGTAAGGAATATAATTTTAAAACAGAGCATAAAATATTTAAAGGTGGTGAAACAAGATTTCATTCAGTAAAGAACGGTCTGGAAGGTATTGGTAAATCTTTATTGGTTGCAGTTCACGACGGGGTAAGACCACTTGTAAGTAAACAAACACTTGAAAACTGTATTAAAACAGCTGAAGAATATGGCTCGGCAGTACCGGTAGTTGATCTTACAGAATCGATCAGAAAAGTTGAAAATCACGATTCTGTTGCGCTGAATAGAAATTTTTATAAACTGGTACAAACACCCCAGGTTTTTCAGTCAGATGTTTTGCTTGATGCTTATAATATTGAATATGAGGATGACTTTACAGATGACGCAAGCGTTGTAGAAAAAGCAGGTTATAAAATTTACCTGGCAGAAGGAAACAGGGAGAATATAAAGATCACAGTACCTCAGGATATTGAAATTGCACAAGTACTGTTAAAGTATTTTAAGGACTAACCTGTTCAATTTTTCCACCTGAACTTGTATCAAATATTTTTTTTTCAGGAGAACATTTGTAGCCAATGTAACTATTGCCTATTGTCTGTGCTTCAAGGGTATTATTTACACAAACTTTGGCCATTGCACCCGATGTGCATCTAATTTTAGCATCGTTTGCCTTGAGGTCATAAGTTGATAATATAGCAGAAGTAACTAGGTTGGCTTTTATAAATTCAGTGTTGCCCCTCGCGTTTAATATACTTCCTTCTGAAAGTTCGGCTTTTAAATAAGCAACTTCCACGTCTATATATACTTTACTTCTGTTCCTGACGTTAATATTCAGACTATCTGTTCTCAGGATTCCCTTTGAAGTAAGTTCTGATTTTCCAATGACTTCAATCGATTTTATATAAGGGCAGATAATACTTACAAATATATCCTCTGTGCAGGTCGATTTACTTCTTTTCTTCAGCGTAAGAATGCCATTTTCAACAGTTGTGACAAGGCAGTTCTGACTTTGATTATTTGCTTTTATTTCCAGTGAATAGTCAGAGGATGATACGATCTGGGCAAATACCCCATCTGCGATTACAATTTTTTCAAAAGCTTCTGTACTTTTCTTTTCCTGGCAGAAAACAGAACTGGTTAACGTTCCTGCAAACAGTAGCAATATAGAGAACTGTTTCATGAGTCTTAATTTCAGCATCAGTAAAAAAAGGATAATAAAATATATCTTAGACTATAACGTAATTATTTAATGACAGGTATATAACCGGTGAATTATTTATAAATGGGAGTTTATTTCAAACCTGTATTACTTCACTTCTCTCATATTGAATGGAAATAGTAAAACTGAACCTAATACTTCACCGGCTTCCTGAATAACTTCGTCATCTTCTTCATAATACCAGTTGATTTCTATAAGGCCTCCTTTCTTTACTATTTCCTGTAAGTTTTTAAGAATGTGGAAAAGCCATTTTGAAGATCCTGTATTGATATACTCAAACTTAAAGTCGATAATCAATGTTTTATTAAATTGATAAAAGTAATACTGTATTTTTTCTTCCAGAAGTTTATAAAATTCTACCGGATCAGGCATTCTGGATTGACCTGAAACTTCCATTTTTTTGAGTCTTTCTTTAATTTCGATGACAGGTATTTCCTTTGTCATCGATTTTGTTTTGTTACCTGTTTCAAACCATCCCATAATCTTTTCTTTTAGTTGAATTCAACAGGCTTAATAGTAGTTCTGTGTTTGTGATACAAAATTCACACTGAAATTTGTTTTGTCTTTAAGCATCTGCCCGGTTGCTAAAGATCTACGACTATTTTCTACAAGGTACCAATTTATTTCACGATTGTTATCGTGCAGCACTGTGTTCAGCTTACTAAATATTACACCAATCCACTTTGATGAACTATCGTTGATCCTTTTTAATTTAATATTAAAAACACGCGTCTTTGATGATCCTGTGTTAAATGCAATTATCCATTTCAGTAAATTGCTATAAAACCAGTTTGTGTCTCTAAGTGTCGAATTACCTGATATTTCAACCAGACTTTTCGATTCATCTATAAAAACATTTGGAGTACAGCCTCCAGCTTCTAATGAAAATGTTTTCATTAAACTAAAGTTATAAGTAAATGGCGATATACTCAACCAAATAGATATGATATTGATTCTGATTATCGGTGATTTACATCATCTCCTGATAATTAGTATTTGGAGGAATAATTCGTTTGGTATGCTTTGTAAGGCGTTTACCGATCAATTAAATGGATTTGCCGATTTTTAATTTCATCCAATAAAATAGGTATCTATTTTTACGAACAATTCGAACCGGATCGTTCTTCTGAATGTGTGACTGAAAAAAATATTCCGGTTTGTTTTTAGAAATAAATAGTAACTATTCTGGTTTTAATTGTTACTAATATAAATATGCAGTGTTTGTTTTAAGTTAAAATATTAAGTCACTGATACAAATATCAAAATCATGAAAATGAGCAGATCATTATTATTGTTGACATTTATAATGTTAACCGCTGGAATGAATCTTTCGGCGCAGATCGATTCTGTTTTAAGCTTCTCTTTAAAAGAAGCTCAGGACTATGCTATCGAAAATTATTATTTAAGTGTAAATGCTGAAAAAGATATTGAATCAGCAGAAAAAAGAATGTGGGAATATACATCCGTTGGATTACCACAGGTTAGTGCGGGTATTGACTATACTTATATCCCGGAGGTCCCCGAAGCAGTATTTGGTGGAGATATGTTTTTATACAGTAATATGGAACCGGATGAAACAGTAACAGGAGCCGATTTGAATGATCCGGACAGAGCAGGTATTGGTTTCGAACCCGGAGAACCGATTAAACTTGGAGTTGAAAACGATGTGTCATATAACCTTCTGGTTACACAACTTATTTTTAGCGGCGAATACATTGTAGGATTAAAAGCTACTAAAACATACAAACAGTTCTCGGAAGAAGCGTACGAAAAAACTACAATAACTTTAAAAGAATTAGTGGCAAGTACCTATTTCACAATTCTGATCCTTGAAAGAAATGCCTTATTACTGAATGAGACTGTTGAAAATTTATCGAAAATATATGATGAGACAAAAAAAGCAAGTGAAGTTGGTCTTGTTGAATCAACAGAGGCAGATCAGATTGGTATAAATGTAACAAGGACCCTGAATCAGCTAAAGTCGATAGAAAGACAGACTGAGCTTATGTATAAAGTGATAAAATATCAACTGGGTTTGGAGATTGATAATGAAATTCAACTTACTGAAAGTATTGAAGATCTAATAGAAGCCAACCTTGTTGAGTTATCTGGTTACTATGATTTTAACCTGGATGCCAATATTGATTATCGTTTGTTGTCAACCCAGGAGAAGCTTAATCAGTTAAGCATGATGAGAGAAAAATCAAGATACATGCCGCAGGTATCAGCCTTCTATCAATATACTGACAGACTAGAAAAAGCCGATTTCGATTTTACCATGAAACATATGGTAGGTGTGGGAGTTGATATTCCGATATTCAACAGCGGAATGAAAAATGCCAAAGTCAGCCAGGCAAGAATTGAACTGGAGAAAGTACAGCTGCAAAAGGAACAGGAATCGCAAGCCTTAATTATGACTGCTGAACAGACAAAATATGATTATATGAGTGCATTTGAAACTTATGAAAATGAAAGAAAGAACTTCGATCTTTCAAAAAAAATCCTTGACAATACAACTGCAAAATACCAGGAGGGGATGGTTTCAAGTATGGATCTCACACTTGCCAACAATCAGTATCTTGAAGCACAGTTAACATTGTCAACAGCTGTTCTTAGCCTGCTAAATGCCAAAGTGGCACTCGATAAAGCATATAGTAAATTATAATAAACTGAAATCAAGAAAACATACAGATATGAAAAATATTCTTAAAACACTGCCACTGGTTTTTCTGTTAGCATGTGGCTCTAATGATGAGGTAATTAAAAAACAGATCATTCAGAAAAAACAACAAATTGTTAAACTGGAGCAGCAGATTATTAAGCTTGAAAAACAACTTTCCGATACAGCAGAAACAGACAAACGTATACCTGTGGAGGTAAAAGAAATAAAACCCGAAGAATTCAATCATTATTTTATTGCTTACGGAAATGTCGAAGCAAAAGAATATGCACTGATAAGTCCTGAGGGAGCCGGCGGGCAAATTAAAAAAATACATATGGATGAAGGTGATTTTGCGAAGAAAGGACAGCTGCTGATATCATTAAATAAAGAAGTAATTGCAAAACAAATCGATGCAGTGAAATCGAACCTGGAGCTTGTTACAAGTACTTATGAAAAACAAAAGACGCTTTGGGACCAGGGAATTGGTTCCGAAATTCAATATCTGCAGGCTAAAACGAATAAAGAATCGCTTGAAGCTCAGCTTGAATCACTGGAAGCTCAGGAACGTATGTCTACCATCAGGGCACCATTCGACGGATACGTCGATAAAATATTCCAGAAAGAAGGAGAACTGGCATCAGCTATGTTTCCTGTTGTTGAATTCGTGAATTATTCTGAACTGATAATTATCGCTGATATTTCAGAAAACTATGTTGGTAAAATAAAGGAAGGAGACTATGTCGACCTGACATTTGCATCATTACCGGATTATCAGAAAAGAACCAGAATTAAAAGGGTATCCAATGTACTGAATAAGGATAGCAGAACATTCGAGATAGAGCTTAACATTGATAATATTAATAAGCAGATTAAACCAAATATGGTTTCAACAATTCGGATTAATGATTTTTCAAGCAGCGATGCATTTGTTATTCCAACGCTGGTTATTCGTAAAGATATTACCGGGAATTACGTTTATGTTGCCAAAGAAAAAGAAGGACAAATGACTGTCGGAAAAAAATATATAACCCCGGATCTTTCATACAATGATCAGACAATGATCGCAAAAGGACTTAGCTTGGGTGATAAGGTTATTGTCAAGGGATATAACCTTGTAAGCTCAGGAGTTCCGGTTAATGTAAAATAAATCTGAAAATAAGTTTGTAATGACAGCGAAAGAATTATCAGAAAAAGTGGTCAGAGAATTCAAATTAACGAATCTGGCACTTCGAAATAAAAACACAGTTTACCTGTTAACAATAATTCTTATATTCTTTGGAATATATTCCTATCGAAATTTACCAAAAGAGCTATTCCCGGAAATTACCTGGCCACAGATCATGGTGCAAACCATCTATTTTGGTAACTCACCAGAGGATATTGAAAATCTGATTACCCGTCCGTTGGAGAAGGAAATTGAAAATGTCCGCGGTATGAAGGAGATAACCTCAATTTCGGCACCGGATGTTTCAATGATATTTGTTGAGTTTAATACCGATGTCGACCTTGAAGATGCGCTGAGAAGAGTTAAAGATGCGGTAGATATTGCAGAAAGTGAATTACCCCCGGTTAGTAATGAACGGCAGAGTGCTCTTGTATTCGATATTGACCTTTCTGAAATACCTATTTTAAATATCAATCTCTCCGGTGAATATAGTGTGGAAGAGCTTAAAGGTTATGCCGAATACCTTCAGGATGAACTGGAAAGAATAGGAGAGGTTTCAAAAGTATATATTGAAGGAGTGAATGAAAGGGAGATTAAGGTAAATGTCGACCTTGTAAAAATGATGGCCCAGAATCTTACTTTTTATGATATAAGCAGTGCTATCAGAGCTGAAAATATTTCAATTTCAGGAGGTGATATATTACTGGGGAAAACTCGCAGAAGTATCCGAACCGTAGGGGAATTTGAAGATCCAAAGGAGATGGAGGATATTATTATCAAAAAAGAGGAAGATAAAGTAGTGTATTTGAAAGATGTGGCTGAAATTGTTGACGATTTTGCTGAACCTTCTACATATGCACGTTTGGATAGAAATCCTGTTGTATCGGTGCAGATTGTAAAGAAAAGCGGAGAAAACCTGCTGGAAGCAACAAAAAAGATTTATAACGTTCTTGATGAAGCAAAAGCAGATAATATGCTTCCTGAAGATTTAGGAATTGCCATAACCGACGACCAAAGTGAAATGGTTAAGGCACAGCTTTTAAATCTTGAGAATACCATGATAATGGGTGTAATTCTCGTAATTACCGTACTGTTTTTCTTTCTGGGCACCAGAAATGCTCTCTTTGTCGGTCTTGCCATTCCAATGTCGATGATGATATCATTTGTTGTAATCGGAATTATCGATTACCGGATCAATATGATGGTATTATTTGGGTTGATACTGGCTTTGGGTATGCTGGTAGATAATGCCATTGTTGTAGTGGAAAACATTTACAGGTTCGTCGATAATGGATATGAACCCTGGGAGGCTGCACGAAAAGCTGTTGGTGAGATTGCCGTACCAATTATTGCTTCAACAGCAACAACATTGGCTGCGTTCTTCCCGATCGCAATGTGGCAGGGAATTATGGGTGAATTCATGAAGATATTACCCGTGACACTTATTATTGTCCTTACATCTTCTTTATTTGTGGCTCTTGTTATTATACCGGTTGTAGCAGCAACTTTTATAAAAATTAATAACGGTAACGGCCTGAGCCGAAGAAGAGGAGTTAGAGTGGCAACGGTTATGGTTGCAGTTGGGTTATTATTCTTATTGGCAAAATGGATGGTTTTAGGTAATCTGCTGATAATTTTTGGTCTGATCGGATTTCTGAATTTACTTATTCTTAGGAAAATGGAATCCTGGTTCCAGAAAATTTTTCTGCAGCGTCTTGAAAGGGCTTATGAAAAAACATTACGATTTGCACTTAAAGGCAAAAGGTTGATCCTGTTTTTCGGAGGCACCATTGTGCTTCTGATATTTACAATTGTGTTCTATGGAGCAAGGGGTACCGATGTACTTCTGTTCCCGGAAAATGATCCGAATACTGTTTTTGTGATATGTGAGCTGCCTATTGGTACGGATATTACAGCAACAAATGAATATGTAAAAGTACTTGAAGATGATATTTTCGACTTCATGCAACCTTATACTAAGGTTGTTGAGTCTGTTCTGGCTACTGTCGGGCGCGGTGACCCTAATAATTTTACGGAAGGGCCTGTGGCTGAAAAGGCGAGGATCACAATTAATTTTGTCGATTATGAGTTTAGAGGCGATATTAACACATCGGAAATAATGCGCAAACTTAGTAAGCACCTGATAGGTAAGTACCCGGGCGTAGAAATAGAACTTCTTAAAGATGATATGGGACCGCCTACCGGTAAACCAATC
This sequence comes from Bacteroidales bacterium, assembly GCA_016929525.1. Taxonomy (GTDB): domain Bacteria; phylum Bacteroidota; class Bacteroidia; order Bacteroidales; family UBA10428; genus UBA10428. The sequence continues at coordinate 57,915 of JAFGIP010000021.1, forward strand.
AATGTTGAGATTATCGGTGCTGAATTCGACCAGCTTGTACACCTCGCCGATACTATTAAGACCTTCATAAACCTTGCAGGTATTGAAGGGATGGGAGGCCTTAAAATGGATATCAGTACCCAGAAACCTGAATTAATGGTAGTTCTTGATCGTGATAAAGTAAGACGTTTGGGACTAAGTACGCAAGATGTTGCTTTCACATTAAGAACAGCACTTTACGGCGAGCAGGTTTCTGAATTTAAAGTTGGGGAAGATGAATACCCGATTCAGCTTCGTCTTAAAGATGAATACAGGTATGATCTTGCAGCATTGCAGAATTTAAGGATAATCTACTTTTCAGATAACGGACCTATACAGATACCACTTTCTTCTGTTGCTGAATTTAAATACACAACATCATTCAGCTCTGTCAGAAGAAAAGACCTTGACAGGGTTATAACCCTTTACTCTAATGTTATTGAAGGATATAATCCGACCAGGATCAACGAGCAGATAAAAGCACGCATGGAGAGTTTTAAGATGCCGCAGGGCTATCGCTATGCTTTTACCGGTGAACAGGAAGAACAGGCAGAATCTTCTGAATTTCTGAAGAATGCTTTACTCATTGCTATGGCCCTGATTATGATTATTCTTGTTACACAGTTCAATTCAGTAATTCGGACTTTCATCATTCTTATATCGATATTGTTCAGCACAATTGGCGTATTTGGTGGTCTGGCAACGTTTAGAATGGATTTTATCATTATAATGACGGGTATCGGTATAATATCACTGGCAGGAATTGTAGTAAATAACGCTATTGTGCTGGTTGATTATATAGAATTATTGAAGGCCCGTAAAAGGAAAGAACTTGGGCTGGAAGAAGGAGCATTTCTGCCTGTCGATGTTGCTACTGAATGCATTGTCCTGGGAGGTAAGACAAGACTTCGTCCGGTATTGCTTACTGCCATAACCACAATCCTCGGACTGATTCCAATGGCAATTGGACTGAACATCCATTTTGAAGGACTTCTGACTGAATATAGTCCGGAAATATATTTCGGTGGTGATATGGCAAAATTTTGGGCACCACTTTCATGGACAGTAATATTTGGACTGACATTCTCAACATTCCTTACGCTGGTTATTGTGCCGGTAATGTACAGGATGACAACCCTTGCCCAGAAACGTTGGAGACATTTCCTCGAATATTTAAGAGCGAGGAAAAATAACAATAATGGATTGGCAGCACAAACAGATAAATAATAGCTGAAAGCTGTCTCAAAAATCTCTGTGTAACCCTTTTTCTTCTTTGTGAAACCCTGCATGACTGCCTATAACGGCAGTTAAACCGGTAGGCAGGTCTGTAGTAAATTCTTAATATCTTAAACCACAGAGCAATAAGAGAAATAAACAGAGAACCACAGAGTTGAAAAACGTTATCAA